>CAXXRD010000001.1:60000-888800 GCA_963663895.2 Dehalococcoidia bacterium | reverse complement strand
CGCACCGGCCAAGGTCAGGTCGTCGACGCGGCCATGGTCGACGGCGCCGCCATCTTGATGACCATGTTCTACGGCATGCGCGCCGCCGGCCGCTGGCATGCGGAGCGCGGCACCAATCGCCTCGACACCGGCTCCCACTTTTACGACGTCTACCAAACCGCCGATGACAAGTATGTCTCGGTCGGCTCGATGGAGCCGCAGTTCTACGCCGAGCTCGTGCGCCTCACCGGTCTAGGCGACGACGGCCCGCTCCCCGACCAGCTCGATGAGCAACAGTGGCCCGCGATGAAGGATCGCCTCGCCGCCATCTTCCGCTCCAAGACCCGGGCGCAGTGGCAAGAGATCATGGAAGGCAGCGATGTCTGCTTCGCCCCCCGTGCTCTCCATGGCGGAGGCCCCCGATCATCCCCACGCCCGCCATCGCCAGGCCTTCGTGGAAGTGGGCGGCGTCACCCAGCCGGGTCCCGCGCCCCGCTTCAGCCGCACCCCCGGCGCCGTCCAAGGTGCTCCCGTGCATCCCGGCGAGCACACGGACGCGATCCTCCGCGACGCCGGCTACAGCGGCGCGGAGATCGGCGCGCTGCGCGAAGAGGGCGCGGTCGCTTAAGGTTCGGTCGCTGGCGCACTGGCCGGGTGCGGCGGCGGTTGGATGAACTCGAGCGTCACCCCGTCGGGGTCCTGCGTGTAAACGACCTTCGCCCCCGCGTTCGGGCCCGCGGTCACTTGCAACGGGTCGCTCAGCACCGTGAAGCCCGCCGCCCGCACCGCCGTCACCACCGCCTCGATCGCGTCGACGTTGAAGGCGATATGCGTGGCCCCGGTGTCCGACGGGCGCGGCCGCACCGCCCCCCGTCCCGCTAGGCCCCGGTACTCGATCAGCTCCAGCGTGTGTCCCGGCGCCGTCATGTAAGCGATCTCCACGTCCGCTCCCGGCACCGCCACCACCTGCTCGATGAAGGCCGGGTCGCGCGGACCCCGGTCCCGCAGCGTGAAGCCCAGCACGTCGCTGTAGAAAGCCACCGCCCGGTCGATGTTCGAGACGGTGATCCCCGTGTGATTCGTCCCCAGCACGGAAAAGTCCGGCATGGGCAGCCTCCCTCTATCGCGTCGTGCATGCGCCGCCGGGGACGCAGCGGCACCCTGCGGTGCGGAGTATACGTGCGCCCAGCGGGGGTGTAGACGAACGCGTGACTCACGCGCCCCTGCAGCCGCTAGCATGCACCGCGTGAAGGGATGCTGCCATGCCGATTCAACGCGCCTACGTCCAAGTCGATGCCGCACAGATCCACTACCGCCGGCTGGACGCCGGGGCCGGCACGCCGATCGTCTTTCTCCATCAGACGGCCTCTTCCTCCGCCATGTACGAAAAGCTGATGGCCCAGCTTGCCGGCGAGCGGCCCCAGTACGCCTTCGATACCCCCGGCTTCGGCCAGTCCGACCCGCCCCCGCCCTCGCCTACCGTCCCCAGCTACGCCCGCACCCTCTTGGCCGCTACCCGCGCCCTTGGCTTGGATCGCTTCCATCTTTTCGGGCATCACACCGGCGCCTCCATCGGCTGCGAAATGGCCGCCGGCGCCCCGGAGCGCGTTGCCAGCTTGACGATGGCCGGTCCCCCCTACATGGACGCGGCCGCGCGCGAGTTCTGGATCAACAAGACCGAGGCGATGGTGATCCAGCCCGACGGCAGCCATCTCATGACGGCCTGGGAGCGCGCCCAGTCCTTAGATCCGAGCCCTGCTCTCGACGTGGTCCAGCGCGAAACCGTCGACACCCTGCGCGCCGGCGTTCGCTGGCATGAGGCCTATCTCGCCGTCTTCAGCTACGACATGCCCGCCCGTCTCCCCCAGGTCCGCTGCCCCTTGATGATGCTCAGCGGCAAGGATGACGTGCTCCTGCCGCACCAAGAAGAGGCCTGCGCGGCCCACCCCGGCGCCCGCGGCGTCGTCCTCGACGGCGGCACCTACGTGATGGACGATCGCCCCGAGCTCGTCGCCGCCGAGATCCGCCTCTTCCTCGCCGCCCTCGGCTAGCCTCCGCTCCTCGCTCTCCCGCTGCATCTCCCGGCGGCGCCGGCCGTGGCACGGCGCGGCGAGACCGCGATCCGTGCCCGCTGCCGCTCTACGCCAAGCAGCGCAGCGGCCCCCCTCCTGCGGACGCGATCACGTCCGCGAACGCGGCGCCCGCGTCGATCGGCGCCCCCCATTGCTCGCCCCGTAGCTCCGAGTACGCCCGGTGCAGGTTCCCCGCCAAGCGCTCCGGATCAGACCACTCCGCGAACCGGCCCAGATCCGCATCCTGTGCGACCTCCAGCGGCGCGGCGCCTGCCTCGAAGCCCGCTCGCGCGATCGTTTGCACGAACCGCAGATAATCCGCCACGTCGTCGATCACGCGCGCATCGCACACCTCCCCGTGCCCCGGCACGATCACCTCCGCCCCGAAGGCGCGCAGCGTCTCCAGCGATTCCAGCCATCCCGCCACGGATCCGAACGCCGCGAACGGCGTCCCCCCGTTGAAGAGAAGATCGCCCGCGATCAGTACCCGCCGCTCCGGGATCCAGACCGCCACGTCGTTGCTGGTATGTGCAGGCGCGAGCGGGATCAGCTCCAGCCGCAGCGCGTCCACGTAGATGGTCAGGGGCTGGTCCAAGGTGAGCGTCGGCGCCACGATCTCGACCGCGCCCCAATCGACCCCCGGAAACATCTGGGAGGCGCGTTCCACGATCTCGTCCGCCGTCTCCAGGATCTCCTCCCGGCACCGCGTGTGCCCCACGATCGTCACCTCGGGCCCGAACACGAAGTTCCCGAAGGTGTGGTCCAGATGGTGGTGCGTGTTGACGAGCGTCTGGACCGGCCGCGCCGTTGTGCGGCCGATCGCCGCCAGCAGCTCCCGCGAGCGCCGTTCGGTCGCGCAGGCGTCCACGCACGTTACCCCGCTGCTCCCCGCGATGAACGCCGGGTTGTTGAGACACCAGCTCCCGTCCGGCTGCACGTAGGCATAGATTCCATCGCTTACCTCTTCGATCCGCGCGGGCGCTGCGCTGGCGGCGGGGGAAGTCATCGGCCTGCCTCTCTGTTGCGGAAGCGATCGCTGGAGGCCGAGGATAGCGCGCGGCAGGAGTGCTACCGTCTCCGCTTGTGGAGTCCGCCACGCGCATGCTTAGGAGCATTCCATGCAGTTCGGTGTCCACCTGCCCCACATCGGCCGCGACGCCACCGCCGCCAACGTCGCCCGCATGGCCCGGAAGAGCGAGGATCTGGGCTACGAGTCCCTTTGGGTCAGCGATCACGTCGCGCTCCCCCAGCGCATCGAAAGCGCCTATCCGTACGCGCCCGATCACGAGCTGCCCGTCGGCCGCAGCATGGGCTGGCTCGATCCCATTCAGACGCTCACCTTCGCCGCCGCCTGCACCGAGCAAGTGCGGCTCGGCGTCTCCGTGCTCGTGCTGGCCATGCGGCAGCCGGTCTGGAATGCCAAGCAGCTCATCACGCTCGACGTGCTGTCCCAAGGCCGTTTCATCCTCGGCGTGGGGGTCGGCTGGATGAAGGAAGAGTTCGACGTCCTGGAGATGCCTTGGGACCACCGCGGCCAGCGGGTCGACGAGCAACTCGAGATGTTCCGCACGCTGTTTCGCGAGCAACGGCCCGAACATCACGGCCGCTTTTACGACTTCGAGCCCATCGGCTTTAACCCCAAGCCGCTTCGCGGTCGCATTCCCATCTGGGTCGGCGGCCATAGCGCTCCCGCCTACCGCCGCGCCGCCGTCTACGGTGATGATTTCCACGCTGTGGCGCTCCACAGCAGCCCCGCGCAGGTGCAACAGCAATGGCACGCTGTGCAGCGCGACTGCGAGGCCGTTGACCGCGACCCCGCCTCCATCACTCTCTCCCTCCGCGCCAGCCTCCACTACGGGCAACACGGACTCGACGACGGCTCCCTCCACGGCAGCGACGACCAACTTGTCGATACCATCGCGGCATGGCAAGGGATCGGCGTCTCCCACATCGCCATGAACATCGTGGTCAACGGGAACGTCGAGCAGCAGCTGGAGGACATCGAGGCCTTCGCCAGCAATGTGCGCCCGCAGCTGCGCTAGCAGCGAGTAATGAAGCGCTTTCCCTTCCCAACCGCCGCGCCGTCCGATTGACCGCCCCCCGCCCACCCGTTAGACACACTCGCGGACCAGCAGCCCGCAACGCTCGAAGGAGGGCCCCGCTATGGACCTCGGCCTGCAAGGGAAGACCGGCATTGTCACTGGCTCCGGGCGCGGCATTGGCCGCCGCATCGCGCTGACGCTCGCCGAAGAAGGCGTCAACGTGGTCGTCAATGACATCGATCAAGACCGCGCCGACGCCGTCGCCGGCGAGATCAAGGCCGCCGGCGGCAACGCCATCGGTATCAAGGCCGATGTCACCGATCGCCCTGCCATCGATGCCATGGTCGAGCAAACCATCGCCGAGTTCGGCCGGCTCGAGATCCTGATCAACAACGCCGGCATTCCCCTTCGTCCCACCGACGTCGGCGGCGCCGACCTCCCCTCCGCTACCGGCAAGTACTTCATCGATACCGATCCCGAGGGCTGGGACCGCACGATGCGCGTCATCACGTACGGCGTGCTGCACTGCACCCAAGCGGTCGTGCCGCACATGATGGAGAATAGCTACGGCAAGATCGTGAGCCTGATCTCGGATGCCGGCATCGTCGGCGAGCCCCGCCTCGTCGTCTATTCCATGGCCAAAGCCGGCGTGATCGGGTTCAGCCGCGCCTTGGCCAAGGAGCTCGGCCGCTTCCGCATCAACGTCAATTGCGTCTCGCCCGGCGCCACGTCCGACACCGGGCGCCGCGGCCCCGCCGGCGCCCGCGACACCGCCGACTCCGGGGAGTCCGACGCGGCCATGGCCGCCATGCTGCGCCTCTACCCCATGGGCAAGGGCTACGACCGCCTAGGCGTCCCCAGCGATGTCGCCGATCCGGTCGTCTATCTCTGCTCCGATCGCGCCACCTGGATCACCGGCGTAACCATCCGCGCCAGCGGCGGCTACTCCATCGCCTAGCCCGCCTGATCCGCCTCGCCCGGATCAGTCCCAGGCCCGCGCGATCTGCAGAATGTTGTCGTACTGACTCCCCGATGACTGGAGCGACGACAGCGCCAGCCAGTTGATTCCGGCGTCTTGCCACGCTTCCGCCCTCTCCCGCACCTGCGCGGCGGTGCCCACGATCCCCATCTCGTCCGCCATCGCATCGGGGATCGCGGCGCGCGCCGCGTCTCGATCGCCCGCTGCCATCGCAGCCTTGGCCGCCTCCGCGGACTCGCCGAAACCGGCTTGGTGGTAGTACTCCACGTAATTCTGCATCGTCGTGTAGAAGCTCAGGACGTTCCGGATCGCCGCCAACCCCTCGCTGCGGTCCCCCACGAACGCCGGCACGATCGCCCCGCGGATATAGTCACCGCTCTGCCGCTCCGGCGGCAGCACGCGCAGTTGCTCCCGCACCTGGGACAGCGCCCAGTTGTTGGCCAGCAATCCGTCCGCCTCCTGCCCCGTCAGCGTCGTCATCTTCTTGCGCAGCGTCGCCCAGATGATCGGCGGTTGAGACCAGTCGGCGAACGCCGCCCGGACTTGCGCCGTGTAATTCTTCATGTGACTGAGCGGCTTCTCCGTGGGGATCTTGTAGCGCTGCAAGATCCCGTTGTGTCCCGGTCCCAAGCCCAGGATGAAACGGCCCTCGCTCAACTCGTGGTTGAAGCTCGCGGCCGCCGCCATCTCCGCCGGGTGCCGCGTATAGGTCACCGCGATGCCGCTGCCCACCTTGATCGTATGCGTCGCCTGGATCACCGCCGTGCAGAGGCTCAAGGCGTCGTATGGAGGCGGCTGCGCCCCCTTCGCATTGAGGATCGGACTGTAGTCGTGCGGGCAGAGGACGAAGGGGAACCCCCGCCGCTCCAACTCCACCGCCAACTCCACCACCTGCCGCCGTTGTCCCAAATGCGCTGAAATAATGAATCCCGGCTTCGCCATGTCTGCTTCCTCGCAATCGCTCGCCGCCTGCGCGGCCTAAAACTCCGTCCGCCAGTTGCCGGCCGCCTTGATCTGCTTGACCTCGGGCAGGACCTCCTTGCCCAGCCACTCGACCTGTTCCTCGTACTCCGCATACGTATGGGACGGCACGTCCGGCGCCACTACCAGCAGAGAGTAGCCCGCCTCCGCGAAACGCTGCATATCGCTCACGATCTGCTCCGCCGTGCCACCGCAGTTCCGGCGCGGGTTTCGCCTGGCTTCCGCATCGTCGGCCTTGCTGATCCGAGCCGATACCAGCCCCATCATCCCCATCTCTGATTCCGGCCGCCCGATCCGGTCCAGCTCCCTCTTCAGAATCTCGACCAAGTGGTCGTGCATGTGCGGATCATCGTGCGGCCGCACCAGAATGGGATAGAACGCGTCCGCCTCGCGCGCGCAAAGTCGTGTCCCCGCCGGCGTCACCGCACCGTACGCGATCGGCGGGTGCGGCTTGCTGATCGGCTTGGGGTCCATCCCCATGTTTTCGAAGTCGTAAAACTTGCCGTGGTAGGTGACGAGCGGCTCCGTCCACGCTTTCTTGTAGATCTGGATGCACTCTTCCGTCATCGCCAGCCGGTGCTCGTGCGGTTGGTTCACCGCCTCGAACTCCTCCTTCATCCATCCCGGCCCCACCCCAAGAAACACCCGCCCCCCGGACAGATAGTCGAGAGTTGCGTATTGCCGCGCGTCGCTCAGCGGATGCCGGTACGGCGCAATCAACACGCCCGGTCCGAACTTGATGCGGCTCGTGCTCGCCGCGATCGCTCCGAAACACGCCACCCCGTCCAGGATGTTGGGCCGCGCCGGATAGTGCCGCTTGCTGCCCCCTACGTCCTCGTCCCCGGTCCCCCTCTGCCGGACCTCCGGGTTCGACCGCCCCTCCACGTGTACCGGCGATGTCGATTCCGGCGATGTCTCCTTCAGTGCGACGTGGTCTCCCACCCAAGCCGAGTGAAACCCCAGCCGCTCCGCTAACTGCGCGGCCTCCACCGGCTTCATCTCGTCCGGATCCATCGGCTGATGCCACCAGTCCGCATCGTCGCGGCTGCCCACGCCGTGCGTATTCAAGACCAAACCTAGCTCCATCGATCACCTCCCCACGCCACTATTTCGGTGCAGGATCACGCCTGAGCGGCTGCAAAGCGGACGGCGCGCATTATCGCAGCGGCCTGCTTTCCTGCAAAGTTAGCCCGCGCGCCGCCGCTGGGGCGCGGCGTCAGTGCGCAGCCGAGCGTCGCAGGGTCCCTCGCCTGCCCTCACGCACTCCCGTCGAGGAAGGCGCGGAGACGTTCCACCGCCGTGCGAATATGATCCAAGCTGCTCGCGTACGACAGCCGTAGGAACCCCTCCCCGTACGCTCCGAAGCTCGTGCCGCTGATCGTCGCCACGCCCGCCTCCGTCAGGAGCCTGTCCTGTAACGTCCGCGAATCGAGGCCCGTCTCCTTGATGTTGGGGAATGCGTAGAAAGCGCCGCCCGGCGTCGCACACTCCACGCCGTCGATCGCGTTCAGCGCCGTCACCAACACCTGCCGCCGCTCGTCGAACGCCGCCACCATCTCCTCCACCGCCTCCTGCGGTCCCTCCAGCGCTGCGACTCCCGCGTATTGGGCTGCCGCGTTGGGGCAGGAGTAGCAGTTGATCGCTAGCCGCTCCGCCAGCGGGAACAGCGCCGCCGGCCACACGCTGTACCCCAGCCGCCAGCCCGTCATCGCATACGTTTTGCTCCAGCCGTTGAGCAAGATGAGCTGGCTGCGCAGCCCTTCGTATTGCAACAGCGAGCGATGCTCGCGCCCGTCGTACACGAAGCGGTCATAGATCTCGTCACTCAGCACGGCCACCGCGGGATGCGATTCCAACCCCGCCGCCAAGCGGTCGATCTGCTCCGCCGGCGTTACTCCGCCCGTCGGATTCGCGGGGCTGTTGAGAATGATCAGACGAGTGGCGGGCGTGATCTGCGCAAGCAGCGCCTCCGCGTCGAAGGAAAACCCCGCTGACGCCTCCAAGCGGTACGGCACTGGTCGCGCCCCGCTCAGCGCGATCGCCGACTCGTAAATCGGGAATCCGGGATTCGGATACAGGATTTCCGCGCCTGGTCCGCCGAACATCTGCGTCGCGAAAAACATCGTGACCTTCGCCCCTGGCGTGATCAGCACCGCGGCGCTGTCGACTGCTGCCCCCGTTCGCCGCTCTCGGTCGCGCGCCACCGCTTCCCGCAGCTCCGGTATTCCCGCTGCGGGCGTGTAGCCGTGGCGGCCGCGTGCCAGCGCCTCTCGCCCCGCCGCCACGATGTGGTCCGGGGTGGGGAAGTCCGGCTGTCCGATCCCTAGGTTGATGATCTCCTGGCCCTCGGCCCGCAGCGCCTCTGCCCGCGCCAGCACGGCAAACGCCGTCTCCGTCCCGATCTGCGCCACCCTCGGTGCGATCTGCAGCATCTGGCTCCACCGTCCCGTATACGCTCGGCTGTCTGGTATACGCTCCACTGTCCGCAATAGATGTCTCACGCGCCCGCTGTCGGGCGATGCTACTGTTGACGCCTCACAATCGCTCCCCCTATACCACGTCCGCGAGAACCGTTCCGCAACGATCAATGGCACCGGAAAGGCAACCGTCATGGCCAGCCTCGACGTTCTCTGGCAACCCCTCCAAGTCGGCCCCACCCTGCTCAAGCACCGCGTGTTCGTCTCCGCCCACTCGCAGATGTACGGCGAGAACGGACTCCTCAGCGATCGCCACATCGCTTACTATGCCGAGCGCGCCAAAGGCGGCGCTGCCCTCGTGATTACCGAGCAGCAAGGCGTGCATTGGACCGCCAAAGGCGGCTACCACGCGATGTGCGCCGGATGGCGCGAAGAGTCGATCCCTCGCTACCAGCAGCTCGCTGACGAGGTCCACGCCGCCGGCGGGCGCGTTTTCGTTCAGGGCTTCGTCGCTGGCCAGCAAGACGACGGCGTCATGTTCCTCGACAACCGTCACGCCGTGCAGGCTCCCTCCGCCATTCCCTCCATCAGCTACCGCGTCCAGCCCCGCGAGATGAGCAAGGACGATATCCGCAGCATCATTGAGGGCTACGGCCAGACCGCTCACAACGTCATGACCGCCGGCGCCGACGGCTTCGAGATCCACGGCGCCCACGGCTACCTGGTTTGCCAGTTCTTCTCCCCGCTCACCAATCACCGCACCGATGCCTATGGCGGCAACACCGAAAACCGCTGCCGCTTCGCTATTGAGGCTGCCGAGGAGGTCCGCAAGCGCGTCGGCGACAAGATCACCCTCGGCATCCGCCTCAGCTTCGACGAATGGATCGAGGGCGGCATCACCCCCGAAGAGGGGGAGGCGGCCGTCACAACCCTGAGCGAGACTGGTCTCTTCGACTATTTCAACATGAGCGGCGGCAACTATCACACCATGCACCAGACCGTCGCGCCCATGAATGTCGAGCACGGCTTCATGGTCGATCATGCCCGCCGCACGAAAGCCATCGTGGGCGACTCCGCCGCCGTCTTCATCGTCGGCCGGATCCACAATATCGATGAAGCGGCGGAGGTCATCGGCAGCGGCCACTCCGACATGGTCGCCATGACCCGCGCCCACATCGCCGACCCCGAGCTCGTCAATAAAGCCCGCAGTGGCCGCAAGGACGAGATCCGCAAATGCGTCGGCGCCAACCAAGGCTGTATCAATCGCGTTTTCCAGAACACGGGCATCGCCTGCACGGTCAATCCCACGACCGGTCTCGAGCGGCAGTGGGGCATCGGGACGCTCCAGCCGGCTCAACACCCCCGCTCGATCGCGGTGGTGGGCGGAGGCCCCGCTGGCATGAAGGTCGCCGAGATCGCCGCCAGCCGTGGACATACGGTCACCCTATTCGAAAAGGCCGACAAGCTGGGCGGACAGATGCACTACGCGGCCATGCTGCCGACCCGCGCGGACTGGTCGGTCGTTGGCGATTACCTGGAGGGCGCCCTCGAGCGCTACAACGTCGACGTCCGCCTCGGCACCGAGGCCACCGCCGAGCGGATCGCCGCGCTCAACCCGGACGATGTCGTCCTCGCCACCGGCTCTCGCTACAACAAAGACGGCTACTCGATCTTCCGGGGCGAGCGTCCCGGCATCCCCGGCATTGAGCGCGAAAACGTCCTCACGCCCGTTGAGACCCTCGACGATCCCGACCGCTGCGGGCAGCGCGTTCTCATCCTCGACGACCAGGGCGACTACCCTCCCATGGGCCTGGCCGAATTCCTCGCCGACCGTGGTAAGGATGTTGAGATCCTCTCTCGCTACATGTTCATCGGCGATAAAACCCCCATGCAGCTGCACCTCCCCTGGATCTACCCGCGCCTGCACGAGAAGGGCATCAAGCTTTCGCCGCAGCGTTTCATCGAGAGCGTTCGTGAGGGGACGGCTATTGTCTACAACGTTTGGGACGGCACCCAGACTCCCGTTGAATTCGATTCTCTGATCCTCACCATGTTGCGCTCTCCAATCGATGGACCCACTGCGCTCGACACGACCGGCGCCACCGTGCACTGCATCGGCGATGCACTCACTCCCCGAACCGTGGACGACGCGATCTACGAAGGGTACGAGCTTGGCCGTGCGCTCTAGCGCGCCGGCTCCGGGCGCTGTCGTCGGCATACTCGTCCCCGCTTCGCCTCGCCTGTAGCCTGCCGAAGGTGACTGCGTCCGAGCGCAGTTACCCCTCCGGAGGCAGCAGTGGGGATCGCAGCCGGCATCGGCAGTGCCGTGCTCTGGGCTATCGCGAGCGCGATCATGACCCAGCAAGCGCAGCGTATGGATACGCTGTCGCTCAGCCTGATCCGCGCCCTCGGCGCCGGCGGATTTTTTGTGGCTGCCCTGTTCGCCTTAGGAGCGCAGGACGCGCTCTGGTCTCTCGCCTTGCACGATCTCTGGCGCTTGAGCCTGGCCGGCTTCCTCGCCTCGGGTTTGGGCGAGACGCTCTACGCGGCCGCGCTCTTCCTGATCGGGCTGAGTCGCACCTTCACTATCGTCGTGGGGCTGCAGATTCTTCTCTCCTTCGCCCTCGCCGCGATCTTCCTCGGTGAATCGGCGACCTGGTCCGACGGCTTGGGCGCTGTGCTCATCGCTCTCGGCGTCTACGCCGTCGCGCTGTACGGCCAGCCCGGCACCGGTGTTCCGTCCCCGCTCGATCAGCTCCGCCATCTCGCCAGCGCGATCCGGGGGGCGAGCCTCGCCCCACCAACCTTCGCCCCGATCCGCACTGCTGTGCTGGCGCCTCCTCCTGCCTTCCCCATCCTCGGCGTGGCTCCGCCGTCTGCTCCGGGCATCCGCCACCGTGTCTGGCGCTTGCTCTTGGCGCACCGTCTCGTCCTAGGGATTAGCGTCGCTTTCCTCACCGCTCTTTCCTTCTCGGTCGCGAGCGTCATGCTCCGCGACGCTTCCATCGACGTTGATCCGGCCGCCGCTACGCTCCCGCGCATGCCGCTGATCCTCGCCTTCCTGGCCCCGCTCGTACTCTTGTGGCCCCGCTCCCACGTGCGCCGCCGCGATGTCTCCAAACGCAGCCTTGTCGTGCTGCTGCTGGCCGGCGTTGTCGGCAGCGGCGCCGCTGCGCTGCTCTTCATCCCGGCCGTCCAAGATCTCGGCGCCGGCGGCGCCGTTGCGGTCATCTCCACCTCGCCGCTCTTCGGCCTCCCCCTGGCCGTGATCTTTCTCCACGAGCGCATCACCCGTTGGGCGGTGATCGGCACGGTCGTCGCCCTTGCAGGAATCGTTTTGCTCGCTTGAACGCCCGCATCCGCCTCCCCAGCCCCCACCAGCTCCACTATGGCTGGTGGCTCATGTTGGCCTCCGGGCTCGGCATCGCCGTCTCCAGCGCGCTCTTGGTCTGGAACTTCGGTCTCTACATCGACCCCATAGAGCAGCAGTTCGGCTGGACGCGCGCGGAGGTTTCCTTCGCCATCACCGTCGCCTTCATCGCCAGCGGCCTCTCCTCGCCGCTCGTGGGCAAGTGGACCGATCGCTACGGGCCGCGCTCCGTCATCCTCGTCGGTGCGATCGTCGGCCTGAGCGCCTACGGCCTGCTCAGCATCACCGCCACCCTCTGGCAGTGGTACCTCTTTTACGCGCTCGCCGGCGTCTCTCTCGCCATGACCTTCGTCATTCCCTTCCAGGCGCTTGCCTCTCGCTGGTTCTCCCGGCGGCGCGGCACGGCTCTTGGCATCCTCGCCGTTGGGATCTCGCTCGGCGGGATCGCTGGCGTCCCGATCTTCCGCCTCCTTATCGCCGAGTTCGGCTGGGATGTCGCCTTCCGCATCTCCGCTGCGGCTCTCGGGGGTGCGCTGCTCCCGCTTGCGCTCTTTGTCGTCCGCAACGATCCAGCCGATCGCGGCCTCCGCCTTGACGGCGCCGCTCTCGATCCGGGCCAGGCCGCCGCGATCGAGCCCCAGGCCGGGCTCACCCTCCGCGCCGCCATTCGCACCCCCATCTTCTGGACCATCACCCTCGGCATCGCCGCCTTCTTTTACGCCAGCTTCGGCTTCGTCATTCACACCATCCCGCTCTTCGAGTCCGAAGGCGTCAGTACCGCGGGTGCCTCCACCATCCTCTCGATCATGGCCGCCTCCGGCATCCTCTCGCGCGTCGCCTTCTCCTGGCTCGTCGACCGCGGCTTCCGCTACGAGTACGTGGGGATGCTGGTCGCCGGCGGTGGCGCCGCCGCCGCCCTCGTCCTCCTCGGCGATAGCGGGCTCGTCGCGATCGCCGTGTTCATCCTCTTCTGGTCGATCAACGAGGGCGGTCCCGCCCTCTTAGAGCCGCTCGCCGTCGTTCGCACCTTCGGCCCCGCCCACTTCGGCACCATCCTCGGGACCGTCGGATTCATCCGCATCGGGATTATGGTCAGCGCCCCCACCGTCGCCGGAGCCATCTTCGACGCTACCGGCTCCTACGACCTGGCGCTCATCCTCTTCATCGG
Organism: Dehalococcoidia bacterium; assembly: GCA_963663895.2. Lineage (GTDB taxonomy): Bacteria > Chloroflexota > Dehalococcoidia > Bin125 > Bin125 > JAPOXK01. The sequence continues at coordinate 875,792 of CAXXRD010000001.1, read as the reverse complement.
CATCTTCGCTCTGGCCGTCGCCCTCTTCGGCCTCACTCTCCGCCTCCCCCGCCCGCGCGGAGCGCCGAGCCGCTAGTCCAGCGCCCCCGCGATGATCAGCTCGGTCACCCGCTCGTCGTCGTAGCCCAGAATCTCCTTCAGCACGTATGCGTTGTCCCGGCCGAACGGCGGCGCGCAGCGCCGCACGGCGGCGGGCGTCCGCGATAGCCGGAACCGTGAGTTCTCCACGGTCGTCTTCCCGTGCACCGGGTGGTCCAGCTCCACGAAATGCTCCCGGTGCTGCAACTGTGGATCCGCCGCACAGCGCGCGCTGCCCTGCACGACGGACGCCGGAATCCCCACGGCCTGCAGCTGCGCCTCGATCTGCTCTGCCGGCCACTGCGTGGTCCAACTCTCCACGATCGCGTCCAGGGCCGCTTCGTTCGCCTTGCGATCGCGCAACGTCGCGAACCGCGCCTCCCCGGCCAGTTCGCCTTGTCCCAGCGCTGCACAGAACCGGTTCCACTCCGCCTCGTCGCGTACCGCGATCGCCACCCAGTCGTCCGCTCCTGCCGCGCGATACACACCGTGTGGTGCCATCCGAGGGTCTCGGTTTCCGTCGCGCTGCTGGATCCGGCCGTTCACCGTGTAGTCCAACAACGCCGGCGCGATGAAATGCAGCGAAGACTCCGCTTGCGCCTGGTCGATGTACGTTCCTTCTCCCGTCCGATCCCGGCGTTCCAGCGCCGCGATCAGCGCCGCCAGCGTGAAACGCGGCGCGCAGTAGTCGGTGTAGGCGCCGTAGGGCCCGACCGGCTGCCGGTCGGGGAAGCCGCCGAGGTTGATGAAGCCCGAGATCGCCGAGCCCATCGTGCCGTACCCCGCCACTCCGGCCAGCGGCCCGCTCTGCCCGAACAGGCAGGTGCTCAGCATGATGATCTCCGGCTTCAGCGCCCGCAGAGACGCGTAGTCCAGTCCCCATGCCCGCATCGCCTTCGGTGAGAACGCCTCCGTCACGATGTCCGCCCAGCGCACCAAGTCCAGCGCGACCGCCCGCCCCTCCGCCGTCCCTAGATTGAGCGTTAACCCCAGCTTGCCTGCGTTGTAGTTCCCGAACAGCCCCGAGTCCGGCCCCGGCTCCCCGTTGTGGAATGGCGAAACCGTCCGCGCCGTCTCGATCCGGTTCGCCGATTCCACCCGCACGATCGTTGCCCCATAATCCGCCATCGTGCGCGTCGCCGTTGGCCCGGCGATCACCCACATGAAGTCCAGGATTTTCACGTCCGCGAGCGGTAGCGGTTCGGCCGTTCTCGCTTCGGGCCGCGGAGGCGTCGGCAGGCGCGGAGGCGGCGTTGGGCCCAGCACCTCGCCGTTGTGCTCGCCGATGCGCGGCGCCGCCCGTCTGTAGCGGATCGGATCGTCCCGGAACTGCACGAACGGCCCTGGGTATCGCACCGCCCTCCCCAATGACGCCTGCTCCACCTCCTGCCAGTAGCCCCGCGCCGCCAGCTGCTCACTCTCTGCCACCTCTGCCGTCGTGCAGACCGGCGCCAGCAGCAAACCCCGCTCGCGCGCCGCCGCGAACAGCGTTGCCTTCGTCTTCGTGGCCGTGAACGCCGCTACCAGCTCCTTGACCCGCTCGAATTCCTCGAGCGGCTCCTCGCCACTCAGCAGCAGATCCGCGTAGGCAAGCCAGTCTTTGTTGAGCGTCGCCTCGTCGCAGGCTCCCTCTTCGTACATCCACTCCATCATTCGACGCGTGAACGGGCCCATCGCTTGCCCGAACAACAGCGTGAGCGAGATATGCCCGTCCTTGGCTGGGAAGATGATCCGTGCTTCGATCGGCCCGAACCGCATCCCGCCGCCGGTCCGCGCTGCTTCTTGCTCGTTGATTGGCGCGCTGATGATCTGCGACATCGTCGCCGCCGCCACGCACTGCTGCGCCGCCACGTCCACGTGCTGGCCCCGCCCGCTGCGCCGCCGCTCGTGGTGCGCGATCAGCGCCGCCCCCGCTGCTTCCGCCGCCGCGTGCTGATAGGCCTGGGGCGCGGTGCAGCGCACCGGCGTGTGCCCCGGCTCTCCGGCCAAGCTCAGCGGTCCCCCCGCCGCCATGATCGTAATGTCGCTGTCCGCCCAGCTCGCCTTGGGTCCGTCCTGCCCAAACGGCGTGATCGACACGTACACCAGCCCCGGATTCTCCTGCGACAGATCCGCGTAGCCCAAGCCGCGTGCCGCCATCGTCCCCGGCGGCTCCGACTCGATCAGGAAATGCGCCCCCCGAGCCAGCGCCCGCAGCGCCGCCTGGTCCTCGAGATCCAGCGTCACGCTGCGCTTGCCGCGGCAGTAGGCCCACCAGTACAGCGACTGCTCGGGATCGGGGTCGTCGCCCGCGAACGGTCCGAGGCGGCGCGCCGCAGACCCGCCCGGCGGCTCCACCTGAATCACGTCCGCGCCTAAGTCGGACAAGATCAATCCGCAAAGCAGGCCGCGCTCGTTCGTCAGATCGAGGACACGGTAGCCGTCCAGCATCCCCTCGCCTCCGCTTGGGGGAAGCTCCTACACGCCCCCCGCCGCGTCAAGCGTCCGCCTCCCCCGCAATACCCATTCCGGTTTTCTGGAGCTTCTATACGGCGGTGCCCGCGACGGGCCGTGGGATGGCTGGGCACAGATGAGGGTCGCCTAGTGGATCTCGCAGGGCAAGCGCAGGCGTGGGCGGCAGAGGGCGGGTGGGCCGCCGGGGCTCGATCTCCGCTTGGTACGCTTTGGGGGTGCCGGGAAGTCGGCTATGTCCAAGGCGCAGCTCGGCACATTCGACGACTTGCTACGAATTACGGCAGAGCCCCTGCATCCCATCGCGACGGCTCTGCGGAAGGCCATTGTCGAGATCGATCCGAACGCGTGCGAGGTAGTTCGCCTCGGTGATCGCGCTGCCACCTATGGGGTGGGGCCGAGGAAAATGATCGACGGGTATGCCTACATTCTGCCTTACAAAGAGTGGGTCAATCTCGGTTTCTACCAGGGTGCCGATCTAGCCGACCCGGAGCATGTGCTGGAGGGGTCGGGAGCCAAGATGCGCCACGTGAAGAATCGCTCGCTTGCGGATGCGAACCGGCCGGCAGTTCGCGCGCTTCTCCGGGATGCGCTTGAGCGCCGAAAAGCGACGGGGCGCTGATTCTGACAGGCGCTACCGTCAGCATCTTTCCTCTCTCGCCGCTCCGCGAACCAGCCGGATCGCTGGCCGTTCCCGGTAGGTATCCTGCTACGCCCCGCTGCTGATCGCCGCTCGCTCCCGCTCGCCTAGGGGAGCCCGCCCGGCTTGCGCGCGTGCGCGTGACTGGCCAAGCTGAGGAACGCCATGCGCATCGCCTCGCTTCTCCCCAGCGCCACGGAGATCGTCTTCGCCGTCGGCGCTGGCGCCGAGGTGGTCGGGATTTCCCACGGATGCGACTACCCGGCCGCAGCGCGTGGCCTGCCCGTTCTTACCGGCCCCGCCGTGGAGACGCACGGCTTGCCCCAGGCGGAGATCGACGCCGCCATCAGCGGCCTGCTCGCGGCGGGCGGCTCCACCTACCGGATCGATGTCTCGCGGCTGCGCGAGCTTCGGCCCGATCTCGTCATCACCCAAGCCCTCTGCGACATCTGCGCCGTGAGCGAAAGACAGGTCCACCGCGTCGTGCATGAGGAGCAGCTCGGCGCCCGCGTGCTCACACTGACGCCCCTCGATCTCGACGGCGTCGCGCGATCTCTCGAAGAGGTCGGCGAGGCCGCCGGCCGCTCGGCCGAAGGGGCGCGCCTGGCGGCGGAGATGCGCGAGCGAATGACGCCACGCGTCCCTGCCTCCTCCCCTCTTCGCGTCGCCGCCCTGGAATGGCTCGACCCGCCCTATGCCGCCGGGCACTGGGTACCCGAGCAGATCGCGCGCGCGGGCGGCGAGGACGCCCTCGGCCGCGCCGGCGAGAAGTCGGAGCGCGTAACCTGGTCCGCCATCGCCGCTTCCCGTCCCGATGTCGTGCTTCTGCTCCCCTGCGGCCTCTCGCTTGATGAGGTCGTGCGCGAGGCGGAAGCGCTCGCCCGGCGCCCAGAGTGGCGCGCCCTGCCCGCCGTCGCGTGCGGCGCCGTCTGGGCGCTCGACGCCAACGCTTGGTTTAGCCGCCCGGGCCCCCGCCTGATCGACGGCATCGAGGCCATCCGCGCCATCCTCGCCGATCCCGCCGGCGATCAGCCCGTCGCCGGCGCCCGCCGACTGCCTTGACCCGTTCTTCGCTGCGGATCGTGTTGTCTCTTACGTGTCGCTAGGAGAGCGAGAACAACACACCCTGCTCCGCACTTTCCGCTATTGCTAGTTCCCCTGCCTGGACCTGTTCGATCAGCGTGCGTAATTCCTCAGTTGTACGGAAGGGGATTCCGTTCTCCTTAATGAGTTGTGCACTTCCTTTGCTCTTCACCTCGTCTCCATACGCTACGAACAGCGGCTTCTTTCGCCGCAGGCACATCTTTCCCGCCTCCCACGTTCCTCCCTTTGTGCCCGCATTCACCAGCACCATCGCCATCGATATCTCAACAATGGTCCCGTTCCGCTGCATCGCTCGTCCTACCGCCCAGGATTCCTCAGACGCGAACTCGCTCACCGCTGCGTAGTTTCTTTCGTCGATCAACGGGCGATAGTGTTTCCGTGGTTTCCACCCTGCCAGCCCCTCAGCCAGCACTGAGATCACACGGCCCCCTTCGCTCAGTACTCCGAACTGAGCTGCGTCATCCACCCCACGCGCGTCACCGGAGACCAGTACGAGCCCCATGCCTGCGATCTCTTTGCCGATCTGCTTCGCTAACTCAAGTGCCTTTGGCCCAGAGTCCCGCCCTCCGCAGATCCCAACAGCCCCGTGCTCTTCCAGCGAATCGACTAGCGAACTACTGCCCCACGTGGTGAGTATTTTCTGGCTGGAGGAAACTTTGCTCTTGATCGCCATGGCTAATCGCTCCCAGGGGCATAGCTCCTAGTGCCTGTGAGGTCCTTCGCGAGCACAAGGGCCATGACCTCAGTGGTGCCTGCGGTCTGCAAAGTACGACTGGCCTCTCTCACTGAGTCGCCGTATCGCATGAGATCGTCCACAACGAGCACACGCTCACGCGAATTCCCGATTACCACCATTGTGCTCCTCTGATTCAATTCTGGGTCGTCGCCCTTGTCGAGATCGATATCTTTCTGAGCTTTCTTGGTGGTACGCCCGCGCCGGAGGTCGACTGACGGAATACCTAGTTCCGATGACAGCGCATAGGCGATCGAGGCGAGAAGGGGACCTGCTTCCTTGCCCTGCTCCCGTCTAGGGATTATGGCAACCCCATTTGCGTGCCGAAGGAGCGGGTTATCTGCGACGTAGCTAACGGCTGACTCCGTCAACACTTGGATGGCCTCTTGTCTTTCTCCTTGTTTCTTTCCGTATTTGGCTTGGTAAACCAACCCTCCTATTTCTGTCCTGGCATTTGGGTTTCCTGGTTTATGGCTGTAGAAATCAAGACAGGCCACCAGTGCGCACTCTTCCACGATCGCTACGACCCTTGGCTCTTGAAGACTACTTAGAAGTTCTTGCGCAACTCTCTTGTCTCTGCTTTTGAGCTGGTACCGGACCGAGTGATCCGAGGTAGTTTCGATAAAGCGAGTTGACGGCGCCACCCTCTGCAATAGGTTCTCAATGTTCGTGTTTTTTGGTGCGCGCGAATGCGTTGTAACATCAACGCTCAAACCCCTGAAGCAAACAGCGACGACGCGATAGCAGTTCACGCCCACGACAGCAGTTTCTGACATTTGGATTTAGAACACAAGTTCTATGATAATCGAAATCGTTCAGGTGCGCACGGCCTCATCACGAACTCTGGTACCTCCCGTAGTGCCCATGCCGGCTCTCTCGGCACTCCGTGCACCGATCAGAACACGGGCTGCTCCCGGTACGTACCCCACAGCCCCTGCAGCGTCGTCACGATCTCCCCCATCGTCGCGCGCGCTTTCACCGCCGCGATCGTCGCCGGCATGATGTTCTGATCCGCCGCCGCCGCCGCCCGCAGATCCGCCAGCAAGCGCTCCACCGCCGCCTCGTCTCGGCCTGCCTTCACCTGCCGCAAGTGCTCGATCTGGCGCTGCTCCGTCGTCGCGTCGTACGGGTGGGTCTCGATCGGCGCCTCCTCGGCGGGCTCCACGTACTTGTTCACCCCGATCACCGGCCGCTCCCCGCTGGCCTTGCGGCGCGCGAACGCATAGGCGGAATCGGCGATCTGCTGCTGGAACCAGCCTTGCTCGATCGCCGCGATCGTCCCGCCTAAGGCCTCCACCTGGTCCAGGATCTGGAAGATCTCCGTCTCGATCCGCGTCGTGAGACTCTCCACGTAGTACGAACCCCCCAAGGGATCGATCACCGAGGGCACGTTCGTCTCCTCCGCGATCACCTGCTGCGTGCGCAGCGAGAGCTTCATCGCCTCCTCCGTGGGAATCGTGTACGCCTCGTCGAAGCCGTTGGTGTGCAGACTTTGCGCCCCTCCCAGCACCGCCGACAGCGCTTGGTACGCGGTTCGCACGATATTCACGTACGGCTGGGGCTGCGTCAGCGTGATCGCCGCCGTCTGCGCATGGAACCGCAACCGCATCGATTCCGGCTGCTTGGCCCCGAACCGCTCCTTCATCACCTTGGCGTAGACCCGCCGCGCCGCGCGGAACTTCGCTACTTCCTCGAACAGATCCGCCTGGCTCACGAAGAAAAACGAGAGCCGCGGTGCGAAGTCGTCCACGTCTCCGCCTGCCCGTGTGACCTCCTCCACGTACGCGATCGCGTTGGCGATCGTGAACGCCGCCTCTTGCACCGCCGTCGCCCCCGCTTCCGAGATGTGATACCCGGAGATATTGATCGGGTTGTAGCGCCGCATGTGCTCCGCGCAGTACTCGATCGTGTCCCGCACGATCCGCACGGACGGGCGCACTGGGAACGTCCACTCCTTCTGCGCGATGTACTCCTTGAGGCAGTCGTTCTGGATCGTGCCGGAGAGCTGGTGCAGGTCGTAGCCCCGTCCCTCCGCCACCGCGACGTACATCGCCAGCAGGATCCAGGCCGAGGGATTGATCGTCATCGACACGGAGATCTGCGTCAGGTCGATCCCCGCAAACAGCGTCTCCATGTCGTCCAGCACATCGATCGCTACGCCCTCTCGCCCCACCTCCCCCAAGCTCATCGCGTGGTCGGAGTCGTACCCCATCAACGTGGGCATGTCGAAATCCACCGACAGCCCCGTCTGCCCCTGTGCAATCAAGTACTGGAACCGTTCGTTGGTGTCCGCCGCCGTCCCGAACCCCGCGATCTGCCGCATGGTCCACAGGCGGCCGCGGTACATGGTTGGATAGGCTCCCCGTGTGAACGGATAGCCCCCCGGCAGCCCGATCTCCTCCAGCGGCAACTCCGCCACATCCAGCGCCGTGTACACGCGTTTCACGGGGAGCCCCGCGCCCGTGCGGTACTCCGGCTTGCTCTCGGGCCGGCGCGCAAGAAACGCTGCCAGTTCGCCCCCCTCCCAGGCCCGGAGGCTGCGCTCGAGTCGGCCCAGCGCCGCCCCATCCTCGCCTTTGGAATCGCGTTGCTGCTGACTCTCTTGCTTCATGTGCGTCTCCGGCTTCACCGGGCCCTGCCTCGGCCGGGCCTTGGAACAACGACTGCGCAAACCGTCTAACGCGGCCCCCGCACCGCAACCAGCCGCTTGATGCTCTCTACGATCCGCTCCGGCGGCGTGTCTTGCAGCAGGATCTCCGCTACGCCCATCCGCTTGAGCGTCTGCGCTTCCTCTTGGGGCATCACCCCGCCTCCCACCAGCAAGATATCCTTCGCGTCGCGGGCTTCCAACAGCGTCAGCAGGCGCGGGAAGATCGTCATGTGCGCGCCGGAGAGCAGGCTGATTCCCAACACATCCACGTCTTCCTCGATCGCCGCCTCCACCACCTCCTCCGGCGTACGATGCAGCCCCGCGTAGATCACTTCCATCCCCGCGTCCCGTAAGGCCCGCGCCACGATCTTCACCCCTCGGTCGTGGCCGTCCAGCCCCACCTTCGCCACGAGCACGCGGATGACGGGACCGTCTCGCTCCATCGTCCCAGCGATCCTCCCAGCGCGGCCTCACGCTACCACGATTCTCTCGGCGAGCGCGGGTCCCCAGACTGTTGCCAATGCGAGTGGGGGAGCCACAATGGGGCTGGAGACGACCCACGTTGCCAGCGCGAGCATCGCAAGAATGGAGTCCGCCCGTGACCATCAGCAAAGAGATCAAGAACTTGGGCATGCCCTGGGAAGAGCAGTTCGGCTACGCCCAAGGCGTGAAGGTTGGCGACACGATCTACGTCGCCGGCCAAGTCAGCCACGACGAGAACGGCCGAACCGTCGGCAAGGGCGACATGGAAGCGCAGATGCGGCAGGCCTATGCGAATGTGGAGGCCGTGCTCGTCCAGTTCGGGGCGACCCTGGATAACATCGTCGGCGAGATCACTTTCGTCACCGATATTGATGCCGCCAACGCCGTCGCGGGGCGCGTCCGCCACGAGGTGTTCGGCGGCCTGCCGCGGGTCACAAGCACGCTCATCGGCGCCGCGCGCCTTGCTTCACCCGACTACCTGATCGAGATTCGCGTCGAGGCGCGCGTTTGACGAACGCTCCCGGCTGTCGCCGCGTCACTCCAGCGCCGCGATCGTCTCCGTCGAGACGTCGCGGATCTCCGCGTCGATAGGAAGCCGCTCAACGAACCGCAGCACTTGTTGCAACACCGCCTGACACTGAGTCCGTGAGTTGCTGACGCATACCACCCCCAGCGTCGCCACCCGCCGATCGTCCTGTGTCTCGATCTCCGCTACGCTCACGGCGAACTGGTGCCGCGTGCGGTTCACCACCCGCCGCACCACCGCTCGCTTGTCCTTGAGCGACTGCCCACCCGCGATCGCGAGCGTGAGCCGCAAGCATCCGATGATCAGCGCTACGTCCTCCGCGGTGCTTCACGCTCTCCCGACTGCCGCTGCGCTCGGATGGAGCGCTGCCGTCGGTTCACCCTAGGGCCAGTGCCGCTTGTCCCGCTCCATGCTGGCCGTTGCTCAGTGGCGGTAGCTCGTCCAATCGCTGCAGCCCGAAATGCTCGAGAAAACGCGCCGTTGTCCCGTATAGATACGCTTGCCCGGGGCCTGCCGCCTGTCCCACCGGCTCGACGAGCTCGCGATCACGCAGCGTTTGCAACGACCCGTCACATCCCACCCCGCGCACCGCTTCGATCGCGCTCTTCGCCACCGGTTGCCGGTAAGCGACGATCGCCAGCGTCTCGAGGGCGGCTTGCGAGAGCCGCCGCGGCCGCTCAAGTCCGAGGAACCGCTCCACGTACCGCGCCGCTTCCGGCGCCGTCGAGAGCTTCACTGTCTTCCCGACCCGCTGCACCCGGATTCCCCGCGTACTGCAGGCCGCTTCGAGCGCTGCTAAACCTTCCTCCACTGCCGCCACCGGTGTCTCCGTCGCCTTGGCCAGCTCCCTTACCGTCGGCGGCTCCTCCGCCACGACCAGCAGGCTCTCTAGCACCAAAGGCAGATCCGGCGGCGGTCCGTTCGGGGACCCTTCCGCCAGCGTCTCGATCGCTCTCAGCACCACCGGTCCGTGTCCGTTGGGTCCCGAACCGTTCGATCCCACGGCGACCGCCGCAGGGACTAAGGCGGCTGGAGCTTCCGGAAACAGCTCGGGCCTGGGAACGGAAGTGCGTGGGGAAGGGGAAAGGATCGCGGAACTAGACTGACCGCCTTCTGCGTGCATCGTCGCTCATTTCGACGCCACCTCAGCCCTTCCCGCGGAGGCGGTCACACCCTACCATGCGCCGGCCCACGGCTCCACGGGCCCGCTCTCCCAACGGCGGCGTCTTGGCGTTCTGCCCAAGAATGCGCGCCGTCGCCGCATCCGTCGCCTCGCATGGCATGCTGGCGCCGGGTGACTCCGAAGCGATGAGGCAGGCTTTCCGTATAAGAACATATGTTCTATACTGGTGCAACGCACGCAGCTGCCTTCGGAGCGCGATCCGTGACGACCAGCATCTTCCGGCCCACCCCACGCTCCGCCGCCGGTCACAGCCATCCCTGCGATGGCCCCTTCGTCGCTGGAGAGGGCCATTTGGCCTGTCCCGTCTGTGGTGCCGTGAAGCCCTTGGTACGGCGACGCCCTGCGCGATTGCTCTCCGCTCCTCGCCGGTCGGCCCCCCGCCCTGCGCCACGGTCTGCCGATACCGCTTCCCGCCGTCCCGTCTGACGGCGATCTTCCGCCGGGCCCCTGCAGGCAACCTCACAAGTCCGCGCATTCTCCCGGTACGATGGACGTGACTGTGGACTGCTGCTCGGTTCATGATGCCGGGGACGGAGGTTTCGATGGGCGGCTTCGAAGTGGCGCTGATCTTGGTCGCCTTCGTTGGATTTGCCTACGTCGTGGGCGTCATCCCCTCGCCCGGCCTCGTCCAGCTGAAAAACAAGCTCCGGCTCGTTGCCCTCCTTTGGGCTGGCCTCGTTGTCCTCCATGCCGCCAATCACATCTTCCACTTCGTCTGATCGGCCGCTGTTTTCCTGGAAACCGTCGATCCTGCCCCGAAAACTGATGTCGCATGCGCATCCTACTCGCCCCGCAAGAGTTCAAAGGCAGTCTCACGGCACTTGAGGCCGTGAGCGCCCTTGCCGCTGGTATCGAGCAGGTTTTTCCCACGGCTCGTATCGATCGCCTCCCCCTTGCGGACGGCGGCCCCGGCACCGTCGGCGCCATCGCCGTCGGCCTGGGCGGCCGCTACGCCCTCACCAGCGTCGATGGCCCTCTCGGCGAGCCCGTCTCGGCCCGTTGGGCCCTTATCGACGCCGGCCGTACCGCCGTCATTGAGATGGCTGCGGCCTCCGGTTTCCACCTCGTTCCGGCGGATCGCCGCGATCCGCGCCGCGCCAGCTCCTACGGAACGGGCGAGCTCGTCCGCGCCGCGCTTGATGCCGGCGTCTCCCGCATCCTCGTCGGCGTCGGCGGCAGCGCCACCAACGACGGCGGCGCCGGGATGGCTGCTGCGCTCGGCGCCCGCTTCCTTGACGACGCCGGCCGACCGCTGTCCCCCGGAGGGTCCGCCCTCGCTCACCTCGCCCGTCTCGATGACGCCGCCCTCGATCCCCGCCTCGCCCGGGTGGAGGTCGTCGCCTTGGCGGACGTCCGCAACCCGCTCTGCGGACCCCAAGGCGCGAGCGTCGTCTACGGCCCGCAGAAGGGCGCTAGCCCCGCCGCCGTGTGCGAGCTCGATTGGGCCTTGGATAACTACGCCGCCGTGGTTGAGCGCGATCGCGGCGTCGCCGTCCGGGACCTTCCAAGCGCGGGCGCGGGCGGCGGGCTCGTCGCCGGGCTCGTCGCCTTCGCGGGCGCTCGCGTCGAGTCCGGCTTCCGCCACGTCGCGCAAGTGCTGTCGCTCGAGCGCCATGTCGCGGCCTCGCAATTGGTGATCACCGGCGAGGGCCGCCTCGACCGCCAATCGACCTTCGGTAAAACCGTGGCCGGCGTCGCGGCGGCGGCGGCGGCGGCGGGAGTCCCCTGCCTCGCCGTCGCTGGCGCCGTTGCCGACGAAGACCTGGTCCGTTCGATCCCCGGCCTCACGGATTTCGAGGTCGCATCCCCGCCCGAGATCACCATGGACGCAGCGCGAAGCCGCGCGCCCCAGTTGCTCGCCGCCGCCGCGACGCGCCTGCTGCAGCGCCGCTTTCCGGGCGGCGCCATCGTTTAGCCGAGCCCCAGCTCCTCCAGCCGCTCGTCGTCGATCCCGAAATGGTGTGCGATCTCGTGCAACACCGTTTGCCGGATCTGCGCCACCACCTCCGTTTCGCTGAACCCCACCGCCTCGATCGCTTCCTGGTAGATCAGGATCCGGTCCGGCAGCGCCTGTCCGTATCCGTGCCCCCGCTCCGTAAGAGGAACCCCGATGTAGAGTCCCAACAGCGTTGCCCCCGCTTCGATCTCCGCCCCTGCCAGCTCGTCCTCCGTGGGCCGGCTGCGCACCTGCACGTCCACGTTCTCCATCCGCTCCGCCAGCTCCGGCGGCAGGGATGCGATCGCACGTTGCACCAAACGGCGGAACCGAGCGCGCTGCATAACCGCCGGACTCTAGCACCGTGCCTGCCTCCGTGCCGTGCGTATCCGTGCCGATCCGCGATCAGGGTCTCTCTTGTGGGCCGATCGACATGGCCTCTGCCGTCTCGCGTCCCTCGCCGGCGATCGGCCGAACGCCCGCTCGCCACGGGTCAGCCGCCGCTAGGGTCCCAGCCCTTCCAGCAACACCTGCTCCAGTAGCCGCCGCACGATCGGTCCTGCGTCGTCTGCCCCGGATTCGCCGTCGTCCAGCACCACCGTCGCTACGACGCTTGGCTCCGGGATATTCGCGTAGGCGACGAACAGCGCGTGCTCCTGCTCCCCCTGATCCTCCGCCGTCCCAGACTTTCCTGCCGCCAGCACCCCGCTCCCGTTGAACGGAATCCACCCCGTTCCCCGCCGCGTCCCGATCACCTGCCGCGTCGCTGCTTGCAGGTACTCCAGCGTCGCTGCCGACACCGGGAGGACGCCGATCGGCTCCGACCTGAACTCCTCCACCACCTCGCCCGTTGCCGTTCGCAGCGTCGCCACCACAATGGGGTTGCTCACGATCCCGTTCGTTCCCAACGCCGCGTAGGCGTTCGTGATCTGCAGCGGTGTCGCCAACAAGAACCCCTGCCCGATGCTCATCAGGACGTTGTCCCCCACGAACCAAAAATCGTTCTCGTTGATCCGCTTCCAGTCCGGCCCCGGATTGACCCCCTCCTCATCGTGCAGCCCTACGACTTCGGTCGACTGCCCGAACCCGAACCCGTGCGCGAACTGGCTCAAAAGATCCTCGCCCCGGTTGTACAGCTCCGCTCCGATCTCGTAGAAGACCGGGTTGCAGGACTCCGCTAATGCCTGTGTCGGCGACAGCTGTCCTTGGTCTTCCTCTTTCCAGTTGAGCAGGGGAACGTCCGGCCCCAATCCCGTCCACACCGCCGGGCAATCGATCCGTGAGCTCTCGTCGTATCCCCCCGCCTCCAGCCCCGCTGCCAGCGTCACCACCTTGAACGTCGATCCCGGCGGATACAGCCGCTCCGTCGGCCGATTCACGAACGGCTGTCCGGGATCCTCGAAGTAGAGCTCGAATTCCTCCTCCGTCAGCCCGCGAACGAACGCATTCGGGTCGAAACGCGGATAGGATGCCAGCGCCAGAATCTCGCCGTTGCGCGGATCCATCACCACGACTGCCCCGTCCCGATCGTTCAGCGAAAACTCTGCGATCCGTTGAATCCGCACGTCGATCGTCAAGTGCACATCGCGTGACGGCTCCGACGCCACCGTCGCGATCTCGCGCACGATCGCCCCTCCCGGCCCCACGATCGTCAACCGCCCCCCCCGCTTACCGGCCAGCGCCTCTTCGAAGGCTGCCTCGACGCCGTCGCGCCCCACCCGGTCTCCCGGGCGATACCCCTGCAACGCGAGCCCTTCCTCCAGCTCTTCCGCCGTCACCTCCGCCATGAAGCCAACCACGTGCGCCGCCAGCGTTCCCTCCGGATATACGCGGCGCGTCTCCCGCTGGATCAAGATCCCTTGCGCCGCGAGCTGCTCCAGCTCCGCGATCAGGGCCGGATGGGCGTCGTAGGGCAGCCGGGCGATCGGGATGAAGTAGTAGCCCGGCACGTCTTGGTACACCAGGTCCCGAACAACCCGCTCCTCAAGCTCCAGCAGATCGACCAGCAACTCGATCACGACCTCCGGGTCCGGTGTCAGATCCAAGGACACCCCCACCACGGCGACCTCACCCTCGGCCGCGAGCGGGACGCCGTTGCGGTCGTAGATGTTGCCCCGCACCGGTACCTCCGGTAGCCGCGTGATGAGATATCCCGGCACGCCCAACCCTGCAAAGATCAGATCCGCACTCCATTCCACGACCCAGTTCGGTTCCCGCCGGGTTGGGGTGAAGATCCGCTCCTCGATTGGCCCGAAAAATGCGCTCTCGTAGCGCAGGACGACCTCGACCCCCGCTACGTTGGGCCCCGGCGGGGGCGGTATCTCGTACGTCATCCCCGTGATCGCCGCCGCCGCGTAGATATCCCGATACCGCTCCGCGAAGTCCTCGACCGTCGTTGTCTCCCGCACCGCGGTCGTCAACAGGCGATACGCTTCCTCAAAGCGTTCCTCCGATACCAGAGTGAAGAAGGTCTGCACGGCTGCCAGGGCGGTCGCTGGCGCCACCGACAGATCCAGCTCCGGCGCCTCCGTGCTTGGCGGGACCGTATCTACTTGGGCGGCGGCGCTCGGCGGCTCCGGCTCCGCCGCTTCCTCGTCGGGTGACGGAAAGAATTCGGAAAGATCGGGAGCGTCGTCGGCGCACGCGCCCGCAAGGGCAACCGATACCACGATCGCGATGAGCGCGCGGGCGCGGCAGCGCTCGAGCATGCCCACACTCCGTCGTCCACCCTGCGACCCCCGCTGATGAGTATATCGAACCGCGCCCGGTCCAAACGCGCGGACCGGCGATCCGCCGGTACAATCGTGCACGCGGGAGGGGGACGGCGGCCACGGAGCCCAACGCAGGCACCGCGATGATGATGCGCAACTGGTTCCTGCAACTGCGCCCTGTTGCTCTTCTTCTGGCCGCCCTTCCGCTGATCGCCGCTTGCGCCGCTGATCCCGCCCCCGTTCCCGCTTCCACTCCCACTACAACCGCCTCGCCCCCTGCCGATCCGCGCCCCTTCGCCATGGGCTTCAGCGCCGTCCCCGGCGACCTCACCGCCGAGTCGCACCTCGCTCTCTTCCACACGGCCGCCGCCTTCGGCGACGTCATCATGATTCAGCGCGCACCTCCTTGGCCCGAGCTCCTCGCCGGCGTCCAGCTCTCCGACGACACGCGCGCCACGATCGCCCACGAGCGCTCCCTCCTCGACCAACTCGGTCTCGATCTTCTCTTCGCCATCGACCCCTTCGATCTCACCGACCGCGCCCGTCTCACCGCCGGCGCCCCCGGCGCTTCCTTCGCGGATCCCGCCGTCGTCGATGCCTACCTGCGCTACGTCGATCTCATCCTTGAGCACTACCAGCCTCGCTGGCTCGCCCTCGCTGTGGACATGGACCAGATCGCGCGTGCCAACCCCAGCGGCTTCGCTCCCTTCGAAGCCGCTTACCGCCAGGCCTACGCGCGCGCCAAAGCGCAGCGCCCCGGCAGCGCCGTGTTCGCCACCTTCCAGCTCGAAGACCTGCAGGGCCTGCTCCAGTGGGTCGCCCCCCACCCTCCCCAATGGCCCCTCGTCCAGCGCCTGAGCGACGTCCTCGATCTCCTCGCCGTCAGCACTTTCCCTTCCTTCGTCTTCCCCTTCGTCACCGAGATCCCGGCGGAGTACTTCTCCCGGCTGCGCGCCTTTGAAAAGCCCCTCGCCCTCGTCCCCGTCGGCTACGCGGCCGGCTCCGGCCGCGGCGGCCTTACCTACGGCACCGAATCCGGGCAGGCCAGCTTTCTCCGGCGCATGCTGGCCGAAGCGCAGGCCCAGCAATGGGAACTCCTCGTTTGGCTCGCCCCCCGTGACCCTGCCTACGCTAGCGAAAGCCCCTATGATCTCGTCGCGCAGATGGGGCTGCACGATATCGCCGGCAACCCCAGAGCCGCTTGGAGCGAGTGGGTTCGGGCAGCACGGCAACCCTGGCGGCCCGCCGCCTCGGCCGCCGCCACCGTGGAGCCCGCGCTCCCCGCCGCCAGGGAGACGGACGGCCAACCGCCCGGAGGAGAGCCCGATGCCTGACCAACCCGAGATCGTCTACAGCGCTGCCAACCCCATCAAGATCACCATCGTCTCCGACTACCTCTGACCCTGGTGCTACATCGGTCTGGCTCGCACCGACCGCATGGTGCGCGAGTTCACGGCCGAAGCCGAATGGGTCCCGTTCGAGCTCCACCCTGAAATTCCCGCCCAAGGCTATGAGCGAGACGAGCGCCGCCCCCTTATGAAGCCGGAGGTGCGCGAGTACCTCGCCGCGGAGGCCCAGCAAGCCGGCCTGCCCTTCCAGGGCAACCCCCTCATCGCCAACAGCCACAACGCCCTCGCCGCGAGCGAATGGGCCCGGGACCAAGGCCCCGATGCCTACGACAAGCTCCACTACGCCATCTTCACCGCCTACTTCGGCGAGGCCCGCAACATCAGCACCGTCGACCAAGTGGTCGCCATCGCCGGCGAGCAAGGCCTCGACGGCGCCGATCTCCGCGCCCATTTGGAGCGCGGCGCCTATAGCGAGGCGGTCACCGAGAGCACCGCTCGCATGCGCGAGCACGGCATCACCAGCACGCCCACGTTTCTGTTCGGCGACCGCTACATGATGATGGGCGCCCAGGATTTCGAGACCTTCGCCAGCGTGCTCGGCCGCTTGGGCGTCCCCCGCCGCGACTGAGGGGCGCTACTTCCCCATTGGATCGGCTGCCCTGGGCTTCCCCTATTGACCTCGGGAAGAATGCCTGGCGCTCGCCCCGGGCCGCGAACGTGTGCGCCGGGAGCTACGCGCTCTTGGGCGCGCGCTCCGCCTCGGCCGGCTCGGGCGGCTGGTACGCGCCCGGCTTCCGGTCGAAGTGGAACGCTCCCTCGCGGTAGTCGACCGCGATGCAGTCTCCTGCTTCGAACTCGCCGGCCAGCAGCTGCTTGCTCAGCGGACTCTCGAGGCGCTTCTGGATCACCCGCCGGAGCGGCCGCGCCCCGTACTGCGGGTCGTAGCCCTCGTCGGCCAGCGCCTCCTTGGCTGCGTCCGACAGCTCGAACGTCAGGCCGCGCTCCTCCAGCCGCCGCCGCTCCGCCGCCGCCATCAGGTCCACGATCTGCAGCAGTTCCGGCCGGGTCAACGGCTCGAACACGATCACCTCGTCAATGCGGTTGAGGAACTCGGGACGGAAGACCTGCCGCAGCGCGCGCTCCGCCCGCTGCGCGCGATCGTGGCGCTCGTCTTCGTTGCTGGAGCGATTCGTCGTGAACCCCACCGCGCCCGCTTCGTTTCCGGTTCCGACGTTGCTCGTCATGATCAGGATGGTGTTGCGGAAGTCCACCGTGCGGCCATGGCCGTCCGTCAATCGGCCGTCATCCATGACCTGCAAGAGCATGTTGAACACGTCCGGGTGCGCCTTTTCGATCTCATCCAGCAGGATCACGCGATAGGGCCGCCGGCGCACCAGCTCGGTCAGCCCGCCCGCTTCCTCGTAGCCCACATACCCCGGCGGCGCTCCCACGATCCGGCTGACCGTGTGGCGCTCCTGGTACTCGGACATATCCAGCCGCACCAGCGCATCCGCGTCGTCGAACAGGAATTCCGCGAGCGCCTTCGCCAGCTCGGTCTTGCCCACCCCGGTCGGGCCCATGAACACGAAGGAGCCGATCGGGCGGCGCGGATCCGTCATGCCCGCTCGCGCGCGCCGGATCGCGTCCGCCAGCGCCGCGATCGCGGCATCCTGCCCCACCACCCGCTTGTGCAGCTCCGCCTCGATCTGCAGCAGCCGCTCCGCCTCCATTTCCAACATCCGCGCGACCGGGATCCCCGTCATCGTGGCAATCAGCGCTGCGATCTCCTCCGCGCCCACCTCGTTCGCGACGGGATGCGCGATCTCCCAGTCCGCCTTGCGCCTCTGGTACTCCTCCCGGATCTGCACCAGCTCTTGACGGATCAGCGCCGCGGCGGCGTAGTCCTCCCGTTGGGCGGCCGCCTCCTGCTGGTCGCTCAGCTCCTGCACCCGCTGTTCCAGGTCCGTCACGTCGCGGGGCATCGACTGCGTGTCGATCACGCGCTTGGACGCCGCCTCGTCGATCAGGTCGATCGCCTTGTCCGGCAGCCGCCGCTCCGTTAGGTAGCGGTGACTCAGCCGCACCGCCGCCCCCAGCGCCTCCTCGCTGATCGTCACCCGGTGGTGCGCCTCGTAGCGCGCCCGCAGCGCGCGCAGGATCGCGATCGTCTCCTCGACGCTGGGCTCGTCCAAGTAGACCGGCGAAAAGCGGCGCTCCAGCGCCGAATCCTTCTCGATGCTCTGGCGGTACTCGTCCAGCGTCGTCGCGCCCACCACCTGGAGCTCGCCGCGTGCCAGCGCCGGCTTCAGCATGTTCGCGGCGTCGATCGCGCCCTCGGCCGCGCCCGCGCCGACGACCTGGTGGATCTCGTCGATGAAGAGGATGATCTCGCCTTCCGCCTGCCGCACCTCGTCCATCACCGCCGTAAGCCGCTCCTCAAACTCACCCCGGAACTTGGCCCCCGCCAGCAATTGGCCCATGTCCAGCGCCAGCACCCGCCGCCCGCGCAAGTTCTCGGGTACGTCGCCGTGCACGATCTTTTGGGCCAGCCCCTCCACGATCGCCGTTTTCCCCACCCCCGCCTCGCCGATGATCGCCGGGTTGTTCTTCTGCCGCCGGTTCAGGATCTGCATCAGCCGCTGGATCTCCATGTCGCGGCCGATCACGGGGTCCAGCTTCCCTTTCCGCGCCAGCGCAGTGAGGTCGGTGGTGTACTTCTCCAACGATTGGTAGCGGGACTCCGCGTCTTGGCCCGTCACGCGATGCGATCCTCGGATCTCGTGCAACGCCTGGTAGACGCGCTCCCGGTCGATCCGGTGCCCGGCGAGGATCCGCGCCACGTCGCCATCGTTCACGCCGGCGATCGCCACCAGGAGATGCTCCACCCCCACGTACTCGTCCTTGAGCCGCTCCGCCTCGGCGTTGGCGCTCTCCAGCATCTTCACTACGCGCGGCGTGGTATAGATCTGCACCACGTCCACCTGCGCCAGCTTCGGCGTACGCGCCAGCGCTTCCTGCACTTGCTGCGCGATCACGGCCGGCTTGGCGCCCAGCTTTTCCAGGATCTGCACCGCCAGACCGCCTTCGTGCTCGGCCAGCGCCAGCAGTACGTGCTCCACGTCCCACTGACTGTGCCGCTTGCGGCGCACGAGTTCCTGGCTTGCCGTCAGGACTTGCTGTGCCTGCTCTGTGAACCGATCTTGCCGCATCATTGTTCGTGCCCTCCCCGCTTAAGCCTCTTCGCGCGCTTGCGGCCGGAACGGCTGCGGCGCCGGCAGATGCCGGTCGCGCGCGCGCTGGAGCTCGTCCTGGAGCTTTTCGATCTGCTGCTCCAATGCCCCCACGCGCTCCATCAAGTTCAGAATCACGTCCACCCCGGCGATGTTGACGCCGAGTTCGTCCATGAGCCGGCGAATCAATCGCAGCCGCTCAATGTCGGCCTCCGAGTACATCCGCAGCCCGCCCCGCGACCGCGCCGGCTGCACCAACCCCTCGCGTTCGTATATCCGCAGCGTCTGGGCATGCACGCCGATCATCCGCGCCACGACGCTGATCACGTAGACCGGTTCAGTCGATGGTGCCGTCATTCGCGAATCTTCCTCGTCTTCCCCTAAGCCGAGCGCCGCTCGCCTGGCTCGGCGCCGTTCGTGAGACGGTGCAGCTCTTCGAACAGCTCTCGCATCCGTGGCGTCAGATGCTCGGGCAGGACGACCCGCACTTTGGCGAAGAGGTCGCCGCGCCCTTTCTTGTTCAAGATCGGCATCCCCTTCCCCGCCAGCCGGAACACGCGACCGTTCTGCGTGCCCGACGGAACGCGCAACATCACCGACGAATCAACCGTCGGCACCGCGACCTCGCCGCCCAGCACCACCGTCGTCAGCGGCACCAACACCTCGCTGTGCAGCGCCGCGCCGCGCCGCTCGAACCGCGGATCCTTCTCCACATGCACCACCAGGACGATGTCGCTCGACGGTGTTGGGTCCTTGCCGCGCAGCCGGATCTTGCTCCCGGTCTCCACTCCGGCCGGGATCTTCACCTCCAGCCGCTTGCCGGCGGCGGCGTGCCCCCTGCCTTGGCAGGCGTGGCACACGGCCGTGCCGATACTCCCCGAGCCCCCGCACGTGGCGCAGGCCTCCTGGGTCTGTAACTGCACGGTGCGCGACGCGCCTTGGTACGCTTCCGTGAGCGATACCGTGACCTCGTGCGTCGGAGGGGGTGGGGTGCGCGCTGCCCGATTGCCCGACCCGCTTCGAAATAGCCGTTCGAACATCTGCCCGAAGCCGCCTCGGCCCAAGTCGCCCACCTCGAACTGCGAGGGATCTCCACCGAACTCGAAGCGCCAACCGCCTCCCCCGGCGCCCGGGCCGCCGAAGCGGGCGCTCGCTTGCTGTGCCTTCTCCAGTTGCTCCGCATGCATCCACTGATCATCCCAGCGGTCGTACGCTGCCCGTTTTTCTTTATCCGAGAGCACCTCGTGCGCTTCGTTGATCGCCTTGAAGCGCTCCTCCGCCTTCTTGTCCCCGCCCGTCACATCGGGGTGAAACTTCCGCGCCAGCCGCCGGTAGGCCGACTGGATCTCCTTAGAGGAAGCGTCGCGCCCTACGCCCAGAACGGCGTAGTAGTCCCCGGCCATACGCGCCCCCTCTCCAGATTGCCAGTGTCATCGGAAGGTCTATCTCAGCTACACATCACAGAGTACAGTAGTCTCATATTTAAGAGTATGATTAGTTGAGTAAAAGACACTCAAGTTATTTGACTTATTTGGAGTGACTTGCCAAAATAACGGTACTTGATGACCCAGCAGGAAAGCAGAACGAGAGAGGAGAGTTGATACCGATGACCCAGATCACCGTTTTCGATCCCTTCCGCGAGGTACGGGCCATGATGCGGCGCATGAACGAGGACCCCTTCTTCTTCCCGGCGCGCGGCAAAGACCGGAGCTTGGGCTGGCGCTCCCACAACGGTGAGATCGCTCCCCCTCTCGACGCCTACAAGACGGAGGGGGCCCTCACGGTCGAAACGCCTCTCCCCGGCTTTAGCCCGGACGAGATCAACGTCAGCCTTGAGAAAGGTGTCCTCGCCATCCGCGCCGGGCACACGAGCGAGCACACGGGAGAGACCACCAGCCATGCCTCTGGTGACCAAGGCGCGCGTGCCGGCGCCGATCGTACCTACGTGGTTCGCGAGCGCTACAGTGGCGGCGCCTCGCGCAGCATTCTCATCGGCGAGGAGTACGACGCGGACTCCGTCGAGGCCACGCTCAAAGATGGCGTGCTGACCCTCACCATCCAGTTGCTGCCGGAGGTGCAGCCCAAGCAGATCACGGTGAAGGCCGGCTAACGCCTGCTTCTGCCTTGTCCCTTCAGACCGCCCCTGCATCTGCGGGGGCGGTCTCCTTTAAGCTCAGAGCATGATGAGCACCACACCCTCGGACAGCCCGAACCGGATGATCGCGATCGTGCTTGATGATCTCGTGCGCGATCAGGTCAACCTGGTGCGCGCGTTGTACGACCGGGGCGAGGTCGACGCCGTGCCGCCGCATGTCCCCTTGATCGGTCCGCGCCCCATCGCCGGCAGCGCGGGCGATCTGGTTGACGCCATGCGGCTGCTGGTCGGCGCCTACCAGCCCTTTGTGCTGACGCTCAGTGCGCCGGGCCGGTACTTCGATGGCGACCGTCACCTGCTGCAGCTATACGCGGGCCGTGGCGCGGACGACGCACGCGGTCTCGCCGGCGCGATCGCCGGAGTGCTTCCCCTCGATCCTCCGGAGCCTTCGCTTCTCGACGGCGATGGGCTGACTCCGGCCATCACCGTCGGCCGCTTTGATTCGGAGTCCGATTGCGCCGCCGCCGTGGGCGAACTGGCGGGCCGCCAGTACTTCGTCGTCGTCCAGCAGATCGCGTTACTCGAGCAGCGCCACGATGTCTGGTCCATCGAGCGCACGGTGAAGCTCGGCGCGATCCGGGAGGGAGGGGCATAGGTGGCCGAGATCGCCCACCATCGCCTCTACGGCGACATCTTCACCGCGATTGGGGCGACCCCTTTCGTCGAGCTCACTGCCGTCGCGCGCCCCGCGGGCGTGCGGCTCTTCGCGAAGCTCGAAGGCACCAATCCCACCGGCAGCGTCAAGGACCGCATCGTCTATCACATGCTGGCGCATGGGCACGAAGACGGGCGGCTCATGCCGCGCCAGCCCGTTGTGGAGGCCTCCACCGGCAATACCGGCATTGCCCTGGCGATGATCGGTCGCCGCCTGGGTCACCCGATCGAGGTCGTTGCCCCGGAGAATGCCTACCCGCCCATCGCCCGGCTGCTGGAAGTCTACGGGGCCAGTCTCACCTGGACGCCCGCCGCAGCGGGGATGCGCGGCGCGATGCGGGAAGCGGCGCGGCGCGCTGCCGAGATCGGGGCATATTTCCTCGACCAGTTCCACGACGCCGCCAACTGCGACACCCACTACGACACCACCGGGCCCGAGATCCACGCGGCCATCCCCGCGCCCCACGTGTTCGTCGCCGGCGTTGGCACCGGTGGCACGATCACGGGAGCCGGAAGCTACCTCAAGGAGCGGATCCCTCAGCTCAAGGTCGTCGCGACGGAGGCGCATCCGGCCAGCCAGGTGCAAGGGCTGGCGACCTTCGACGATGGCTTCGTGCCGCCCCTCCTCGACTCCGATCTCCTCGACGCCAAGATCCTCGTCCGAAGCGCCGACGCCTTCCGCGCCGCCCGGGAGCTCGTGACCCTGGAGGGCATCTTCGGCGGCGTCTCTGCCGGCGCCGTCCTCCATGCTGCCCGGACCTACGCCGATCGTATGCGGCGGTTCGGCGAGTTCCCCAGCGCCGGCGAGATCAGCATCGTCTGCGTCTTCGCCGACGCCGGCTGGAAATATCTCGATTCTCCCCTCTGGCTCCGCGAGCCCGGCGCCGACGAGGACTTGGAAGGGATCGTCTGGTGGTAACGTCCCCATGACCGCTGCCTGGACCCAACGGTCGACTTATGGGAGAGACTGAAGGAGAGAGGGTTCAGCCATGCCCGTCGTCACGATCTCGGCACAGTTCGGCGCTGGCGCCCGCGAGGTGGGGCAGCGCCTCGCGCGGGTCTTGGAGTTCGACTACGTCGATCACGCGGTCCTGGTGGAAGCCGCGCGCATGCTCGGCGTGGGCCTCAGCAGCGTCGAGGCGCGCGACGAGCGCGCCGACTCGTTTCGCCAACGGCTCGTCCATTTCCTCGAGCGCGCGCTGGAGCGCTCGGCCGGTGGCAGCGACCTCTTCATCGGCGCCGGCACCCTGGAGATGATGCTCTCCCAGAGCTATCAGGACGTGACCTACGAGGGGCGCGCCGTCCGGGTCGATGACAAGACCCACCTTGAAACGCTGACCCGCGTGATCACGGGGATCGCGGACCGCGGCGATGTCGTCATCATCGGGCGCGGTGGACAGATGATCCTTCGCCACCGCCCCCAGACCGTGCATCTGCAGATCATCGCCGACTTGGAGGTCCGCGTCGCCCGCGTGCAGGAGTGGGAGTCGCTCAGCAAGGAGAGCGCCCGGCGCCGCATCCTCGAATTCCGCAAGAACCGGCAGCGCTTCCATCAACGGTTTTGGAAAGTCGACGTGTGGGACCCGCGCCTCTACGACGCCGTCCTTAACACCACCGCTCTCTCCTACGACGACGCAGCCGAGATCGCCGCGCAGATCGTCCGGGCCCACACGAAGCCCGCGGAGGGCGTGATCACTTAGCGCAGGCGGCGCAGTACCGCCGTTCCCCGATCGAGGCGCGCCAGCATCCCGTGCGGACCGTCGATCTGAAGACCCTCCGCGTCCTTGGCGTGCGTCGGCCCTACCGCCGCGCGGAACGCCGCGACCCCCGTGTGCGACGCGCCCAACAGGTCGACCAACAACTCGTCTGTGGCGTCACGCCAGCGCAAGTAGTCGATCGTGGTCGGCCCGTCCGCCCGGATGCGGCGGGCGCTCGCGAGTTGCTCGGCGATCAACGCGGCTATCGTCATCCGCGCGAGTATACGAGGGAGATCACTAGGGTGCCCGCCTCCGCTCCTCCACCTCGTCCGTCTCGTCGCGCAGCACGATCCCGAAGCGCGCCCAATGTCGGCTTCGCAGCTGATCTCGCCGGCGCCGCGCCGCCGCGCTTAACGCGGGCGCCGTCATGATCAGCGCATCCTCGCCGTTGTCCTGGTAGTAGCGCCGCCGCCGCCCGACCTCTTCGAAACCGTACTTGCCGTACAAGCGCCGCGCCGGCTCGTTCGACTCGCGGCATTCCAGCGTCACCTCCTCGGCTCCCACCTCCTCGGCCAGCGCGAAGGCCCGTTGCACCAACAGCTCGCCAAGACCACCACGCTGCGACTCCGGCCGCACGGCGATCGTGACGATCTGAACCGAATCAGACAACGCCCACAGCCCCACGTACCCGGCGATCACGCCGGGACGCTTGTCCGGCGCGGGCGTAAGGACGAAGTAGTAGGCAACGCGGTTGCACTGCTCCTCCTGAAACGCGCGCGCGGGCCAAGCGTCCGCTCCGAACACCCGACGCTCGATCGCGACGATCTGCGGTACGTCGCTCGCCGTCATCGGGCGCAGGACGTAGGAACTCGTCGCAGCAGGCTCGCCGGGCGTCGTCGCTTCCGGCGTTTCCTCGACAGCCTGCCCCGGCGGTTGGGCGGCGGGCGAACCGATCCGCGGCCGATCGCCGCACCTCTCCATCGTGGCCGGCTGCACCAGCGCATCGGCTCCCGCGCCCACGGCGCGCGCTCCGCTACTGGGCCGGCGCATCTCCCTCTCTCTTATCGAAAAGATTCGGCTGGCGCGTCGTCGGATCGGCCGCGAGTGCCGCCGGCACCTTGGCGTTGAGATACTCGAACGCCGCCGGCATCGCGACCCGCCCGCGGGGCGTGCGCTGGAGGAAGCCGAGCTGTAGCAAGTACGGCTCGTACACGTCCATCACCGTATCTGGCTCCTCCGTGATCGCGGCCGCGAGCGTCTCCAGTCCCACCGGCCCGCCCTTGAACCGCTCGACGAGCGTTCGCAGCAGAACGCGATCGCGGTCGTCAAGTCCCAACGCGTCGATCTGGATGCGCGCCAGCGCTTCCTCTGCGACCTGTGCCGAAATCGTCCCATCCGCCCGCACCTGTGCGAAGTCCCGCGCGCGGCGCAAGAGCCGGTTTGCGATTCGCGGCGTCCCCCGCGATCGCTCGGCCAGCGTCCGCGCTCCCTCGTCCGAGATGGGGATCGAGAGCTTCGCCGCGTTGGCCTGGACGATCGCGCTCAGATCCTCCGGCGCGTAGAAGTCGACTCGGTACACGGCGCCGAAGCGCTCGCGCAGAGGAGGGCTCAGCAGGGCGTAGCGGGTCGTGGCGGCGATCAACGTGAACGGTTGGACCGCCAGTCGTACGCTGCGCGCGCCCGCCCCCTTGCCGATCATGAGGTCCAGGGCGAAGTCCTCCATCACGGGGTAGAGCACCTCCTCGACGCCGCGCGCCAGCCGGTGACATTCATCGATGAACAGCACGTCTCCCGCTTGCAGCGACGTGAGGATGCTGGCCAAGTCGCCCGGCCGGGCGATCGCCGGTCCCGACGTGGTGCGCAGGTTCACGCCCATCTCCGCCGCGACGATCGCCGCCAGCGTCGTCTTGCCCAGCCCGGGTGGCCCGTAGAACAAGATGTGGTCCACGGGCTCCTCGCGACGCTGCGCCGCTGTGATCGCGATCGCCAGCGAGTCTTTGATCACGCCCATCCCCACGAAGTCTTGGAGGCGGCGGGGGCGTAGCGAGCGCGTGATCGGCTCCTCCTCGCCGGGAGCGGGGACGGGGCCGGGCGCGGCATCGGGCAGGGCGTCGGGAGCCTCGGTAGCGCGTGGCACGCGATCGGTCGTGGCGGTCATGCTGCCACTATACGCACAAGTGTTCGAAACACGGAAGAGCAGGGGGAGAAGTGCGGTGCCCGACCCTCGCTTCGCGATCGCCTTCGCGGATTTTCCCCGCCCCAATCACGTTGCCCCGCGCGGCGCCTTCTCCGTCGCGAAGATGCGTCACACCGCTCCTGCAACGCAGCCGACGGCGTCCCGGTGGACAACTCAAGCCTGTGGACCACCGGATCCGGGATCGCGAAGCAGCAGCGCATTCCGCGCCTCGACGCTCGCGGGGTGGATAATCCGTCCCGCCCGCAAGTGCCGCTCCATCTGCCGGTCCAGGTAGGCGAGCACTGCGGCCTCTGGATCGCGCGGGGCGAGATCCCGAATCGCCGCTAGCTCCGCATCCGCCCCGACCTTCTCCGGTTCGATCTTGTCCGCGAGGAAGACCACCGCCGCGAACAGCGACATCCCTGGGCGCGCCGTCGTGTGCCAGCGGATCGCCTCGATCACCTCCGCGTCCTCCACTCCCCATTGCTCCTCGGCGGTCGCTGCCGCCACCGGCCCATGCAGCAGGATCGGCCGCGCGCGGGCCGCGAGGTCGGCCTCGATCCCGAGCTTCCCTGCGACCTCCAGCAGGGCGTCGCCGCTGTGTCCACGGAAGAGGTCGTGCCCCCAGGCGGCCGCCTCCACGCGTGCCGTATCCAGCGCGTAGTGCCGCGCGAGTCGGCGCGCCTCCGCCACCACCCGGCCGGTGTGCGCCCGCAGCGCCGCCGGGAGCGACTGCGCCTCTAGGCGCAATCGCTCCAGCCCCAGCGCCGCCTCGCTCATCCCTCCGGGCCCAACTGGCGGCCGCCCAGGAGGTGCAGATGGAGGTGATGGACCGTCATCCCCGCCGCGTCGCCTACGTTGAAGGCCAACCGGAACCCGTCCTCGAACACGCCTTCGATCCGCGCCGCCTCGTTTGCTCGGGCGAACAGCGCGCCCAGCAGTGGCCCGTGCGAGGACTCGATCGCCCGGGCGGAGGGCAGGTGCTGCTTGGGGATCAGCAGCACGTGGACGGGAGCCCGTGGATTGATGTCTCGGATCGCGAAGAGCTGATCATCATCGATCAGTCGCTCGGTCGGGATCTCGCCCTGCGTCATCTTGCAGAACAGGCAGTCGGCCTCGTGCATCGCATCCCTCGATCTCACTGTCCGGCGCGCCGAGCCTAGCCGTCTCCCGTCCCCGCCGCTACACGGCAGCGGTCCGTCCCCGGCGCCAGGGAAATGTAAAGCCTCTGTAACACCCTGCCTCCCCGGCCCCTTTTTCGGAACCCTTCCGCCTCGTTTCGCGTTTCACTCATGGAGCCGTCGATACGTGGCGGGTCGGCGGCGATCCAAGGTGGTGGAAGGATGCGCACACGTTGGCTTCCAACCGGCCCGAGGTTCGGCCTACGCGCACGCCCCGCGATCGTTGCGGCGGTGGTCTGGGCCATGTTGGCGCTCGGTTTGGTGGCCGTCACTGGAGCTGCCCATGCCCAGCCCGCCTACGAGCGCCCGGCCGGGGCCGCGCCGCTGGATGCGGGGATCGCAGACGCTGCCTCCGGCGACCGCTTGGCCGTCCAGAGCCAAACCAGCGCCGCGCTCGAAATCGCCGCCGCCGCTTCCAGCAACTCCAGCGCCCAGGGGTGGGACAAGCGCTGGCTTTGGGTCTCGCTGGCCGTCGCGCCGCTGCTCTTGTTCGCGCTCCTCTGGTTGCGCGACCGCTGTCTCTCCCCCAAAGTAGCCACCTTCACCAACGCGGAGGGATCACGTTCATGAACCTCGTCCCGTTTGACGATCGGCCCCGGGTGGCGCCGCCCAATTCCCGGCAAGCCCGTGCGGGTCTGCTGCGCATCTGCAGGCTGAACGTGGCTGTGGCCTTGCTGGCGGGAGTCTTCGTCGCGGCGACCCTCGTTGCCGAGGCTGCGGAGACGAGCGAAGCGCCGCTCGCTGCCGAGACCGTTGAGGTCATGCCGCAGCAGATTCCGTCGCCGGCCGCGTCTGCCGGGTCGAGCAGCGACCGCTGGCCCTGGGCCATCGTCGCCGGCGTCCTCGTCACGCTGGCGGGCGGGAGTTACGCGGCGGGACGGCGCGGCGGGTCGGCTTGAGAGGCGGCCGCTGAAGCGAACGGGCCGGGTTTATGGCGCAGACACGGCTCCCCGGCCACATGGGCGCTCTTTCGACAATCTTCCATCACCGAGCTTTCATCACTAAGAACGGCCCGTCCCACAACGCAGAAGCCCGAGGGACATCCCTCGGGCTTCTGCGTGAAGGCTGGCCACCCCGCCACCAAAGCCGGGTGCCAGGGAAGTCGCTACGCGATCTCCAATAGCTGCGCTACCTGCTCCCGATGGTAGTCTCCATCCCCCCACATGAGCTCCGCCATCTTCTGCCGGCGGAAGAAGAGCTGGATCTTGTATTCCTTGGTGAAACCGATCCCGCCGTGGATCTGCTGCCCGTGCGCCACCACCCGCTGGCTCGCGTCGGAGCACCACGCCTTCGCCATGCTCACCTGCAGGTCCTGATCCGGCTCATCCTCGCTCACGGCCCATGCCGCCCGATACATGATGAACCGCGACGCGTCGACGTCCGTCACCATGTCCGCCGCCTTGTGCTGGATCGCCTGGAACGAGCCGATGGGCCGCCCGAACTGCTCCCGTTCCTTGGCGTAGTCGACGCTGATCTCGAAATCGCGCTGCGCCAGCCCCACGAGGTATGCGCAGTACGCGACTGTGGCCTTGCGCCGCACCCCGCGTAACGCTTCCCAGCCTGCTCCCTCCGCCCCCAGCAGCGCCGCCGCCGGCACGCGCACGTCCTCGAAACGCACCTCGCACTGCTTGTCCGCCGCGATCGTCTTGAGCACCGTGGTGCTCAGCCCCGTCGCTGCCCCGTCGACCAGGAAGAGCGAGATCCCTCGTTCGCTCTCGCCGCCCGTCCGCGCCGCTACCACGAGCGTGTCCGCCACGTGCGCGTCCGGCACGAACAGCTTCGTGCCGTTCAGCACGTACGCGTCGTCTTGCTTGCTCGCGCGCATGGTGACCGCGTCCGCCTCAAACCGCCCCGACGGCTCCGTGAGAGCCAGCGTCATCACCAGCTCGCCGCTCGCGACGCGCGGCAGGATCTCCTGCTTCTGCGCGTCGCTGCCGGCGTCCATCACCGGTACGGCGCCGAGCACGGCCGTGCTCAAGAACGGCCCCGGTACCAGCGCCCGCCCAAACTCTTCCAGCAGCACGCAGAGGTCCAGGAACTGCATCCCCGTACCCCCGTACTCTGCGGGGATGATCAACCCTTGCCAGCCCTGCCGCGCCATCCCCTGCCAGAGTGTGGCCGGGTAGCCGCGCTCGTCCTCCTCCATCTCCCGCACCAGCGACTCCGGACACTCCTTCTCCAAGAAGTCGCGCGCGAAATTGCGTAGCATCTCTTGCTCTTCAGAGAGGCCGAGGTCCATCGTTGCTCCAGAACGGCTGGCTCGGGTGGGTGTGCAATCTAGTCCATCGATCCCCTCCTCGCCAGTCGCGACCGCACACTGTGCAAGACGCGATAGCATGCCCGTATCTGGCGGCCCGGCTTAAGGGAGGTCTCTTGAGCGACAATCGGACTCCTGCGGATCTCATCGGACGTAGGGCGATCGTCTTCGGCGGCGACACCGCCCTCGGGCGCGCGCTTGCCGCTGCGCTCCGCGATGCCGGCGCGCTGGTCGGCGTCACCGGTACGACCACGGACGGTCAAGCGCTTTTCGCACTCAAGCGTGCCGCCGCCGGCGGTCCCGCCGAGGCGACCGACCTCGCCAACCCCACCAGCGTGCGGGTCGCTACCAAGAAGCTGCGCAAGGCGCTGGGCGGCTTGGACCTCGCGGCCTTGGTTCTGCACGCCTCCACCCTGGAGCGGAGCGCGGCCACGGCGGCCGAGCCGCTGCGCATCGCCGCCAAGGAGATCGCGAGAGGCGCCGGCGCAGATGCGAGTCGCGTGGTGCTGATCGTCGCGGAAGCCGACCCCGCCGGCGACGCGCAGCGCTTTGATCTGCGCTCGCTCCTCAACTCGATCGCCGGTGTCACCGTGGTCGCCCTGCTCGTTCCCGGATCGCCAGACGCGCAGGCCATCGGCCGCACCGCCGTTGCCCTGCTCACGGACCGCGGCGACCTTGTACCTGCGGACGCGGTCGTCGTCGAGGCGGCTCCCGCCGCCGCTGGAGGCAGCCGATGACCGTCCTCGATCGCCTCCGCCTTGACGGCCGCGTCGCGCTGATCACCGGATCCGGCCGCGGCCTCGGCCGCGCCATGGCGCTCGCCTTTGCCGACGCCGGTGCCGATGTCGTGTGCAGCGCCCGCACGCAGGCGGAGATCGACGCCGTCGCCGACGAGGTGCGCGCCAGAGGCCGCCGCGCGGCGGCCGTACGAGCCGACGTCACCGACAGCGCCTCGGTCGAGCGGATGGTGGAGCGCTCCCTCGCCGAGCTCGGCCGCATCGACATCCTGCTCCACAACGCCGGCGGCCGCACCGCCGGTGACGGCCGGCCCCTGCACACGATCAGCGAGGCCGATTGGCTGGCCGGCATCGACACGAATCTCACCAGCACCGTCTCTTGCATCCGCGCCGTGATCCCCCAGATGCTGGAGCAGGGCCGCGGCAAGATCCTCACGACCGCGTCGGGGTTGGGCCTGCGCGGCAACCGTGACCTCAACATGTACACGGCGGCGAAGGCGGGGGTGATTAACCTGACCCGGTCGCTGGCGCTCAGCTACGGCCGCCATAACATCCAGATCAACACCATGGCCCTCGGTCTCTTTCCCCAGACGGAAGCGCAAGCGACCCGTTGGGGCGGCGGTCGCTATATCCCGGTCGGACGCTTTGGCACGACCTGGGAGATCGGCCCCGTCGCCGTCTTCCTTTGCTCCCCCGCCGCCGACGGCATCAACGGCGCGGTCATCGTGCAAGACGGCGGCGGCCTCGCAGGCGGCGTGACGCCCTTCGGTTGGGCGCCTCGAATCCCCTTGCCCGGCGCTTCGGCATGAGCGACCAACTTTCCCCTCCCACCGCTGCGGGCGGCGTGCCCGCGCCTCCGCAGCCCGAGCGGCCCTTCGATCTCCGCGGCCGCGTCGCCTTGGTGACGGGGGCTGCCCGCCCGCTCGGCGGCGCCATCGCCCTGGCCTTGGCCGAAGCCGGCGCCGATGTCGCCTTGGCCGGCCTCACCGGCTCTGCCGACGAGCACTTCCAAGTGAACTCCGCCGCCAACCAAGTCTGGTCGCTGGGACGGCGCAATCTTGCTTTGCAAGTCGACCTCACGGACCCTGTTGCCGTCGAGGCCGCCGTTCAACGGGTGGAAGACGAGTGGCGCCGCCTCGATCTGCTGGTCAATGCGCAGGACCTGCTCTTCGCCATGCCCTTCGGTGAAACCAGCCTGGAGGAATGGAACGCCACCCTCGCGGCGAATCTCACTTCGGTGGCGCTGACCTGTCAGGCCGCCGGCCGGGTCATGCTGCGCGCTGGCTACGGCCGCATCATCAACGTTGCCTCCGTCGCCGGTGATCGCGGCGTCATGAACATGGCCGCCTACGCCGCCGCCAAGAGCGGCGTCCTCGCCCTCACCCGCGCCCTCGCGACCGAGTGGGCCCGCACGGGCGTCACCGTCAACACGGTCCAAGTCGGTTGGTACGAGGACCAGGCGGGGATCGGCGACGATCCGGAGCATCGCAAGACCCTCACCAAGATCCTCCCGCCCGCGCCCTCGTGACCAACGACGAAGTCACCGGAGCCGTCGTCATGCTCGCCGCCGACAGCGGCTACTTCACCGGCCAGGTCGTCGTTGTGGACGGCGCGGCGACGGCCCGGATCTAGGTTGCGCTGGATCGATTGGCCGCTTCGACTACGATCGCCCCATGGCAAGCGAAACGACGGCCCGCCCCGCCACCGACGAATCGGTCCGCACCGCCCCCATCTACCATCTCGTCCTCCTGAACGACAACGATCACACCTACGCTTACGTCGTGGAGATGCTGGGCCGCGTGCTCGGTCACGGCCGCGAGAAAGCCTTCGCGCTTGCCCGCCTCGTCGATACGCAGGGCCGCGCCATCGTCGAGACGGCCGGCTTTGATCAGGTGAAGCGGCATCAGCAGGGTATCCACGGCTACGGGCCGGATCCCCGCGTCGAGCACTGCCAAGGATCGATGTCCGCCGTGGTGGAAGAGGCGCCCTAGCTTGCGATTAGCGTCCCCGCCGCCGGGCGCCGAGCAGGTCGATCACCGCCACCGCGCCCGCCAGGCACAGACAGAAAAAGACGAGCGCGAGGAGCACGCTGCCCCCCGTGCCCTCCACGCCGGCCGTCTCCCGGATCAGCAAGCAGACCCCGCCCGCGACGACGGCCGCCGTCACCCACCACCAGCGTCGCACCCACTCCGCGACCAACGTCACCATCACCGCGGCCGCGGCCGCGCCCCCTACCACCAGCGCCAGATGGAAATCCTCGTGCCGGTTCCAGCCCCCGCGCTGGGTCCCCGTGATCGCGTCGAACGGTCCGCTCGGATCCCCGCCCCGCCCCGCCAAGAACCCCACGATGATCGCCGTCCCCACTGCTCCTCCCACCAGTGGCCGCGCCGCCGGCCACCAGCGCCGTGCCCGCTCCCGGCTTGTCTCCCGCAGCTCGGCCAACCCGCCCATCATGCTTGCTCCTCCGGTGACCGGCCGCCGAAATAGCCTAAATAATCGACCGGCTCTGCCCGCCATCGACGTTCAGGCAGGCGCCCGTCACCCAGCCCGCCTTCTCCGATGCCAGGAACGTCACCACCGCTGCCACTTGCTCCGGCCGGCCGAAGCGCCCGAACGCGATCGTATCCAGCACTTCCCGCTGGATCGTCGCGGGGTCGTCCTCGTAACGTCGCTGCCACTTGCTCCCCGGCCATGCGATCGACCCCGGCGCGACTGCGTTCACGCGGATGTTGTCGCGCGCGTGCGCCAACGCCATCGCCGTCGCATGGGCGTGCACCGCCGCCTTCATCGTGTTGTAGGGCGGCCGCCCGCCCGCCTCCCGCCCGAACACCGAGCCGATGTGGATGATCGATCCGCCTCCCCGCGCCGTCATGTGCGGAATCGCCGCCCGCGTTGCCCGGACCGTGGACAGCAAGTTCAACTCGAACATCTCGCTCCAGACCGCGTCCTCGTCGCCGCTCACCGAACCGCCCATGTTGTTCACCAGGATGTCGAGCCCGCCGAGCGCTTCCACGGTTCGTTCCACCACCTGCTCCGCCGCCGCGGCCTCGGTCAGATCGGCTACCTCGGCGATCGTCGTCCCGGCGCCGGCCGCGTCGATCTCCGCCCGCGCGGCCTTGAGCAACGCGGCTCGCCGCGCGCAGATCGCGACGTGCGCCCCTTCCTCCGCCAACGCCAGCGCGCAGTGCTTGCCGATCCCTTCGGACGCGGCCGTCACCAGCGCGACTTTACCCTGCAGTCCGAGATCCATCGCGCGCAGGATAGCAGCGCCTCCGCTGCATTCCCGCTTTCGCACAGGGCGCGTTCCTGTACGCTCCCTGCGCGGTGCCTATCCCAAGCGATCTCCATCCCCCCGCCGTAGCGCGCGCAACCCCGCCTGCCCAACTGCGTCACTGGGGGCGGAGCGCCAAGTTCTTCACCAACCAGGCGACCGCGTTCCTTCGGGCCATCGCCGTGGAAACGCTGTCCGGCGCCCCGCGGCCGCAACGCCAAGGGCGCATCGTTGTCGACGGGCCGGACGCACCCATCGAGATCCTCCGCGACGAGTTCGGCGTGCCGCATTGCTACGCCCAGAGCGCCGCCGACGCGCTCTTCGCCATGGGCTTCGTCCACGTGCAGGATCGCTTCTGGCAGATGGAGATCTTCCGGCGGATGGCCGCCGGCCGGCTGGCGGAGGTCGTCGGTCCATCCGGCCTGCCGATGGACCGGCTTATGCGCTACATCGGCCTGCACCGCGCCTCGGTCGACGCTTGGGCCCGGACTCCGGACGATGTCCGCGACGAGGTCGCTCCCTACCTTGCCGGTATCCAAGCCGCCATCACCTGCACCCCACCCCCGCTCGAGGTCCGCATCCTCAACTACCAGCCTGAAGACTGGCGTCCCGAGCACTCCGTTCAGGGCGCCAAGGCGCTTGCCTTCTTCCTCGCTCCCGGCTGGCTGGAGCAGATCGAGCGCGCCCGCCTCGTCGAAGCGGCGGGCCTGGACGTGCTCCTCGCCATCGACCCGTCGCCCTCTCCGGATGATCCCGTGGTTGTGCCTCCCGGCGCGCCGTACGGCGCGCTGAGCCAAGACTTGCGGAGCGGCTATGCCGAGATCGTCAAGCTCACCGGGCTCACCACCGCCGGCTTCGGTAGCAACAACTGGGCCGTGGCCGGACACAAGACCGACTCCGGCCACGCCTTCCTCGCCGCCGACCCGCACCTCTCTGCGAACGTCCCGCCTTCGGGCTACTTCCTGCATCTCGACTGTCCCGAGTGGTCGGTCGCGGGGGCCACGTTTCCCGGCCTGCCCGGGGTGATCTGGGGCTTCAATCGCCATGTCGCTTGGGGTCCCACGGCCGGTCTCGCCGTCACGCAGGATCTCTACGTCGAGGAATTCGACGACCGGGGTCGCTACCGCACGCCCGACGGCTGGGAGCAGCCGGACTACGTCCACGAACGGATCCGCGTCCGGGGCTTCCCGGACGAGCACCACCGCGTTCCCATGACCCGTCACGGCCCCGTCGTCTCCTCGCAGGTCCACGGCGTGCGCTTGGCCCTCGCGCTGCGCTCGACGCTGAACGAGCCTTGGCAGTCGGCCAAGGCGCTGCTGGCCCTCAACGCGACGCACGACTTCGCGAGCTTCCGCGCCGCGCTCGCGGAGTTCCACGAATTCAACCTCTGCTTCGCTTACAGCGACGGCGAAGGGCAGATCGGCATGCAGACCTGCGGTGCCATCCCCAAGCGCCGTACTCCCGCAGCCGGCTGGCTGCCCGCGCCCGGCTGGGATCCGGCCTTCGACTGGGACGGCTACATCCCTCGCGACGAGCTGCCCTCCACCTTCAATCCCGCCGCGGGCCGCGTCTGGAGCGCCAATAACGCGCTCGCTCCTGCCGCGCAGCTCGGCTTCCGAGTCGAAGCCCTCGACGCCTTCCGCGCGCGGCGCATCGGTCAAGCGCTTTGCAGCGAAGGGATGGACAGTTTTGAAGCTGCCCGCGAGCTGCAGATCGACTGCCGCTCGCTGCCGATGCTGGCTCTGCGCGATCATCTGCTCTCCATCACTCCGCGGAGTGCGACGGAGCGCCGCCTCCTCGGTGCCCTGCGCGACTGGAACGGCGATATGGCGCCGGACTCCGTTCCGGCCGCGGTCGCGGCGGCCACGTTCGGGCGCTTGCTGGACACGGTTCTGCGAGCAAAGCTCGGCGCCGCCACTCCCGTCTTCTTCGCCGACCTGCTTCCCGTTCCCACCATCAATCCCATCCTCGCCCGAGCAGCTTCCATGCTCATGGGACTCCTGGACGAATCCCCCGCTGAGTGGTTTGGCCCTGTTGCGTCCGGTGTCGACGGGCGCACGGTCTGGAACACCGCCCTCACGCGCGCCTTCCGCGACGCTCTCGCGATCCTGCGCGATCGCCTCGGCTCTCGCCCCGAGCGCTGGACCTGGGGCCGCTGCCATCAGCTCCACGTCCGTCACGTCTTCGGCGAGTCACCGGTCCTGGGGCGCCTCTTCAACCAGGGTCCCTACCCGCTCTGCGGCGACGCCAACACCGTCTGGCAGGCCGCGCCACTCTCGACCGACGCCTTCGCTCCCGTGGTCGGAGTGCCCATTCTCCGACTCATCGTGGAGATGGGGCCGCAGCCGCGCGCGGAATTCGCGCTCGCCGGCGCCCAGTCTGGACAGCGCGGCGGGGCGCAACCCGTGGACCTACTCCACGATTGGCGGCAGGGCCGCTACCGTCCACTGCACATGCAGCGCGCGGCGGTGGAGGCCGCCGCGCGCCAGCGGCTCGAGCTCGTTCCTAACGGCCGTGGAACGTCGGCGGCCGCTTCTCCATGAACGCGGCGATGGCCTCCCGGTGATCCGCGCTCCGCGCGGAGATCGCCTCCCAGGCCAAGCCAACGTCCAGCACGGTTTCGGCCCGTTCCTTGAGTAGCTTATTGATCGTCACCTTGGTCGCGCGCGCCGCGAAGGGCGCCATCCCCGCCAGCCGCTGGGCCATCTCCATCGCCGCGCGTGGCAAGTCGTCTTCGGGCACCAAGTGGTTGACGATGCCCAGCCGCAGCAGATCGTCGCCCGTGATCAATTCGCCGGTCATCAAGAGCTCCTTGGCCTTGTTGATCCCCACAATCGCCGGCCAGATAAGGCAGCCCCCGTCGCCGGCGACGAGCCCCACCGCTACGTGCGTATCGCCGATCCGGGCGCGCTCCGATGCGATCACCACATCGCACAGCAACGCGATCGTCGATCCCAGACCCACTGCCGGTCCGTTGATCGCGCCGACCAGCGGCTTCTGCAGGTCCAGCATGCTGTGCACGATCTCTTGCGCCTCCGTGCGCACCGTGCGGAATGCCACGTTCAACACGCTGTCGCTGCTCTCCCGCTCTTGCATCCCGCGCACATCGCCGCCGGCGCAGAAACCCCGCCCCGCTCCCGTCAGGAGCACTGCCCGCGAGTCTTCGTCCTCGTTCGCGTCGCGGAAGATCGTCGCCAGCTCCGTGTGCATCGGGCCGTGAATCGCGTTGAGGCGCTCCGGCCGGTTCAGCGTGATCACGAGCACGGGCCCGTCGCGACTGATTTGCAGGAACTGATAGCGGTCGAAATCGGGCATGGCGGCACTCCGTCTCTGCTGAATCGTCGGCATGGTAGTGCGTGGGTCAAGGCCCTGCCGCGGCACGGCGCTAGAATCCCTTCGCGATGCTGCGCTGTTCGATCTCCCATGACGGTCCCATCGCCCGCCTGTCGCTCGGCGGGCCGCTCGATGCTGATCTCGTCGCCGACCTTGCCGCGGCCTGCGAGACGCTCGTGCAGGCCGGCACGGAGGAAGGGCCGCGCGTCCTCCTTCTGACCGCCGATGGCAGCGCCTGGGCGGGCTGGGGGCCCGCTCCCCCCGAGGCGTTGATCGGCGATCCCTTTGGATCGCTCGCTGCCCTGCCCCAACCGGTCATCGCCGCCTTGGAAGGCGATATCGTCGGCGGGGGCTTGGAGCTGGCTCTCTGCGCCGACATTCGGATCGCCGGCGCCAATGCCCGTTTCGCCATCCTCGATCCCCACGCTCCCTCCTTCCCCATCGCCGGCGGCCTCCAGCGCCTTAGCCGGACGATCGGTCGCAGCCGCGCACTCGAGCTCAGCCTCGCCGATCACGCCGTCGCTGCTGCTGCGGCGCTCACCTGGGGTCTGGTGAGCGCTGTCGTCCCTGATCCGCTGGCCGAGGCCGAGCGACGCGCAGGCGTGATCGCCGCCCGGGGACCGGTCGCGACGCGCCTCGCCAAAGAGGCGGTGCGTCGCGGGGTCGAGCTCCCCCTCGATCAAGCGCTACGCTATGAAACTGATCTCACCGTGCTTCTGCAGGCTACCGACGACCGAGCCGAGGGAGTGCGCGCGTTCATCGAGAAGCGCTCTCCCCGCTTTCGGGGGAGCTGATACCAGCCCGGGGAAGCGGAGCCGGCATGCGCATTCTGTTAGACGAAGAGGAAGCCTGGTCGCTGATGTCGTTGATCGTGGCGCAAGTGATCGACCAAGTGGAGATCGACGAGAAAACTGCGGACGCCCTGCGCGAGTGGCGGCACGAGCACAACGAGGGCTCCGAGCTTATGCTGCAGCTCGCCTACGGCATGAACGAGGCGCTCGGTAACCGGATCGACGAGGAGCTGACGCGCGTCATCCGTCGCAAAGACTACTTTCGCAAGGCGTAGTGGTCCGGAGAGGGGGGAAGTATGGTCAAAATCGCGCTTGATACCGAAGAGTGCTGGGCGCTGATGTCGCACGTCTTCAACGCGGTGCTCGCGGATGTCGAGATCGCCAAAGGCGACCGGGCCAAGGTCCGGCGTTGGAAGACCAACGAGATGCGCGTCGGCGGCGAGGAGATGCAGTCCCTGCAGGAGAAGATGAATCAAGATCTGGCGCGGCTCTACGAGATCCGTCGGCGCCGTCCTACCCACCGCCCCGACTGGCGCTGAGCCTTCCGCGTGGCCGAGGAAGCCGTCCGCTACACGAAGAGCGGTGCCACCGCTTATCTCGCACTCAACCGCCCCCACAAGCACAACGCCATCGATCTGGCCACCCGCGACGTGCTCTGGACCTATCTCCGAGCCGCCCGCGATGATCCCGACTTACAGGTCCTCTGTATCGGCGGCGCTGGCGACAGCTTCTCCGCCGGCGCCGACATCGGGGACTTCGGCACGGCCCCTTCGCTCTGGGCGGCCCGCGAGGCCCGGCGCCAGCGCGACCTGTGGTGGCTGTTGGAAGAGATCCCCTGTCTGACGATCGCGGCGCTGCACGGCTATTGCTACGGCGCCGGTATCGAGCTTGCCCTCTACTGTGATCTCCGTGTCGCCGCAGACGACGCCCGCATCGCACTGCCGGAGGTTGGGCTGGGCTACATCCCTTCCGCCGGCGGCACGCAAATGCTTCCCCGCATGATGGCGCCGGGGGTGGCGCTGGGGGTGGTCTGCAGCGGCGAAGAGCTGACCGCGGACCAAGCGCTGCGCTGGGGCCTCGTCAACCGCGTCGTCCCGCCTGCCCGGCTCGATTCGGCGGTCACCCAACTGGCCCGCTCACTCCAGCGGGACCGCCCCGCCCTGTCGCGCGCGCTCAAGCGCGCGATCCGTCGCGGGCTTGAGCTTCCCATGGACGCCGCTCTCCGCCGCGACGCGCTTACCGCGATATCATTCCGCGGCTAGCCGTCGCATGGGGCTGGACATGAGCAACAGCCGTTGGAGATCATGCGGGGGCGCCCGCGCCATTGGGCAAGCCCTCGGCGAGCAAGCCGGTTCCTGGCGGTGTGCAGGCGTCGTCGCGCGGCAGAGTGCCGAACAGGACGCCGATCCGGGCGTGACGGGTTCGTTAACTGAGGAGGGGCGATGAACACGGCGGAATTCCTGGACATCTCGTCGGGCGTGGTGCCGGACCGCCCTGCTCTGATCTGTGGCGAGCGCCAGTACACCTACGCGGAGATGGCGGCGCACGTCACCAAGCTTGCCAACGCACTGCAAGCGCTGGGCCTGCGCGCGGGCGACCACGTCGGCAGCATGTCCGTCAATTCCTCGGAGTACGTGATCGTCTACTACGCCTGCGCCAAGCTCGGCCTGATCTTCGTCCCGCTCAACTACCGCGCCAAGACCGAAGAGCTGACCTACATGCTCAACACCTCCGAAGTGAAGGCGCTCTTCGTCTCGGACCGCTACCTGGATCTGCTCGATCAACTCCGGCCCGGGCTGACCGCCCTGCAGCACGCCGTCACGTTCGAAACCAAGCGCGACGGCATGATCCACTACCCCGAGCTTGTCGCGAGCGGCAGCGACGAATTCGTCTACACCGAAGTCGACGACGACGCGCCGACCATTCTCATGTACACGTCCGGGACCACGGCGATACCCAAGGGGGTCGTCGTCTCCTACGGAGACTTCACCGTCTACGTCACCAATACCATGGCTCCCGCCGACCCCAGCGCCGGCCAAGACCGCACATTGCTCAGTGTGCCGCTCTTCCACATCGCCGGCGCCACCGCCATGATCTCGTCGATCTGGGGAGGCCGCGCCCTCGTCCTGCTCCCCCAGTTCAGCCCCGCCGGCTGGATCGAAGCCGTCGACAAGCACGGCGTGACCCACAGCATGGTCGTCCCCACGATGCTGAAGCGCATCATGGAGGCGCCGGAGTTCGCGAGCTTCAAGGGCGACAGCCTGCGCCTCATCACCTACGGCGCCGCGCCCATGCCCTTCGAAGTCGTGCGCAAAGCGATCGATGTCTTCAGCGCCGACCTCATGAACGCCTACGGCCAGACGGAGTCCACTTCCACCGTCACGTTCCTCGGTCCTGACGACCACCGTCTCGACGGCTCCGACGAAGAAAACGCGAAGAAGATACGGCGGCTGCGCTCGGTCGGCCGTTCCATGGACGATGTCGACATCACCATCCAGGACCCGCAAGGCCAGATCCTCGCCTCCGGCGAAGAGGGGGAGATCTGCGTCCAGTCTGCCCGCATCATGAAGGGCTACTACAAGCAAGAGGATGCCACGAACGAAGCCATTCACGACGGCTGGCTCCACACGGGCGATGTCGGCTATCTCGACGAAGACGGCTACCTCTTCATCACGGGCCGCACCAAGGACCTCATCATCCGCGGCGGCGAGAACATCGCCCCCGGCGAGATCGAACAGGTCCTTGAAGATCACCCTGCCATCGCCGCCGTCGCCGTGATCGGCGTCCCTGACAACGAGTGGGGCGAAGTCGTGAAGGCGGTCGTCGTTCCGGCCGCTGGTAGCACGCCCAAGCTCGACGAGGTGGTGGCGTACACCAAGAGTCGGCTCGCGAGCTACAAAGCCCCCGCCTACCTTGCGCTCGTATCCGATCTCCCCCGCAATCACATGGGTAAGCTTCTCAAGAACGAGATCCGCCAAGCCCACGGGGGCGCCGATTCCCACTAGCCGCGCCCCTGGGGGCGCACTCGATCGGGGGCGCCGCATCACCTCCTCCACCTCCGGCCGGTCCCGTCCGTCGCGCGCCCGACGGCGTCCCGCTGCCAAGCGCGCGCGTCCACTGCTCGGCCTCGCCATCCCCCTGTGGATCCCGCTCGGAGGTCTGCTGCTGCTCAGCGCTGCCGAGACCGCCCGCTTCGACGGGCCGCACCGCGAGATCTTCTTCAATATCGATCACTTCTGGGTGCTCTACGCACTCTTGCCGCTTCTCGTCGCCGTCATCGTCTACCCGCTCATCCGGCGCTCCCGCATCTGGCGGCTCGGCCGGCCCGACTTCCGCTTCGATAATCCCCGCGCCCGGCTGCGCAATGTCGTGCGCGGCGGCTTCGCCACGGAGCGCGTGCTCAACGATCCCTACTCCGGACTCATGCACGCCTGCCTGATGTCCAGCATCGTGGTCCTCTTCCTGGTCACCGCTCTCCTCGCCATTGATGACTACCTCCCCGACGATGAAGTCCGCATCCTCGTCGGCGACCGCTATCTCGGCTACTCGCTCGTCGGCGACATCTTCGGGATCGTGGGGCTGATCGGCGTCGGCTTGGCGGTTGCGCATCGCTGGGTGCGGCCGCGCACTCGCTGGGAGCTGCGCTGGGAGGACTGGGCGATTCTCGGCGGGCTCGGCGCGCTTCTCATCACCGGCTTCTTGGTTGAAGGGCTGCGCATCGCCTCTTCGGAGATCCACGAGAACCCCGGCTGGGCCATCTGGTCCCCGGGCGGCTGGGTCGTGGCGAAGATCTTCGGCGGCTTCAGCACGACCACCCAGCTCGACCTGCACCAAGCCCTCTGGTGGTTTCACATGGTCACCGCGCTCAGCTGGCTCGGCCTGCTGGGCTACACCAAGCTCAACCATGTCGTTGCCGCGCCGCTCAATGCGTTCCTCAGGAACCCGGCTTCCTCCGGCAAGTTGCCGCTCATCCCCAACATTGAGGAAGCCGAGCACTTCGGCGCCAGCCAGCTCAATCACTTCTCCATGAAGCAGCTGTTCGAACTCGATGCCTGCGTCCACTGTGGCCGCTGTACCAGCGCCTGCCCCGCCGACATCGCCGGCCAACCGCTCTCTCCGATGCACATCATCCTCAATCTCAAGGACCATGCCTCCACCGTCGGTGCCCGCATGGCCACCAACCAGGCCCGTGGCGCCGCCCTTGACGCAGGCCTCGACGGGGCGCCCTCCATGATCGGCGGCGCGGTCACCGAGGAGGCGCTCTGGGCCTGCCGTACCTGCGGAGCCTGTGTCCAGGAATGCCCGGTCTTTATCGAGCACATTCCCACCATCGTCGACATGCGCCGCAGTCTCGTGATGGAAGAGGCGCGCATGCCCGAGTCCGTGCAAGGCGCCCTCGAAACCCTAGAGCGGCAGGGCCATCCCTGGCGCGGCACGGCCCATACCCGTGAGTCCTGGATGGAGGGGCTCGAAGTCCCGCCCTGGACTGGAGAGCAGGAGTATCTCTACTTCGTGGGCTGCACCGGGGCCCTGGTCGATCGGGCGCAGTCGATCACGCGCTCGGTGGTGACCTTGCTGAAGGACGCGGGCGTCTCCTTTGGCGTGCTCGGTCTCAACGAACCCTGCAACGGCGACCCTGCCCGCCGCCTCGGCAACGAGTATCTCTTCCAGATCCTCGCCCAGCAGCTCATCGCTACGCTCGACGAGGCTGGTGTCAAAAAGATCGTGACCCACTGCCCGCACTGCTTCAACACGTTCAAGAACGAGTACCCCGAGTTAGGCGGTACCTACGAAGTCATTCACCATTCCGTCCTGCTGGAGCGCTTGCTCGACGCGGGCAAGCTCACGCCCAAAGCCACGGCCCAGCAGACGGTCACGTTCCACGACTCTTGCTACCTCGGTCGCCACAACAATATCTACGAGGCGCCCCGTCGTATCTTGACGCGCATCCCCAACGTCACCTTGGTCGAGATGCCCCGCAATCGCGAGCAAGGCCTCTGCTGCGGAGCCGGCGGCGGCAATATGTGGATGGAGGAGCAGGGCCGCGAGCGCGTCAACGAGGTGCGTGCCCGCGAGGCCGTCGATACCGGCGCCGACAAGGCCTGCACCGCCTGCCCCTTCTGCATCCAAATGTTCGACTCCGGCCTCCCGACCGTGCAGATGGAGACGGACGCGGCGCGCCAGATGCAGGCCTTTGACGTTGCCGAGCTCCTGGCCGCAGCACCCCTATCCAGCGACTCTCCTTCCCCGCCGCCGCCTCCGTCCGAGCCGGGCTAACCGGCGCCGCGTTGCCTCAGCGCGGACCGAGCGCGACAATGCTGTCCGGCCTTCCCGGTTTTCTGGGAAAACAAGAGAGACCCAATGGACGCGATCGTCTGCGTGAAGCAGATCCTCGACCCGGAGATGCCCGCTTCCGCCTTCAAGGTGGACGAAGCCAGCATGACCATCGTCCCGCCGCCGGGGGTACAGCAGGTCATTAGCCCATTCGACGCCCAAGCCGTCGAGGCTGCCCTCCAGCTGCGTGATGCCGCCGGCGCCGGCACGATCGGCGTGCTCTCCTTAGGCCCCGACTCCGCCCGCGATGCGGTCAAGCACGGACTCGCCATGGGCGCCGACG
The DNA here is from genome assembly GCA_963663895.2 of Dehalococcoidia bacterium. Taxonomy (GTDB): domain Bacteria; phylum Chloroflexota; class Dehalococcoidia; order Bin125; family Bin125; genus JAPOXK01. The sequence continues at coordinate 832,849 of CAXXRD010000001.1, read as the reverse complement.
AGGGGTACCACTTGAACGATCCCGCCTTCGAAGACGGTGACTCTTGGACCACTGCGCTCGCGCTCTCCAAGGCGATCGAAAAGATCGGCCTCCCGGACGTTCTCCTCTTCGGCCGTCAAGCTGCCGATTGGGACTACGGCGTCGTCGGCGGCATGGTCGCGGAGCTCTTGGACCTGCCGTCCGTCACCGTGCTGCGCTCCGTCGAGTGGCGCGACGGGAAGATCGGCGCCTCGCGGGTCGTCAGTGACGGTTTCGAGTCCGTTATCACCGCCACTCCTTGCGTCCTCACGATCAGCAATGAGTTCGGCGATCCCCGCTATCCGCAGCTGCGGCAGATCATGCAAGCGGCCAAGAAAGATGTGACGGTCTGGACCCCGGCCGATCTCGGGCTCGATCCGCACGCGGTCGGCGCCGCCGGCGCTCGCGTCAAGATGGAGCAACTCTTCGTTCCCAAGAACGAGACCCAAGTGGAATTTATCGATGGCGACTCGCCTGCAGAGAAGGCACAGGCCCTCGCGCGGAAGCTGCGCGAGGCCAAGATCGTCTAATGGCGAGCGTCCTCGTCATCGGCGAAGCGCCGGACGGGCAGTTCAGCGCGACCAGCGCCGAACTCTTAGGCGCCGCCACGCGCTTGACCGAAGAGCTTGGCGGTGGCGTCGCCTGCGCCCTGATCGGCGGCGCGCTCGCTAGCGCTGCCCAAGCCGCGGTCGCGGCCGGCGCCGAAACCGTCTACACCGCCGACCACGAATCGCTCGTGCAGTACCACACCGAAGCCTACGTTCCCCTGGCCGCCGCGATCGTCCAGCAAGAGAGGCCGCAAGTCGTCCTGATCGGCCAAACCAGTATCGGCCGAGATCTGGCCCCCCGCCTCGCCGCCCGTCTCGACACGGCCGTCGTCATGGACGCCGTGGACCTCGCCGTCGCGGAGGGACGGATCCGCGCCACGCGTCCCTGCTTCGGCGGCAACGCTCGTCAGGTCGTGACCATCACCAGCGATCCGCAGGTCATCACCGTGCGCGCGAAATCGCAGGACGCGCTGGATCCCGACGCCTCACGGCGCGGATCGATCACCGCCATCGCGGTCGATCCCGTCGCCCCCCGCGCCGCCGTCACCGGCAAGGAGCGGGCCCAGTCGGAAGGGATTCCGCTCAACACGGCGGAGATCGTCGTTGCCGGTGGTCGCGGCCTCGGCCAAGAGAGCGCCTTCCGTGACTTGGAGGAGCTCGCCTCCGTGCTGGGCGCTGCGGTGGGCGCCAGCCGCGCCGCTTGCGACCTCGGCTGGTACCCGCCCGCGCAACAGGTGGGGCTCACGGGCACGGTCGTCTCGCCCACGCTCTACCTCGCCGTCGCGATCAGCGGCGCCAGTCAGCACATGGCCGGCTGCGGGGGCAGCAAGAACATCGTCGCGATTAACAAGGACCCCGGCGCGAACATCTACAACTTCTGCCGTTTTGGCGTGGTCGAGGACTACCAGAAGGTGCTACCGCCGCTTGCCGCGGCCTTGCGCGAGCTCCTCCAAGACTAGCGGTCTAGGGGTCGGGTTAGACGCCCCGCAGCTTGCGCCAAGCCCGGATCTCCGATGCGTGCGTCAGATCGTGCTCGATGAAGCTCTCGGCCAGATCGTCCGCGGAGATCAGCTTGTCGTCCATCAGGTAGCGGGGGCGCGCCCGCTCCGCATCACTCATCGCCGCGAACTGGCAGAGGATCGGCATTCGCGTTGATCGCATCTCGCGCCGGATCTCTCCGAACGGCGTCCCGGCAAAGCGCTCCTGCGCTCGCTGGTTCGTCGCTTCCTCGTCGGGCACGCTGGCCGGGGCGCCCTGCGGGGCAGCGTCGAGCACCTCGCGCACCCACGCATCCCAGGTGGCGATGTGTGCGACCACCTCGCGGATGCTCCATTCGCCCACGACGTTGGGTTCGTTCAGGAGCGACTCATCCAAGCCGGCGAAGCTCTGCAGCAACTGCTCGCGGGCGTCTTCCAAGTCCGCGGTACTGCTCAACGCTTCGACGGCCATCGCCTGCTCTCCCTGGGACGATCGTGCGGACGCGCGCCTCTATTATCATGTTCGCTCTCCTCCCATCACTGACAGCGGCGATACACTCTCTCGGAGTCTGGAGCCCGCGCCGAGCGCAAGCGATCGAGCCGTCCCGCTACCGCCTGGACGGCCGCAGCGCCGGGGAGTCCCTGGGGGGTTTACCTTGACGCTCGGAATTGGCCATTGATAGCCTCATTTCTCGGCCCGGATGGGCCTTGTTTGTTTCGCCACCAGGCGTGCCGGTCGGCTCGGTTCTTTGAAGGCGGGGCGCATGCACGTGATCGGACTGACCGGCGGCATCGCCTCTGGTAAATCCGCCGTCTCCGCCAGGCTCGTCGAGCGTGGCGCCGCGCTGCTCGACGCCGATCTGCTCGGACATCGAACCTACGCGCCCGGCGGTCCCGTCTACGATGCCGTCGTCGACCGCTTCGGCCGCGAGATCGTCGCCGACGATGGCGCTATCGACCGCCGTGTCCTCGGCGCCAAAGTCTTCGGCGACGCCGCCGCGCTCAAGCGCCTGACCGATATCGTCTGGCCCGCCATCAAGGCGCTCGCCGTGGAAGAGTTGCGCGGCCTTGAGCGCGCCGGATCCCAGGTCGCCGTGCTCGAAGCGGCGGTCCTCATCGAAGCGGACTGGCAGGACCTCGCCGACGAAGTCTGGGTCGTCACGGTGCCCCGCTCCATCGCCCGGCAGCGCCTCATGCAGCGCAACGGCCTCAGCACCGAAGCCGCCAACGCGCGCATCGACTCCCAGCTCACCGACGGGGAGCGGATCAAGCATGCTGACCGCGTGATCGACAACAGCGGCTCAGTAGAGGAGGCTTGGGCGCGAGTGGACCAAGAATGGGAGGCGCTGCGAGGGCGCCTCCTGCCAACTGGCTAGAGCGCCACGCGACTGGATGCAGCGAGAGATCATGACTTCCCAAACCGAAGCTCCCCTTACCGAATACCGCTCCTGGGCGGTTGAGGAGTTCCGCTTCCAAGAAGAGCCGTACTACGTTCCCGTCGGGGACGAGGTCGAGCTCTTCCGCGCGGCCTGGAACTCCAAGATCCCCGTGCTCCTCAAAGGGCCCACCGGCTGCGGCAAAACCCGCTTCGTGGAGTACATGGCCTTTCACCTCAACCGCCCCGTCGTCGTCTCCCGTGACGGCAGAAAAGAGATCGTGCAGGAGAGCAGCCTGCCGCTCGTCACCGTTGCCTGCCACGAAGACCTCACCGCCAGCGACCTCGTCGGCCGCTACCTGCTCGAAGGGCAGGAGACGGTCTGGATCGACGGCCCCCTCACTCGCGCCGTCAAAGCGGGCGCGATCTGTTACCTCGACGAGGTCGTCGAGGCACGCAAGGACACCACAGTCCTCATTCACCCCCTCACCGATCACCGCCGGATCCTTCCCGTCGAGAAGAAGTCGCAGCTCCTCCAAGCCCGCGACGGCTTCCTCCTCGTCATCTCGTTCAACCCGGGCTATCAGAGCGCCCTGAAAGACCTCAAGCAGAGCACGCGCCAGCGCTTCGTCGCCATCGAGTTTGACTACCCGCCTCGTGAGATCGAGGCCGAGATCATCCAGCACGAATCCGGCATTGATGCCGAGACCGCGCTCCGCCTCGCCAAGATGGCCGAAAAAATCCGCCATCTTCGCGAGCACGGCCTCAGCGAGGGTGCCAGCACCCGCCTGCTGATCTACGCAGGCAGCCTCATCCGCCAGGGCATCGCCCCCCGCCGCGCTTGTCAGATTGCGATCGTGTGGTCTCTGACCGACGACGCCGAGATCCAGCGCAGCGTCGAAGAAGTGATCGCGTCCATCTTTGAATAGCGCCGCTCGTTCCTCGCTCTTCCTGCATCCGCTTCGAGGACCCCAGTGCGCCTAGGCATCCTCTCCGACATCCACTGCAATATCGAGGCGCTGGACACCGCTCTTGCCCGCATGGGCCCCGTCGATGAGCTGCTCTGCGCCGGCGATGCCGTCTACCAGTTCCGCTTCAGCAACGAGGTCGTCGCCCGCCTGCGCGAACGCGGCGCCCGGTTCATCCTCGGCAACCATGAGGAGATCCTCTTGAGCGCCGCGGGCGTACGCGCGCGCGAGTCCCCCAAGGTCGATCGGGAGCTACTCGCCTGGACCAGCGCCCATCCCAACACCCTGCGCACCACGCTGGACGGCAAGACCCTCTTCATGTTCCATGCGACGCCTTGGGAGCCTTACCGCGACTATCTCTACCCCTCCAGCGCCGATCTGCAGAAGCTCGCCCATTTAGAGGCGGACTTCGTGATCTACGGCCACACGCACTACCAGCTGGAGCGGCGCATCGGCGATGCCTTGGTGATTAACCCCGGCTCCGCCGGCGAGCCCCGCGATCCCCATAACGGCTTCCAGCTCTCCTACGCTGTGTTGGATACGATCGACGAGTCCGTGACCTTCGACAATTTTCCTGATCCCACCCGCGTGGTCGCGCGACACTCCGGCGTCTCCCCCGCGCCCAGAGCATCCGATGCCCGATAGTCCCCGCCCACACTCTCCCAGGCCCAGCGCCACGGAGCCCGCCCTGGCCGCCATCCGTGAGGCGCTCGCCACCTTCCCTCCGCCGCTCTTGCAGGAGTTCGACGAAGCCTGCACCCAGCTCCAGGAGCGCCTAGACGCGGACGCCCTCCTTGCCTGGGCGGACGAAGGGCTCGCGGTCGCCCGCCATTCCCTCCGTGCTTGGGAAGCCGCCAGCGTCTACTGTCGCGTCAGCGCCGCCGTGCTCGACCAACTGCCCCTCCCCCACTTCCAAGCCTGGGCAGGCAGTGGCCGTGATCTCGCCGCCGATTCCCCCGCGCTTGCTGCGGCCTACTTCCGCGCCAGCCCCGCCGCGCTTCCGCACCTTGCTCCCGCGCAGGCGCCCGACTGGGGCGAGCAGGGTCGCCTGCTTTACCGTGGCACCTGGAAGTCGGGCTCCCTCGCCGCGCAGTATTTCGACGTCAGCCCCGCCATCCTCTCGCAGCTGCCCCTCGGCCAGACGCGCCTCCTCGTCGAACTGATCGACGCCCTCGCCGGTCACTCCTACGAGCTGGCCAGCGCTTGCCTGGGCATGTCCGCCGCCGTCCTTGGCGAGCTCGACCGCGCCGATCGGGCTCCCGTCCTCGAATTCGGTTCGATCGTCGCCAACACGGCCTGGGCCGACGCGCGCAACTACTTTGAGCGCAGCCCCAACGCCATCAAGCGCGTCGAGCCCCAGCAGCGCGCGCGCTTCCTTGCGCTCTCCGGCCGCGTCGCGCTGATGGTGGGACGGCAAGGCCATCCCTATTTCCTCGATGCGGCCGCGGCGCTGGCGGAAGTTGATGACGCCGTGCACGGCCGCGTTATCGCTCTCGCCGAGGAATTGCTTCCCCACTCCGGCCTCGCCGCGATGGAGTTCATCAAATCGTCGCCCGCCGTCCTTGCGCGCGTCAGCCACGACGATCTCGCCCGCTGGCATGCGCAGGGCTTGGCCATCCTGCAGAAGAGCGCAGCGGGCGGGGAGGCCTTCTTTCGCCTGGAGTCCGCCAAAGGCGAAGAGGTCATCCAGGCGCTCTCCTCCCGCGTTGAGCTCGAGAACGTCGCCGAGCTGATCCGGCTCTACTGTCGCGCGCTCACCGGCGCCGACGTGGCCGTCTTCCCGCTCGACGCCCTCGCCGAGCGTGGAGTCGGCTGGGTCAGTCAGAGCAGCCCCACGACGGAAGGCACGGCCATCTACCTGCCCGCGGTCGTCGAGGAGCACAACGACAAAGCGCTGAACTTCTCCGTCTACAAAGTCTTCGCGACACACCAAGCGGGGCGGCTGGAATTTGACTCCTTCCACTTCCGCTTCTCCCGCCCGGCCACCCTCTTCGACGATCTCCGCTTCACGCGCGCTCCGGCCCGCGACGGTGATCCTGCCCTCACGGACATGGAGCGCTTCTTCGACCTCTTCGACGATCGCCGCCTCATCGCCGATCTCTTCACGATCGTTGAGGACACCCGCATTGATAGCGTCCTCCGCCGGGAGTATCCCGGCGTCCGCACGGCCTTCGAGCGCTTGCAGCGTGCCGCCGTCGTCCGCCGCCGCGCTCTTGCAACCATGCCCGCCCGCGAAGCCGCCGTCGAGAATCTTGTCCGCCTGAGCCTGGATGCCGGCGACACGATCCAGTGGCCCCCCGAGATCGCGGAGCTCATCAAGACCCCGCTTCAGATTCTCGCTCGGATGCGCGACGGCGACGCCTCCGTCGAAGATTCCGCCGAGGCCGCTCTCCGCCTCTACGAGTGGATCGCCTCGATTCCCAACGTCCAGCTTGACGAGTCGCAGTGGCTCCCCGCTGATCCGCCCGAAGAGGAGGTCACGGAGGAGCAGGACGTGCCACAGGGTGATGAGTCCCTCAGCGCCCCCGCTGCGACGACCGCGTCCCTGAGCGGCCGCAGCCCGCAGGCCTATCAGAGCCCCGAGCCCGTCGACTTCCGCGGCGACTTCAAACCCGAGCTCGTTCAGATGCTGCTCCAGATGCGCGGCGAGGGTACGGACGAGGGCGAGCCTATCCCCATCACCCCCGAGCAGCTCAAGGAGCTCATCGAGAAGAGCGCGGAGATCGAGTTCGCGGAGGACGACGCCGGCGATCTCGACGGCGCGGTCTCCGCCATGATGGACAACCTGATGGAGGAGATGGCCAGCACCCGCGTCCCATCCGATACCCCGGGGCAGCAGCTCCAGGGCGACTACGCCTCCAGCCAGGACTCCGGTGACGCATCACTCCCCGACGATCCCCAGTTCTTCTTTTATGATGAGTGGGACTTCCGCGCGAACGACTACAAGCCCCGCTGGTGCCGCCTGCAGCAGCGCACGCTCCCAAGCGGGGAGGTCGACTTCTACAACCACACGCTCAGCGAGAACGCCGCCCTTGTGAAGGAAACGCGCAAGCAGTTCGAGCTGCTCCGCCCCGAGCTCTTCCGCAAGATCAGACATCTTCCCGATGGCGAGGAGTTCGACCTTGACGCCGTGGTCGAATGGATCGTCCAGCGCGCCGCTGGCGCTCCCACGGACTCCAACCTCTTTTATCGCCGCAACAAGGTCGAGCGTGACGTCACCGTGGGTTTCCTCCTCGATATGTCCGCCAGTACCGACGAGGAGATCCATCGTCGCAAACGCTTCGGTGCGGACGACGCCGCCTTCGACGACGACCCGCGTAAGTACTTCACCTGGTGGGCGCAGAAGCGCGCCCGGGAGGCCGGCCAGCCCTCCAAACGCATCATCGACCTCGAAAAGGACGCCATCGTCCTCCTCACCGAAGCTCTCGAATCCATCGGCGACACTTACGGCATCTACGGCTTTAGCGGCTACGGCCGGGACAACGTCGAGTTCTACGTCATCAAGGACATAGAGGAGCCCTTCTCAGACGGCATCAAGAAGCGCATCGATAAGATCACTCCCGTACGCTCGACCCGTATGGGTCCCGCCATCCGTCACGCTATCGTCAAGCTGAAGGAAGCGCGCTCGAAAGTCCGCATTCTCGTCGTGATCTCCGACGGCCGGCCCCAAGATCACGGCTACGGCCGCGACCGTACCGAAAAGGAGTACGCCATCCACGACACCAAGATGGCGCTCACCGAGGCCCGCCGCGAGGGCATTACGCCTTTCTGCCTCACCGTCGACCGGCAAGGCCACGATTACCTCCAAGAGATGTGCCAGGACATGGGCTACGAGATCGTCAGCGACATCGGCTCCTTGCCCCGCCATCTCCCCGCCCTCTACCGCCGTCTCACCCGCTAGACGCCGCCGCGATTCGGATCACTCCGTCCTCGCGATGCTCCTCGACCAGCCCTGCCACGATCAGGGCGTCGATCAGCCCGATGATCTCCGCCAGCGCCTGCCGGATCCGGCCGTCCGGCAGATGCGGGAAAAAGCGCTGAAGCGCCTCGTAGGGCGTCAGCGGTCCCCGCTCGACCTCGCGCAAGATCCTGCCTTGCCGCTTGGCACGCCGCGCCGCCGTCCGCTCGGCCGCGCCGGCGACATCCGGCGTTGCCTCGCCGTGCCCCGGATACAGATGCGTCGCACCCAGTGCTCGCACCCGCTGTAGCGAGCGCCCCTGTTCGGGCAGGCTCCGCATCCGTTCCTCGTAGCGGTGGTTGAAGAAGTGAATCCCGGGCGTTGATGTCGTCCGCGGCAGCAAGTGGTCGCCGCTGAACAAGGCGCCGCTGGCTTCCTCGTAGTAGACCGAGTCGCCGGGGGTATGGCCCGGCGTCGCCACGAAGCGCACCGCGCGCTCCCCCACCGACACCACATCCCCCGCCTGCAGCGTGCGGTCGGGACGAAACGGCGTCGCCCACAACATTCCCGGCCAGCGCTTGCTCGGCAGCTTTTCCGGGGGCGACCGCCGCCAGGCGGCCAGTTGCTCCGGATGAGGCGGATAGTGCTGGCGCAGCCCCGTCAGTCGCTCCTCCGGGACCCCGCACTCGGCCAGCAAGCGCAGCACCAGATCGGAGTCGTACCAGCCGACCGCCAGCCCCGCCGCGAAGCGCTCCACCTCATCCGCCGACCCGCACACCTCCGCCCCCAACTCCTGCCACCGCGCCGCCAGCCCCGCGTGATCCACGTGCGCATGCGTGACCACGACCCGCCGCACTTGCTCGGGCCGGTAGCCGTAGCCGTCGAGCTGCGTCACCAGCTCGTCCCACGAGCCGGGGTAGTCCGGCCCCGCGTCGACGAGCAACAGCCCCTCCTTGGAGGGCAGCGCGTATATCCAGTTCGCGCCCAACGCGATTGGGAGAGCGGTGGTTTGCATGCCGTCTCTACTAGGAGCGCCTGCTGTCCGCGCCGCGCGACGGATCGGCTCACGGGGAGCATTGGCGTCGGCCATGCCACCCCGCCGCGGCCAACGGTACCATGCGTACCGCCGGCTCTGACCGATCGCGCTGGACGTGGTTAGCTCTTTGCGCGCAGCTCGCCCAGCGCCGCTCTGCGGATCAGCAGCAGCGCCGTCGTCACCGCCCGGCGTTTGATCGCCTCGCGGCTCTGTGCGAAGACAAATCCCCCGTGCCCCGACGCATCCGGCGTCTCGATCGCGACCTCGATCGTCCCCACCGGCGCGCCATCGTGGGGTTCCGGGCCCGCCACGCCCGTGACCCCGACCCCCACGTCCGCGCCCAGCTCTGCGCGCGCCGCCGCCGCCATCGCGCGCGCCGTCGCCTCGCTCACTAATCCATGGGCCGCGATCACCTGCGCCGGCACCCCGTACTGCTGCTTCGCCTCGGCCGTATACGGCACCAGCCCACCCCGGAAGTATGCGCTCGACCCCGCTACGTCCGTGATCGCGCTGGCCAGCAACCCGCCCGTGCAAGACTCCATCACCGCGAGCGTGAGCCCCTTCTCCTTGAGCAGCACGCCCGCGGCTTGTGCCAGGGTGTCGTCGTCCGCGCCCCATACCGCCGTTCCGAACAGCGCCCGCACCTGCGCTTCCACGGGCGCGATCAACGCCCGCGCCGCCGCCGGCGACGTTGCCTTGGCCGTCAGCCGCAGATGCACGCCGTCCCCTTTGGCGTACACGCCGATCGTCGGGTTGTGGCTCTCCAGCAGCGGCGCGACCGTCTCGTCCACGACTCCCTCCCCGATCCCCACCGTCTTCAGCGTGCGACTGACGATCACCATTCCCTCGCTGCGCTCGGCCAGCCGCGGGCGCACATCCCGCTCCCACATCCCGGACAGCTCCGCCGGCGGGCCGGGCATGGCCACCACGATCTTGGCGTCTCGCTCAACCCACCAGCCGGGCGCCGTCCCCCGTGGGTTGGGGATCGCCGTGGCCGACGGGATCAGCATCGCCTGCTTCACGTTCCGCTCCGGCATCCTTAAGTTGCGGCTCGCGAAGAATTCGCGCAGCGTGCGCTCCAACTCCGCGTCGACGGCCGGCTCCTCACCGAAGACCGCCGCGATCGCGGCGCGGGTGATGTCGTCCTCGGTGGGGCCCAGTCCTCCCGTCACCAGCACCAGATCGGCCCGCGCCAGCGCCGCGGCGATGGTGTCGCGCAGGCGCGCCAGGTTATCGCCTGCTTGGTGCATGAAATAGAGATCGATGCCGAGCGCCGGGAGCCGCTGGGCCAGGTACCGTGCGTTCGTGTCCTGGATCTCGCCAAGCAGGATCTCGGTTCCGACCGACACGATCTCCGCGCGCATCGCATCCCCCTATTCGCCATGCAGCTTAGCCGCTGACGATAACCTGCCCCTCCGCGTTGACCAGCGCCCGCGGCACGGCCCGCTCCACATCGAGCTCCGCAGCGTACGCCAAGTCCGCTGCGAACCCCCGCGCTCGCAGATCGGCCGCGTGCGGAGACTCCTGAAACGCCGCCATGCTGTCTCCGTATGCTTGAAACACCCGGCGCGCGAGCCGCGCTCCCGCGTTGAACTGGAGTGCCGGGTCGTGGGTACACAGTCTGTCCACCAGCGCTCCCGCCGTGTAGGTATCCTCGACGGAGGCTGTCGTTCCGCCTTCCTCCCCCCCGCACACGATCGCGATCGCGGGCTCGCCGGCAAGTCGGGCCGCCACCGCGCCGCGATTGCGCAGACAGCAGGCCAGCGTCTGCCTCGCATTGGCTGCTAACCGCAGCGCGGGGGTACCGTTGGTGGTGGCCTGCACCACGTTCCACCCCGCGACGTCCAGCGCTGCGAACTCCGTCGGCGAGTTGCCGAAATCGAACCCTTCCGGGCGCTCTCCCTCCACCTCGCCGCACAGCCGGCTGCCCTGCAAGCGCCCCGCCAGCGCACGCGCCGCCTCGATACTTGGGCAGGCGTAGATCGCCGCCACTCCGCCCCGTACCAACGTCGTCATGGTCGTGGTCGCCCGCAGTGTGTCGATCAGCACCGCCGTCCGCCCCGCGACCAGATACGGTGCGGGTGGCGTCAAGTGCACGGCGACAGATGCTCGGGCCGCCATTTCGCCGACCATACTCGCGCCGTGCCGTCCGCGAAACGCCCCGCCTCGCGATGCCGGTACGGCTGTGGGAAACCTGCCCGGTAAGATCACCACATGAGCTTCCGCGAAACCTTGGCCGCCGCCCGCATCACCAACCGCTCGCTGCTTTGCGTCGGCCTCGACCCCCGCCCTGACCTTGAAGACGCGCTCCTCTTCAATCGCGCCATCATCGACGCGACGAACGACCTCGTATGCGCCTACAAACCCAACGCGGCCTTTTATGAGGCATACGGCTCCGAAGGCTGGCGCATCCTGCGCCAGACCATCGCAGCGGTGCCGGATGCCATTCCCGTCATCCTTGACGGCAAGCGCGGTGATATCCCCAATAGCGCCGCCGCTTACGCTGCGGCCGCCTTCGACGAGCTTGGCGCGGATGCCGTCACGGTCAGCCCCTATATGGGCGGCGACGCGGTACGCCCCTTTCTCGCCCGCCCGGACCGCGCCGCCTTCGTACTCTGTCGCACCTCCAATCCTGGCGCCGCCGATCTGCAGGATCTCGACGTGGGCGGCGAGCCGCTCTACCTGCGTGTTGCGCAGCTCGCGATGGAATGGGGCGCCGAACACGGCAACAGCGGCCTCGTCGTCGGCGCCGCCGACCCAGCGGCGCTGCGAGCCGTGCGCGCGCGCTGCCCCACCCTTCCCATCCTCATCCCCGGCATCGGCGCTCAGGGCGGCGACCTTGAAGCTTCCCTCGCGGCGGGCGTCGACGCCGGGGGCGCGGGCCTCCTCATTACGGCCTCTCGATCCATCCTCTACGCTTCGCAGGGCCCCGATTTTGCGGCTGCCGCGCGGGCGGCGGCGATGCGCCTGCGCGACGCGATCAACGCAGCCCTTCCCCTGCCCGATCCCCCATGATGCGGCTCGCGACCGGCGCGGGCTCCGAGGGCGACCCGGGCGCCGAAGCTCCGGAGTCGGCGCACTCGCCCGTCTACCTGAACCGCGATTTCCGTGTCCTCTGGCTCGCCCGCACCCCTCGGCCAGATCGCTTCCAACACCGCTCAGTTCGGATCGCTCATCGCCATCGCCCAGCTAACCAGCTCGGGCATCGAGATCAGCCTCCTCGTGCTCCTGTGGGTCCTCCCCTCCGCCGTCCTCGGCGTGGTCGCGGGCTCCGTGATCGACGCCGTTCCCAAGCGCTGGACGCTCCTCGCCGCTAACGCCCTGCGCGCCGGCGTCTGCTTTGTGTTCGTTCTCAGCACGCAAGGCGTGGTCGAGATCTACTTCTTGGCGGCCCTGCTTGCGATGCTCGCCCCCTTCGTCGGCCCGGCTGAGTCCGCGCTCGTTCCCACGCTCGTCGGGAAGGCCGAGCTCACCAGCGCCAACGCCTTCCTCAACCTCATGCGCTACCTTGCGCAGATCGCGGGACTCGCGATCCTCGCCCCGCTGCTCGCCGAGCTCGCTGGCATTGGTGCGCTCTTTGTGGTCACCGCCATCTTCTTCTCCGCGGCCGCCATCTACGCCGCCGTGATCCCCGGCGGTTCCGGGAGGCTCGCCCCTCGCTTCCCGGACGAAGCCTCACGCTGGGGCAAACAGGCCTTTCTCGAAGCGCTCGATTTCCTCAAGCAGGACCGCATCGTCTTTCGCGCCGCCGTCCAGCTCACCCTCCTCGCCGCCACCATCCCCTTGCTCGCCGCGCTGATGCCCGTCTACTTACAGGAGGTGCTGGGCCAAGGGGTGAGCGACCTTCCGATCGTGCTCTTGCCCGGCGTGATCGGCATGCTCGTCGGGCTGCGCCTCGTTTCCTCCCTCGCCCGCCGCCGCGACGCTGCTTGGCTGGGTACGGCCGGCATCGTTGGCTTCATCGCCGCTCTCTTGCTGCTTGCCTTTATCGACGGCGTCGACGCCACGATCGGGACCCTCTTCGGCTTCAGCGACCAGGGTCTCGGCCCGCTCCCCGACATCAGCGCCAAGTCGCAGATGGTGATGCTGATCGCCTTCCCGCTGGGGTTTGCCCTCTCGGTCGTCAATGTCGCCGCCAACGTCGTCCTCAATGAGCGGGTGCCCTTGCTCATGCAGGGGCGCATCTTCTCCGTCCAGAGCTTGATGTCCAGCCTCGCCTCCATCGCTCCGCTCCTCGTGGGAGGGGCGCTGGCCGAAGTCGTGGACGTGCGCATCGTCCTTGCCTTGGCGCCGCTGCTGCTGGTCTACGCCTGGGCCTACGCCCAATGGGGTAAAGCCGATCCCTTGAATCTCACGCGGCGCTTGCGCCGCGTTCGCTCCGCGCCGTGAGCGCGGATAAGCCCGCGCAGGACGGGCCGCCGCCCGCCCCTTCTCGGCCGGGGCGGCTGGGCTTGCTCGCTTGGATCTTCCACACGGCCGCTCGCTCCGAAGCGCCGGTGGACGGTCCCCTTTTTCGTAACGATCGCTTCGTCTCGCTGTGGGCCGCGCAGGGTATCGCCCAAACCACCAACACGGCGCTGCAGTTCGTTCTCCTCATCCTGATCGTCGAAAAAACCGGCAGTAGCTTGGCGGGTTCCGGCTTGATTCATCGCCCTCGCCGCCCCGCCCGTCGTTTTCGGCTTGGTCTCCGGCGTCCTTGTGGACCGCTGGAACAAGCGCACGGTCATGATCATCACCAACGCCTTGCGTGCCGTGCTGACCGTGCTCCTCCTCTTCGCCGACAACTCCCTCCTCGCCATCTACGCCATCACCTTCCTGACCGCGACCATGGGGCAGTTCTTTCTTCCGGCGGCCACTGCCGCCGTGCCCAGCTTCGTGGCCCGCCGCCAACTGCTCGCCGCCAACTCGGCTTTCATCGTCACGCTCACCTTCTCCCAACTGGTCGGCATGGTCTTCCTGGCCCCGGTGATGCTCAAAGCGCTCGGCTTCGACGGCTCCTACATCCTTGCCGCCGCCCTCATCCTCCTCACCGTTCCCCTGATCGGTCGCCTGCCCGGCCTCCCCTCCCTCGGCGATTACACAAGCGAGACCTGGCGCGACCGCCTCGCTACCGTCCCCCGTGAGCTCGCCGCTGCCTGGCATGCCGTCCGCGCCGATCGTCTGACCACCCTCGCGCTCATCCAACTTGCCAGTGGCGGCATGCTGCTCTTCCTCTTCGCGCTTCTCGTGCCGCGCTTCGTCCAAGAGATCCTGGAGATCGACGCCGACAACTCCGTCTTCATCTTTTGGCCCACCGGCATCGGTGCCCTGCTCGCTTTGCGCATGCTTCCTTGGCTGGGCCGCCGCTTCACCGGCAACGGCATCGTCACGGTCGCTCTCTTCGGCCTCACCGTGGTCATCGCGGCCATGGGCGGCATCAATTTCTTCGTCGACTTCCTGCAAGACCGGCAACCCTTCGGCCTCCTCGGCCCCGACCAAGTCGGCGGCGTCTCCCTCCTCGTCTTCGTCACCCTGCTCTTCGCCTTCCCTCTCGGCGTTTGCTACGGCCTGGTCAACGCGCCCGCCCCAGACCGAGCTGCACGAGCGCGCCCCCGCCGAAATGCGCGGCCGCATCTTCGCGGCCCAGCTGATGCTGGCTAACGGGGTCTCCATGGTGGTTCTCCTCGCCGTCGGCGGGATCGCCGACGCCATCGGCATCGAGCGGGTGCTCTTCGTCGTCGCCGGGATTACGCTCTTTCTCGCTCTGGTGAGCGTGCAGATGCGGCGCCTGGCCGCCCGCCAAACGGCTCCCCCCGCCCAGCCCGCGCCCCCGTAGCTGCCCGCCCCTTCATTGACATGTTTTTTTAAGCGGTCCTATGCTCGACGCGCTGGCCCACCGCACTCCTTGTCCTCGCGCGAGGCGGCGATGATCGAACTCCGGATCGAAAGCATTCGCGTCTCCCTGATGAATTATCAGCGGGTCGTCGTGCTCAAAGAGAAAGGAGCAGAGCGCTTCCTCCCGATCTGGATCGGCGCCGCCGAGGCGGACGCCATCGCGGTTCGCCTTCAAGACGTCAGCGTCGCCCGTCCCATGACGCACGATCTCCTCTCCAACGCGCTCAAGGAATTCGGCGCCTCGGTCAGGCGCGTTGTTGTTAACGACCTCAACAACGACACTTTCTACGCTCGCATCCATATTTCAGATCAACGATCCGCTCCTTCGAGATCGACTCCCGTCCTAGCGCCGCCCTCGCCCTCGCCGTCCGCGCCGCTGCCCCGATCTTCGCCGAGGAAGCCGTGCTCGAAAAAGCCTGGCGTGGTCATGGATAAAGAGGGCGAGATGGCCGTCGCCACCCAGGCGGGCGAGCGCCCCCCTCCGACTCCCGTCAAGGAAGAGGACCTGGAGAAGATGTCTGCCTTCCGCGACTTTATCGAAAGCCCTTGATCTCGACGACTTCGACAAGCGCTAACCGATGGAGGGCGCGGGCGACGGCTTCATTGCTCCACCCGATCGCGCGTGATAGGCTCCCTCCTGGTTTAATGGGGGGTCGCGGCGATACGTAATCTTCCGCCGGCCTTTCAGCTTGTGGGGATCGGCTGGTACTTTGCCACCTGTATCGTCCTCGGCACGTTGGGCGGACTCTGGCTCGACGGCCAAGGTCGACGCAAAACCATTGTTCACGCTTCTCGGCATCCTCTTGGGGATGATCGTGGCGGCTTGGGGCGCCTATCGCATGCTGAAGAACGTCATGTCTCCCCCCGGCAGCGGTCGGCCGTGACGCTCCCGCGCGCCTTGGGAGGTCTCGCGTGCTGAGTAAGCGCAACGGGTACCTGCTCCTCTCCCTGATCATCCTTGTCGTCGGCTTCGCGTTCCTCAAGGGCACCCACCCCGCACATCGTCCATCGCCGCCGAGGAGATCGTGGACCTCGGGGGCTACAGCATCACCAACACGATTCCTCTCCGCCTGGGTCGTCATCATCTTGATGGCCATCCCCACGCTCCTGCTCTACCGGCGTCTGCGCCGTGTGGAGAGCGCGCTCGTTCCGCGCGGGTTTCAGAATCTCCTTGAGGCGCTCATTGAGGCCTTCTACAACATCGTCGAGCTCGTTGCGGGCAGGAAGAACGCCCGCCGCTTCTTTCCGGTCGTCGCCTCGATCTTCCTCTTCCTCCTGATCGGCAACTGGTTCGGCCTCTTTCCCTGGAACAACGTGATCGGCGTCACCGAGGACGAACGCGTCTTGTGGCTCGAAGAGCTAGAGGAGAATGCCGAAGAGCTGTTCCACGAGATCCATCAAGGGCACGAGCAGGTCATCTCCATCGAGGCCTTGAACCAGGCCTTCGCCAACGTCGCGACCGAACCCATCCCCGTCGAGGCGAGTCACCAGGCCGAGGCGGACCAACGCATCGCCACGCTCCTTACGGGGGAGATCGGCTCCCAGGACGCCGCCGTCCGTGCCCAGTTCACGGATCATCCCATCCCCGCCGATACCGATCCCGCCGACGTGGAGCATGCCATTGAGGAGCGGCTCCTCGCCGCCGGCCTCCCAGAAGCGGCGATCGAGCACTACCTCGTCTTCAACTTGCCGCTCGCCGTCACCGATGTCGGCGACACCGAGCTCAACGGCGCCATCCTCAACGCGGGCGGCGTCGACATCATTCCTCTCCGCGCCAAGGACTTTGAATTCGACCCCTTCGTCGACCCCATCGTCGCCGACGTGGGCGGCTACAGCGACGCCCGCATCTTCACGCCTACACACGAAGCCAGCGAAGAGAATCGCCCCGCCGCCGCCGGCGAGATCACCCTGCCCATCACCGTCAACACCGCCCATGTCGGCGTTGTGCTCAAGCGTGCCCAAGAGGGCCTGGAAGACGGCGAAGGCATCGGCCTGATCTTTCCCTTCTTCCGATCGATCGCCACAGACATCAACTTGCCGCTGGCCATCGCCCTGTGGGCCTTTATCTGGGTGCAGTGGTGGGGGATCCGATCCCTCGGCCTCGGCACCAATTTCGGGGCGCTTCATCGGCGTCGGGGACGCCGCCCTCGTCAAGGGCCCCGTCGGTTTGATGGTGGGGATCCTGGAGATCATCTCCGAGGTCGCCCGCATCGTTTCCTTCACCTTCCGGACTCTTCGGCAATATCTTCGCGGGCGAAATCCTGCTATTCATGGCGGCGTTCCTGGTCCCCTTCCTGGTGGCCACGGTGTTCTACGGCTTGGAAGTCTTCGTGAGCGTCATCCAAGCGTTTGTCTTCGCCATGCTCACGCTCGTCTTCGCGGTCACCGCCGTTTCCCACGGCGCCCACGATGACGAAGAGCACGAAAGGGAGTCCCGCCGCCCATTGAGCGGCTCATTCATTCGAGGCAAGTGCGGCCGCGTGGCCGCTGGCGGAGGAAGGTATGCCTGATCTCGTACTCCAAATCGGCGACACAGGATTCTCGGACGGACTGAAGTTCCTCGGAGCCGGACTCGCGATCGGGTTCGGGGCCCTGGGACCGGCACTCGGCATCGGCTGGTTGGTGGGCAAAGCGATGGAATCGCTCGGCCGCAACCCAGACGCCGCCGAGCGCATCCAGCCCAACATGATCTTGGGCATGGCCTTTGCGGAAGCGATCGGCATCTACGCTCTGGTCGTCGCCGTGATGATCGGGTTCGTCTTCTAACGCCGCCGCGCGTGCGACCCCGAGGGCGGCACGCTCCCGCGACTCGCCGCCCTCCCTTTCGGAAAGGAGAGCGCCGTGGACGGTCTCGGCATTAACTTGCCCGGCCTGATCACGCAGTTTGTCAACTTCGGCATCCTGTTGCTGATCCTCTGGGTATTCCTGCACAAGCCTCTCCGGCGCGTCTTGGACGAGCGCCGGCGGCGGATTGAAGATGGCTTGAAGGCCTCTGAGCGTGCCCAGGCTGCCGTGCAAGACGCCCAGGCCCAGGCTCAGACCGAAATTCAGCAAGGGAGGCAGGAGGGCCAGGCCCTCGTCGCCCAAGCCCAGGAGATCGCGCAACGCATCGAAGCCGAGGCGCGCGACAACGCGCGCCAAGAAGCGGAGCAGATCGTCGCCCGTGCGCGACAGGAGATCCAGCAGGAGCGCGATCTTGCCATCGCCCGTGTCCGCGAAGAGTTCGCCGACCTGACCATCGCCGCCGCCGAGCGCGTGATCGGCCAGGCCCTCGATCGCGACGCCCACGAGCGCCTTATCCAGGAAATGCTGGCCGAGTCGACCTTCGGCACCGCCAGTCAGAATTAGCGCGGGAGAACGGCTGTCGTGCCCGTTCGCGAAGTCGCCGCCAAGCGTTACGCTCAAGCGATCTTCGGGATCGCCCGTGACGCGGCTGCCTTCGACCGCTGGCGCGCCGACCTCGAGAGGCTGCGCGCTCTCGTCGCTGAGCCCACCGTCGGCGGTTTCCTGACCAGCGCCACGACCCCCGAAGCCCGCAAGACCGAGCTGTTGCAACAGGGCCTTGAGGGCGTGGACCCCCAGGTCCTCAACTTCGCCCGCTTGCTCGTACGTAAGCGTCGTCTCGCCCTCACTGAGGAGATCGTCGAGATCTTCGACGAGCTCCTCAACGATCAGCGCGGCGTCGTCCGCGCGCACATCACCACGGCAATCCCCCTCACGGACAACGCGCGCACGCAGCTGTCCGCTGCCATCCGTACCGCTGCCGGCGCGACGGAAGTGGCGCTCCAGGAAGATGTCGCGCGGGAAGTGCTCGGTGGAGCCGTCCTGCGCATCGGCGACCACCTCGTCGACGGCAGCGTTCGTACGCGACTGCACGGCCTCCGCCAAAGCATCGCCGGCCGCAGCCGGTAGGAGAGAACTATGGCTGTTCGCCCAGAAGAGAATCGCTTCCATCATTCGCCAGCAGATCGAAGGCTTCGAGACGGGCGTCGTCGCGGCAGACGTGGGCACGGTTGTCGAAGCCGCGGATGGGATCGCCCGCATCCACGGCCTCTCCGGCGCTTTGGCTGGGGAGCTGCTGGAGTTTCCCCACACCGACGCGCAAGGCAATCCGATCATGGGCATGGCCTTGAACTTGGAAGAGGAGATCGTCGGCGCCGTCATCCTCGGTGCCTACGAGCAGATCGAGGAAGGCGACGAGGTCCGGACCACTGGCCGCGTTGCCGACGTCCCCGTTGGCGACGCGCTCATCGGTCGCGTTGTCAACGCCCTGGGCGATCCGATCGACGGCAAAGGCCCTATCCAGGCGGCCGCCCGCCGTCCCGTCGAGCGCATCGCCCCCAACGTCGTCACGCGCCAGAGCGTCGACACCCCCGTGCAAACGGGCATCAAAGCGATCGATGCCATGATCCCCATCGGTCGCGGCCAGCGCGAACTCATCATCGGCGACCGCCAGACCGGCAAGTCCGCCATCGCAATCGACACCATCATTAACCAAAAAGGGGGCGACCCTACTCTGCGTCTACGTCGCCATCGGCCAAAAACAGGCCAAAGTCGCGCAGGTCGTCGGCGTTTTAGAGGAGCACGGCGCGCTCGATCACACGGTCGTCGTCGCCGCCAGTTCCTCCGAGGCCGCCGCCCAGCAATACATCGCGCCCTACGCCGGTTGCGCCATCGCCGAGCACTTCATGGAGCAAGGCCAAGGACACCCTCATCGTCTATGACGACCTCAGCAAGCATGCCTGGGCCTACCGTCAAGTCTCGTTGCTGCTGCGCCGTCCTCCCGGTCGCGAAGCCTTCCCGGGCGACGTTTTCTACCTGCACTCCCGTCTGTTGGAGCGCTCCGCCAAGCTCAACGCCGCCAACGGCGGCGGGTCAATGACCGCTCTGCCGATCATCGAAACCCAGGCGGGCGACGTCTCCGCCTACATTCCCACGAACGTCATCTCCATCACCGACGGCCAGATCTTCCTGGAGGCGGACCTCTTCAATGCCGGCCAGCGCCCCGCCGTGAACGCCGGCATCTCGGTCAGCCGCGTCGGGGGTGCCGCCCAGCGCAAGGCGATGCGGGCGGTCGCTGGCCAGCTCCGCCTCGATATGGCGCAATTCCGCGATCTCCAGGCGTTCGCCCAGTTTGGGACCGCCGACCTCGACCCCGCTACCCGCCGTCAGCTGGAGCGGGGCCTGCGGCTCAACGCCCTCCTCGTTCAACCCGAGAACGAGCCCCTGCGCCTTGGTCACCAGGTCGCCGCGATCTGGGCCGCCGGGCACGGCTTTCCTGGACGATGTCGCGGTCAACAAGGTCGGCGCCTTCGAAAAAGCCCTCGTCGACTTCCTCAACAGCAGCCACCCCCAGATCGCCGACGCCATTGATGCGACCGGCGATCTGAACGAGGACACCGAGGCACAACTCACCAAAGCGCTCGGAGACTTCAAAGCCACGGTGCCTTTCTAGGCGCAGCGCCGTGACATAGAGGAGCGGACACGACTGCATGGCAACCCTCCGCGAGATCCGCCGCCGCATTCGCTCGGTCGAAAACACGGCCAAGATCACCAATGCGCTCCAGCTCGTCGCCGCCTCCAAGATGCGCCGCGCGCAGGAGCGAGCCCTCGCCGCCCGGCCGTACGCCGAACACATGCGCGCCGTGTTGCGCAACCTCGCCACGGCCCACAGCGGCGAGGACGCGGAAGATGGCGGCGCTGCGCATCCCCTCCTCCAGCAGCGCGAGATCCGTGAAGCGACCGTGCTCCTCGTCACGCCGGACCGCGGCCTCGCCGGCGGCCTCATCGCCAACCTTGAGCGTCACGCCGGAGAGATCGTCCTCAGTCCCGACCGCACGGGCGAGGTCTCCATGATCCCCGTCGGCCGCAAAGGCCGCGATTACTACGCCCGCTTCGACATTCCTTTTCGCGCCGAGTTCACCCAGCTCGGCGACTACCCCTCCCTTGCCCCAGATTCGCCCCATCTCCCGCGTCGCAATCGACGACTACATCGCCGGCGCCGTCGACCAAGTGCTGCTCGTCTACGCCCAGTTCGTCAGTACCGCCAACCAGAAACCCACCACCGTGCAGATCCTCCCGGTCCAACCGCCCGAGACGGATGGTCCCGCGCAGGAAATGCCGTACATCTTCGAGCCGTCCCCGCAAGCGTTGCTGGAGGAGCTCCTCCCCCGCTACGTCGAGACGCAAGCTCTATCAAGCCATCCTGGAGGCTGCCGCGAGCGAGCAGTCCGCCCGCATGGTCGCGATGAAGAACGCGACCGACGCCGCCAACGAGATGGTTGAAGATCTCACGCTCGACTACAACAAGGCGCGCCAGAATCAGATCACCGCCGAGCTGCTCGATATCGCAGGCGGCGTCGAGGCCTTGGCCGGATGACGACCGCAACCGCGATCATTTTCGATATGGACGGCGTACTCGTCGATGGTGAGCGCCTCCACTATGGGGCGGCCCGCGCGATCCTCGCGGAGCAGGGCATCCAGCTCGATGTGGCGACCTACGCGGGCTACGTGGGCAGAACGGGCCGCGATATCTGGGAAGACCTCCGCGCCCGCTTCGATCTCCGCACCGATTTCGAGACCTACAGCGCCCGCTACGACGCGACGCTGGCCGAGCTCTACCGCACCGCCGCCCGGCCTCTGCCCGGCGCCCGGGCCGCTCTGGACCAGGTCCGCGCCGCCGGTCTTCCGTGCGCGCTGGCTTCATCCTCTCGCAGGGAGTGGGTCCAGATCGCGCTCGCCACGTTGCGCTTCGGCGACTATTTCCAGGGCGATCGTCACCGGGGACGAAGTGCACAACGGCAAACCGGACCCGGAGATCTACCGCACCGCCGCCGCGCGTCTCGGCCGCGCCCCCCAAGACTGCGTAGCCATCGAGGATGCGCCGGCCGGCATTGAGTCCGCGCGCCGCGCCGGCATGCGCGTGCTTGCCGTCCGCAGCGAATACATCTCCCCGCGCGGCGCTCGGGAGTGCCGATCGCGTGTTGGAATCCCTCCAGGAGTTCGATCTGACGGAGTTGCTGCGAAACGACGCCTCCGTCAACGCCGCACGGGTCGCGAGCTAGCCCCGCGACGAGAGGAGAGAGCAATGGCGCAAGGCAGCGTGGTGCAAGTCATCGGCACCGTCGTCGATGTCGAGTTTCCGCCCGGACAGATCCCCGCGCTCTTTAACGGCCTCAACGTGGCGATGAGCGACGGCTCCACCGTGGTCTGCGAAGTACAGCAGCACCTCGGCAACAACTGGATCCGCGCCCTCGCCATGGACTCCACCGATGGCATGAAGCGCGGCGACTCCGCCGTCGACACCGGCCAGTCCATCGCCGTCCCGGTGGGCGAAACCTCCCTCGGCCGCCTCTTCAACGTCACCGGCGACCCACTGGATGACCTCGGCGACCTTCCCCCAGACACCGAGCGCTGGCCCATTCACCGCAAGCCGCCGACCTACGAAGAGCAGGTGGCGGATGGTACAGATCCTTGAGACGGGCCTGAAAGTCATCGACCTCATCGCTCCCTTCACCCGCGGTGGCAAGATCGGCGCCTACGGAGGCGCCGGCGTTGGCAAGACGGTCATCATCCAAGAGCTCATCCGCAACATCGCCACGGAGCACGGCGGCTACTCGGTCTTCGCCGGCGTCGGCGAGCGCTCCCGCGAAGGTAATGATCTCTGGAACGAAATGAAGGAGTCCGGCGTTCTCGCCAAGACGGTTCTCGTCTTTGGCCAGATGAACGAGCCGCCGGGCGTCCGGCTCCGCATCGGTCTCACGGGCCTCACCCAAGCGGAGTATTTCCGCGATGTCCAAGGCCCAGGATGTCCTCCTCTTCATCGACAATATCTACCGTTACACCCTCGCCGGCATGGGAAGTCTCCGCGCTTCTCGGCCGCATGCCCTCCGCCGTCGGCTACCAGCCGACGCTCGCCACCGAAATGGGCGAGTTGGAGGAGCGCATCACCACCACCGGCAAGGGATCGATCACCTCCTTCCAGGCCATCTACGTTCCCGCCGACGACTACACCGACCCCGGCGTTGCGACCACCTTCGGCCACCTCGATGCCGTCGTGGCGCTCGAGCGAGCGATCGCCGCGCAGGGCCTCTACCCCGCCGTCGACCCCCTCACCTCCTTCAGCCGCGTTCTCGATCCCCGCTTCATCGGCGAAGAGCACTACGCCGCCGCCCGCGGCGTCCAGCAGGTCCTGCAGCGCTACAAGGATCTCCAAGACATCATCGCCATCCTGGGCATCGACGAGCTCTCCGAGGACGACAAGGTCACTGTGGCGCGCGCGCGCCGCATCCAACGCTTCCTCAGCCAACCCATGTTCGTGGCGGAAGCCTTCACGGGTCTCCCCGGGCAGTACGTCCCCGTCCGCGAAACGGTCCGCGGCTTCCGGGAGATCCTCGACGGCAAGCATGACGACCTGCCGGAGCAAGCCTTTTACAACGTCGGTACCATCGAAATGGCGGTGGAGAAGGCCGAGCAACTCGCGAAGGAGGCGGCCGCCTAGTCCGATCGAGCATGGCAGCCCAAACTAAGTTCTGGGGGTCCGCCCGCAAGCAGCGCGCCCCCAACCGCTAACGAGAAAAGATGGCGAAACTCAGTCTCGAAATCATCACCGGTGAGCGGGTCCTCTTCGAAGAGACCGGCATCGACGCGGTCATTGCGCCCGGCGTCATCGGCGAGCTCGGCATCCTCCCTAACCACGCCCCGCTCGTCACCGTCCTCCAGCCCGGCGAGCTTCGCGTCCAAAGGGAAGGCAACGACGACGAGCCATTCTTCGTCAGTGGGGGCTTCCTCGAAGTCCACGAAGACACCGTCACTGTGCTCGCCGACACCGCCGAGCGCGGGGATGAAATCGATCTCGAGCGCGCCGAGGCGGCGCGGGCCCGCGCTGCCGACCGCCTGCGGAGTGAGGTGGACGTCAACCGCGCGCGGGCCCAGGCCGCCATGCAGCGCTCCCTGATGCGTATCCGCGTCGGTGAGCGCCGTGCGCGACGGCGTGCCTCGCAGCGCAGCGGCGATTCCCCCAGCCGTTAACGCGCTGCCGGCGCCGCGCGGTGAACGCGTGTCACCGCGCCCGCGTACAGGCGTACAGTGGAGTGGTCCTGTTCGGCGCAAGTTGGGGATGTGTTAGGCGTCGGAGGCCTCAGTTGACCCAAGTCTCCTACCTCATCGACGGGGGCGCTCGTTTGCACGGCGCCGTTCCGATCAGCGGGGGCAAGAACGCCGCCATGCCCTGCATGGCCGCTGCCCTCCTCACCGATGCACCCTGTCGCATCACCAACGTCCCCATGATCGACGACGTCCGTCTATTCGGCGCCATCCTCGAACACCTCGGTGCCGATGTCACTGTCGACCCTGCTGCCAACACGCTCCATCTCGCGGCCCCCGGCCCGCTCGGCGACGCGCCGCCCGATCGTCTCGTCGCCAATCAGCGCGCCTCTTTCCTTGTCATGGGCCCGCTCCTCGCCCGCCTCGGCCGTGCTGCCTGCAGCGCCCCCGGCGGTGACGGGATCGGCCAGCGGCCGCTGGACGTCCATCTCCGGGGCTTCGCTGCCCTCGGCGCCGATATCCGCGAAGTCGGCGGCCGCCATGTTGCCTCCGCGGCGCAGCTGCGCGGCGCCCGCGTCGTCCTTGACTACCCCAGCGTGCTCGGCACGGAGAACCTGCTCCTCGCCGCCGTCCTCGCCGCTGGCCACACCACCATCGTGAACGCTGCCGCCGAACCAGAAGTCGTCTGCCTTGCCTCCATGCTGACCGCCATGGGCGCACAGGTGCACGGCGCCGGTACCCATACGATTGAGATCGACGGCGTCCCCGCCCTCGCCGGCGCCGACCACCGCCTCATCCCCGACCGTATCGAGACCGGCACCTTCGCGATCGCCGCTGCCATGACCGGTGGCGACCTGACGCTCGACGGGGCCCAGCCCCGGCACCTTGATGCGCTCTTTAGCAAGCTCACCGATATCGGCGTCCACGTCCACGAGGACGAGACCGCAGTCCGCGTGGCTGCCGCTGATCGTCTCAACGCCAGCACCGTCCAAGCAGTCCCCTTCCCGGGCCTCCCTACCGATCTGCAAGCCCTCATGACCACGCTCCTTACTCAGGCCGACGGCGTCAGCGTCGTGCACGAGCGTGTCTTCGAGAGCCGCCTCCAGTACGTCGGCGAGCTGCGTAAGCTTGGCGCCCGCATCCACACCGCCGGCAGCACGGCGATCGTCCAGGGCCCGACTCCGCTCCGCGGCTCCACCGTGCGCGGCCTCGACATCCGCGCCGCCGCGGCGCTTGTCGTCGCCGCCCTCGCCGCGAGCGGTCGCACCGAGCTACGGGACGCGTACCACCTCGATCGGGGTTATGAGTGCCTCGACCGCAAGCTACGCGCGCTCGGCGCCTCCATCGAGCGTGTCGCTCCTCGCGAATCCAGCGCCTGACTGCTCCAGCGCCCGCCGCCGCGTCGCCTGCGTTTCCGTCCGAATCGTCTCGCGATCGATATACACTAGCGAGTGGCCCTGCCAGCGATTGCGTAGGCGCCAAGGAGGACCATGGTACTCGGCAAAAAGATCGGCATCGATCTCGGCACCGCCAATATCCTCGCCGCCGTGCGGGGCCAAGGCGTAGTGCTCAACGAGCCCGCCACCGTGGCACTCACCCACCGCGATAACGCTGTCGTCGCCGTCGGAACGGCCGCCCGCGCCATGCTGGGCCGTAGCCCGGACAGCATCAGCGTCATTCGTCCCTTGCGCGACGGCGTGATCGCCGACTACGTCGTCACGGAGGCGATGCTGCGCTATTTCATCGGCAAGGTCACGGGTCGTTTCGCTCTCGTGAAGCCAGAAGTCATGATCTGTATTCCGGCTGGAGTGAATACCGTCGAGCAGCGGGCCGTTCGTGATGCCGCCGAGCAGGCCGGTGCCCGCCGTCCCGCGCACCTCATCCCTGAGCCGCTCGCCGCCGCCATCGGCGCCGGCCTCCCCGTCGCTACCCCGCGCGGGAACCTCGTCTGTGACATCGGCGCCGGTCGCACGGAAGCGGCGCTCATCACCATGTACGGCATGATGACCTGGGAATCCGTGCGCGTCGCCGGCGACCGCTTTGATGATGCGATCGTCGCCTACATGAAGCGCCGCCACAACCTCATCATCGGCACGCGCACCGCCGAAGATCTCAAGATCAACATCGGCTCCGCCCTCCCGGTGGACGACACGCTCCGCACCCAAGTGCGCGGGCGCGATCAGCTCAGCGGCCTGCCCCGTACCGTGACCGTCACCTCGAACGAGGTCGCTACCGCCTTGCAAGAGCCGCTTGCCGTCGCTCTCGGCGCCATCAAAGCCGCGCTCGAGAAAACCCCGCCCGAGCTCGCCGCCGATGTCATCGACCGCGGCATCGTTATGACGGGGGGCAGCTCTCTCCTCCGCAACCTCCCCCGACTCGTCACCGAAGAGACGGGGATCCCCTGCCATCTTGCCGACCACCCCATCGAGTGTGTCGCCCAAGGTGCCAGCCTCGCGCTCGAATACCTGGATGTGATCGAGCGCAACTCCCCCATAGACGAAAGCCTGCTCGTCGGCGCCTAACCCGCGCGCCGCCCTTCGTCCGCGGCGGCGTCCGGACCGCCACGCGCCCTGCAGCCTGCCGTCACGCGGGCGATCGCTCGCGCGCTGGGGGGGTGTTACGCTCAAAGCGCATGGTCGACACGCTTCTCCCCGAACCGGAAATCGCGATCGGCACGATCAAAAACACGAAGATCGAGGAGGAGATGCGCACCTCCTACCTCGATTACGCCATGAGCGTGATCGTTGCCCGCGCCCTCCCCGACATCCGCGACGGCCTCAAACCTGTCCAGCGGCGCATCCTCTACGCCATCAGTGACCTCAGCCTCTCCGCCACCAGCCCTCACAAGAAGAGCGCCCGCATCGTCGGTGAAGTGCTCGGGAAGTACCATCCCCACTCCGAAGCGCCCGTTTACGAAGCCATGGTGCGCATGGCCCAGTCATTCACCATGCGCTACCCCCTCATTGACGGGCAGGGCAACTTCGGCTCCATCGACGCGGACCCCCCGGCGGCCATGCGCTACACCGAGGCCCGCCTCAGCCGTCTCGCCGAAGAGATCCTCGCCGACCTCGACAAGCAAACCGTCGACTTCACCCCCAACTTCGACGGATCGCTCACCGAGCCCGCGGTCCTCCCGGCGCGCCTGCCCAACATCTTGGTCAACGGCTCCTCCGGCATCGCCGTGGGCATGGCGACCAACATCCCGCCGCACCACCTCGGCGAGATCGCCTCGGCGATCAAGCTGCTCTTGGAGAAGCCGGATGCCTCGGTCGACGAGCTTGTTGAGATCGTCGAAGGGCCGGACTTTCCCTCCGGCGCCCTCGTCTTTGGGCGCGCTGCCCTCCGCGAGATCTACGCGACCGGCCGTGGCCGCTTCACCATGCGGGCCGAATACAAGGAGGAAGAGGCGCGCGGGAATCGCACGCAGATCGCCTTCATTTCCCTGCCGTACCAGACCAACAAGGCCGCGTTGATCGAGCGGATCGCTGAGCTCGTCCGCGAGCGCCGCATTGAGGGCATCGCCGACCTCCGTGACGAATCTGACCGCGATGGGTTACGGGTCGTCGTCGAACTCAAGCGCGCCGGCCAGATCCGCACCGTCAAAAGTCAGCTCTTCAAGCTCACTCCTCTCCAGACCACCTATGCCGTCAATATGCTCGCTCTGGTCGATGGCCAGCCCCGCACCGTCACCCTCCGGCAAATACTCCAAGCCTTCATCGACCATCGCCGTGAGATCATCCGTCGCCGGACGCAGTTCGATCTCGATAAGGCGCGCGCCCGCCATCACATCGTCGAAGGCCTCCTCAAGGCGATCCGCAGGCTCACTGCCGTCATCAAGACCATCCGCGAAGCCCCGTCTGCCGACGACGCCAAGGCAGCGCTCCAACAGCGCCCCTATAACCTCACCGAGCGGCAGGCCCAAGCCGTTCTCGACATGCAGCTCCGCCGTCTCGCCGCCCTCGAGCGCCGGAAGCTGCAGGACGAGCACGAGGCGCTCACCGCGCGCATTGCCGAGCTCGAAGGCATCCTCCGCGACCCCAAGAAGATCGACGCTCTCATCCGCGCCGACATGGATGACCTCGTCGGGAAGTACGCCGGCTCGCGCAAGACCACCATCATTGAGCACGATGTCGAGCATGTCAGCGAGGAGGACCTCGTTCCTCACGAAACCACCGTCATCTCCGTCAGCTCCGGCGGCTACATCAAGCGCATGCCTCTCGCCTCGTACCGTCCCCAACACCGGGGCGGCAAGGGCGTCAGTGCCATGAAGACCCGCGACATGGACGCCGTCCGTCACCTCCTCGTTACCGATACGCACGACAATCTGCTGCTCTTCACGGACCGCGGCCGCGTCTTCAACCTCAAGGCGTATGAGATTCAGGAGCGCAGCCGCGAGTGGCGTGGCCTCCCCCTCGCGAACCTCATCCAGCTCAATACCGCCGAGCGTGTCACCGCCATCGTCCCCGCCGCCAGCTTCGACAAAGACTTCCTCGTCCTCGCCACGAGAGCCGGCGAGGTTAAAAAGACCCGGCTCAGCGCCTTCGCCTCCGTCCGACGCGCCGGTCTCATCGCTTTCAACCTCAAATCCGGCGACGAGCTGGTCCGCGCTACCTACGCCCACGCCGGCGACGACGTCATCGTCGTCACCGCCGCCGGCCGCGCGATCCGTTTCCCCGTGGACTCGCTTCGCGCTGCCTCCCGCGGCAGCGGCGGCGTGCGGGCCATCCGCGTCCCAGGAGACGGACAGCTCGTCGGCCTCGACACCGTCAAGCCCGGTAGCCAGATCCTCACCCTGACGGCCAAGGGCTACGGTAAGCGCACCTCCGAGGCCGAGTACCTGCGGAAGGGACGCGGAGGCCTCGGGATCGTCGCGCACAAGACCTCGACGAAGACCGGCCCGGTGGTCGCCCTCCGCTGCGTCAACGGCGACGAAGAGCTCGTGATCATTTCCCAGGGCGGCAAGTTCCTCCGCACCGGGATCGCCTCAATCGGATCGCTGGGGCGCTCCACCATGGGTGTGCGGGCCATGGACGTGAGCGGCAGCGGCGATGTCGCTGCCGTCGCCGTCGTCTCGCTGGCTTAGCGCGCATCCCTGCTCCATCCGCGCCGCGCGAAGGACGGGGATCAATCAACGGCCCCGCTCGCCGGCGCAGGACGTCCCAGCTCCCGCTTCAGCGGGAGGACTTAGTAACCGCGCTCCAAGTACACGACGTGCGCCAGCGCTTCCCCCGCCACGAACCGCCGCAGATTCGCCTCAAGCACCTTTCCCGCCTCCGCCACCCAGTCGTTGAACACGCCGCTGTTGTGCGGCGTGATGTGCAGATTCGGCGTTGACCACAGATCATCCCCGTCGGGCAGCGGCTCCGGCACCACGACGTCCGTGTAAGCCGCCGCGATCCGCTTCTCGCTCAGCGCCTCCACCAATGCCGCCTGGTCCACCACGGCTCCGCGCGCGACGTTCACCAACACCCCTTCCGGCTTCATGGCCGCGAGCGCTTCCGCGTCGAAGAAGCCGCGCGTCGTCTCGGTCAGCGGCACGGCCAGCACCACGTAATCCCCTTGTGCCACCATCGCGTGCAGATGGTCGGGCCCAAAGAGTTGATCGCAGTGGGGCGGCGTCCGCCCGCCGGCGCGCGCGCTGCGCGTTGACCCCAGCACCCGCGCCCCGAACGCCTGGCAGAGGCGCGCCGTCTCTCCTCCGATCGCTCCCATCCCTACGATCGCCACCGTCGCTCCGCGGAGCGTGCCCAGGCGATCCGTGCGGCTCCACACGGCCTCCGCTTGCCGCGCCAAGAAAAACGGCATCTGCTTGGCGTGCATCAGCAAGAACGCCAGCACCCACTCCGCCACCGGCGTCGCGTACAGATCGCCGGCATTGGTCAGGACCACGCCGGCGGGCAGTGGCCTGCTGATCGCGTGATCTGCTCCCGCCGACGCCAGTTGGATCCAGCGCAGCGGTCCCTTCTCCGGCAGCCAGGAATGATCGAATCCCAGCGCGAACAGCACCGCGCTCTCCGACAGGGCCTCGCGGATCTCCGCCGCCGCCTCGTCTCCCCCTGCCGCTCTCCGGAAGCGCCGTCGCGCCTCCCGGCTCAGCACCCGCACGCGGACCCGCGCATCGACGGCCCGCAGCGCCTGCTGGGTCGCCTCCGGCAACGGCAAGGCCGACAGCACCCGCACTGGCTCGCTCATCGGCGCCTCCTTCGACCGCGTCAGTCTACGCCCCTGGCGACGGGTCCATCTGCTGCGCAATCGCCGGCAGGACGGTACTTCGCCGTTCCTCCTCATATACTTGCGGAAGAATGCGTTCCTCCAAAGAAGGCACTGCGGACCCTGCGGCTTCGGCGTCCCCTTGGTCGGCCACCACCCGCTCGCCGGCGGAGACCGCCGCTCTCGGCGAGCGCCTCGGCCGTCTGCTGCAGCGTGGCGACGTCGTCTTGCTCTCCGGCGAGCTCGGCGTTGGCAAAACCGTCTTCGCCCAGGGCCTCGGCTGCGGCCTCGGCACGCCCACGCCGGTGCGCAGCTCCAGCTTCGTGCTGCTCTCCGAGCACCCCGACGGCCGCTTGCCGCTCTTCCACGCCGACCTCTATCGGCTCGCCGCCGCCGAAGTGGCCGACCTCTGGCTCGATGAGGAGGCTGCTGATGGAGTCCTCGTCGTTGAGTGGCCCGAGCGCTGGGCGGCGGATACTCCGGCCGACCACCTCGTGGTGCGTTTCGAGGCCGATCTTGGCCCGCAGGCGATCACGGAGCACCGTGTCATCACCATCGCCGCCTGTGGACCCACGGCCGCCGCGCGGCTTCAGGACTTCACGACCGATGAGCGCTCGCCTCGGGGCGCCGCGAAGGTGAGTGGGCGCTAGTGGAACTTGCCATCGATACCGTCGGCCCCACTGCCAGCGTCGCCCTCAGTTTGGAGGGCCGTATCGTCGCCGAGTTCACCTGGCCTGCCGGTCGCCGGCACACCGCCACGCTCGTCCCCATGATCGATCAGGCCTGTCGCCTTGCCCAAGTCGAGCCCCAAGCGCTCAGCGCCGTCTTCGTCGATCTGGGCCCCGGCGCGTATGGCGGCATCCGCGCCGGCATTGCCACCGCGACCGCCCTCGCTCTCGCCCTGACGGTTCCCGCCCTGGGCGTCGGCCGCCTGGAGATCGAGGCCTACGCTCATGCCGCGAGTCCCGGCGACATCGCCGCCGTGCATGCTGCTGGACGCGACCAATGGGCCCTCGCTCGCTACCGCGGCCCTGCCGGCGCATGGACCGAGCTCAGCCCGCCCAATCTCTACCCTGCCTGGAGCGCCCTCCTCGACGCCCTGCCCTGCGCAGCGGCATCCCCCGGCCTGCTCACGGGCGACCTCGATCGGCTGAGCGACGCCGATCGTAGCGCGCTTGTCGCGCAAGGCTGGATCCTTGCCACCCCCGCCGTCGCGCTGCGTCGCGCAGGACTCCTCGCCGAGCTAGGGTGGAACCGGCTCCAAGCGGGCGGCGACTTCGCCCCCGGCCGCCTTGAGCCCATCTACCTGCGCGAGCCCGCCATCGGTCCCCAACCCCAGCCGGCGGCGCCAACGGAGTCGCAGAACAAAGACCTGCCAACAGCGGCGGAGGGTCGGCACTCAGCCTCACTACCTTCGCGGAAGTAGAGAAAATGACGATCGAACGTAGCCTTGTTCTCGTGAAGCCCGACGGTGTGCAGCGCGGCCTCAGCGGCCGCATCCTTGGCCGCCTTGAGGAGCGTGGCCTCAAGCTCATCGGCCTCAAGCTCATCCGCATGAGCGACGCCCTCGGCCGCCGGCACTACGCGGAGCACGTCGACAAGACTTTCTTTCCCGGCCTGCTCGCATACATGACCAGCGGTCCCGTCGTCGTGGCCGCCTTCGAAGGGCCCGGCGCCGTCGGCGCCATCCGCAGCGCCATGGGCGCAACCAATCCACTCGAGGCGGGCCCCGGCACCGTCCGCGGCGACTACGCGCTCGAAGTGGGCCGCAACCTCGTCCACGGCTCCGACTCGGTCGAGTCGGGCCGGAGGGAGATCGCCCTCTTCTTCTCCGAAGACGAGCTGCTTCCCTGGGATCGCGATACCGATCGTTGGATTTACGAGTGATTGCGCCGCATGCGCCGGCAGCGCGCCTATTCGATCCGCAGCAGCGGCGTCCCGCCCGACCAGAGCTGCTCTAGGCCGTAGTAGTGGCGCTGCTCGGGAGTGAGCAAATGCACGACCACGTCCCCGTAATCGAACAGCTGCCAGCCGGAGTCGGACTTTCCCTCACGTCGCGGTTTGGCCGCCCCCGTCTCGGCGGGGACCTCCCGCTCCACCACGTGCGCCAGCGCTTCGAATTGACGCGGCGACTTCGCCGTCGCGATCACGAAATAGTCCGTGAATCCGGCGACCCGGCTGATATCCAGCACCACGACCGCCTCCGCCTGCAACTCGGCCAGCGCGTCGGCGATATGGCGAGCAAGCTGCGATCCTTGCAGGCGCTCCGTCCTCTCTCGGGCAGCCGCGCGCGCGACCGCAGCGCGGCACAGCAGGCGGGAGTATAGCAATGCCCGAGCGGATCGTCGTCGCCATGAGCGGCGGCGTGGACTCCTCCGTCGCCGCCTTGCTCTGCAAGGAGCAGGGCTACGACACTATCGGCATCACCATGCGTCTCTGGACCGAGGCGCGCCCTGCCGGCTTCAGCGGCCGCACCCAGTGCTGCGGCGTCGAGGACATCGACGACGCCCGCCGCATCGCCCAGCAGATCGATATTCCCCACTACGTGCTCAACTTAGAGAAACCCTTCCGCACCAAGGTCGTCGACCACTTCGTCGGCTCCTACGCGCGCGGCCGCACCCCCAACCCGTGCCTCGAATGCAACACGCACATCAAGTTCGACGCCTTCTTCCAGCGGGCCATGGCCCTCGGCGCCGACTATATCGCGACCGGCCACTACGCCCGCCGCGTCGAAGGACCCGGCGGCGTCGAACTCCACCGCGCCCTTGATGCCGGCAAGGACCAGTCCTACGTTCTCTACACCCTGCCGGCCGAGGCGCGCGCGCGCACGCGCTTCCCCCTCGGCGAGCTGCACAAGGACGGCGTCCGCGCGATCGCCAAGCGGCACGGACTGGCGGTAGCCGACAAGCCCGACAGCGCCGATATCTGCTTCGTCCCCGGCGGGGACTACCGCGACTTCCTCGCCCGCTACCTTCCGGATCGCCCCGGCGCCTTCGTCGATCGCGACGGCCGGTGCCTGGGCGAGCACCGAGGCGCCCATCGCTTCACCATCGGCCAGCGCCGCGGTCTCGGCCTCGCCCTCGGCGCGCCCGCCTTCGTCACCGCCATCGAACCTGCCCGTAACGCCGTGGAGCTTGGGGCTCAGGACGATCTGCGCGTTGCGGGTCTCCGTGCCACCGATTGGCGCTGGCTCATCCCCGCGCCCGCTGAGCCCATGAATACCCAGGTCAAGCTCCGCTACCGGGCGGACCCGGTCCCCGCTTTGCTCTACCCGGCCGCTCCCAACGCCGCCGATACGGTCTGGATCCGGCTCCGCGCTCCCGCCGGCGCCGTCGCTCCCGGACAGGCCGCCGTCTGCTACGACGGATCCCGCGTCATCGCCGGCGGCACCATTGAGCGCACCGTGCGCGACTGGCACCAAGCGCCCCTGGCCCGCGCCGCACCCTCTGCCTGAGCGCTGCTGCGCCGATCAGCGCCGATCGCTCTAGGTGGTATACTCCCGTCCGCTGCGTTGCGGCGCGGCGCATAGCATACCGACCCCCCTCCGATCACGTCGGCCGCGCCGCGTAGAAAGGCAGCGCCACGCTGGAAACGCTCTCCATCCTTACCGATATCCGCGACATCGTCCTGATCGTCTTCGGTATCGTCGCCATTCTCACCCTGATCGTGACGATGGTCGTCCTCGCCGCCGTCGGCTGGGGCCTCTATCGCTTCATCGGCGTCGGCCGGGCGACCATCGGCGACGGCCTTGGCCCCCTCCTCGAGAACGCGGGCGGCACCGTCCGCAACGTCCGCGTCACCAGCGAGTACGTCTCCGATGCCGTCGTCACGCCCATCATCCGCGTGCGCGGCTTCGTGGCCGGTGTGCGGCGCGCCCTGGGCATCTTCGGCGGGCGCTTCGGCTGATGGCTTTCGGACGCGGTCTCCTCTTCGGCTTCTTCGCCGGTGTCATCGCCACCGCCGCCCGCCGCCGCTCGGTCGGATCCGGATCCGCCCCCGGCGCTGCCCCGCCCGGCGCGCCTTCCCCCCTGCGCGACGCTGTAGCCGCCGCCCGCCAAGCCGCCCACGACGAGCAGGAGCGGCTCCAGCAGGAGTTCCGCGCCGCCCGCCGCCGCGGCGACCTCCACTCCGAAGGTGAAGACGACTAGCAGGCGCTGAACGGCGGTCGCGACGCGATAGCATGGTGCCGGCGACGGGGACAGCCTGGGAGGCGCCCCGTGCGAGGCGGCGCCGAGCGTCTGGCTGGCAAGCGCCCGCTCTGCGAGCGGCGCTTCGATCTGTTTACAAACGGCTGCGCCGAGGGCGTCGCATGATCCCCCTTGTTCCGCTCTTCGGCGTGCTGCTGCTCGTGAACGTCGCGACGGCATTGGCCTGCACGAGGAGCGCTGAGGATGCCCCGCCGCCCTCCCCGGCTGCCGAAGCTGCTGCGCTACCTGCCGCCATCCTTGAACCCCTTCCCACTGCCGCGCCTCCTTCGGAAGCAACGGCCATCCCGGTGCCCGCGACGCAGGCGCCGGGGCCCGGGCTTTCCGGGACGGGCACTGCCCCCGACACGGAGTGGGTGATCGCGGATGTCCCGCTGCCAGACTCCCGCCCGGTCGTGCTGGCGCGCTGGGCGGCGATCACGGATCAACGACGCGATGTGCTGGACCTGGCTCTTGACGACGTCCTGCGGATCATGCGCGGCGACGCCCGGGACTGGTCCGCCTTCGGCGGCAGCCCGCAGCCGATCAGCGTCTATCTGCCTGCCTCGCAGGCCGTCGCCATCGCGGACGCCCTTGGCCTCCCGATGCATGAGCTGGCGGCGGCCTTGCTGCCGGATGACGAGCTGACGGACCGTGTCGCCTCTACGCCGGGCGCGTTCGCCTTGGTCGCCCCCGAGCGGCTGCGACTCGGCGTCTTGGCTCTCACCGTTGATGGCCACGACCCCTACCGCGACCCGGCGCGGCAGTCGCCGCTGCGCTTGGTGCGCTGGATCAGCGCCCCTGCCGCCGGGGACGCCGGCGCCCAGGCCGCCGCCAGGATGGAGTCCGTGCCCCCCTTCGACCCGGTGGGGATGCTGGTCACCGGCGAGCTGATCCCGGTGCGCTGCACCAACCACGTGCTCGCCGCCCTTGATGATTACGGGGCGATGTTCGACGGCGTGCGCGACGCGATTACGGTGGCCGATCTCGCCGTGGCGCCGCTCGAGTCGCCGCTCACCGACCTGGGCGAGCCGACCCCCTGCGTGGAAACGGTCGTGCTGCAGGGCAGCCCCCGCGTCGTACCCGCCCTGGCCGGCGCCGGCCTGGACGTGGTGCTGACGATCGGTAACCACATGCTGGATTGCTGGGAGGGCTGCTCGGGCGTTGGGGCGCTGCTGGATACGCTGGCGCGATTGGACGCAGCGGGCATCGTTACCGCCGGCGCCGGGCCGGACTTGGCCGCCGCCCGCGCGCCGGCGGTGGTCAGCGTCGAGACCGGCCAGGGCCCCGTGCGCTTCGCCTTCCTCGGCTACGACGCCATCGCGCCCTGGTACGCGGCGACGGACGGCCATGCGGGCACGGCCCCGCTCGACGCTGCGATCGTGCGTGAGGATGTGCGAGCGGCGCGGGATCTTGCGCATCATGTCCTGGTCGGAACGAATTGGGGCGTGGAATACACCGCCGACCCGACCGCCTTCCAGCGCGAGCTGGGCGGGATCGCGGTTGAGGCCGGCGCCACGGCCGTGGTCGGCAATCACCCGCACTGGGTGCAGGCCGTCGAGCAGTTCGACGGCGCACTCGTGGCCTACTCCTTCGGTAACTTCGTCTTCGATCAGAATTGGTCGCTCGAAACCACACAGGGGATGCTCATGGAGCTGGGCTTCACGGCCGAGCGGTTGATCGGCTATCGCATCCGTCCGGTGGTGATCCGCGCCCACAGCAGCGAGCTTTCTTGGACGTACCGGCCCGACTTGGTCGACCCCGCGGGCCAGGGACGCCCGATCCTCGACCGCGTGTGGGAGGCCCAGGACCGGCTGCCGCCGAGGCAGGTCGTGCTCTCCGAGTAGACGCGCCGGGTGATGATGGACCGAAGGCCTGCCACGTGGCTGCGGGTCAAGCTGCCGTCTTCCTCGCGTACGCTGGACCGGCTTTCCGGAGTCGCGTTCCACCCCGCGGGCGCTGGCCCGCTCCCGACAGTTACACTGAACTCTCTTAGTCTTCGGTTTTTCGGCGCGCCTGCACAGTGCCTAGCGGCGCCGTTGCTATATTGATCGCGGAGCGGGAGAGGTGTCCGAGTGGTTGAAGGTGCCGATCTCGAAAATCGGTAGGGCTCAAAAGGCCCTCGTGGGTTCGAATCCCACCCTCTCCGCCAGAGAATCAAGAAAAGCCCTAGAAGACTAGGGATTTTCTCTTGAGAGATGATCTATTCCCCTTATTGCTCCTCCCATTTCTGGTTGGAATGCACGGGGACATGCAGGACTTTCTTGGCTGACGCGCCGGAGCTGACATTCCTCGGACCTGGCGCACACCAAGGCGATGGGGAGGGAACTGCTCGAATCCCGCTGCTGCAGGGTCTATCCCGGCACAGCCGCTTCAGCCAAGGCCTCTCGCCCGAACCGCTCGATGGCCGCCAGGGTCTCGTGGACGTCCTCCCAATCCGTCGTGTGGTTGAGAATGCACATCCGGAGTGCGAACCGCTCCCGCAGCAACGTGGACGACACCAAGGCAGGCTCTTCCCAGAAGACCCGGGCGAGTACAGTCCTGTTGATCTTCTCCAGGGTTTCTTCTCCGACCTCGGTGTCCTTGGGATTCACCCGGAAGCACACGATCCCCAGCGACGTGGGGCTCAGGCTCTCCAGCACCGGGCTGGCACGCACCTGCGCTTCGGCCTGTGCGGCTAGTCCCAACCCCTTCGCAACGGCCCGTCGAAAGGCGGCCATCCCAAACACCTGGACCGACATCCAGACCTTCAAGGCCCGAAAGGAGCGGCTGACCTGCGGCCCCCGATCTCCGAAGTTTGGGTGGTTCGTACCCCACACCGTGTCCTGCAGGATGTCGGGCCGGACCTCGAATGCGTCTTGGAGCGTGCTCGCGTCCTTGACGAGCAGGCACCCGGCCTCGTACGGCTGGAAGAACCACTTGTGCGGGTCCAGCCCGATGGAATCGGCCCGCTCGATCCCACGCAGCAGTCTTCTTCCTGCATCGCTTAGGACTGCGAAGCCACCGTACGCTGCGTCCGCGTGCAGCCAGATGCCCTCGGACTCGCAGTAGTCCGCCATCTCCTCCAGGGGGTCAATGGCCCCGGTGCCCACCGTTCCGGCGTTCGCACACACGATGATGGGGTTGCAGCCCGCGGCACGGTCGTCCGCCACGGCGCGACGCAGGCCGTCCATGTCCAGGCGGAAGTGCCCGTCGCTCGGGATTGTCCGCACGCACTCGGGCCGCACGCCGATGATCATGGCGGCCCGGCGAAACGCCACGTGCCCCTGATCGCTCATGTACACTGTCGCGCGCTCGGGATGACCGGCCGCCTCCCGTGCCGCCACGAAGGCGTCGACCGTGCTCACCGACCCGCCGCTCGTGAAGAGTCCGCCGGCGCCTTCCGGATAGCCGAGCCAGCGCCGGAACCACTCGATGACCACCAGCTCAACCTGGCTCGGGCCGCTCGCAGTCAGCCAGGTCACCGCGTTGATGTTGAAACCGCTCGCCATGAAGTCGGTGATAACGCCCGGCCAGGTGGGTGAGGACGGGACGAAGCCAAAGAAGCGCGGGTGATCCAGCCGGGCGGCGTAGGGGAGAATCTCCCGCGCCGCCTGCTCCAGCACTTCCTTTGCAGGTCGACCGGCCTCCGGAGCCTCCTCCATCAGCGCAGATGCGAGACCCTCGCGAAACTCACCGTCCCAGGCATCTCCCGCCGCCAGGTTCTCGCTGCGCTGGACCAGCAGCTCCGCTGCCATGCGTGCGAGATCCAGCATCTGGTCCGGCGCCATCTGGAGGTCACGTTGCGTCATGGGCGTCTACCCGAGAGCCTTCCACGAGATCCGCGCAGTGGGCCGGAGAGGCTCAACTCCTATCACCGAGTTCGCCGCCGGCGCAGGGTACCCCACACGCTCCACCTCTGGGGTGGTCACGGCAAGTCGAAGCGATCGAGGTTCATCACCTTGTCCCACGCGGCCACGAAGTCGCGCACGAACGCATTCTCCCCATCGTCCGACCCGTAGACCTCCGCGAGGGCGCGGAGTTCGGAGTGCGAGCCAAAGACGAGGTCCACGCGCGTCCCGATCCATTTGCGGTCGCCGGTCGCCCGATCGTAACCCTCGAACGCGTCCCCGGACGCTCGCCACTCGGTGTTCCCGTCAAGCAGATTCACGAAGAAGTCGTTGGTCAACGTCCCCGGTCGATGGGTGAAGACGCCGTGCGCAGACTGCCCGGTGTTCGCATTCAGGGCGCGCAGGCCGCCGATGAGCACCGTCATCTCCGGGGCAGTGAGCGTCAGCATGGCGGCCCGCTCCACCAGCAGACCTTCCGCGCGCCCGTCTTGCCTTTCCTGGAGGTAGTTGCGGAACCCGTCGGCGGTCGGTTCGAGGACGGCGAACGACTCCGCGTCCGTCCACTCCTGCGTCGCATCCGTGCGCCCGGGAACGAAGGGAACTTGGATGTCGTGACCGGCGTCTCTGGCAGCCTGCTCGACCCCGGCGCACCCGGCCAGGACGATCAGGTCGGCGAGGGAGACGCGCTTCCCGTCGGACTGCGAATTGTTGAACGCCGTCTGGATTTCCTCCAGCGTCTCCAGCACCGTGGCGAGCTGGCCCGGGTCGTTGGCCTCCCAGTCCTTCTGCGGGGCCAGGCGCACCCGCGCGCCGTTCGCCCCACCGCGCTTGTCGGTGCCGCGGAACGATGCCGCCGAGGCCCAGGCGGTCGAGACCAGTTGCGAGACGGACAGACCCGAGGCGAGCACCTGCGCCTTGAGGTCGGCGATCTCCGCCTCGCCGACCAGCGCGTGGTCGACTGCGGGGACGGGATCCTGCCAGAGCAGGGCTTCGTCCGGAACCAGGGGACCGTGGTAGCGGCTGCGCGGCCCCATATCGCGGTGGAGGAGCTTGAACCACGCCCTGGCGAAGGCGTCTTCGAGATCCGCGGGATTCTCGAAGAAGCGCCTCGCAATCGTCGCGTAGTCCGGATCCATCC
The DNA here is from genome assembly GCA_963663895.2 of Dehalococcoidia bacterium. Classification (GTDB taxonomy): domain Bacteria; phylum Chloroflexota; class Dehalococcoidia; order Bin125; family Bin125; genus JAPOXK01. Next base: position 793,748 of record CAXXRD010000001.1, on the reverse strand, counting down.
GCAGCGAGAGGTCCGTCGTCAGCATCATGGGGGCGTGCGTGATCGACGGATCATGCGCATCGATCACGGTGGCCGCGGCATCCGTCGGCTGGTACTGCCACTTCCCCGCGGGGCTCTTGGTCCGCTCCCACTCGTGGCCGAACAGGTGCTCCAAGAAGTTGTTGTCCCACTGGACCGGGTTGTCGGTCCAGGCGCCTTCAATGCCGCTGGTGATGGCGTCGCCGGCTGTGCCGCTGCCGGAGGCGTTGGTCCAGCCGAGGCCCTGCTCCTCGATGCCGGCCCCCTCCGGCTCGGGACCGACGTGGGACTCGGGAGCGGCGCCGTGGGCCTTGCCGAAGGTGTGCCCCCCCGCGATGAGCGCGACCGTCTCCTCATCGTTCATGGCCATGCGCTTGAAGGTCTGGCGGATGTACCGTGCCGCGGCGAGCGGATCCGGGTTGCCATTCGGCCCCTCCGGGTTCACGTAAATCAGGCCCATATGGTCGGCGCCGAAAGGCCCCTGCAGCTCTCCATCGACATCGTGACGCTCGTCGCCGAGCCACTCGCTCTCCGCGCCCCAGTCGGTCTCGTCGGCCTCCCAGACGTCCGGACGTCCGAAAGCGAACCCGAAGGTCTGGAAGCCCATCGATTCCAGGGCGCAGTTGCCGGCGAAGATGAGCAGGTCGGCCCAGGAGAGATTGCGGCCGTACTTCTGCTTGACCGGCCAGAGCAGGCGTCGCGCCTTGTCCAGGTTCGCGTTGTCGGGCCAGCTGTTGAGGGGTGCAAACCGTTGGTAGCCGGAGCCCCCGCCGCCCCGACCGTCGCTGATCCGGTAGGTACCGGCGGCGTGCCACGTCATGCGGATGAAAAGGGGCCCGTAGTGGCCGTAGTCCGCCGGCCACCAGTCCTGCGAGGTCGTCATCACCGCTTCGATGTCCCGTTTCAGCGCATCGACGTCGAGCGACTCGACCGCCGTGCCGTAGTCGAAATCCTCGCCCATCGGATTGGAGAGGGACGAATTTCGGTGGAGCGCCTTCAGGCTCAGCTGCTCCGGCCACCAGGACTGGTTGTTGGGCATGCTTCCCTTCCTCTCGGTGCGCTCGCAGCTCTGTCTGCCCGACCACGGAGGTCGGTGACGGCGTCCGCGCCCATTGCGGCTGGGTCTCGCGCTAGCGCGACGGCGCGGCGCGCTAGCAGCCGTAGGGGGACGCGACTCCTCGACGGTCACCCCTGGTCGGATCCGGCTTCCGCCCGTGTCGTGGCGGCGACGATCCTAGCACGCCCCATAAGCGGACGCGGGTGAGGGTCGAGTGGAGCCGCGGCATCGTGGCACGGACTTCCGAGCGATCCGGTTGCAGCGGTGCCTTGTCCACCGGCGGCGCGGGCCCTGGAGGAGTTCCTCGCGGAGCAGTTCTCCCCGTCCATCTGCTCCGACTACCGCATCACCGGGATCAATGTTCCGAAGCGACCAAGAGAGCAGCGTGCCTTTTTCCTTAACGGTCCGCCTCTCCACATGACGTTCCTTGACCGCCATCCTCGTCGAAGGCGTCAGGATCAGATCGTTGGATCGCAATCTCTGATCGTGGATCCTGGTCCGGCGCGCGGACTCGGTCGACGGCTGGCGCGCTACCCTCATCCGCGATGGTTGCGATTCGATATCAGACCCCTTGACCTATGCCACCAGTTCCTCGGCCTTCGCCGCCCTGTTTTCCCAGTCCTGCAGGGCAGGACAGCGTAAAGCGACGAGGACGCTAGGCCATGGGGGGAAACAGCGCCGCTCAAGCAGCTTCGGGCCACGGCGGACGAACGCACCGGTGGGGAGCACCGGCTGGTCTGATCGCAGTGTTGGCGGTCGCACTCCTGGCACTGCCTGGCATTGGCGTTCGCTACCTCCTCCACGGTGACCTGGATGCCTTCCAGTGCCTGTTCAGCCTGTTCTTCTCGACCAATCTCTTGATCTGCTACTGGGAGATGTGCCTGTTCTTTCGAAGGGACTACATTGAAGAGCGTGCGGAATTTTGGCGCAGACGGCGGCACGAGACCGGCAGAACTCCCGCCGTAGAATTCCTCACGACCAGCGTGCCGCTGCACCGGATCCTCTCTCCGACGGTCTGGGCGGACGTCTGGGCGACGTACTCGCTGTTTGATTCGGCGTATGCGGATCGCAACACGTACGGTTTCAACGTCGATATCGCGAACGGGTTCCTGACGCCCGCACTGAGCTTGACTCTCTACGTGACCTATACGGCCGGGCTTCTGCCGGCCGTCGCCGCCGGCATTCTTGGGGCGATGCTCTTCTGGCAGTGGGTGTACGCGTCCTCGCTCTACTTGGTTAGTTTCCTCGTGGGACAGAAGCAAACCCTCATCACTACGCGAGAGTTCTATATCTATATCTTCGGCCCGAACGCCATCTGGGTGTTGCTCCCGATGCTGGGGCTGTACGTCTCTGTCCGCCTGATCCTGGATGGCGACTACAGCGTTCTGGGCATTGAGCAAGGGTTACCCTGACGCGTCCGATCCGTAGGTTGGTTGCGCTGTAGGCTTGCCGTCATGATGCAGCAGGCTGCCACGCGGGCGACCTGTCGCCCGGCAGCCTCGCTCTCTGAAGGCGACCTCGCCCTAAGACCTGTTTACTTGCAGCGTCGCAGGCGGCCCAGCCGGGCCCGGCGACCCTATGGCCCCAGGCGGAAGGGCGGGTAGCGGTCCGTCGTGAGCAGCCACGCGTAGGCGTCGGCAAGCCCACGGCGGAGGATGCCGGAACGCGCGCCGTGCTAGGCGCCGCACCGCGGGATTGTCATTGATCCGTGCCGCGCCGCTTCGTAGGGTGTAGCCGCACTGCGCAGGCCTAGCAGACCCCATGCAGCACACGTGCGAGGAGCATGGTTTGCCGCGTTTCGCGTTGGCCATGGGGCAGCAGACTCTGGGCGCGCTGCGAGATCTGGCGCCCATCTTCGCCGTCATCGCCTTCTTCCAGATCGTCGTCCTGCAACAGCCCTTTCCCGACATCGCCAACGTGGTCGTCGGTCTGGTGTGCGTCGTTCTGGGGCTGGCGCTGTTCATCCAGGGGCTGGAGAGCGGGCTGTTCCCGCTGGGCGAGGCGCTGGCCCAGGGGATGGCGCGCAAGGGGAGCGCGACGGCGCTGCTGGCGCTGGCGTTCTGCCTGGGCTTCGGCACCACCGTGGCGGAGCCGGCGCTGATCGCCGTGGCGGCCGAGGCGGCCGAGGTGGCGGCGGAGGCGGACTTCATCGGGGACAGCCAGGCTGCCCAGGACCGGTACGCCCTGGAGCTGCGCGTGGTGGTGGCCGTCGCCGTCGGCCTCGCCATCATCCTGGGAGTGTTGCGCATCCTGAAGGGGTGGCCCCTTCACCGCTTCATCATCAGCGGCTACGTGCTGGTCATGCTGATGACCCTGTTCGCGCCCGAGGAGATCGTGGGGGTGGCGTACGACTCCGGGGGCGTGACGACCAGCACGATCACGGTGCCGCTGATCACCGCCCTGGGGGTAGGTCTCGCCTCCACCATCCGGGGGCGCAATCCGATGCTCGACGGCTTCGGGCTGATCGCCTTCGCTAGCCTCACCCCCATGATCTGCGTGCTGGGCTACGGGATGGTGGCGTGATGCTGGAGTTTCTGGCGCGCTTCGGCGAAACCCTGCTGTACACGCTGCGGGACGTGACGCCCCTCGTCGTCATCCTGGTGGTGTTCCAGGTGGGGGTGCTGCGGCGCAGCCTGCCCAACATCGGGGGCATCGCCACCGGGTCGGTCATGGTGCTGCTGGGGCTGGCGCTGTTCCTCATCGGGCTGGAGCAGGCGCTGTTCCCCATCGGCGAGACGATGGCGCGGCAACTCACGGAGACGGCGGGGGCGTCGGCGCTGGCGGACGCGGTGCGGTGGGAGGACTACTGGGTGGTCTATCTCTTCGCGGCGGCCATCGGCTTTGCGACGACGGTGGCCGAGCCGTCCCTCATCGCCGTGGCGCTGAAGGCCGAGGAGGTTTCAGGCCGCGCGGTGAACGCTTGGGGGCTGCGCATCGCCGTGGCGGTGGGCGTGGCCGTCGGGGTGTCGCTGGGGTGCTTCCGCATCGTGACGGGCACGCCGCTGCCGTGGTACATCGTGGCGGCCTACATCATCGTCATCGTGCAGACGTACCTGAGCAGCCGCACCATCATCCCGCTGGCCTACGACAGCGGAGGGGTCACCACCTCGACCGTCACGGTGCCGGTGGTGGCGGCGCTGGGGCTGGGCCTCGCCGCCAACGTCCCGGGGCGCAGCCCGCTCATCGACGGTTTCGGACTGATCGCCTTCGCCAGTGTTTTCCCCATTATGTCGGTGCTAGGCTACGCCATCGTCGCCGAACGGGTGGCACGCTGGCGCATCCGGAGGGAACGCCAGGAGGTGGATTCATGAAGATGGCGTTGATCGTCGCGCTGGTGAGCGGCGAGAAGACGAAGCACATCATCGATGCGGCGCGGGCGGGCGGCGCGACGGGCGCCACCATCATCAGCAGTGTGCGCGGCGAGGGACTGAAGCCGGCCAAGACCTTTCTCGGGCTGGACTTGGTGGCGAGCCGCGACGTGGTGCTGTTTCTCGTGGCGGAACCGCGGGCCCGGGACATCCTGGAGCGGCTCGCGGCGGCCGGTGGCATGGACCGTGAGCACGGCGCCGGCATCGCTTTTCAGCTCAGCATCGATGACGCTGTCGGCCTCTCCACGCAGTTGCCCACGCTGATAGAGGAGTTGGAAGGCGCGCTATGACCGATAACGGAGACACCAGGGCGATCCGCGTGTCCGACATCACGGGGGCGCAGGTGCACGCCATCGACGGGTCGGCGACGGTGGCCGAGGCGATGGCGATGATGAAGCGGCTGGAGATCAGTTCGCTGGTGGTCAACCGGCGCCACGACGACGACGAGCTGGGACTGATCACGGTGAGCGACCTGGCGCGGGAGGTGATCGCCCGCAACCGCGCACCGGAGCGGGTCAATGTCTACGAGGTCATGGCGAAGCCGGCGCTGACGGTGCGCTCGGGGATGCTGGCGCGCTACGCGGTGCGGCTGCTGGTGCAATTTCGCGTCGCGCGCGCGCTGGTGGTCGATGACGCCGGGGCGCCCCACGGCCTGGTCACACTGCGCGATCTGGTCCTAGGCCTGACCCCAGAGTAGCCGTCGCGCCCACTACTCGTCCGTCCAGGGTTCAAACGTCGTGGAAGTCTATCCCTACCCGCGTGCCGATACCGCAGGTCCACGACTGGCACTGCAGGAGGCACCGGCACGCGAAGCGACCACCAAGGGACAGCCACCCAATCCCGGTTCTCGCTGACATCCACGGATGGTCAGCTGTTACACCCAACAGCGCCCGCCGGGCTTCGTGACCAACGGGCAGCGCCCTTCCCCATCGCAATACCGGCCCGAGCCCGGTGTTGTTACCGCGCGGACGCAGGGGGAGCACGCCTGGCGCCCGCTCGGGATGGGGCCTTCCTTGCCGTCGGCCTTCGCTATGACTTTGTCGTTCCTTCGCCTCGATCCCACCACCATTGTTTGGGGGATACATCGGAACCCTAAAGCCGTCGAGAGTTCTTGGCTCTATGGTTTGCCATGAAACCCCAGGCGAAGCGAGCCTTGCCGTTTCTCTTCAGGCTGGAGCGCGACTGCTCCAGGTAGCGTGAAAGTGAGGGTGTCGCATGGAAGTCGCGCTTGTCCGCTGGCGAATCTTGCCAGGCCGGTGAAGGGGAGTTTCGAGCCTAGCGGAAGCCGGTCCAGTCCGATGCTCCTGGATTCTTAAGTGAGAGGCTCTATCGGGCGGTGGAGGATGACACGAAATGGGGCGGGCATGCGTCAACCATCGGGCGTTGGGAGCAGCGTGAGGACTTCTACCAACACTTCGGCGTGACTTCTGGGAGCATGCCTCCAGAAGAGTCGTTCGAGGCCGCGCACCGGCGGCGTGAATGGCTCGCGTGTATCACCGAAGGCTCAGAAGTGGCCAATTCGGCTGGTAGGTCCCTTATGGAACACGCGTGAAGTTTCCTGGGTCAGGAAATGGCCGAGGAACTGGCCAAGCGCCTCTATTGTGACTCGATATGGGAGAGAACCACTATGCCTAGAGTGGATCAGGCCAATTCACACAACGCACCCGGCCCCTGGTTCGTGGATACGCGCTGCATCAGGTGCGATGCTGCCCGGCATTGGGCACCCGGCCTGATCGAGATGGATGCCGATGGGCGTTCCTTTGTCGCCCGGCAGCCCATCAACGAGGATCAGGAAGCTGCGCTATGGCGGGCCGCCGCAGCATGCCCAACCAAGTCCATAGGCAACCGAGAACATCGCAGGGAGCCGGAGGGGGTGTTCCCCTACCCGATGGAGGTTGGGGTCTACGCCCTCGGCAACAACGCCCTTGCATCGTTCGGCGGCCACTCGTATCTCGTGGTGCGTCCCGACGGCAACCTGATGATCGATTCCCCGCGATTCAGCCGCCCACTTGCTTCGAGCATCGATCGGATGGGTGGGATTGCCCACGTGTTGCTGAGTCATCGGGACGACGTGGCCGACGCGGACCGCTGGGCGGAGCGGTACGGGGCCAGAGTGTGGATAGGCGAAGCCGATGCCGACGCCGCTCCCTATGCAACCGATCTGTTGGATGGCTCCACCGTGGCCTTCATCGCGTCAGGGGTGAGCGGAATCCCCGCTCCGGGGCACACCAAGGGCCATGTCCTCTATCACGTGGACGACCGGTGCCTGTTCACCGGCGATACATTGCTCTGGAACCATCGGCGAGGCGAGTTCGACGTAACACCGGTACAGACGTGGTACTCGTGGTCGGCGCTTGCGGACACCATGGACAGGATCGCCTCATTGCAGGTGGAGTGGGTGTTCCCTGGTCACGGCATATGGCGGCACACCAACGCGCAGGAGTGGACTCGTCTCATGTCCGCGTTGGGACCGGCCATGAGACAAGTCGGGCGAAGCGCCTGGGCTCGGCGTCCGAACACCCCGTACGACTGGTACTAATAACCTGCATGCCTGACTACCAAGCCAATGTCATCACTTGGTGTATCCCCTCGCGATTTGGCGGTCTCAGGGCGCATCCTGTTGCTGGGCGACCGCAGCGGGCGGGTAAAATATGCGACGCTTGAACGGATCGGAGAGGTGCTGGAGTGGCTGAACAGGCACGCCTGGAAAGCGTGTAGGGGCTTTACGGTCCCTCATGGGTTCGAATCCCATCCTCTCCGCCACATCCCCACAAAGTTCCTGGGAATCAAGTCTTTTCCTACGATGTACGAGTTATTCCCCTCATTACCCCTCTCATTATCAGGTGGAATGAACGGGGACAGGCGGGACCTCCTGGATTTCTGGGCCGGAGCCGGCATTCCTCACCTGTGAGCGGCGGATTTCCGTCGGCGCTTGGACATCATCTCCCCGGCCAAGCACATCCGATAACGCCCAACCGCTCGGTCTCCCCGAGGGGAACAATCGGCTCGCGATCGTTCGTTTGTGTGTCGATCGACACACTCCCCGCCTTGACTCCTTGACTGGGGGGGGGGGGGGTAGTCTTCCATACCGAATGGCCCTCCCCCGCGGGTCGCATCGCCCGCTCGCGTGGTAGGGGTGTTCCGCTGAGAAAGGCTGCCCATGTCCATCTTCCGGCCCCGGTTCCTGTACCTCCTCGCCGCCCTCGCCCTGATCGCCGCCGTTGGTGCCGTCGCGCGAACGCCCGTGCACGCCGATAGCGACGATCCCCCCACGGGCTGGGTGGAGATCGTCTACGACGGCGGCCTCAGCGGCAACGCGACCCGTGCCCTGCCCGATGTGGCGAAGGCCGTGGCGGCAGGCGGCCAGTGGGCAATCGTCACCGTGGCGGCTTGGGACAACGCCGCCCAGTCGTGGCAGCTCTGGCACCCGAACGCACCCGATCGCATCAACCGCCTCAGCCAGATCGAGCCTGGCGGCATCTACTGGTTCCGGCTGCGCGCCGTCGGCGGCGACGCGCTAGCCTTCCACACATTCACCGTCCCCGTTCTGCCGACGCCCTTGGTCGAAACCAGCGGGACGGGCCTCATGGCTCCCCAGGGCTTTGGCTACTACCCCGCCAACGTGGACCTCATCTTCGCCCCCGGCCGCTATAACTGCGCGGCGACCGTGGCCGACAACGCGGGCGAGTCTTTCTTCGTCCATGTCCCGGACCTGGACCCGCCGAGCGACGAGCCTTGGCGATCCTACTCTCTGTGGACCCTTGTCCCCGTGCAGCGGTCGGTGACCGCGGGCGGCTGGGAGGTGTGGCCGCTGATCGTCGGCGACGGCCCGGACGCCCACGTCGCGGCGGGGATCATCCGGTTCCAAGTCATCACCGCCGCGAACGCGCCCTGGACGATCCGCTGTACGACGACGGACGCGCCCCCGCCCCCGGCCCCGCCCACGGTCAGCGTGAGCGGCACCGGCGACAAGTTTGTGCAGGATGCTGAGTTCTCCTTGTCCACTGGCCGCTATACCTGCACGGTGACCGTCCGCAATAACTTGGCATGGGATGGGTCTGCCCTCGCGCCCGCTGCGTTCAGCGCCTTCACCCGTGTGTCGGATGATGGCGAGTCCTGGACGGTCGATCATTACTTCACCACCGGCGCGCCGATTGAAGAAGGGGTCTTCACAGGACCCTTGATCGTCGGCAAGGGAAAGATCGCCATCGTCCAAGTCGAGGCCGCCGTCAGTGGCGAGTGGACCGTCGGCTGCGCGCCCGAGGCTGAGGCAGCGGCCGGCTGAGCCGCCCGGCCTCCGCCAGGCGGACGGCATTGGAACCGCCGGGCGCGGCGGACGCCTGCGGGCTAGGGACGAGGGCGGCGGCTGCGGTGGCCGCCACTGCCCGCCAGCTCTACAGGATGAGCGCGCCGTCGCGGCGGTCCCTCCGCTCGCGGCGACACGCGTGTCGGTGGCCGGGATGCCAGGCCCGCCGCCCGCCGGCCGCGGCCGAAGAAACGAAAAGAAAAAGGGGGGATGCTCCACGTGCAAGAACCTGATCATCGCCGCCTTGGTCCTGGTGATCGCCGCCGGCTCGGCCGTCGCCTACGCGCAGTCGCGCACCGTGGAGACGACCGCCGACGTGGAGGTCCGCGTGTGGCAGGGCGTCAACGACGGCGCCCTGTACCTGAGCACGCGGCCCGCGGAGGGCACGTGGACGACGCACAACACGCCGCTGGACATGTCGGAGCGGAGCCCGTCGGGGCGCTTCCGCCAGTCCAACTTCGTCACGGTGTCGGTACCCGTGGAGGTGGACCCGTTCGCGGACGACCATGGCGACACGTTCGCGGCCGTTAGTAGAACAGAAAAACAGAGAGTACTGGCTGAAGCCTTGTTCAAATATGGCGCGAGTCTTGCGTTCGGCTACAACGACTACCGCAATTGCCCGAACGACCCGCATTCTCACCCCGATGGATACTCACACAGCGGCAGCTGGTGCGGTCAAGGAGGCCATCCTGCCCATCCCGGCTATCGGGGCGGCCACTCTGGCTGGGATGTCGACCGAACTGACCGCGGGGGCACCGGACATGCATTCTTCTCCTTGACCAGTGGCACCGTGGCATGTCAGCCCGGCGCGGGCAGGTACGGCCTTATTGCCGTCCGTACCGGCGACCACATCGTGAAGTACTTGCACGGACCCCACGACGAAAGTCTGTTCCTTGGCAAGGCCGTTGCTCGAGGCGATCGGCTCGGCACTATCGGTAATTTGGGATTAAATCGAGCGCCCGGCGAAGGGCTCCATGTCCATGTGGAAGTATCGACGAACACGGGCGATCCCTGCTCGATCTCCGACGGCGCCGGAACCTCGGGGAGCATTGATCCCGTGGACTTTCTGTATGCCCGGCAGAACGGGAATTGAGTGTCCGCGCCGCGCGATTCCCTGGTAGAGGGCGCTTCGTGGGCATGCCACCCACCCGCCGCTTGTTCCCACGCCCATGCAACGATCGCCTTGGAGAGAGGCCCGAGCTATAGAGCGCGCAACCGCTCGGCCGCCGCGGCAAGTGACCCGCCGTAATCTGCGAGCCAGCTAGGGGGAGTCGCTGCCTTGAACGAAAGCCACTGGGTGTCGCTTGCCTCTCCTCCAGTGTGTTGCCCCCTCGCTTTAGCCAAGATCACGGACTTTGGAATCACCCAGCAGTGTGCATCACACGGCTCGATCCCAAGGCAAACGCAAAACTCATAGTTCTGATCGCGTATCTGTTGGAACTTGAAAGTCCCACCCTTCCATAGTGTCGAGCCCTTGATCTCAACTCTTGTCCCGCCGATCAAACGGTCAGCCTCGGAATCTGGACTTCGGCGAACATTCAAGCGGTTCGCGTGGCACCATCCCTCAACGATTTTCTCAAAAATGGCACCCTTCGTTCTTGAAGAAAGCCCTTTTGTCATCCATTGAAACGGACTGTTCTCCCAGGCATCAGATCCACTTCGAGCTTCTTCTTGAACTTTGAGTTCTTCAGCAACTCGAACAAGAGTGGAAAAGTGGTCATCCATTTGACGCGTGCTTACAAGAGCGCGGCTTGAACTCCGGCTGCTGAGGCGGATTCCGGGTCGAGAGACGCACAGCCAATCAGTTCGGCGTCCTTGGGCAACCTGTGGCGCATGATCCGGATCGCCTCTTCGTTGTTGTCGATCAGGACGAAGCCGCGATCGAGGCGGGCGCAGACGGCCCCCGTGGTGCCCGATCCGGCGAAGCAGTCCAGCACGACGGATCCCGGTGAGCTCGACGCCCGCACGATCCGCTCGATCAGGGGCTCCGGCTTCTGTGTGGGATAGCCTGTCTTCTCCTTGCTCCCGGGGGCGACGATCGTGTGCCACCAGGTGTCGGTGGGCAGCTTGCCCTTGGCCGCCTTCTCCGGCCCCACCAGCCCCGGCGCCATGTAGGGAATCCGGTCGATGTCGTCGCGGTTGAAGGTGTACCGCTGCGGGTCCTTGACGTACAGCAGGATGTTGTCGTGCTTGGCCGGCCAGCGCCGCTTGGGCCGTCCGCCGTAGTCGTAGGCCCAGATGATCTCGTTCAGGAAGCAGTCGCGCCCGAAGATCTGATCGAGCAGGACTTTGCAGTAGTGCACCTCGCGGTAATCGATGTGGAAGTAGAGCGAGCCGCTGTCCGAGAGGAGGCGCTTGATCTCGATGAGCCGCGGCTCCAGGAAGGCCAGGAAGTCGTCGAACTGGTCATGGAACTGGCTCTTAGAGATCTGCTCGCTGCGGTAGCGTTTCCCCTGGAATCCGACGCGATCGCCGTTGTCGTCCCTGACCGTTCGCAGCCGCGTCCGCGTCTGCCATCCCCCGGTATTGAACGGCGGATCGATGTAGACCAGATCGGCCTGGCCGCTCGGCATCTCTCGCAGGATCGGGAGGTTGTCGCCGAAATAGATCTTCCGCACATCGCGAGCCTAGCAGTTCGCAGGCTTGCGATAGGCTCGCCGTCACCGTAACGCTGTGGGGTCCTCCGCTACCGCATCTCCAGCGGCCGCACGGGGGCTGTGGCTATTTGGTCGATGCCCGCCGGTGCCGTCTGCAACTGGTGCCCGTTTCGCAGTCGGCGGCGCATGACGCCTCTTGTCCGTTACCCTTCCGGTCGCTCTCGTGGCGCCTTCGCCGGGGAGACCTCCTCTTCGCCCCGCTGCTCGCTCTCGGCCCGGCTCTGCTCCGCCTCTTCCCGTTTCCGGCGCCGCTCCTCCTCCGCCTCCTCCAGCTCCTTTCCGAAGCCCTCCTCTTCCATCTGCTCCGCCGACCGCGCCTCCACCTCCGAGTCGAAGACCGAGTCCAGCATCGCGTAGCTCCGCCCCCCCAGGTAGTGCAGGGGCTGGTATTCCTCGTCGGTCAGCGACCACACCTTCCGCTCCGCGTCCCACGCCTCCGTGTCGACGTGCGCCGCCACGATTTTCCCGATGAAGAGCGTGTGGTCGCCCGTCGTGAATGTGTCCGAAACCGTGCACTCGATCCAACCCACGCAGCCCTCGATCAGCGGAGCCTCGACCTCCTTGGCCCGGAAGTGGGGCAGCCGCGCCACATCCAGCTTCTCCAGCTGCACGCCGCTCACCATCCCCACCCATTGCGTGTGATTCAGCAGCACCCGGGCCGGGATGTTGAGCGCGAAGCTCTCCCCGAAGCTGATCATGTCGTGGCTGTGCCGCGACGGGTGCACCGCGATCGCCAGCAGCGGCGGGTTCGTGCTCACCGGCATCGCCCACGCCACCGCGAAGACGTTCGACACCGCCTGCCAGCGCGTCGTCACCAGCAGCACCGGCGCTCCGCCCAGCAGCCGCCGCGCCTCGGCCTCCGGAATCTTCTGTCGCACCATCGCACTCGAATCGTACCCAGGAACTCGGCCGCGCGCACCGCACTCGGTCGGAGCGTCGGCTAGAATCGCCTCGCACGGAGGACCCCGTGGTCGACTTCCACGATCCCCCAGCCGAGGCAGACTTCCGCTCCCAGGTGCGCGGCTTTCTCCACGATGCCTACGATCCCCTGCGCGTCCGGATCAACGCCGAACGCCCCCCGGGGTCCGATCAGCACGCGCTCACCCCGACGACCCGCATCTGGTTCCGCAAGCTCTCGGAGCGCGGCTGGATCGCTCCCTCCTGGCCGGCCGAATACGGCGGGGCCGGCATGTCCATCATGGAGCAGTTCATCTTCAACGAGGAGATGGCGGAGGCGCGCGCCGTCCGGCCCGGCATCATCACCGTCCAGATCGCCGGCGGCACCATCGTCGCTCTCGGAACCGACGAGCAGAGGAAGGAGCACCTGCCGCCCATCCTCAGCGGCGAGGTCATCTGGTGCCAGGGCTACTCCGAACCGGGCGCCGGCTCAGACCTCGCCGGTCTCCAGACCCGCGCCGTCCGCGACGGCGACGACTGGATCATCAACGGCCAGAAGATCTGGACCAGCGGCGCCCGGCACGCCGACTGGATGATCCTCCTCGCCCGCAGCGATCCCGATGCACCCAAGCACAAAGGCATTACCTACTTCATCGTCGACATGCGCGCGCCCGGCGTCAGCGTGCGGCCCCTCGTGCAGATGACGAACTCCGCCGAGTTCAACGAGGTCTACTTCGAGGACGTCCGCGTCCCCCACGTCAACGTCCTGGGCGAGGTCAATCGCGGCTGGTACGGCGCCGTCCAAACGCTCGACATCGAGCGCAGCAGCATCGGCGCCGCCGTCGGCCAGCGCCAGGCGCTCGAGGACCTCGTCGCCTTCGCCAAGCAGAAGGTCGGCACGGCCTCCCTCCTCCATCGCAACCCGCTTCTCCGCTACGAGCTCGCCGACCTCTACATCGCCGCCCTCGCCGGCCGCCTGCTCGCCTGCCGCGTCGTCTCCATGCAGAGCCGCGGCCGCCCCCCCAACGCCGAGGCGTCGATCGCCAAGCTCTATACCAACGAGCTCAACCAGCGCCTCTACCGCACCGCCGTGAAGCTGCTCGGCCTCTACGGCCAGCTCACTCCCCAGATGCAAGCCTCCGGCAACCCCGAGCTCGCTCCCAAGGGCGGCCGCTACGAGTACTGGTACCTGCGCTCCGTCGCCAACACCATCGAAGGCGGCACCAGCGAAGTGCAGCGCAACATCATCGCCGCCCGCGGCCTCGGCCTGCCCAAGTCGTATTAGCGCTACTCCGCCGTCGGCACCGTGGGGATCGCCTGGAACCCGGACGGTAGCGCCAGCACCTTGGCCCGCTCCCCCGACTGCTCCTCCACCCGTCGGGCCAGCTCCGCCACCGTCGCCGACACGTCTGCGCACGGCGTGAGGTGCGCCGCCCGCACCGTCTCCGCCGCCAGCGACGAGTAGAGGTGCACCTCCGCCTTCAGCTGCGCCATCGCCTGGCACTGAATCCCCCATTGGTCGATCCGGTGGAACCCGGGCTCCAGCAGCATCGCCATCAACGCCTCCGGACTCTCCCGCGACGACAAAAACTCTGCGTAGTCTTCGTTCCCCACGCCCTCCCGGCACTCCGATGCCAGCACGATCGCGCCTCCCTCCCGCACCGCCCGCGCCGCCGCCGCCATCCCCTTGATCGACTGATAGACGTTGAGATCGGCGGGGTATCCTCCGTTCGTCGCTACCACGATGTCGTAGGCATGGGGCACCGGCCGCACCGCGGACCGGTCCACCTCCGCCATCGCTGCCTCGTGCGCCTCCACCAGATCCCCGCAGAAGAAGCCGCTGACCGCCTTGTCCGCCGTCAGCGTCACGTTGCAGAGAAACGTCACCTCGGAGGCCACGGCCACGTCGCGCATCTCCTCGAAAATGGGATTGCCCGCCCCCACGCAGAAGGTCGCTTGCGGATGCAGCAGATTCTCCGCGCTGTGGTTGCGCATGATGTTGGGGGCCGCCGCCACGCCCGGCAGCACGCCCTTCCCGCCCCCGCTGTACCCGGCGAAGATGTGCGGCTCCACGAACCCCGTCACGATCCGCACGCTCGCCTGCAGATAGGTCGAGTTGAGATAGATGCCGCCCCGCCGCTCTCCCGGATAGCGGCGCAGAAACGTCAACGAGTCCGGATCCCGCGCATCATGCACGACCACCCGGTAGCCTTTCGCCACCTCGGGCCCCAACAGGGCCTTCACTTCCGCCGCCGACATCTGCCGGTGCAGCCCCGTCCCCACCAACAGCGTGATCCGATCGCGCGGCATCCCCGCTCCCTCCACCACCCGCAGCAGCACCGGTGCCAACAATCGGTTTGGCGCCGGCCGCGTCAGGTCGCTGAACACGATCGTCACCCGATCGTCCGCCCGCACCAGATCGCATAGCGGCGGCGCCCCAATCGGCCGGGCCAGCGCGTCGCGCAACGCCGATTCCGGATCCGCCAGCGGCGTCGATTCCCTCGGCCGGATCACGTCGCTGCCATCCGGCAGATCCACCTCCAGCCCCTGCTCCCCGTACAGCAGCTCCACCCGCATGTTGTTTTCCTCCCGGCGCGAGCGTCGCACGGCCGCTTCCGCACGGTCAACGCGCCCTACACTCACGGACATGACCGACCCGGGCGATCAACCCACCCGCGGCGAGCGCCGCAGCGCCCGGCGCCAAAAGGAGCGCCGCGCTCTCCGCATGCACGGGGCCTCTCTTCGCAAGATCTACCGCGACGCCATCCTCAAGCGCGCTCGCAAGGCCGTCCGCAAAGACAGGGGGAGCACGAGCTAGCGCCCGCCGCGGCTAGCGCTCGCGGATCTCCGCTGAAGCGGTGATCGCGATCGCCGCCTTCACGCTCTCGTGCGCCGGACACCCTGCCGCGTGCACCGCCACCGCCCGCTCGGCCGCTTCCCGATCCCCCGACAGCATCTCGATCTGATAATGCACGTGGATCCGCGTGATCCGGATCGGCGATCCCTGCCCGGCCGGCCCCTCGATCGTCCCCTCGACATCCGCCGTATACGTTGCCGGGTCAAATTCCACATTCCGTGCTCGCAGCGCCCGTGCGAGCGTGCCGTACATTCACCCACCCACCGCCGCCACGATATGATCCAGCGTCGCCGCTACCGGCGGGCCACCGGCGGGCGCTCCGTAGTATTCGCGCAATGCCCCCTGCACCCCGTACGGCACCGGCTCTGGCACCTCGCCTAGGTACGCATGCCGCACGCCATCCTTCAGCACCAACCGGTTCTTCGAGAGGTACGTGAACTCCGCCATCGCTGCTCTCTCGTTACAGTGCTGCCCGGAGCGCGCCGTTCAAGGACGCTGGTAAATGAGGTCGCTCTTGTTGCGCTGCGCCCGCTGGAACGACGGCGCATACGCTTGCTCTTCGCCCACCGGGTCGATCCGGCTCCATTCGTACGTGACCGTCCGGTCCCCCAGCAGCCAGGGCCGCTCTGCCCGGCGCTCGAACCGGTCCACGTACCGGCAGGCCACCACGTGCTCCGCCACTCCCGTCTTCCGTGACGGCATCCGGTGGTAAGCGACACAGTATGACTCGCTGTAGGCTACTCGGTCCTGCACATCGACCAGCACGTTGCCGATGTAGTGCATCGTCCCCAACATGGTCGCGAGTCCGTCCCCGGCGTGCCGCACGAACCCGTCTCGGTGCCCTTGGTACGTTCCATGGTCGTCTGTCGCATCCGGGTAGTAGCAGGACCGGATCAGCTCCGGGTCCAGCCGATCGACGCCCCGGCAGTAGCGATACAGCGTCTCGCGGATCGTCTGTTTGTCCGCCAACTCTTGAACGCGCCCCGCTAAGTCCTTCGGCCGCTGGAAATCCGGCGAGAACGCCGGCCGGTCATAGACCGGATCCTGCCGGTCCCGTCGTGCCTTCACATACCTCTCATTGAAATCCCATTCGCGCCCCACCGGCTCGATCTTGTTCCAATCCCACACCACCTGCCGATGACTGATCAGCCAGTCGTCGCCCTGCCGGTCCAGCCGATCATTCCAGCGCGCTCCCACCACGAAGTCCTGCTCGGGCTTCCCGTCCGCGCCGGGCAGCCGGTGGTATGCCGTCACGTACGACTCGGCATGCGCGACATCCCCTTCCAGCTCCACCTGGACGTTGCTCACGGTGTGCATCGTCACGCGATAGCGAGCCAGCGCTTCCTGGATCCACGGCACGAATTCGTCCAGCGTTCCCTTGAAGACGCCGTGCTCGTCGAGCGCCCCCTCGCTGAAGCAGGACCGCACCAGATCCCAATCGCAGCGGTCGACCCCGCGCGCGTAGAGCATGATCCGGTCCCAGATCGCTTGCTTGTCGAGCAGCGCCTGCGCTTCTGTCTCGGACGCCATGCCAATCCCCCTAAGCTGCTCCTCGGCGCCGTCCCGTGGCGCCGCTTCCGCGTATTCTACGCGGCCCGCCGCGCGCGCGTCGCGGCCCGCTCTCTCCGTAATCCGCGTGTCAGTTCAACACACGCTTAACAGTTCGGCTGCAACAAACTGCCGACCTGCGCCGTTTAAATTTGTGAAGATAATCGCAAGAGATGCGAAGAGGATCGCAAAGGCATCACAGAAAGGAGCCCGTTTTGAACCTCTACATTGAAAACCAGATTCGCTCGGCCATGGCAGAGAACCGGCGCGAAGTGGGGAAGGCCGAGTCCCGCAGTTCGCAGCGCCCGACCAATCTCCCCCGCTTCCGCTCCCTGGCCGCCCGGACTCTCGTCCGTGCGGGCGCTGAGCTCGACCGCGCCGCCGCGGTCACGGCTCTCAGCGACCACCGCCGCAGCCAGGAAGCCGCCTAGCCACCACCCCGCCCCGGTCGCAAGTCCGGGGCGGCGGTGTATTAAGCTCCCGCCGCTTCCTGCACCTGTCGCTCGACCGTCCCCTTGCTCCCGCACGGCTTGGTTTCCGGGCCGGGCCAGCGCAGCACCGGCCGGCGCGCCGCCCGCGTCTCGTCGAGCCGCCCGATCGGCGTGCGCTGCGGCGCCGCTTCCAGCGCTTCCGGATCCCGCTCCGCCTCCTCCGCGATCGCCACCAGAGCCGCCGCGTAGCGTTCGATATCCTCCCGCGACTCCGTCTCCGTCGGCTCGATCATCAGCGCCTCGTCTACGATCAGCGGGAAATAGACCGTCGGAGGGTGTAACCCGTAGTCGATCAAGCGCTTGGCGATGTCGTAAGCGCGTACTCCCGCTTTGCGCTGTCGCGATCCCGAGAACACGACCTCGTGCAACCCCTGGCGCGGGTGCGGCAGATCGTAGTGCGGCTCCAGGAGTACGCGTAAGTAGTTCGCGTTGAGGTCCGCGTTCTCCGAGACCGCTCGCAGCCCCGCCAAGCCCAGCGTTCGGATATAGGCGTAAGCCCGCACCAGCACTCCCACACTCCCGTGGAACTGCTGCAGCTGTCCGATGCTCTCCCCGGGTCGGTGCAGCGCCAGCGTGCCCGTACTTCCTTCCGCCACCACCGGGGCCGGGAGATACGGCGCCAGCGCCGTGCTTGCGCAAACCGGTCCCGCTCCCGGTCCTCCTCCCCCATGCGGCGTGCTGAACGTCTTGTGCAGGTTCAGGTGCGCGATATCGATCCCCAGATCCCCATACCGCACCCGTCCGACGATGGCGTTCAAATTCGCGCCGTCTCCGTACACGAACGCCCCCACGCGGTGGAGATCGCGCGCCACCTCCTCGATCCCCGTCTCCCACAGCCCCAGCGTGTTGGGTAACGTCACCATCATCGCCGCGACCGATCCGTCCAGCTCCGCTGCCAGGGCCGCGCGGTCCATCGCCCCATCCGCCGCCGTCGGAATCTGTGTCACCGTGAAGCCGGCCATCGCCGCCGTCGCGGGGTTGGTTCCGTGGGCGCTGTCTGGCACCAACACGCGCCGCCGCTTGTCGATCTCGCCCCGCTGCTCCAGCGCCCGCCGGATCATTAAAATCCCGGCCAGCTCGCCCTGGGCGCCCGCTGCGGGAGCGAGGCTGACGTGCGGCAGTCCCGTGATCGCGCCCAGCGCTCGCTGCAGATCCAGGAGGATCCGCAGTGTTCCCTGTGCGGCCTCCGGCTCCGCCGGATGCGCGTTGGCGAGCCCGGGCAGCGACGCAACCAAGTCGTTCACCTTGGGGTTGTACTTCATCGAGCAGGAACCCAGTGGATACGAGCCCGTGTCCACCCCAAAATTTCGCTGCGACAGCGCGGTGTAGTACCGCACCAACTCGCCCTGGCTCAGCTCCGGGAGCCGCACCGAATCGCGCAGCAAGTGCGCAGCCGGGAGTGGGGTCTCCCGTCCCTGCCACTGCGGTACCGCCGCCGCGCGCCGCCCGGCCGCACCGCGGTCGAACGCCAGCCGCGCGCCGAAATCCTCTTCCCCGATCGCCCGCTCAATCACGTCCCGTCCCCGTCGCGCCCCCGATCGCCGTGAGCGCCGCCACCAGTGCATCCACCTCCCGCTCGGTCGTTGTCTCCGTCACGCACATCAGCAGCGCCTCGCGCGCGGCGGGCTCACTCCGATCGGACACGTCCAGCCCTGCTTCGATCCCCCGTTCCGCCAGCGCCGCCCGCACTGCCGCCGCCGGAAGCGGGCCTCGGAGCAGGAACTCCTGGAACCACGGTCCCCGCTCCACGACCGCAAAGCCCGGGATCGCCGCCGCCCGGGCTGCCGCGTTGTGCGCCTTCTGGTAGCAGAGTGTCGCCTGCTCGCGCAGCCCCTGCGGACCCAGCGCCTGCAGGGTGATCGTGAACGCCAGCGCCAGCAGCGACTGCCCCGTCGAAAAGTTGGACGTTGCTCGCTCCCGCCGGATGAACTGCTCGCGCGTCTGCAGCGTGAGCACGTAACCCGTCCGCGGTGGCGCCTCGCTCCCATCGCCGCGCCGCGCCCCGCGCTGCTCCTGCGTCCGGCCCACAATCCGGCCGGGCATCTGCCGCAAATAAACTTCCCGCGCCGCGAACAATCCTAACGATGGCCCTCCGAACGCGACCGGCCCCGCCAGATCCCGTCCCTCTCCCGTCACGATGTCGGCACCGGCGTCGCCGGGGGCTCGCAGCAGCCCCAGCGTCAGCGGATCCACCACCGTCACGCACAGTGCCCCAACGGCGTGCGCCGCCTCGGCGATCGGCTCGATATCGCGGATCGTCCCCAGAAAATCGGGCTGTTGCGCGACAACCGCTGCGTGCTCGTCGGTCAGTTGCGCGGCGGACCCGATCACGTCTACTCGCAATCCCATCCCATAGGCGTAGGTCCGCACCACGTCTACCGTTCCGGCGTGTATCGGCTCCAGCAGCGCCACGGCGCTGCGGCGCGTCACCCGCGCCGCCAGCAGGCACGCCTCCGCCGTCGCACTGGCGCCGTCGTACAAACCGGTGTTCGCAACAGCGAGCCCCGCCAGCTCACATACCACCGACTGGAACTCGAAAGCGCTCTGCAACGTTCCCTGGCTGATCTCGGGCTGATAGGGGGTATACGCCGTCATGAACTCCGAGCGCGCCGCTAACGACCCCGTGACAGCCGGCACGGACCGCCGGTAGGCCCCCGCGCCCAAGAAGCTGGGCCGCTCCTGCGCCGCCGCGTTGCGGCGTGCCAGCGTCCGCAGGTGCTCCAGCAGGTCCAGATCGCCCAAAGAGGGCGGCAGATCGATCAGCGGATCCCGCTGATCTGTCGGCAGCTCCTTGAACAGCTCCTCCGTCGACGCCAGCCCTACCCGCGCCAGCATCGCCGCCCGGTCCGCGTCCGTGTTGGGGATGTATGGAGTAGGCGCCGCGCCCGCTCGGCCCTTCACCTCAGGCGCTCTCCGTCTCGCTCCTGTAGGATGCAGCGTCCAGCAGCGCGTCCACCTGCGTCAGTTCCTCCACCCGCAGCTTGAGCAGCCAGCCGTCCACGTAAGGCGACGTGTTCACGAGTTCGGGCGCGTCCAGCAGCGACTCGTTCCGCTCCAACACCTCGCCACTCACCGGCGCAAACAAGTCCGATACCGCTTTCACCGACTCGACGCTCCCGAACGTGTCGCCTTGCACAAGCTGCGTCCCCGCCTCGGGCAGCTCAACGTACACCACGTCGCCCAGCTGCTCCTGGGCGAAGTCGGTGATTCCCACGGTCCCTTCATCCCCGTCGAGCCGGATCCACTCGTGCTCGGAGGTGTACCGAAGATCCGTGGGTAACTCCATCGCTCTGCCGACCTACGCCTCTTCGCGCTTGTAGAACGGCCGCCGTACGACTCCCATCGGCAAGGACCGTCCTCGTACATCAACCATGAGTCGTGTTCCTGGCTCCGTCAACGCGCGCGGCAGGTACGCCATCCCGATCCCAAGTCGTAGCGTCGGACTGTACGCCCCACTGGTCAAGCGCGAGATAGCCTCGCCTGCGTTGTTGTAGACCGGATATCCCGCGCGCGGCACTCCGCGCTCCAGCGCTCGTAGATGCCCCAGCCGCTGCTCCCGCGGCCTCTCCTTGATCCGGACCAGCGCCTCCCGCCCCGTAAACGGCGCCGCGTCTTGCAGGGTCACCGCCCACCCCAGCCCCGCTTCGTACGGATGCCTGTCCGTGTCGATGTCGTTGCCGTGCAGCGGCAGCGCCGCTTCCAAGCGTAATGTGTCGCGTGCGCCCAGCCCCACGGGCGCCGCGCCCGCCTCGACCAACGCGTCCCACAACGGACCCGCCCGCTCTCGATCCGTGATGCACTCGCCTCCGTCCTCTCCCGTGTAGCCCGTCCGCGCGAAGATCACGGCTCCTCCCCCCCACGACAACTCCCGACAGTCGTGCAGCTCCAGATCCCACACCTCCGCGCCCAGCACCGCCCCCAGCGTCGCTCGCGCCTCCGGTCCTTGGACCGCAAGCATGACCGTTGCGCGCGTCACCTCTTCCACCGCTCCCTGCTTCACTGCCGCCAGCCGCGCATAGTCCGCCGCCGCGTTGGCCGCGTTGTGCACCACGAGCCACCGCTCCGCCGCCACGTGGTACACGAAAATATCGTCTGCGATTCCCCCCTCCGGCGTGCAGTACAGGCTGTAGTGTGCTCGCCCCGGCTCCAGCCGCGTCACGTCATACGTGCTCACCGACCGGATCGCCGCCCCCGCCCCCGCGCCTTGCACCCACACCCGGCCTAGATGCGAGACGTCGAAAACCCCTACCCCGTTCCGTACCGCCGCATGCTCCTCCAGAATCCCCCCATACTGCACCGGCATCGCCCACCCGGCGAACGGCGCGAAGCGCGCCCCCCGGGCTGCGTGTCGGTCACGCAGCGCCAGTTGCAGGAGCGCCCGCGTCACGATCCCGCGCTGCCGGTCTGCTGCCGGACCAAGTAGCTGCTGTGTGCCTGCATGAGCGCCGTCTCGAACTCAAGGTGCTGGTCGCGTACCAGCTTGTTCAAGTCTCGCGTCACTGCGTACCGTCGCGCCCACTCGCCATCCACTTCCAGATCGGCCAGCTTGGTCGCCGTCAGGCACAGGAACAGGTGGAAGCGCTCGCTTCCGGGCGCCGCCTCGGTCGCCTCCGTCGTCGCCGTCCGTCGCTCGAAGCCCCATTGATACCAGCCGCCCATGCCGATCCCCCAGCGCTCTCGCGCGATGCTTTTCAGCCATCGCCCCATCCGCTTCGCGCGACTCCGCGTCCTCGGGGCGGCCGAGTCGTCGAACAGCTCCGGCTCCGCCGCGCGATCCAGCGTCGGCACCAGCCACGGCTCGAAGGCCCCGCCCCGCCGTACCACCAAGGGCTTTCCTTTGTGCCATACCAGCAGGAATGCCCGGTCGACCGCGTCCAGATCCGGCACCTCCTCCGACTCTTCGATCCGCGCGACCCAATCGCCCAGCCGCCGCTGTTGAATGTAGACTTTGCGCCGCTGCGTCGCCGCCTCGACCTCGTTCGCCTCTTGCTGCTTGAGCCAGTTCTCGATGTTCTGGGGACTGACCACGGCATCTCCTCCCTCGGACTACGCGCCTCCCGCCTCGACCAAGTACTGTGTCTTTCCCTCCTGCGATCGTAGCCGTCCGACTCCCGGAAAGGTGTTGTGGGCGCTAATCAGCAGCTGATTATGCGCGACCGCCTCCGCCACGATCCTCCGCTTCGTCTCCATCGACATGAGGGGCAGGTCGTCGTAGGCGCACAGCCATGGCAGCCGCTCCAATTGCACCGCATGGTGCACCAGATCGCCCAAGTAGACGGCGGTCTCGCCGCCACTGCTGATGATCACCGCTGCATGATCCGCCGTGTGCCCGTGCGCTTCGATCACGCGAATCTCCCGCGTCACTTGGTACTCGCCCTCTAGGAACTCCACCTGCCCCGCCTCCGCGAGCGGCAGGAGGTGCTCCGCATCGTAGCCCGCCCGCGTGCGCTCGTTGGGGTGGAGCGCTGCTTCCCACTCTGCCCGCTGCACGTAGTAGCGTGCCCTGGGAAACGTTGGCCGCAGATCTTCCCCCGCGCGGCGTGTGTTCCAGCCGCAGTGATCGCTGTGTAAGTGGCTGTTGATCACCACGTCGACATCCTCCACGCCCACCCCCGCCGCCTCCAACGACGCGAGCAGCCGCCCGTGTTCAACCGGCACCCCGCGCTTCTCCAACAGCGCCGTGTTCTTGTTGCCGTAACCCGTGTCGATCAGCACGGTCTTGCCTTCGGACTCCACGAGCAGGCAGTTCAGTCCTAACGGCACCTCATTGCGTTCGTTGATCTCGGGGCACACTCGCGACCACAGCATCTTCGGCACCGCGCCGAACACGGCCCCTCCGTCCCGCCACATCGTCCCATCCGACACGACTGCGATACTCAAAGCACCAACGGTGTAGCGCGGCACGGCCATAGATCGCTCCTCCGCTCGGGGCACGGCGCTCTTCGGAGCCGGAGCGTAACACGCTGCTGAGCGGCCCCAGGCGTTCGCAAGGGAACAGCGTAGCGGCGGCACACGCGGCAGGGGCGATCGCGTTCTATACTGGCCCGGCTTGCGCGTTCCCAACCACGCTGCTTTAACAGGAGGTCCCGCGCGATGGCTGGCACCCCCTACGCATTCTTCAAAGGTGAGTTCATGCCCTTGGCCGAGGCCAAGATCGGTATCATGACTCACGCCTTCAACTACGGCACCGCCGTTTTCGAAGGCATCCGCGCCAACTGGAACTCCGACCAGCAGCAGCTCTATCTCTTCCGCGCGATCGAGCATTTTCAGCGGCTCCGCAAGAGCGCCCATATCCTCATGATGGAGATCGACTACGCGGACGAGCAGCTCGTCGCGATCACCCATGAGCTGCTTCGCAAAGCCGCCTTCCGCGAGGACATGTACGTTCGCCCCATGGTCTACAAGTCCCAGGAAGTGCTCGGGGTCCGCCTCCATGATGTCGAGCAAGACCTGCTCATTTACACGGCGCCCTTTGGCGCCTATCTCGACATCGACAAAGGCATCCGCTGCTGCACCTCTTCTTGGCGCCGCGCCGAAGACACGGCGATTCCCGTCCGCGCCAAGGTCAACGGCGTCTACGTCAATTCCGCCCTCGCCAAGACGGAAGCCTTCCAGCGCGGCTACGAAGAGGCCATCCTCCTCAACGAGGACGGTCACGTTTCGGAAGGAAGCGGCGAAAACATCTTTCTCGTCATGAACGGAAAGCTCTACACGCCCCCCAGCGCCGACAACATCCTCGTCGGGATCACGCGCGCCGCCGTGATCGAGCTCGCCCGCGCCGAGATCGGCCTGGAAGTGCTTGAATCTCCCATCGACCGCAGCGAGCTCTACGTCGCCGACGAGCTCTTCATGACCGGTACGGCCGCGCACGTCACTCCCGTTCTCGAAGTCGACGGGCGCGTCATCGGCAGCGGCGGCATCGGCCCCGTGACCGCCAAGCTCCAGGAGCTCTACTTCGGCGCTGCTCTCGGCCGCCTTCCCCAATACGAGCGCTGGATCCAGCCCCTCTACACGGACCAACCGGTCAGGGCCTAGCGTCACCCCCGGCACGCTTCCGCGCCGGCAAGGCTATGCACGAAGCGCTCGTTCTCATCCTCGCCTACCTCATCGGCTCTATCCCGGTCACTTGGCTGATCTTTTACTGGCGCACCGGCAAAGACCTCCGCACCGTCGGTGACCGCAACGTCGGCTCCGGCAACGCTATCCGTGAGGGTGCTGGCTGGCTCAGCGGCCATATCGCCCTCCTGCTCGACACGGGCAAGGGCCTCCTCGCCGTCTCCATTGCTCGCTGGCTCGACCTCGATTCTGCCTGGTGGGTCGCCGCCGGCTTCGTCGTCATGCTCGGGCATATGTTTCCCATCTGGCTCGGCTTTCGGGGGGGGCGCAGCGCCGCCACCGGTTTTGGCGCCGCCGGCGCCTTCCTGCCTTGGCAATTCGGCCTCACCTTCTTGGCGGGCACCGTCACCTTCCTCACCACCCGCCACGCACCGCTTGGCATCCTGGTCGTCGCCGCTCCCCTGCCATTCCTCGCCATCGCCTTCCACCTCCCTGGCGAAGTCATCGCCTTCTGCTTCGCCGCTCCCATCCTCGCTGGCCTCAAGGACGCCTTCGACCGCTGGCAACGCATCCGCGCGTGGCTTCTCGCCTCCGAGACGCCCGCCGCGCCGCCCGACGCATGACCGCCACGGGCGTCCACTCTCCCGTCTCCCAGGACGGCCTCCCCCATTACGATGTCATCGTCTTGGGTGCCGGGCCCGGCGGCTCCACCGCTGCTCTCCGCCTCGCGCAACACGGCGCGCGCGTTCTCCTCGTCGACCGCGAGCGCTTCCCCCGCAGCAAGCCCTGCGGGGGCGGCGTCCTTGTCGCCGCTGCCGCGCGGCTTCCCTTCAGCCTCCGCTCGGTCAGCCGGCGCGTCGTCTACGGCTTCCGCGTCACCTACAAGCGCGACCGTGGCTTCGCGCACACCTATCCCGAGCCCCTTGCCATCATGACCCGGCGCCGCGACCTCGACACCTTCCTCGCCGGCCAAGCCGTCACGGCCGGTGCTACCTTCGCGGACGGCCGCGCCGTCTCCGCGATCCATCGCAACGGCGCCGGGATGATCGTCGACTTCCATGATGGAGAACGCGCCGCCGCCGCCGCCCTGGTCGCGGCCGACGGCGCCAATGGCGTCAGCCGCCGCGCCTTGGACATGCCCGTCCTCGACCGCGCCGTCGCGCTCGAAGCCAACAGCCCCGGTCTCCCTCGGCACTCTCCGGACCACGTCTCCCTCGACCTCGGCTCTCTCCCCGGCGGCTACGGCTGGCTCTTCCCCAAAGACGGCCACACCAACATCGGCGTGGGCGGCTGGCCGGTCGTCGGCCCGCAACTCAAGACCCACCTTGCTGCCTACGCGACCTCCGAGGGCTTCAGCCCCGCGCAGCTCGAAGACGTGCGTGGCTACACGCTGCCGCTGCGCCGCTTCGACGAGCCCCTGACCCGCGACTCCGTCGCCTTCGTTGGCGACGCCGCCGGCCTCATCGACCCCCTCTCCGGCGAGGGAATCCACAACGCTTTCTACTCCGCTCAGCTCGCTGCCGACGAGATCGCTCGCTACCTCGCTGGCGACGTCCCCGACCTCCGCGGCTACGAACGCGCCGTGCGCCGTCATATCGACCCCGAGCTCGCTGTCGCGCGCCAGATCCAAGCCCTCTTCCACCAACGCCCCTGGCCCTACGTTCGGCTCCTCCGGCACTCCGGCCGCTTTTGGCGATCGTTCTGCCGTACTGTCCGTGGCGAAGCCACTTACGTTGGCTTCAAGGGCCGGCTTGGTCCCGCCGCGTCCCTTGTCGATCTCGCCGCGGCCTTTGCCGCCCGTGGCTTCGCGCAGCGATCCGGCTGGTCGCACTCGTAGCTGGGCCGCACCCCTCGCTAGACTGTCGTTACGAGAGGCACAGTAAGCGAGAGTCCGCCATGCGACTCAAAGATCAGGTCGCGATCATCACCGGAGCCGCCGGCGCCTTCGGCGGCGCCATCGCCCAGCGCTTTGCCCAGGAAGGTGCCGACCTCGTCCTCGCCGATCTCAACGAAAGCGGCCTCCAGGAAACCGCTCGCCTCGTCGAAGCCGCCGGCCGCCGAGCGCTCCCCTGCCACTGTGACGTCACCCAGCGCGCCGACGTCGAAGCCCTCGTCGACCAAACGATCGCCCGCTTCGGCCGTTTTACCACCATGGTCGCCAATGCCGGCGTCGCCCAAACGGTCCCCTTCCTCGAAATGACCGACGAGGACTGGCAGCGCGTCATCGACGTCAATCTCACCGGCGTCTTCCTCTGCGACCAGATCGCGGGACGACGCCTCGCGGCGCAAGGTCAACCGGGCGGCATCGTCAACCTCGCCAGCCAACTCGCCGAGATCGGCTGGCCCATCGGCGCTGCCTATGCCGCGAGCAAAGCCGGTGTGAAGAGCCTTACCAAATCCGCCGCCCTCGCCCTCGCCCCCCACGGTGTCCGCGTGAACGCCATCGGCCCGGGCCCGGTGCACACCCCGCTCAACGACGACCGCTACGCCATCCCCGAGATCAAAGCCCACGCCGAGCGGCACATCCCCCTCGGCGGCCTCGGCCGCCCGCAAGACATTGCTCAGGTCGCCTGTTTCCTCGCCTCTGCCGAGAGCAAGTGGATCACCGGCGAAACCGTCTTCGTCGACGGCGGCTTTCTGCTCAACTCTTACGACGATCCCGCCATGGCCGCCGCTCTCCAGCGCGCCCTTTCGGACTCTTCTTCCGGCGCCTCGCTCCCAGGCCAGAGCGGATCACGGGTGGACTGTTAGCGTCCCGTAAAAGCCGCCTCCGTTACCCTCTTCCCCTCGCCCCGTGCCCTGCGCTCGGCTACGATGGTCGAGCATCTGGGAGACCTGAATCGTGTCGGACACGTTCACTCACCGGCCACGCCGCTCGCAGCGGGAGGCCCCTCCGTGGCGAAGCGCCACGGCTGCCCGTCTGCGCCTCGGGATCCCCGTAGTTGTACCAACCGGCCTGTAGAGCCGGCAGCGCGCCCGGCGCCGCTCACAGGTCGGACCCCCACTTCCCGCAACTCCGCCGGCGCCCGATCACTTCGCAAGTGCTCTTCCCGCGACACCAAGAGGCAACTCCATGAAACGCAACGGCGCACAAATCCTGCTCGAATCGCTCGCCGCCGAAGGCGCCACCCTCATTTTCGGCTATCCAGGCGGCGTCGTGCTCCCTCTTTATCACCGCTTCCGCGAATACCCCCAAATCAAGCACGTCCTCGTCCGTCACGAGCAAGGCGCCGCCCACGCCGCCGACGGCTACGCTCGGGCCAGTGGCCGGACCGGCGTCTGCCTCGCCACCTCCGGCCCCGGCGCCACCAACCTCGTGACCGGTATCTGTACCGCCTACATGGATTCCATCCCCATGGTCGTCATCACCGGCAACGTCGCCCGCGATCTGATCGGCCGCGACGGCTTCCAAGAAGCCGACATCACCGGGATCACTCTCCCCATCACCAAGCACAACTACCTTGTCATGCGCGCGAGTGAGATCGCCCCCGCGGTCAAGGAAGCCTTCCACATCGCCTCGACCGGTCGCAAAGGCCCCGTGCTCGTCGATATCCCCAAGGACGTCTTCATTGAGGAAGCCGATTTCGACGGCTATCCCGACCAAGTGCACCTCCGCGGATACGACCCCGTCACGGTCCCCTCCGATATCGAGGTCGAACGCGCCGCCGCCATCCTGAACGAAGCCCAGCGCCCCATCATCCTCAGCGGGCACGGCACCCTGCAGTCGGGCGCCACAGACGAGCTGGTCGCCCTCGCCGAGCGCGCCCAGATTCCCGTGATCACGACCCTCCTCGGCATCTCCGGTTTCCCGGAAGACCATGCGCTCTCCTACGGCTTCATGGGCATGCACGGCCACTACTTCTGCAATATGGCCGCCGATCACGCCGACGTCGTCATGGGCGTCGGCATGCGCTTCGACGACCGCGCCATGGGCCGCTTCAAGGACTTCAACCCCCAGGCTCAGATCATCCATCTCGATATCGACCCCGCGGAGATCGGCAAAAACTTCCACACGCATGCTCCCGTCCTCGGCGACGTGCGCCAGTCGCTGCGCGCGTTATTGCCCCACCTCACGAGCACGACCCGCCCCGACTGGATCCGCTGGATCGACGACGTCAAGGCCCAGCATCCCACCGACTACGACGCCGAGGGCGCCGAGGTCACCGGCCCCTGGCTCTGTCGCGCCATCGCGCAGCAGACGCAGCGCAAGGCCACCATCGTCACCGGCGTCGGCCAGCACCAAATGTGGGCCGCCCAGTACTACAGCTACACTCGTCCCCGTCAGTACATCAGCAGCGGCGGCCTCGGCACCATGGGCTTCGAGGTGCCCGCCGCCCTGGGCGCGCAGTTCGCCCAGGACGAGCCCGTCTGGTCCATCTGTGGCGACGGCGGCTTCCAGATGACCTGCCAGGAGCTCCAGACCGTCGCCGAGCACAAGCTCCCGATCCGCTACGTCATCTTCAACAACGGCTACCTCGGCATGGTCCGGCAGTGGCAGGAGCTGTTCTACGAGGACAACTACCACTCCGTCGCCCTCGGCCAGCCCGACTTCGTCAAGCTCGCCGAGGCCTACGGCGTCACCGCGCTGCGCGCCACCAACCGCGCCGAAGCCGTCGCGGCGCTGCGCGAGGCCGACGCGCACGACGGCCCCATCGTCCTCGACATCCGCTGCGTCGAGCAGGAAAACGTTTGGCCGATGGTCCCCGCAGGCGCCGCCCTCTCCGAAACGATCGAATCCGCGGAGGAGCTCTGATGATCGCTACCAACTCTCAGAACGCCCACTCCCCGCAGCGCGTCGTCGTCGCCCACGTCGAGGACCGCCCCGGCGTCCTCGCCCGCGTCGCCTCTCTTTTTCGCCGGCGCGGCTTCAACATCGAGAGCCTCACCGTTGGCCACAGCGACGAGCCCGGCCTCAGCCGCATGACCATCGTCGTCGATGGACAGGGCACCCAGGTGCAGCAGGTCGAGCGTCAGCTCTTCAAGCTGGTCGACGTCGTCTCCGCCATCGACATCAGCGAGCGGCCCCTGGTCGCCCGCGAGCTCGCCCTGATCAAGGTCAGCTGCACGCCCCAGGGCCGGCGCGACATCATCGCCCTCGCGGATGTTTTTCGCGCCACCGTCGTCGATGTCGCCGACGCCAGCGTCATCGTGCAAGTCCTCGGCGACGAAGACAAGGTCGACGCCCTGCTGCGTCTCCTGCACCCCTACGGCCTCCTCGAGCTCGTGCGCACCGGCCGGGTCGCGATGGTCCGCGGCAGCGGCACCAGCAAGCCCGTGCCCGTCTCGGAGATCGAGCGCCGCGCCGAAGAGGAGCGTGCCCAGTTCGGCCGGCGGCCGGACGGCGCGCTCCCCTTCGCCAGCGACTAAACCGTCCCGTCCGCCCGCGCCACTGGACGCCGTCCCCGTCCCCGCCTAGCCTTTTTCCTTGTCCGCTCACCGATCCGGCCGGCCAGGAATGGAGCACCACCATGGCCCAGATGTTCTACGACAAGGACGCCGATCTCTCCTTCCTCGCAGGCAAAACCGTCGGCGTCGTCGGCTTCGGCAGCCAGGGCCACGCGCACGCCCTCAACCTCAAGGACTCCGGCGTCAACGTGGTCGTCGGCCTCTACCCCGGCTCCCGCTCTTGGGCCAAGGCGGAGACGGCCGGTCTCCGCGTCGGCACCGTGGACGATGTCGCCGAAGAGGCCGACATCATCATGGTCCTCACCCCGGACCATATCCAGAAAACCCTCTACGACGACCACATCGCCCACGGCCTGCGCGAGGGCAAGACCCTGATGTTCGCCCACGGTTTCAACATCCACTACAACCAGATCGCCCCGCCCGAAGCGATCGACGTCTCGATGGTCGCCCCGAAAGGACCGGGCCACCTCCTCCGCCGGCTCTACCAAGAGGGCAGCGGCATGCCCGGCCTGCTGGCCGTTCACCAGGACGCCAGCGAAACCGCCAAACAGACCGCCATGGCCTACGCCGCCGCCATCGGCTGCGGCCGCGCCGGCGTCCTGGAGACCAGCTTTCAGGAAGAGACCGAAACCGATCTCTTCGGCGAGCAAGCCGTCCTCTGCGGCGGCGTCTCCGCGCTCATGCAGACGGCCTTCGAGACCCTCGTCGAGGCTGGCTATCAACCCGAGTCTGCTTACTTCGAAACCATCCACGAGCTCAAGCTCATCGTCGACCTCATCTACGAGGGCGGCTTCAAGAACATGCGCTACTCCATCTCCGACACCGCGGAGTACGGCGACTACTCCCGCGGTCCCCAGGTCATCGATAGCCACGTCCGCGAGAACATGCGCCGCGTGCTCCAGCAGGTGCAGAACGGCGAGTTCGCCCGCGAGTGGATTCTGGAAAATCAAGCCGGCCGCCCCGCCTTCAACAAGCTCCGTCAGCGCGCCGCCGCGCATCCCAGCGAAGAGGTCGGCGAGGAGCTCCGCGGCATGATGGCCTGGCTACACCAGAAAGCCGATTGATCGCCCGCGGCTTTCCCGGCCCCGTAGGCAGACGGCGCGAACTCCGGCATAATGATTCCACGATGAACGGCTATCCGCGTCCCACGCGCGACGGAGGGATCGACCCGCGGGCTGCCTCGGCCCGTGGCGTCCTTGGGCGCTAACTCCCGGGCGATCAGCCACACGAGGCGCTGGTTGCAGCGAACCGCTGCCTCGCCGCCCCCTTTCTTTCTCTGCCCCGCGTTCCCCATGGAGGAGCCCCGCCATGCCTGACCGAGTCAAGATCTTCGACACTACGCTCCGAGACGGCGAGCAATCCGCCAGCGTCTCCTTCACCAACGACGAGAAGTTCCAGATCGCCAAGATGCTGGAGAAGCTCAACGTCGACTGCATCGAGGCCGGCTTCGCCGCCGCCAGTCCCGCCGACTTCGACGCCGTCGCCCGCATCGCCAACGAAGTCCGCGGCACCTCCATCGCCTCCCTCTGCCGCGCCGTCCCCAACGATGTCGAGCAAGGGTGGGCCGCCATCCAAGGCGCCGAGGACCCCCGCCTCCACGTCTTCATCAGCAGCTCCGACATTCACATCGCGCACCAGCTCCGCTCCGGCCGCGAGGAAGTGCTCCAGCAAGCGCGCGAGATGGTCGCCAAGGCCAAGGGCTACGTCTCCAACGTCGAGTTCAGCCCCATGGACGCCACCCGCTCCGACCCCGACTTCACCTATCGCCTCCTCAGCGAGTGCATCGCGGCCGGCGCCACTACCATCAACATCCCCGACACCGTCGGCTACGCTATCCCGGAGGAGTTCGCCGAGTTCATCGACGGCATCCTCCAGAACGTCAAGGGCGTCGACGCCGTCACCCTTTCCGTTCACTGCCACAACGATCTCGGCCTCAGCACCGCCAACAGCCTCGCCGCCGCCGCCGCCGGCGCCCGCCAGATCGAGTGCACCATCAACGGCATCGGCGAGCGCGCCGGCAACGCTTCCCTTGAAGAGATCGTCATGGGCATCAAGACCCGCCCCGACTTCCTCGATGTCGAGTGCGGCATCAGCACCGAGCACCTCGTCCCGCTCTCCCGCATGGTCGCCGACTACTCCGGCATGCACGTCCAGCCCAACAAGGCCATCGTCGGCCTCAACGCCTTCCGCCATCAGTCCGGCATCCACCAGGACGGCGTCGTCAAGCTGCGCGAGAACTTCGAGATCATGGACCCCAAGGCCGTCGGCTGGAGCGAGGGTAGCCAATTCGTCCTCAGCAAGCTCTCCGGCCGCGCCGGCTTCAAAGCCCGCATCGAAGACCTCGGCTACGAGCTCGACACGGCGGAGCTGGCCAGCGCCTTCCTCAAGTTCCAGGAGCTCGCCGATAAGAAGACCGTCGTCGACGATCGCGACCTCGAGGCCATCATGTCCGATCGCCTCGGCCAAGTCGCGGAGGCCTGGCACCTCGAATCCCTCAACGTCACCACCGGTACCAGCGCCACCCCCACCGCCAGCATCACGCTGCGCGGCCCGGACGGCCGCACGCACACCGCCGCCGAAACCGGCACCGGCCCCGTCGACGCCGTCTACCGCACCATCCGCCAGATCACCGGCATGCAGGACCGCCTCGTCGAATTCTCCGTCCAAAGCATCACCGAGGGCGTCGACGCCCAGGGCGAGGTCACCATCCGCATCGACATCGACGACAGCACCTACACCGGCCGCGCCTCGGACACCGATATCCTCGTCGCCAGCGCCCAGGCCTATATGAACGCCATCAACCGCTACCACCAAGGCGCCGTCAAAGCCACCCGCGCCTCCACCTCCCTGACGGAGTAGCTCCCTGACGGAGTAGCACGCGCCGCGCCGCCAAGGACTCGCACCCGCGAAGAGGGGCGCCGGCGGCGTCCCTCTTTTCTTGGCTGGCCGCTGTGATGTGGGGCATGAGAGGGGGCGAGTGACTGCGGTAGGGAGAACTGCTAGCGTGGCGAGAATCGTTATCAATCATCTTGTTGATCGGGGCGAGACTGGAGGAACGAGACGATGACGGAGCCGCAAGATCACGCGACGAAGGCCGATCTGGACGCACTGCGCTCGGAAATTCATGACATTGCGGCGGATCTGAAGGCTGCGGTCACTGACGCGCATGCGGACACGAAGGCGCACATCGACGTCGCGATCATGAGCCTGAGCGAGCTCATCGTCTCTCACGCCGATTCGGACTGATAGGCTGGCGTGGCGCCCGGCCTGCCTCCGACAGGTTGAGGAACGCCGCTCACATCGTCATGCAGGGGCTGTCGAAAGAGGGGTGAGCCTCTCTCCAGGGCTTAAGACGCAGCCAACTGCCCAATCACCTCCGATGCAACCCGGGCGTACACCTCCGGATCGTTCGGCAGATCCGTGATAATCACTTCCTCCGCCCCCGCTTCCTGAAACGCGGCCAGCGCCTCCACCACTCGCCCCGCCTGTCCGATCGGCAGCGCCGCCTGCGCTTCCGGCGTCCGCACGAACACGCCGTAGCGCTCCCGCAGCCGCGCCTCCTCCTCCGCGTCCTCCGTCACGTGGAGGAACGTCAGGATCGTCTTCCGGATCTCGTCCGGATCCCGTCCCGCCTCTTCGCAGTGCCGCTCCAGCACCGCGATCTTGCGCCGCAGGTCCGCCGGCGTCGACGCCACCACATTCATCACCTCCCCGTACCGCGCCACCGTCCGCAGCGTCCGCCGCTCGCCGCCCCCCGCGATCACCAGCGGCGCCCGCGGCCGCTGCAAACAGCGCGGCGCCAGCACGGCCCGCTCCAAGCGGTAGTGCTTCCCCGCGTAATCGACCGGCTCCTCCGCCGTCAGCAGCCGGTGCGTCAGCTCGCAGGCCTCCTCCAGCATCTGCGACCGCTCTCCCAACGACGGGTACGCCAGCCCGTAGGCCGCGTGCTCCCGGCGGTGGTAGCCCGCCCCCAACCCGATCTCCAGCCGCCCCCCGCACATCTGATCCAGCGTCGCCGCCATCTTCGCCAGCACCACCGGATGCCGGAACGTCACCGGCGAGACCAGCACCCCCAGCCGCACCCGCTCGGTCACCCGCGTCAGCCCCGCCAGCACCGACCAGGCCTCGTAGCAATCGGCGCGCTCGTCGCCCAGCACCGCCACCAGGTGATCGCCCGTCCACAGGCTGCGCCACGGCCCCGCGTCCACCGTCCGCGCCGCCGCCTCGATCGCCGCCCACTCCGTCGCGATCAGCCGCAACTGCGCGCCGAACTGCAAGGCCGTCGCCCCCATGGCTTTTTCCTCCGCAACAATTCTCCCGCACCGCCGGCACGGGCTAGCTACAATAGCCGCCCGCTTCGATCGGCGCGCTCCGCGCCCGGGCGATCAAGCGAATGCGCCGGAGGAATGCATGCCGCCCCGAACGCTCGCGCAAAAGATCTGGGACGCCCATCTCGTCCACCGGGAAGAGGGCCGTCCCGACCTCCTCTACATCGACCTACACCTCACCCACGAGGTCACCTCCGCCCAGGCCTTCGACGGCCTGCGCATGAACGGCCGCAAGCTCCGCCGTCCCGACCTCACCATTGCCACGCCGGACCACAACGTCCCCACCGTCGATCGCGACAAGCCCTTCCCGGACCCGCTCTCCCAGCAGCAGGTCGACGCGCTCCGCGCCAACTGCGCCGAGTTCGACGTCCCCATCTTCGACGTTCTCGACGCCCGCCAAGGCATCGTCCACGTCATCGGCCCCGAGCAAGGCCTCACCCAGCCCGGCATGACCATCGTCTGCGGCGACTCTCACACCTCCACCCACGGCGCCTTCGGCGCGCTCGCCTTCGGGATCGGCACCTCCGAGGTCGAGCACGTCTTCGCTACCCAGACGCTGCCCCAGCGCCGCCTCAAGCAGATGTCCGTCGAGGTCACGGGCCAGCTTCCGCCTTGGGGCACGCCTAAGGACATCATCCTCACCATCATCAACCGCATCGGCGTCGGCGGCGGCGTCGGTCACGTCATCGAGTACCGCGGCGACGTCATCCGCAATATCTCCATGGAGGGCCGGATGACCATCTGCAACATGACCATTGAAGGCGGCGCCCGCGCCGGCCTCATCGCCCCGGACGAGACTACCTTCGCCTACGTCGAGGGCCGTCCCCACGCTCCCGCCGGCGACGACTGGGATGCCGCCCGCGCCCGCTGGCGCACCCTCACCACGGACCCCGACGCTACCTTCGACACGGAGGTCGTGATCGACGGCGCCGAGATCGAGCCCCACGTCACTTGGGGCACCACCCCCGCCCAGAGCGTCCCCGTCCACGGCGACATCCCCGACCCGGACGCCTTCGACGATCCCGTTGTCCGTGAAACCGCCAAGCGCGCTCTCGACTACCAGCGACTCCAGCCCGGCACCAAGATCACGGAGATCCCGCTGGACCGCGTCTTCATCGGCTCTTGCACCAACTCGCGCATTGAAGACCTCCGCGCCGCCGCCGCCGTCGTGCGCGGCAAGCGGGTCGCCGGCAGCGTGCGCGCCATGGTCGTCCCCGGCTCGGGCCTGGTGAAGGCCCAAGCGGAGGCGGAAGGCCTCGCGGACCTCTTCCGCGCCGCCGGCTTCGAGTGGCGCGAGGCCGGCTGCTCCATGTGCCTCGGCATGAACCCGGACATCCTCCAGCCCGGCGAGCGCTGCGCCTCCACCTCTAACCGCAACTTCGAAGGCCGGCAGGGACCGGGAGGCCGCACCCATCTCGTCAGCCCGCCCATGGCCGCCGCCGCCGCTCTCGCCGGCCGCTTCGTCGATCTGCGGGAGCTTTTCTAATGGAGCCCGTCACCGCCGTCACCGGCAACGCCATCCCCCTGCCGCGCGCCGATGTCGACACCGATCAGATCATCCCCGCCCGCCACCTCAAGCGCATCGAGCGCACCGGCTACGGGGAGTTCGCTTTCGAGTACTGGCGCAAGAACGATCCCGACTTCGTCGTCAACCGTCCCGAGTATCAAGGCGCCCCCATCCTTCTCGCCGGGCCCAACTTCGGCTGCGGCTCCTCCCGCGAGCACGCCGTCTGGGCCCTCCAGCAGATGGGCCTGCGCGCCGTCGTCGGCACCTCCTTCGCCGACATCTTCCGCAACAACAGCGCCAAGATGGGCCTGCTCCTCGCCTCCCTCGATCCGGCCGATGTCGGCTACCTCATGCAGCGGGCGCAGGACACCCCCGAGGCGCCGATCACCGTCGATCTTGCCACCCAGTCCGTCTCGATTCCCGGCGGCTGGCGGCGATCCTTCGAGATCGACCCCTTCGTCAAGCATTGCCTGCTCAACGGCCTCGACGACATCGGCCTCACCCTCCAGCACGCAGACGCCATCGCCGCTTTCGAGGCCCGGCGCCCCGCCCTGCTCCCCCGCACCAAGCGCTAGCGGTGTCCCCCTACGGCGGTCCTACCGAAGCCTGGAGCAACATTCGCTGCGTCGGCCCCGCTGCCGCCATCCGCGGCTATGCCGTCAACCTCTGGCGCCGGATGCTCCGGCGCAGCCTTTGCTGCGGCCGCTACGGCGATCCGGGCTGCTGAGTCACCCGCGACCGCGCCATCCGGGAGGGATGGCTCCCACCCGCCGGCCCCCGAGACGGCACATCCAGCCCCAGCGATAGCTGCTGCGGCTCCGGCGATCGTGCGACGCGGCGCTGATCGCGGTCGCGATAGCCCAGCGCCCGCTTCACCTCGCGCACACGCTCCTCGACCCGCGTCCGGTAGCGCTTGGGCGCATGCTTCGTCCCGTAGAGCCGCTGGTAGCCCGCCAGCAGATCGGGATACTCCTGTTGTAGAAAGCCGAGAAAGTGCTCGCGCACGTCGGGGCCGAGATGCAGCACGTTCGATCCGATGAAGCGCGCGCCGTGCGCCGCCGCCGCGCGTGCCGTCGCCGTGACACGGGCTTGGTCCGCCGTGAGGCCGGGCAGCAACGGCGCCACCAGCACGCCGCAATGCACGCCCGCAGACACCAGCTGCTCCATCACCCGCAGCCGCTGGGCCGGCGCCGGCGTGCCGGGCTCCGTGCGCAGCCAGATCTCCCGGTCAACGGTGGGGACGCTGAAGCAGACGGTCGCGCCCGCGCGCTGGCCGAGGTCTTGCAGGATGTCGGCATCCCGCACGATCAGGGTTCCCTTGGTCACGATCGAGACCGGCGTGCGGAAGCGCATGAACAGCTCCAAGCTCCGCCGCGTGAGCCGGTAACGTCCCTCGATGGCCTGGTACGGATCCGTCGCCGTCCCCACGGCCACCTGCTCCCGGCGCCACCCCCGCCGTCCCAGCTCCCCCGCCAGCACCGCCGGCAGGTTCGTCTTGACGAAGATGATCCCCGAGAAGTCCGCTCCGGCCCCGAGCTCGAGGTAGCGGTGCGTCGAGCGGGCGAAGCAGTACTGGCAGCCGTGCGCGCATCCCCGGTACGGGTTCAGCGACCAGCCGAACGCCATCCCCCGGACCCGGTTCAACGCCGACTTGCAGGCGATCTCTCGGTACTCGGCCCGCGCCACTGCTGCGCCTTACTTTCCAGAGCCGCTTTCCAGAGCCATGCGCGGCCCTTGCGCGGGGAGCGCGTGCGCGCTTCGTCCCCGGCCGCAACGGAGCTCCAGAGTAGAACAAAAGTTCTTATAAAGGAAGGGCGGTCCCCATCGGGACAACGACTGGGGCGAGGCCATAAGATCAAGGCGCCTTTGGCGTTTCAGCGGAGAGGACAGCTATGAGCAGCTATCGCATCGCGCTGCTGCCGGGCGATGGCATCGGCCCCGAGGTCACCGCCGAGGCGGTCAAGATCCTTGACGTCGTCGGCCGCAGGTTCGGCCACGACTTCACCTACACCGAGGCGACCGTCGGCGGCGCCGCCATCGACGCCTACGGTGCCGCGCTCCGGCCCCAGGACCTGGCCATGTGCAAGCGCCAGCACGCCGTCCTCTTCGGCGCCGTCGGCGGCCCCCAGTGGGACGACCCCCGCGCCCAGGTCCGCCCCGAGCAAGCGATCCTCGGCCTGCGCAAGGGCCTGCGCCTCTTCGCCAACATCCGCCCCGTCAAGATGTTCGGCTTCCTCGCCAACAACACCACGCTCAAGCGCGCCGTCGTCAAGGATGTCGACATGATCATCCTGCGCGAGCTCACCGGCGGCATCTACTTCGGCAAGCCGCAGCGGCGCTGGTCCGACTCCCGCGGCCGCAAGGCCGTCGACACCCTCCGCTACTCCGAGCAGGAGATCGAGCGCATCGTTCGTCTCGCCTTCGAGCTGGCGCGCGGCCGCCGCAAGCACGTCACCTCCGTCGATAAGGCCAACGTCCTCGACAGCTCCCGGCTCTGGCGCGAGGTCGCGACCGAGGTCGCGGCCGGCTACCCGGACGTCACCCTCCGCCACCTGCTGGTCGACGCCGCAGCTATGCACCTCATCCGCCAGCCCGCCGAGTTCGACGTCGTCGTCACCGAGAACCTCTTCGGCGACATCCTCACGGACGAGGCCTCCATGCTCGGCGGCTCCATGGGCATGCTGCCCAGCGCCAGCCTCGGCCGCCGCCGCTCGGACGGCACCGGCCTCGGTCTCTACGAGCCCATTCACGGCACCGCGCCCGACATCGCCGGCTCCGGCAAGGCCAACCCGGCCGCCGCCATCCTCAGCGCCGCGCTGCTGCTGCGCCACTCCCTCGGCCTGGAGGAAGAGGCCGCCGCCGTCGAGCGCGCCGTGGAGAAAGTGTTGCGCGCCGGCCACCGCCCCCCGGATATCGCCCTGCCGGGCAAGCGCCCCCTCAAGACGCATCGCCTGGGCGACCGCATCGCCGCCGCGATCTGACAACCCGGCCGCCGCGCCGATATGGGGGATTCCACGGGGTGCAGTGCTCCCCTGTGCGCTGACTCTGGGAGGCGGAGTCCTGACGCGCTACTACTGCTTGTTACACTACGGTCGAAACTCTACTAGCTCGATTACAGCGTGGCGATGAGGCCGCAGTGGAGAAAATAATGGGAACGAGAAGAAGCGATGCCGCGAATGTCTACGAAGCGGCTGAGGAATGGGTCGAGCGGGCGCTGAGGTCGGACGATTCGCTCTTCACACCTGGTAAGCCAATATGGACACGACAGTGGCTTGGTGAGATCCGCGAAAGGTTCCTGAATAATCCGGACGACTCTGATAATAGTTTTCTTGCCAAGCTGAAGCTGCGACTGGCAAATAGCCCACCCGAAGTTTATCAGCTTATGGCCGAGGCATTATATGTATACTTTCTCATAACTAGCGCTACGAGCAGTAGCAAGAAACAGGACGATATAGAGACTGTACTCGGATGGTCTCAGCATGCGGTCAGCATTCCATCTGATCTCGTCGAAGGCCTCACGCCTGGGATAGTCAACCCTGGTCAAGCGTTCAATATGTACCGTCCATTTCAAGTTGGGTTAATCATTGAGTTCGCCGAGCAATGGAAGCAACAACGGTCGTCTATCCGTCGGCACTTGCTCGATGATCCGTGGGCCTTCAAGGAATTCCTGATGGAGATGCGGTTCCATAGCCTTTTACTTCGCGACAAACAGAATACGCCCAGTACGCAACGACAAGCCTTGTTGCATCTCGTCCACCCCGACACTTTCGAAGCGATCGTCAGCTTCGAGCACAAGACCAAGATCGTTAAAGCATTCGATCACCTTGTCGAAGATCCCTCTGAGAATGACGTAGACCGTGCATTGGGAGCAATTCGCAGGGCGCTTGCCGCCGAGTACGGAACAGATGGACATTCCTTCTATGAATCTGATATCCGAGAGCGCTGGGATGATCAATACAAGCCTAAGGAACGGGTGCCACCACCTCCTATAGAAGTTCCAGAACCTGGAGAAGAGAAACCTAGTGCAACTGACTTGGCGCAGCTCGCGGAAGAACTCCTCGTCCCGCCTTCTTTCCTGGAGGAGATCGAGACGCTGCTGGAGGAGAAGCGCCAGGTCATCTTTCAAGGTCCGCCGGGCACGGGGAAGACGTTCATCGCACAGAAGCTCGCTCGTTGCCTCGCCGGGTCGAAGAAACGGGTGCAACTCGTACAGTTCCACCCGTCCTACGCCTACGAGGACTTCGTCCAGGGCTTCCGACCCGCGCGGGGCGGGCAATCTGGGTTCAAACTCAAGGACGGACCGCTACTGACGGTCGCGGCGCAGGCGCGGCTGGAGCCGCAGGCGAAGCACTTCCTCGTCATCGACGAGATCAACCGCGGCAACCTCGCTAAGGTCTTCGGCGAGCTGTACTTCTTGCTGGAGTACCGCGACAGCGAGATACGCCTCCAGTACTCCGACGAACCGTTCTCTCTTCCCAGCAACCTCTACATCATCGGGACGATGAACACGGCCGACCGGTCGATCGCGCTCGTGGACTTGGCGCTCCGCCGCCGGTTCTACTTCGTGGACTTCCACCCGGACGAGGAGCCGATCAAGGGCCTCCTCCGCCGCTGGCTGATGGAGAACGCGTCCGAGGATATGACGTGGGTGGCCGATGTCGTCGACCGCGCGAATCATCACCTGTTGGACGACCGGCACGCCGCCATCGGACCGAGCTACTTCATGAGGGAGGGCGGCCTCAACGAGGCCGACGTTCCGCGCATCTGGAAACACAGCGTTCTTCCTTATATAGAGGAGCGTCTCTTCGGAAATACCGAACGGCTCGAGGCGTTCGATCTGGAAACACTGCGGAGAGAGGCCGCTCGCGGCGCCAAGCAGGAAGATGGCGAAGAGCAAGCAGCGAGCGAAGAGGACAGCGGCGCCCAGTAATGTGTCAGATTGACCTGAGGGAGTACGAACCCACTAAGTGCACGCTCTCGGTCGCTCAACGGGACGCGCTGTTGCGTGAGAAGGCGACCCTTGGCCTCTCCTCGATCGAGCCCATTCCGGGCAGCGGGGATGTCTACCAACTCACGGCCAGATCGAAGGTTGGAGCGGTCGAGATCGGCGATCTGTCGGTGCTCATCGAGCCGAAGATCGGAATCCCGCAACTCCTGTCGCTGGCGTGCTACGCCATGGGGGTGGTCAAGTCCCAAGAGGACAAGCTGTTCGATTTCGAGGAGAAGAAGACCCTGCCGGACACGCTCGCGCTGGCGCTCGCCGCGGCGGCTCGCAGGGCGTTCAGCCAAGGGCTTCTCCACGGATACCGGATGGAGGAAGAGGCGCTGCACACCGTCCGGGGGCGCATCAGGTTCACCGAGCAGATACGGCGGCGGTTCGGGAGCGCTCTGCCGATCGAGGTGCGATACGACGAGTTCACCGCCGACATCCTGGCGAATCAGCTGGTGAAGGCGGCGGCCAGGCGGCTCGGCCGGATGCCTCTCCGTTCGCACGCGGCACGCAGAGACTTGGGATTAGTTGCAGGGATGCTTGAGCAGGTTTCGCCGGTCGAGTTTCCGTCCAGTGCCGTGCCCGAACTCCGTTTCGACCGGCTGAATGAGCACTACCGGGGCGTCGTTGGGCTCTCGCGGTTGATCTTGCGGCATAGCGCCTTCGAATCAGGCCGCGGCGACGTGCGAGCGTCCGGTTTTCTGCTGGACATGAACACCCTGTTTCAGGAGTTCGTGACGGTGGCGCTCCGGGAGAGGCTCAGGGTCTCTGATCGCACATTGCGATCCGATGGCCGCGGTCCCGAATTCAGCCTTGACGAGCAGGGATCCATAGGCATTGAGCCTGATCTTTCCTGGTGGGATGACGGGATCTGCACGTTCGTGGGCGATGCGAAGTATAAGGACGAGACCGATGCACAAATACCCAACGCCGACCTGTATCAGTTGCTGGCGTACGCGACCGCACTCGATCTGCCGGGCGGACTGCTGATATACGCCGAGGGCGCGGCGGACGGAACCTCCTACCAAGTCCGGGGCTCCGGCAAGCGGCTTGAGGTCGCCACACTCAACTTGTCCGGCGCGCTCAGTGAGGTTCTCGATCGTGTGGACGGCCTAGCGGTTTTGGTGCAGAGGCTGCGCGACGAGGCACAGGGGATTCGGTGTGCCGCGTGAGCGGGTCGGGTGGGTCTAGTCACGCTGGCCTTCACTCATCGTTGACGGTAATCATTCGGCCGCAGCCTCAATTTTTGAGCGGCTCTCCCCGATTGTCCGGCGGTGGAACGCCCGCTAGGCTGGATCCATAATGCACGCACGCACGCACGCCTATCCCGAGAGGTTCTCGTCCGCCGCGCCTCATCACGCGGCGGATGCGATCGGCTGCTAGCGCGCGCTCCCGCCGGACGCCTCGGAGCGAGGCGCTTCCGCATCCGGCCCCGTACCCGCTGCTCCTACCCATGAAGGACTGAGACCGTGAACGCTCCGCGTGTGCTCCTCTACGACACCATCCTCCGCGACGGCTCCCAGATGGAGGGCATCGCCTTCTCCCTCGAGGACAAGCTCGCCATCGCGCACCGCCTCGACGAGATCGGCGTCCACTACATCGAGGGCGGCTTCCCCGGCTCCAACGAGAAGGACCGCCTCTTCTTCCAAGAGATCAAGCGCGCCCCCCTCAAGCAGGCCAAGGTCGTCGCCTTCGGCGGCACCCGCCGCGCCGGGCTCCAGGTGCAGGACGATCCCAACATCCAGGCGATCGCGGACGCCGGCACGGCCGTCGTCACCCTCGTCGGCAAGGCCAGCCGCTATCAGGTCCGCGTCGCCCTCGAAACCAGCGGCGAGGAGAACCTCGCCATGATCGCCGACTCCGTCGCCCACTTCAAAGCGCTCGGCCGCGAGGTCGGCTTCGACGCCGAGCACTTCTTCGACGGCTTCCGCGACGACCCGGACTACGCTCTGCAAACCCTCCGCACGGCCGCCCGCGCCGGCGCCGACACGCTCATCCTCTGCGACACCAACGGCGGCGCCCTCACCCCCGACCTCGTGCAAGCGATCGAGGCCGCCAAGGGGGCCGTCCCTCAGGCGCAACTCGGCATCCACGTCCACAACGACGCCGGCCTCGCCGTCGCCAACAGCCTCGCCGCCGTCTCCGCTGGCGTGGTGCAGGTCCAAGGCTGCTTCAACGGCTACGGCGAGCGCTGCGGCAACGCCAACCTCGCCACCATCCTCGCCACGCTCCAGCTCAAGATGGGCATTCCCGTCGTCGGCGACGCGCAGCTCGCCCGCCTCACCGAGCTCTCCCGCTACATCGCCGAGCTCGCCAACCTCCCCTTGGATCCGCAGGCCCCCTACGTCGGCGCCAGCGCCTTCGCCCACAAGGCCGGCTACCACGTCGCCGCCGTCGTCAAGGACGAGGACACCTACCAGCACGCGAAGCCCGCCGCCGTCGGCAACGACCGCCGGGTCCTCGTCAGCGAGCTCTCCGGGCAGCGCAACATCTCCTACAAGCTGCAAGAGCGCGGCTTGGACCTGCCCCTGACGGCCGAAGAGACCAGGGCCCTGCTCGAGCGCGTCAAGCAGATGGAGAGCCGCGGCTACCAGTACGAGGGCGCCGAGGCCTCCTTCGAGCTGCTCGCCCACCGCGCCCGCCCCAACTACACGGCTCCCTTCGAGCTGGAGGACTTCCTCATCGTGGAGCGCCGCCGCCACACGGCCGATCTCGCCGATGGGGAAGCCGGGAGCGGGGCGGCCGGGAACGGGGGGCGCAACGAGATGCTCGCCGAAGCGATGGCCAAGGTCGGCGTTGCCGGCCAGCTCTTCCAGACCGCCGCCGAGGGCAACGGGCCCGTCAACGCGCTCGACCGCGCCGTGCGCAAGGGCCTGCGCGAGGCCTACCCGGCGCTCGACCGCATGCACCTCCTCGACTACAAAGTCCGCATCCTCGACGCGGCCGCCGGGACCGAGGCCAAGGTGCGCGTCCTCATCGAATCCACCGACGGCGAGCACATCTGGAACACCGTCGGCTCCTCCACCGACGTGATCGAGGCCTCCTGGCTGGCGCTGGCCGACGCCTTCGAGTACTTTCTGCTCAAACAGGAAGAGTGGCGCGAGCCGCCGGATCCGGGTCCCCGTCTGCGCCCGTCGCCGCGGCACCCCGATGCCGAATCAGGCACGGGAAGATAGAATAAGTTGCCGGGCGATCCACGCCGGGTGGGGGCCGGTGGCCCAAATAGGGGAGAGGGAGAGTACCGTGGAAGCAGATGGGATGGGCGAAGGCTTTCCGCCTTGCTTGCGCTGCGATAGTGGCAGCCTCGTGCCGTTGTCCGACTTTGGAGGCCAAGGTGCGGCAGTGCATTACAAGGCCTGGGTCTGCACGA
Source organism: Dehalococcoidia bacterium (assembly GCA_963663895.2). Lineage (GTDB taxonomy): Bacteria > Chloroflexota > Dehalococcoidia > Bin125 > Bin125 > JAPOXK01. The sequence continues at coordinate 749,892 of CAXXRD010000001.1, read as the reverse complement.
AACCGAGCTGCGGCTACAACATCAAGATCCGCAACGGCGATATCTACATCGACGAGCCGATCCTCAGCGGAGCCGGCGGCCGCCGCTAGCTCGCGCCAAACGCGTCCTCCGGGGGACCGCGAGCCTGCCAAGGCGGTCCCGCAGCGCAGGGCAGGCGTCGTTCCCGGCGTCCGGTCGCGCGCCGGATCGCCGTGAGCGTCCGGCGACCCTACTCGCCGGCGGGAACCGGCCGCTTCTTCGGACTCCTCACCGCGGTCGTGGTCTTGGTGCCGCTCGTCGTCATTGCCTTGCTGTTCTTCGAGTTCGACATCCTCTCGGACGAGGACGAGGGTGACGCTCCGGCGCAAGCTCCCATCGATCTCCAGCGCCTTGACGAGCTCCCCGAAGATCTCCCCGATGCTGATTCCTTCGCAGCGCCCGGCGGGGACGAGACGCTTCCACCCGAGGAAGAGGCGGCTCCTGCTCCCCCGCCTCCTGCGGAGCGGGTCCACATCGTCGTCGCCGGCGACACCCTCAGCGCTATCGCCCGCACCTTCGGCGTTTCCTTGGACGCCATCCTCGCCGTGAACGACATCCCCGATCCCAACGCGCTTCTCGTCGGCCAACGGATCGTTATCCCGGTTGCTGCCCCAGCGGCGGAAACGGCTCCCCAGCCGGAGCCCGCTCCCGCCCAGGAGATCCAGCCGCCCGCCGGCGCGGCCGTCCCCGCCGAAGATCCCGCGCCGTCCGCGGATGGCGCGGGCGACGGCACGGAAGGCGAGGGTGATCCCGTCCCGTAGCCTCCCGTAGGGAGCACGGCCCTCCCACGCCGCCCGTGCCTCGCCGGTTCCTTCTCTCAACCGCCATCCCGTGAGTTGCGACCCTCAGAGGCTGCCCGTACGCTGCTCAGGACCTGTCCCGGGCCACAGCTCAGCTACCTACGTCGGGGAGTGGCGCAGTCCGGCAGCGCGCTTCGTTCGGGACGAAGAGGTCGGAGGTTCAAATCCTCTCTCCCCGACCACGCTTTCTCGATACTTAGCCGGTTCGTACTTGCCCGGGGCGGCGAGGTTTCTGCGGGCCGTCCGCCCTCTCCCGCCACCGTGGCCTCCACGCGCCTAGCTCGCCTGGGACCCCCGCACCAGCGCCGCAACCTCTCCCAGCGATCCTGCCTCCCACTTCGCCCCGCCCACGCGCACGACCCACCGCCGCTCCGCCTCGGCCGATCGAAGCTCCACCTCGACGACGTCGCGGGTGTCTCCCCCGCCCCGCACGAGCGTGAACCCTTCCCGCTCCAGCAGCGCCCGCGTCATCGCCAGCCCCAGCTCGTCCCCCTCGCCACCCCACAGCCAGGCCCGGCCTCCGCTTTGCCATCGCACCCGGAACGATCGCGCCGCCTCGTCGAACGACAGCTCGGCTCCCCGGAACGTTCCCGCCACTGCCCCGTTCAGGACCAGCTCCTCCGGCGTCCCGGCCTGCAGCCGTCCTTCCTTGTCCAGCAGCCAGACGGTCCGCGCCGTCTGCAACGCCAGCTCCAAATCGTGCGTGGTCAACACGATTCCCACTCCCTGCTCCCGCGCCAGCCGGCGCAGCAGGCTCGTGATCTCCACGCGCGCCGACACGTCCAGGAACGCCGTCGCTTCGTCCAGCAGCATGATTCCCGGTTCCTGCGCCAGCGCCCGCGCGATCAACACGCGCTGCCGCTCCCCATCGCTCAGCTCCGCTACCGGCCGCTCCGCCAGTTCCCGTACGCCCACCGCGCGGATCGCCCATCCCACGATGTCGCGATCACGCTGCTGCAGCCGTCCCACCCACCCCGTATGTGGGAATCGCCCCAGCGAAACCACTTGATACGCGCTCAGCAATCCGAGGTCCTCGCGCGTCGTTAGTACCACGCTCACCCGGCGCGCCACGTCCAGCCGTCCTAGCTGCGCGAGCTCCCTGCCGCCCAGCCACACTTGCCCTCGCAGCGGCCGTTGCAGCCCGGCCAGGGTTCGCAGCAAGGTGGATTTTCCCGTTCCGTTCGGCCCCACGAGACACACGAACTCCCCCGCTTCCACCCGCAGGTCCAGTCCGCCCAGCACCTCTAGCGGTGCTCGCCGGAACGCCCGGAATCCCACCGCCAGCCCCGCAGTCTCCAGGACGGGCCGCCCCTGGGCCTCCGCACGGCCTTCAGCGTCCGTAGTCGTTGCCATCCCCGTCGCCCTCATTGCACGAACCCCTGTGTCCCGCGGCGGCTGCGGAGCAGCACCACCACGACCACCGGCGCCCCGATCAAGGCCGTGACCGCATTCAACGGCAGGACCGAGTCGATCCCCGGCAACTGCGAAACCAGCTCTGCCACCAACGCCACGATCCCCCCCATGACCACGACGGCCGGCGTCAGCACCCGATGATCCGAGCTCCCGAACACGGCCCGCGCCAAGTGCGGAACCGCCAGCCCCAGAAACCCGATCGGTCCTGCGAACGCCGTTACCACCCCCGCCAGCAGCGACGCACCCCCGATCGTGATCACCCGCGTCCAGCGCACATGGAGTCCCATGCTCTGCGCATAGCTCTCGCCCAGCGCCAGCGCGTTCAGCTGCTTGGTCGTCAGCCCGGCGATCAGCAGCCCCGCTCCCACCGCCGGCGCCAGGATGCGCAGCTCACTCCACGTCACCCCGCGAAAGCTCCCAAACCCCCACAGCACGAACTGCATCACCCGTTGCTCGTCGGAGATCGCTAGCAGAACCGCGACCAAGGACGCGACCAAGTACCCCACCATCAACCCCACCAGCAGCACCGTCACCATGCTCCGCACGCGCAACGATGCGGCCAATACCAGTGCTCCCACCAGTCCTGCCCCGACCGTCGCCGCCGCCGCCGTGCCTAGATCCCCCAGCCAGCCCAGCCCCGCCGCGAACACCGTCCCGGCTGTCCCCGCTACCAGCACTACCGCCGCCACCCCGGCGCTGGCGCCCGCGTTGATCCCCAGCACGAACGGATCCGCCAAGGGGTTCCGGAAGATCGTCTGGAGCTGCAGCCCCGCCACTCCCAGCGCCGCTCCGGCCAGCGCCGCCGTGATCGCTCGCGGCGCCCGTACCTGCTCCACGATCGTTTCCCAGCTCGCCCGCGCGCCCTCTCCCTCCAGCACGATCCGCGCCACTTCCGCCAGCGGGATGGAGACGGACCCCACGGCTACCGCCACCGCCACCAGTACCGCCAGCGCTCCCGCCAAGCCGGCGAAGCTCAGCCATTGCCGGCGCTGCAGGCGCCCCAGCGCTTGCAGGTCCGCGTCGCGCAGGGTGTCCGTGCTCATGCTCGCCGCTCTCACGTGTGCGCCTGCCGAGCTGGCCATCGCTTCCTGCCTACTCTGCCGGTAGCTGCTCGTACCAGATGAACGTGTGCTCGGGCACCAGATCCGGATGGAAGATCTTCAGCAGGTCGGCCAGCACCAAGTCCGGCCGTGATACGCCCCGCTCGAAGTACTCGAGCCCTCCGCTCTCGTTCTGAATCCGCGTGTAGTTCCACACCTGCCCGGACTGATACGCCGCGAAGCGCTCGTAACGCGTGTCCTCCGCTGCTGCGTCCGCCACGCTCCGCCAGAACAGCGAGACGTTCACCCAGTACGCGGCGTCCTGCGCCCGCTCCAAGTGCACCTCGAAGTCCAGCGGCAACGACCCCGTGTCGTTGTTGTCCGCCCACACGTAATCCGCTCCGGCATCGCGCAGCAGCCGCGCCACGAAGCTGTCGCCCCCCGCCGCGTACCACACTCCCTCGAACATCAGCCCCGTCATCACCCGGGGCCGCTGCACTACTCCCGCCCCCAGCTCCGCCAGCTCGGCGTACGACTCCTCGATCGACGCGAACAGCCGCGCCGCGGCCGCTTCCCGGTTGAAGAACACGGCCACGTACTTCAGCCACTCCGCGCGACCCAGCGGCGACGGTTCCAGCCACTCCGTCCCCGCCACCACGGCGACGCCCGCCTCGCGCAAGATCGGATACGTGGGATGCTCCAGCCCTTCCGTCATCAGCATCGCGGGTACGGCCTCGATCACGGCTTCCGCATCGACCTCCCCTCCCGCCGCGTACTCGACCACTGCGCCGGCTTCGATACGCTCCAGCACCGGCTCGGCATGAATCAGGCCGGCGCTGGCTACCCCCGTCAGCCGATCGACTACGTCCAGATCCACCAGGAACGGCAAGGGGGTTGTCGAGCCCATAAATATCGACTCGACTGGCACCTCAATCACCGCTGCCCCCGTCAGCGGTCCCGTTAGCGGAGGCGCCGGCGTCCCCCGCTGCACCAATACGTACGTCTCCGCCGCCCCTCCCGGCGTCGGTTCCGGCACCGTCACCACCTTGTAGTTCGCGAAATACTCGACCCCGAAATTCTTCGCGTGCGCTACCGACACCTTCTCGGGAAAGTAATCCACACCCTCCGCGTACTCTGCGCTGCCGCTCAGCACGTTCGCCCTTGGCGCGGGAGACGGCACCGATTCTTCGACCGACTCGATTGCGGCAGGCTCGTCGGCCGGCGCATCAACCACCGCCGGAGGCGTTTCCTTGCTCTTGTCTGCCTCGCTTGGCGCAGCAACTGCTACTGCGGACGCTTCGTCACCCCCGGCTGTCTCACTTGCTGCGGGCTCCGGCTCTACGACCGCCGCGTTCCGGTCGTCGTCGCCGCACGCGACCGCGATGACGGAGCCGAGCAAGAGCCCAGCCACCAATAAAGGCGCCCATGTCCCGAATAAATGCCAAGGCAGTGCGAGCTTCGTGCGAGCCATACGTCTCCCCTTTCGACCGTTCGCCGTGCGAGGAAGAGGGCATGACCCGAATCAAAAACGACCCGGATACCGGGTCGTTGCGCACCCCGGCCTCACACGCGAAGGCGGTTTCCGTGCGGACGCTCGAAGGTCATCGGGCTCCCCGCTCCCGCGGGTGACCGTTGCGCGACAGCCCCGGACTTACACCGGCGTTCCCCTGTCGAGCGCCTCACTATTCGATTGTGCGCGGATCGTGGCACGCGCTCCCATTGCGGTCAAGGAAGGCAGCGGTCGGTTCCGCCCTTCGCTCGGTGTAGCCTGTGCGGATGCCCCTCCCGTCCGCTCCGCGCTCCGTCATCCACGGCGCCGCAGTCTCCCGGCACCGGCCGGTTCGCGCCGCGCTCCACCTGCTGGACGCCGGCGACGGCGCCCTCCATGATCTCGCCGCCGAGATCGCCGACGGCCTCGCCGGCGGCCGGGCTGGCGTCAAAGTCGATCGCCCTTCCCGCCTGCTCTACGCCACCGACGCCTCGATCTATGAGATGGAGCCGCTCGCCGTCGTCTATCCCCGCTCCGCTGCCGATGTCGCCCATGTGCTGCGCGTGGCGGCGCGGCGCGGCCTGCCCGTTCTGCCGCGCGGCGCCGGCACGAGCCTCGCTGGTCAGACCCTCAACCACGCCGTCGTCCTCGACTTCACGCCCCACATGGACCGCATCGTTCAGATCGACGCGACGGAGCGCTGGGCCCGCGTCCAGCCCGGCGTCGTGCTGGCTCAACTCAACCGCGCCCTCCGCGACCATGGCCTTCACTACCCGATCGACCCCTCCACCGCGAATCGCGCCACGATCGGCGGCGGCGTTGGCAACAACTCCTGCGGCAGCCACTCCGCCGTCTACGGCAAGACCGTCGACAATGTCGCCGCTCTCGATCTCCTGTTCGCCGACGCCACCGCCGCCCGCTTCACCCACTACGACCCCCAGGTCCTCGCCGCCAAGCGCGCCCAACCCGGCCTCGAAGGCGATATCTACCGTGCCGTCGAACGCCTCACCACGCAGTACCGCGACGAAATCCGCGCCCGCTTCCCCAAGCTCCTGCGGCGCGTCTCCGGCTACAACCTTGACGCCCTGCTCCAAGACCCCGCCGACCTTGCTCCACTCATCGTCGGCTCCGAAGGCACCCTCGCCCTCGTCACCGAGGCGACCGTCCGCCTCGCTCCCCTCCCCATCTGCAAGGGGCTGGCCGTCGTCCACCTGCACTCCGTCGTCGAGGCGGCCGAGGCCACGGTCGTCGCCAACCGCCAGCAGCCCTCCGCCGTCGAGCTCGTCGACGCCACCATCATCGATCGCTGTCGGCAACATCCGAGCTACGCATCGTTGGTGGAGCGCGTCCAGGGCGCCCCCGGCGCGCTCCTCCTCGTCGAGTTTTACGGCGACTCGGCGGATGAGCTGACCGAGAAGCTCGGCGCGCTCGCCGCCGCGCTGGAGCGTGAGCGCCTCGGCTACGCCACCGTCGTCACCCTGGACCCGGACCAGCAGCGCGCCATGTGGCGCATGCGCGAAATCGGCCTCGGTATTCTCATGAGCGTCCGCGGCGACGCCAAACCGCTCGCCTTCGTCGAGGACACGGCCGTCGACCCGGATCGCCTGCCGCAGTTCGTCGCGCGCTTCGACGCCCTCATCCGCGACCATGGCTTCACAGCCGCCTACTACGGCCACGCCAGCGTCGGCTGCCTCCACATCCGCCCCCACGCGAATATCAAAGACGCTGCCGAGCTTGTTTCCATGCAGCGCCTCGCCGAGCGTATCGCCGACCTCGTCGTGGAGTTTCAGGGCAGCCTCAGCGGCGAGCACGGCGACGGCATCCTGCGCGGCGTTTTCATGGAGCGCATGTTCGGCGCCCCGATCGTCCAAGCCTTCCGTGAACTCAAGACCGCCTTTGATCCGGACGGACTCCTCAATCCCGGCAAGATCATCGATGTGCCGCCCTTCGCCGATAACCTCCGCCTCGGTCCCCAGACCGTCAATCGGGAGCCGCCTACCTATCTCAGCTTCGCCGCCGATGGCGGTATCGCCCGTGCCGTCGAGCTCTGCAACGGCCAAGGCGCCTGCCGCAAGTTCGACGGCGGCATGTGTCCTTCCTACATGGTCACCAAGGACGAAGAGCACTCCACCCGCGGCCGCGCCAACCTCCTCCGCCAAGCGCTCAACGGCGTCCTGCCGCCCCAGGACCTCGCCGGTGAGCGCATCCACGAAGCCCTCGACCTCTGTGTGGAGTGCAAGGCGTGCAAGAGCGAGTGCCCCTCCGGGGTTGATCTCGCCAAGCTCAAGTATGAAACCCTCGCCTATTACCATGATGTTCACGGCCTGCCGGGCCGCGCCCGCGCCTTCGCGCATATCCGCACGCTTGCCCGCGCCGCTGCACCCTTCGCCCCGCTCGTCAACGCCGCTGGGCGGGTTGCGCCGCTGCGGCTCCTGCTCGAAAAGACGGCGGGCATCCATCGTGCCCGCCCCATCCCGGTCCTCGCCCGTGAGCCCTTTCCGCGCAGCTTCGCCCGGCGGCGAGCGGCTACCTTCCGCCCGCCCGCCCCGCGTGGTGAGGTCGTGTTCTTCCACGACACCTTCACCGATTACTTTTACCCGGAGGTCGGACATGCCGCCGTAGCGATCCTGGAGGCGCTCGGCTACGGCGTCCGCCTCGTCGACGGTCTCGTTTGCTGCGGCCGCCCCGCCATCTCCAAAGGCATGCTCGGCACGGCCCGCAAGTGGGCCCGCCGCAACATCGAAGCGTTGCGGCCCTTCGCCGCCGCCGGCATCCCCATCGTCGGCGTCGAGCCTTCTTGTCTCCTTGCTCTGCGCGACGAGTACCCCGACCTGATTCCCGGGCCCGAGACCAGGATCGTTGCCGAGCACGCGTTCCTCCTCGATCAGCTTCTCGTCCGTCTTGTCCACGAAGAGCCCGCCCTCGCCGATCGTTTTCTTCCCGCGCGGCGCTCTCTCCTGCTCCATGCGCACTGCCACCAAAAGGCCCTCGCCGGTACGGACGCCACGCTCCGCGCCCTCCAACTGGCCGGATTCGATACCATTCTCATCGACTCCGGCTGCTGTGGCATGGCCGGCTCTTTCGGATTCGAAGCCGAGCATTACGACATTTCGCGCCGCATGGGCGCCCTCGCGCTCTTTCCCGCCGTCCAGGCCGCGCCCGTTACGACGGAGATCGCGATCACGGGCGTCTCCTGCCGTCAGCAGATCGACCATTGCACCGGCCGGCGCGCTCGCCATGTCGTCGAGTTTCTGGCCGGCGCGCTCCGCCCCGACGAAACTTCCTAGCGGCGCGGTATCATGCGGCTCCCATTGAGGACCGCGCTAGTCAAGGAGTCTCCGTGTCTGCCAGCGCCCCTGCCACCACTCTGCTCGACCCCATCAGCTTCGAGGTGCTCCGCGCGGCCTTCACCGCCACCTGCAACGAGATGGCGCTCGTCGTCGCCAAGACCGCCTACTCCACCCCCGTCAACGAGGGCCACGATTTCGCCGGCGGCCTCTACGACCACCACGGCCAACTCGTCTCCCAAGGTGAGTTCGATCTCCCCGCCTTCGTCGGCCTCACCATCCTCACTGTTCCCGAGGTCATCCGGCAGATCGGCCGCGAGAATATGGAGCCCGGCGACATCTACATCATCAACGACCCCTACGTCGCCAGCACCCACTGCAACGACATCCACTTCATCAAGCCCATCTTCGTGGACGGTGAGCTCCTCGCCTTTACTTCCTCGACCGCGCACTGGTCCGATGTCGGCGGCGTGGTCGCGGGTTCGCTCAACTGCGCCGCGCGCAGTCACTTCGAAGAGGGCATGCGCATCCCTGCCATCACCCTCTTCCGTCGCGGTGAGATGAACCACGACGTCGTCGCGATCCTCCTGCACAACATGCGCCAATCCTGGGAGCGTCTCGGCGACCTCAATGCGCAGGTTGCCGCCGTCCGCGCCGGCGAGGAGCGCATCCGCGTGCTCATCGCCCGCCACGGCGTGGCCAGCGTTCGCGCCGCCATGGCCGAGGTCCAAAACTACTCCGAACGCCTTGCCCGCGCCGCCTTCAGCAGCCTGCCGGATGGCGTCTACACCTCTGAGGACCATGTCGACCAAGACGTTCATACCGGCGAGCGCAAGACCATCCGTCTCGACTTCGTCGTCCAGGGGGACCACGCCGTTTTCGACCTCACCCGAAGCGATGGGGCCGCCGAATCCGGCATCAACTGCACCATCGCCGCCTGCACCTCTGCCATTTTCATCGGCCTGGCGGCGGTGCTGCCGCCCATGCCCATGAACGCCGGCGTCATGCGCGCCGTTGAAATCAAGGCCAAGCGCGGATCGATCGTCTGGGCCCAGCCGCCCGTAGGCATCTCCGGGCTCGCCATCACCAGCATGGACGCCACGACCGGCGCCGCCATGCTCGCCGTCGGTCAAGCCCTGCCGGAGCGCGCTGTCGGCCTTCCCTCCGCCATCGTGAACTCGACCTTCGCCGGCGCGGACACCCGCCCCACCTTTGACGCCCCCTTCATTAACTACATCTGGGCCTTTGGCGGCACCGGCGGCACCAAGTACAAGGACGGATCCAACACCCTGGCCTCTCCCTTTGGCGCCTCCTCCACCAACATCCCCTGCGAGCTCCAGGAGCGTCGCTATCCCGTCCTCTACTGGATGCATCAGCTTCTCCCCGATTCCGGGGGTCCCGGCGAAACGCGGGGCGGCTGTGGCTTGGAACAGCTCATCGAGCCCAGTCTCCCGGGATCCCTCTCCAATATCTGTAACCGAGAGAAGCAGGGCCCGGCGGGTATCTTGGGCGGCGGCGCGGGCTGGACCTCCCGGCTGATCGTCAATCCCGGCACTGAGAACGAGAACAACCTCGGTACCTTCGCCGTCAACGTCCCCGTTGGCCCCGGGGCCAAGCTCTCTTTCTGGTCCAACGGCGCGGGCGGCTACGGGGATCCCCTCGACCGCCCAACGGAACGCATCCTCGACGATATTCGCGACGGGTACCTCACCATGCCCGCGGCCCGCGAGCAATACGGCGTCATCGTCAGGGAGCGCGATCCGCGCCGCCTTGAGTACGTTGTCGACGCCGGAGCGACCGACAGGCTCCGTGGAGAGATGCGGCGCGCACGCTCCGCACAAGCCGCCCGCTAGTCCGGAGGTCCCTGCGCCTCGGACGGCGTCCCTCGGCTCGCCACGTCTGCCCGGCCGCTCGCGAAAACTGCCGCTCGCCCGCTCCCACGCTCCCATCGAGTCGAGTTCGAGCGATCGCCCCGCCTTCGCCTCTCGATCCGGTACCGTGACCCCATCCGTACTCCCCTGCCGCATTCACGGAGGAACGACGATGAGCGTTCGCATCGGCCTCAACATCGTGACCTACCCCTTTGCGTCCACCAAGGGCTTCTGGCGCTGGGTTGATCTCTGCGAAGAGAATGACATCGACTCTCTTTGGCAAACCGACCGCCTCGTTTCCACGCTTCCCTTTCTCGAATCCATGACGACGATGGCCGCGCTCGCCGGCGGCACCGAGCGTCTCAAATTCGGCATGAACGTCGTCGTCGTGACCTTTCGCGACCCGCTCGTCCTTGCCAAGCAGTGCGCCACGATCGACTTCCTCAGCGACGGTCGCCTCCTCCCCGCCTTCGGCGTGGGCGGCCCCGTCGCTCCGGAGTGGGAAGCGACCGGTCGCACGACGCGCAAGCGCGGCGCCATCGCCAACGAGGCCTTGGAGATCATGGCCCGTCTTTGGGTCGAAGAGCGTGTGACCTACGAGGGCGCGCACTTCCAGTACCGAAACGCCCGGATCGAACCCAAGCCGGTCCAGCAACCCTTGCCGCTGTGGATCGGCGGCATCAGCGAGGCTGCCATTCGCCGCACCGCCAGGCTCGGCAACGGCTGGCTGGGTGGTCTACAGACGCCCGAAACGGCCGGCCAAGTCGTCGCCGCCATCAAGACCGCTGCCGCCGAAGAGGGCCGCGCCATCGACGAAGACCACTACGGCGCCAGCTTCCCCTTCTACTTCGGTCCCTGGGATGCCCCGGCCGTGCAGAGCTCGCTGGGTCTCTATCGCCGTGAGGACATCTCCTGGGATCCGCCCGACTACTTCGCCGTCGGCGACGCCGGCACCATCCTCGGCCGCATCCGCGCCTATATGGACCAGGGCATCTCCAAGTTCGTGATGCGTCCCCTCGGCGATAGCGAGGGGGAGATCATGGCGCAGACCAAGCGGCTCGTGGAAGAGGTCGTCCCGCTCGTCCACGGCGCTCCCGTCGCCGCCGGCAACGCGGGAGCGTAGTCGCGCTTACTGAGAGGATGGTGGGGTTCGCGAGAGAGGGTCGAAGCGGTTAGTCGACCCGCCAGGTCGTGTCGCCGCGCAGCAGCGCGCGAATGTCGCCTTTCCCCTGCTGTGCGCTCGCTATCTCAATCTGTTCCTCAAGCAGCGTGTCGTAGGTGGGCTTCTCCACGTCGCGGAACACGCCAACGGGCACCGGCATCTCGGGGTAGCTCATGCGTGCGAGCAGATGCGCTACTGAGGGGTCCGTCCGCGAGGCGTCGTGCACCAACGGCTCGGCATCCGGTTCCTCTCGCAGGTCAACGCACTCCGCCGCCAGACCGTTGAGGCGAACCGCCATCTCCTGTTCGGCGCCAAAGCGCATCGGCTCCCCATCCCTCAAGTACAGCATCCGCTGGCGGCGTACCGGCTTATCCGTGAAGGCCCGGTAGGCGCCGTCGTTGAAGATGTTGCAGTTCTGATAGACCTCCACGAATGATCCACCCCGGTGCCGCGCTGCCCGCTCCAGCGTCTCGATCAGATGCGGCGGGTCCGTATCGAACGACCGCGCCACAAACGTCGCCTCCGCTGCCAGCGCCACGCTGATCGGGTTGATCGGCGCGTCGATCGACCCCATCGGCGATGATTTCGTCCGCTTTCCCAGCTCGGAGGTGGGCGAGTACTGCCCCTTCGTCAGTCCATAGATGCGGTTGTTGAAAAGGATGATGTTGATGTCGATGTTGCGTCGCAGCGCGTGCAGGAAGTGATTCCCCCCGATGCTCAGCGCGTCGCCGTCGCCGGTGATTACCCAGAGCTGCAGATCGGGCCGCGCGACCTTGAGCCCCGTGGCCAGCGTCGGCGCCCGGCCGTGGATGCTGTGAAAGCCGTAGGTGTTCATGTAGTAAGGGAAGCGGCTGGCGCAGCCGATCCCGGAGACGAACACGAGCTTTTCGCGCGGCACCCCGAGATTCGGCAACATCTTTTGGGTCTGGGCCAAGATGGAATAATCGCCGCAACCGGGGCACCAGCGTGGGTCTGCGGAGGATGCGAAGTCCTTGCGCGTCAACTTCGGTGCCGCTTGTTGCGCGGCGATTGGTTCAGCGACCACGAGACTCCTCACTCAGTTGAATGATGCCCTCGGCGATCTCGACCGCCGTGAACGGCTTGCCCATTACCTTGTTGAGCCCTTGCGCGTCGATCAGGTACTTGGCGCGGATCAGCAGTTGCAACTGGCCGCTGTTGTTCTCGGGAATGAGCACGCGCCGGAATCGGCGCAGCACGGCGCCGAGGTTGCGGGGGAACGGATTGAGGTAGCGCAAGTGCGCTGTCGATGCCGGCACGCCTTCGGCGCGCGCTTGGGCGGCGGCGGAGAGGATCGCGCCGCGGGTGCTGCCCCAGCCCAGCACAAGCACGTCGCCTTCCTGTGGCCCCTCCACCTCGAGCACGGGAACGTCCTGCGCGATCCGCTCGATCTTCTCCGCTCGGAGATCCACCATCCGCTGGTGGTTCAGCGGGTCGTAGGAGACATCGCCGCTGCCGTCCGCTTTCTCCAACCCGCCTACCCGATGCTCTAGGCCGGGAGTGCCGGGCAGCGCATAGGGCCGCGCCAGCGTCTCGGGATCGCGGGTGAATGGGGCGAAGCCCTCGGGGTCGGTGCGATGACGGATCACGATCGGGGGGATCTCGTCGATCGCCGGCACGATCCACGGCTCCGACGTATTCCCCAGGTAGGTATCCGAAAGGAAAATGACCGGAGTCATGTACTTCTGCGCAATGCGGATCGCTTCGATCGCGAGGTAGAAGCAATCGCCCGGCGACGACGGCGCCACGATGCATACCGGGCTCTCGCTGTTACGGCCAAAGAAGGCCTGCAGCAGGTCCCCTTGCTCCGTCTTGGTTGGCATGCCGGTGCTGGGACCAGCCCGTTGGATATCCAGAATGACCAGCGGAAGCTCGGTCGAGACGGCCAGACCGACCGTCTCCGCCTTGAGTGCGAGCCCCGGCCCGCTCGTGCCGGTCACGCCCAGCGCCCCGCCGAAGGCGGCGCCCAAGGCCACGCCCGCTGCGGCGATCTCGTCCTCCGCCTGCACCGTCTTCACGCCGAAGTTGCGGTAGCCCGCAAGCAGTTCCAGGATATCGCTGGCCGGCGTGATCGGGTAGCTGGCGTACACCACCGACTGCCCGGATAGGTGCGCGGCCGCCACGATGCCCAAGCTCGTGGCCTGGTTGCCGGTGATGTTGCGGTACTCGCCCGGTGGCAGTGTGGCCGGTCCCACGCGGACGCTGGCATCCGCCAGCTCCGCCGTCTCGCCGTAGTTGTAGCCCGCGCGCAGCGCGCTCTGGTTTGCTTGGACGATCGCCGGGTTCTTCTCGAATTTGACGGCGACCCACCCCAGGGTCGACTCGAGGTCGCGCCCGTAGAGCCAGCACACCAGGCCCAACGCCGCCAAGTTTCGTGTGCGCTCCGCCTGCTGCACGCTCACGGGAAACTCGCGCGCCGCCTCCACCGCCAGCTTCGTGAGCGGCACCGAGATGATCCGGTAATCGCTCAAGCTGCCGTCGCTCAAGGGGTTGGCGGCATAGCCGGCCTTCTTGAGGTTGGTCGCCGTGAAAGCTTCCTCATTGACGATGATCAACCCGCCCCGCGGCAGGTCGCCCAGATTCATCTTGAGCGCGGCCGGATTCATCGCGATCAATGTGTCCGGCGCGTCGCCCGGGGTATGGATCCGTTGGTTGGAAAAGCTGATCTGGAACGCGCTGACGCCTGCCAGCGACCCGGCGGGCGCGCGGATCTCGGCGGGAAAGTCCGGCAGCGTGCTGAAATCGTTGCCGTAGAGCGCGGTCGAGTCGGTGAAGCGATTACCGGCAAGCTGCATGCCGTCGCCGGAGTCGCCGGCAAAGCGGATCGTGACGCGGTCACGCTCCCGGCCAGCGCGGTCGGTTTCGACCGTTGGCTTCACCATCACTCGAAGCTTCCTTGGCGGTCCCTGCTGGGGAGGCAGACCGCCACGAACTTTATCATCGGCGCTGCCGTCGCTCTTGAGCCTCCGGCCGCATCGTAGCAGCGCCTCGGGGATGAGGCCCCAGCAAGTTACGCTCCGTTAACTCTGGCCCGACTCTGCCCGCCCCTCCGGGTCGAACGCCGTCCCGCCCCCGGGCGGTAGAATCCGACCGCTGTACGAAACGCAGGGGCAGGCCAGAGGATCGGCCGGTGCAGAGCGTGCTTCTCATGGCGAAGCCGAGCGTTGAAATGCGGGGACGGGTTGGACGAGAGCGTTGCAGAGCGGTGAGACGGTTGTGAGCGGGCGATTGACGGACAAGGTGGCCGTCGTGACCGGAGGCGCAAGCGGGATCGGCCGCGCCTGCGCCCTTCGCTTCGCCGCCGAGGGCGCTGCGATCCTCGTGGCCGACCTTGACGCGGAGCGCGGGGCCGCCGTCGCTGCGGAAGTGGAGGCTGTTGGGGAGGCAGCCTGCTTCGTGGAGACCGACACGGCCTCCGAGCCGGCTTGCGAGGCGATGGCTGACGCCGCGGTCGAGCGCTTCGGCCGGATCGACGTGCTCGTCGCCGCGGCGGGGATCGCCCATGGCGTTACGCGTCGCGGCGACCGCACCAAGCGGATCCGCGCCGCGACCGGCTGGGAGGCTGGCGCCCTGCTCACCAAGTCCCTGCGCTCTTGGGAGCGGGTACTGGCCGTCAACCTGAACGGGGTGATGCTGAGCAACCGGGCGGTCGCACGTCGCATGATCGAGGGCGGCGCCCCCGGGTCGATCGTCAATCTGGGATCGGCCGCCGGCTTTCTTCCCTTCCGGGGGATCGGCGACTATTGCGTCTCGAAAGCGGGGGTCTGGATGCTCACCAAGGTCCTTGCCGGTGAGCTGGCTGCCCACCACATTCGCGTCAACGCGCTGGCGCCCGGCTTGGTTGAGACGCCGATGGCGGCGACCATCCTCGCGGACGCAGTCGCCAGTGCGCAGATCCGCAACATCACGCCCATGAACCGCTTTGCCCAACCTGAGGAGATCGCTGGCGCGGCGCTCTTCTTGGCGTCCGACGAGTCCAGCTACGTCACAGGTGAAATACTCTCCGTCGACGGAGGGATGTTTACTGGTTAGCGATCGAGGGAAACCATGAGCGCCGCGAGCACAGACACGATCCAGCGCACCATCCGCGCCCTTTCCGATGACCTGCGGGTGCTGAGTCTCGATATCCATGCGCACCCCGAGCTCAACTTCGAGGAGCGCCACGCTCACGCCGCACTGACCACCTTCCTGGAGGCGCGTGGCTTCATCGTGGAGCGGGGCGCCCACGGCATCGAGACGGCGTTCGTCGCGCGTTTCGGCAGCGGCAGCCCCACCATCGCCCTGCTCTGCGAGTACGACGCCCTTCCGGAGATCGGCCACGCTTGCGGCCATAACCTCATCGCCGCTTCCGGTGCGGCCGCCGCCATCGGGGTGAAAGAGGCCCTGCCCCCCGGCGCGGGCACGCTGCTGGTCTTGGGAACGCCCGCGGAGGAAGGCGGCGGCGGCAAGATCATTCTGATCGACCGTGGCGCGTTCGCGCAGGTCGATGTCGCGATGATGCTGCATCCTTCACCGGGCAATAACGCGTGGCCGGCCATCATGGCCTTGCACGAGCTGGAGGTGGAATTCCACGGGAAGAACGCGCACGCGGCGGCCTACCCGTGGGAGGGAATCAACGCCCTCGATGCTTTCGTGCTCGCATACAACGGTATCGCCGCGCTGCGGCAACAGCTCGAGCCCGATACGCGGGTGCACGGCATCGTGACCGACGGCGGTGCCAAGCCCAACATCATCCCCGACCACACTGCCGCCGACTTCTACCTGCGCGCGCGCGACAACACCAAACTGGCTACGCTCAAGGAGCGTGTTCTCGCCTGCTTCACAGGCGCTGCGCAGTCGACCGGCTGTCGCTTGGAGCATCGCTGGGTCGGTCATCCCTACTACAACATGGCCAGCAACGATCCCCTCGCGGAGGCCTACGTCGCGCACATTGGCGCCCTCGGCATCATGCTGCCCCCTAAGGGCGTTGGACCGACGGCCGGCAGCACGGACATGGGCAATGTCAGCCACGTGGTGCCCTCGATCCACCCGATGTTCGCGATCGAGACCGCCGGCGGGAACCACACGCCCGAGTTCACGGCGGCGGCCGCGACCCCGGAGGCGCACGAGGCGATGCTCACGGCCGCTACCGCGATGGCCCTGACCGCCAACGATCTCTTCACGGATCCCGCACGCCTCCAACGGGCGCGCTCCGCGTTCGAAGCGCAGGCGGGCGCATAGGCGGCCTGGTCGGGGGACGGACACGCGGGCTGACGAGCGCGGTGTGATGGCCTTCACCACCCCTGATCACATCGTCTACGCCGTCCCTGACTTGGACGCGGCAGTTGCCTGGTTCGGCGAGCGCGCCGGAGTCGTCCCTCTCCAAGGTGGGCCGCATCCTGGCCGCGGGACACGGATGGCGCTGGTGGCTCTCGGAGAGCGAACGTATTTGGAGCTGATCGGACCGGATCCGAAACAGCCGGCGCCGCAGCGCCCCCGCTCGTTTGGAATAGACGGCTTGCGCGATCCGAAGCTCGCAACGTGGGCCGTCGCTGCCAACGATCTCGAAGGCCGCGCCGCCGCCGCGCGGGCCGGTGGCTACGACCCCGGCGACACCGCCTCCTGGCGCCGCGACCGGCCGGACGGCGTCCACCTCGAATGGCGGATGACCGTGCTCCGCGATCCCCTTCCTGGTGCCGGCCTCGTTCCTTTTCTGATCGATTGGGGCAGGACGCCTCACCCAGCCGCGGCTGCGCCGGAAGGCTGCCGTCTTGTCGATTTATGGGGCGAACACCCGCACCCCGGCCCAGTACGGGAAACCTTGCGCGCGCTGGGTGTCGAACTGCCGGTCGCCGCTGGTCCAGCGCCGGTCCTGATCGCGCAGCTCCGCACGCCCAACGGACGTCTGGAGCTGCGTTAGCCGCGCGGGCCCGGCAAGCGCCGTGAGCCGTCTAGGACAACGCCGTTTTCACGGCGGCGCCGATCTCTGCTAGGCCGTCCTGCGCGAAGGGCAACCGACCCTCGAGCGGATGCATGAAGCCGTGGATCGTCCCTGTGTAGCGGCTCAGGGTCACGGACACGCCATCCTCCCGCAACCTCGCGGCGTACGCTTCACCTTCGTCGCGGAGCACGTCGCACTCGGCCGTCATCACCAGCGCCGGGGGCAGCCCGCGCAGGTGATCGGCCCGCAGCGGCGAGGCGTACGGCTCTTCGCCGGCCTGCGCGTTCGGCAGATAGTGGTCCCAGAACCAGCGCATATCCGCAGCTTCCAGCAGGTAGCCGCTGGCAAACTCTTGGTAGGAGCCCGTGTCGAAGCGATGGTCCGTGACGGGGTAGATCAGGAGTTGGAAGGCGAGCGCCGGGCCGCCGCGGTCTCGCGCCATCAGGGCCACGGCTGCGGTGAGATTGCCCCCGGCGCTGTCCCCGCCCACCGCGATTCGGGCGGGGTCGATAGTAAGCATGGCCGCGTTCTCGGCGACCCACCGCACGGCGGCGTAGCAATCCTCCGCAGCGGCTGGGTACTTGTACTCGGGCGCCAGTCGGTAGCTCGGGAAGAAGACCTTGGCTCCCGTTGCGTTCGCTAGCGCCCGGCTGGCGGCCTGATAGGTGTCCGCCGTCCCTACCACCCAGCCGCCGCCGTGCAGATACACCAATGCGGGGAATGGCCCCGTTCCCTTTGGCGTGTAGCTGCGCAGCTCGATCGGGCCGAGGGGGCCGGGGATCACCCGATCTTCCGTGGCGGCTATGGATTCGGGACCGCCGGAGAACAAGGTGCAGACCGTGTACCAAGTTTCCCGTGCTTCGGCGGGGGTCATTTGGTTCCAGGACTTGCCGCCTGCGGCCGCGATCTCGTCGAGGAACGCTTGGGTCTCGTGGTGGATGGCCATGCTCCGCTCCTTCCCCGTGTGTGTGGCTGACGCTCGGTCCTCCCGCCGGGAGTTGCCTCGCGCCTGCGAAGCCAACCGCCTGCTAGGAGCGCTGAGCCAAGATCAGCGCGCGCGTGAGGCTAACGTGTCCCAAGTGCTCGGCGGCGTGGCGGATGGCGACGGCGAGGATCGTGTGCCCGGTCATGGGGCCGAGGATCGGATGCTCGTGCGTGGCGTCGAGCCGGGTGCCGTCGACGCCGTCGAGCGCCGTATTCAACCGAGCGCGGACCGTGTCCCAGGCCGCCCGCAGCGGGGCCGCCGAGCCGCCGCTGGCGCGGAACTCCTCCGCGCGGTCGCGGTCGATGGATTGCCCGCAGAGGGTTTGGAGGATGTGGCCTTGCGAGGCGCCGATCACGTGCGTGGCGATCACCAAAGCGCTGTTGCTGTCGGCCACGGGCGGCGTCCAGTTGAGCTCCTCGGCGCTGAGACCGTCCAGAGCGTCCAGCACGCTGTTGATGACGGTGTCGAGCATCGCGAAAGCCGCCTCCACCTCGGACAGCTTGGCCATGGAACGAACTCCTTCTTTCGTGAGCGCTGCAGTGAGCGACGGTGGGAATCGAGTGTAAGCTAGGCGCTCCGGCTGCGCCGGGGCAAGCGCTGCACGAGAGGACGGGGGCCAGCCGGCCCCCGTCCTCTCCCTCGAGCAGGAATGGTCGATCCGGCTAGCCGTCTTCGGGCGTGTCCCCGACCGGTTGGAGGAAGACGAACTGGTAGAGCAGTCCACCCAGCGCCGCGCCGACGGCCGGGCCGATGATGTAGACCCAGAACGAGTCGAAGGCGTCGGAGAGCAGCGCCGGACCGAAAGTCCGTGCCGGGTTCGCTGAAGCCCCGGTCAATGGGACCGCCGCGAAGTGGATCGCCATGACCGTCAGCCCGATGACCAGCGGCGCCATGGCGCCCCAGTTATCCCGCGCCACCGCGACCGCGAAGATCACCATGACCAGCACGGCGGTGATCAGTATCTCAATCAGGAGCGCACCACCCTCTCCGGCCACGGCCTCGCTGATGCCGTGCGCCCCGAAGTTGGTGAGGTTCCCGAAGTCGTTTTGCAGAGCGAGGTAGAGCAGGGCCGTGGCCATGATCCCGCCCGTTACCTGCGCCACGATGTAGATGAAGCCCTTTGCCGGCTTCATCCGTTGCGTCACGATCATCGCAAAGGTCACCGCCGGGTTGATATGGCCGCCGGAGATCTTGGCCGTCATGTAGACCATGATGGCGATGGCCAACCCGTGGGCGATCGCGATCGCGATGAGCGCCTCTATGCCCCCTCCGAGCAAGCCGCTGACGATCACCGCGCTGGTTCCAATCAGGACGAAGAACATCGTCCCCAGGAACTCGGCGAGATAGGCTCGTATGGAAGCGGGTGTTCGCAGCTCCTCAAGGCTCAATTGATCGGCAGCCATAAGCAATTCCCCTTGTATCCCGCTACGCTCGCGTGTATTCGTGGCGACTATCATTCTTCGCGGTTCCGGCGTCAACCCGCTTAGATCGATTAGCGATTACGTCGAGTCCTTGCAGACGGCGCGGCCGACGGCAGCGTTACTGGCCAGCTATCTTGTGTGAGTCCCCCGGGAGAGCGGCATGCACCTTAACGAATTCGCGGACGACCTCACCGCCCTCGACATGACCCAATCCGACGAATTCCGGAGCCTGCTCCGGAGCGCCGATGATCTCGGCATCGCGCATGCTCCCACCGTGCCCTACTTCTCGCGGAACACGGTGGTCCGCCATCTGCGGCTCCACTTTCTGGAATGGGGCGATCCAGACGCTCCGCCTCTCCTCCTGATCCACGGTGGCAATCAATCGGCGCACTCGTGGGACCTGGTCAGCCTCTACTTGGCCGACAGATTTCACATCTACGCGCTCGACCAGCGAGGCCATGGCGATAGCGAATGGTCGCGCGACGCCGACTATTCCGTGTCCGCGCTCGCGGCGGACGCGCGTGGCTTCATTGCCCAGCTCGGCTTGGTGGACCCGATCATCGTGGGACATTCCCTCGGCGGGCTCGTGACGATGACCTTGGCTGCGGAAACGCCCGCGTTACCACGGGCGCTGGTGATCGTCGATACGGCGCCGGAGATCTCGCAGCAAGGATCGCAAGCGGTCCGCAACTTCATCTTGGCGAACGCCGAGTTTGACAGCATCGATCAGTTCGTCGATCGCGTGACGAAGTACGATCCGTACCGCTCGCCCGAGCACATTCAGCGGACCGTGCGCTACAACCTGTTGGAGCGCGCGGACGGGCGCTTCATCGCCAAGTCCGATCGCATGCTGCACGACGCCGAGTTCGCCAAGCGGCGTCCCATGGGCGAAGGCCGGCCCGCCGACCTGGAAAGCGTGCGGGCGATCGGCTGCCCAACCCTGATCATTCGCGGCGGGGACTCCGAGGTGCTGGAGCCCGCCGCTGCCGAGCGCTTCGCGGCGGCGCTACCGCGCGGCCAACTCGCGATCGTGCCCAAGGCGGGACACAACGTGCATGGGCAGAACACCCCGGGCTTCCTGGCGGCACTGTGTCCCTTCATTGGGGGTCTCTAGCGGCCCCGTTGACGGCATCAAGCCGGCCTCCACATCAGGCGGACGCTGTTGGTGTGACGCGAGCAGAGCTTGCGGATGCGGGCTCCGCGCACGGGGAGAGGGCTGCCTCGATCGCGGCGCATCAAGGCATTGGTGGGGCATTGGCGGGCGGCGCTACCATGTCCATATCGGCTGGAAGCCGTGCTGTCGGATCTGCGGGGTGTAATGCCGGAGCAATACGTCGCCACGGACAAGCGCTCGGGACTCGAAGTCGCCGTGACCGGCGACTTTCCCGAGCATCCCGATGATCGCGTCCGGATCGCTCGCACGTGCACGCTGTTCACCCGCTTGGTGGCGACCATCCTGGGCAAGAGCGAAGCGGAACGCCGCCACGGCTTCCGCGCCGTGGAGATTCAGCTGGAGCTCGCGGACGCGCTCATTCAGCAGAACATGGATGAAGTGCAGCGTCTGGTGCGCGAAACGATGCAGACGATGGGGATCACCAACGCCCAGTTGGATGATCTGGCTCGCCAGCTGCAGGCGCTCGGCTTTGAACCGGGACTGCAGGGTTCCGATGCTGCTGATGGCGCACCGGCCTCTGAGGCCGGGCCGGTGATCGATGTGCCCGCCGCCGATCTTCCGCCCGCCGACTCCCCTCCGGATCACGAGTCGCCTGGCGACCGTCAGGACGATCAGCGGGGCTCCGATCAGGAGCCGCCCGTCGCGAGTAGTTGAGCGGCCGTCTCAGAGAAGAGGAACACGGTGACGCAAGCGGAGTATCTGCACCAAGGGATGACGTTCCTGCACGCCGCGCTGCGCGACGCGCGGAGCGTCAGCGAGGAGCAATTGCACTTCACGCCGGATCGGCAAGCCCATTCCATCGCCTGGGTGCTGTGGCATGCGGCACGGATCGAGGACTCCATCATCCAGCGGGTCGCGCAGGAAAAAGACCTTATCTGGAAACAGAGCGACTGGGCGGCGCGGAGCGGCTTGCCGGCCCGGGGCATTGGGACCGGGCAGTCGCCGGAGGAGGCACAGCAGCTTCGCATCACGAACCCCGAGGCGTTCGGCGAATATGCGGAAGCGGTCGCGGCCGCCACGGAGGCATACCTGCGCGACGCGACAGACGCCGAGCTTGCGCGCGCCGTGCAGGTGGGTGATCGCACCGAAACGGTGGGCGGCGCGATCCTGCTGCATCTGATCACGCATCTCAACGGCCATCGGGGCGAGATCAATGCGATTCGGGGGATGCAGGGATTGCCCCCGGTCGTGCCGAGCTTGGGGGGGTAGCGGTGCAGCTCCTCGTCACGGGCGCCAGCGGTTTGGTGGGAGCGGCGCTGAGCCGCGCGCTGCACGATCGCGGCGATACCGTGATCGGCGTGTCGCGCCGCCCCGAGCGTCGAGGCCGGGGGATGATCCGCTGGATCGGCTGGGATGATCTGCCCGCTGCGATCGAGGATGTAGACGCGGCCGTCCACTTGGCGGGCGCCGGTGTCGTGGCCAAGCGTTGGAGCGCGGCGCGGAAACGCACCCTGCGCGAGAGCCGGATCGACACCGCGCAGCAGCTCGTGGCGGCGATCAACGGCGCCGCCAATCCGCCGGGCGTGCTCGTCTCGGCCTCGGCGGTTGGGTACTACGGTCCGCGTGGCGATGACGAGCTCGATGAGGACTCGCCGGCCGGCTCCGACTTCCTGGCAACGCTTTGCCGTGATTGGGAGGCCGCCGCTGCCGTGGCCGACTGCCGCGTCGTGCGGGCGCGGATCGGGGTCGTGCTTTCCAGGCAGGGCGGAGCGCTCCCGCAGATGCTCTTGCCCTTCAAGCTGGGGTTCGGCGGCCCCATTGGGCGCGGCCGCCACTGGTTTTCCTGGGTGCACATCGACGACGTAGTGGGCGCGCTGCTCCATGCGGTCGACGACGCAGGCGTCCGTGATGCGATCAACGTGACCGCCCCTGCGCCCCTCACCAACATGGATTTCAGCAAGGCGCTGGGCCGCGCCTTGCACCGGCCGGCTCTCGTCCCGGTGCCTCCCCTGCTGCTGGAGCTGCGGTTCGGCGAAGGCGCGGCGATCCTGACGGCGGGGCAGCGCGTGATCCCGCGCCGCACGGTGGCTGCCGGCTACCAATTCCAGTACGGGCAGATCGACGACGCGCTGGCCAATCTGCTTGCCTGATCGCCGCCATCCACCCGATCGCCGTTTTCTGTAACGAGTCGCAAGAGGCGTCGCGTCATTCACTTGGGGCTTATATGCCTAGGTTGACAACATGAAAAGGCAAAAAATTCCGCGTGGCGGCGCGCGTCAGCGACTGCCCAAACAGGACTGGATCGCCAAGGAATACTCCGACTTGATGGCCATTCTCAAGCGGATTGGTGCACGCCCGTCACGGCATAACGCAATGCTGCTTCGCAGCCGTATTCGAGCGTACAAGGACTTTGATGTGTCCAAATATTGCGCGCTCATGACGGCGCAGCGCTACAGATGCAGCATATGCCAGCAGGCATTTAGCAACGATCTCCAGCCGTGCATCGACCACGATCACGATACGGAGCAGGTCCGGGGGCTGCTCTGCCAAAACTGCAACTGGGCGCTCGGCAACCTCCGCGATAATCCGCAAGTGGCTCAAGCCGCCGGGCGTTACCTGAAGGATCATGTGCCCGAGGCGGAGAGTCCAAGAGCGTATGAAGGACCGTTAGTCACAGATTTTATCCTGCCCGCTGTGCCCGAGGCGGAGAAGAGCACTAACGAGCGGTGCCCCAAAGACGGCTGTGCGTACACGCGCCGATGGCATCCCCCAGAGTGGCGACCAAAGCCGAATCAGCGGGTCTACTTTCTGTGGTGGGACTTTTGCCCGGCATGCAGACGTGTCCAGCACTATGAGCGCGCGAAGCGTCGAGTGCCCCGGTCAACCTAGGTATATAAGCTTCATTCGCTTGACCGACCCGCGGGCGCACGCTACCCACAGTAGGCAGAGGAATCGTGCGATCGGTCAGGCTGGCTTGCGACGGGAATGCTGTGGTCTCTGAGATTGATCTTCGTTACGGGACCAACCCCCACCAGACGCCCGCGCGCGCGCGCCGCTCCGGCGGCCCTTTGCCGTTCACGGTGCTCAACGGCGCGCCCGGCTATATCAACCTGCTCGACGCGCTCAACGGCTGGCCGTTGGTGCGCGAGTTGTGGGCGGCGACGGGCGAGCCGGCCGCCGCCTCGTTTAAGCATGTCAGCCCGGCCGGCGCGGCGATCGGACTGCCGCTCTCGGAAGCGCTGCAGCGCGCCTACGCGCTTGATGGGACCGAGCTGTCGCCGCTCGCCGCCGCCTATGCCCGCGCGCGCGGCGGCGACCTCATCTCCTCGTACGGGGACTTTGCCGCGTGTAGCGATACGGTTGACGCCTCCGTGGCCCAGGTCCTGCGTCGCGAAGTGTCCGACGGGATCATCGCTCCCGCTTACGACGCCGATGCGTTGGAGATCTTGCGCGGCAAGAAAGCCGGCAAATATCTGATCGTTCAGATCGACCCGGATTTCGAGCCTCCGCCGACCGAGCTGCGAGACGTGTTCGGAATTCAGCTGGAGCAGCCGCGCGATGCGGAGCCCCTGACGCGCGATCGGCTCGCCAACGTGGTGACGAAGAAGAGTACGATCCCGCCCGAGGCGCAGCGCGACTTGCTCGTCGCGACTATCGCGCTGCGGTATACGCAGTCGAATTCGGTGTGCGTGGCGAACGGCGGCCAGGTGATCGGGCTGGGGGCCGGACAGCAGTCGCGGATCCACTGCTCGCGCATCGCCTGCTCCAAGGCGGATCGCTGGATGCTGTTGCAGCACCCGCGAGTGCTACAGCTGCCGCTGAGAAAAGAGCTCAAGCGGCCGGAGCGCTTCACGGCGCGCGAGCAGTTCATCGCGCATGATGAGCTGTCTCCCGCCGAGCAGGCGCACCTCGCAAGCCAGATGACCGAGCCGGTCCAGCCGCTGAGTCCCGAGGAACGGCGCGCGTGGATCGGCACCTTCACCAACGTCCTCAGCCACGACGCGTTCATGCCCTTCCGCGACAACGTCGACCGCGCGCAGGCGAGCGGCGTGCGCTACATCCTGCAGCCCGGCGGATCCATCGCCGACGAGGGAGTGATCGCCGCGGCGGACGAATACGGCATGGCGATGGCCTTCTCCGGGCTGCGCCTTTTCCATCACTAAGCGGCCCGTCCATGGATCTGCAAGCGGAAGCCCGGGCCAACTTTCGCCGGCACCTGCAAGAGAACCGCTACCCCGGCCGCGGCTTGCTGATCGGCTTGTCGGAGGATGGGGAGTCCTGGCTACAGCTCTACTGGATCATGGGCCGCAGCCCCAACAGCCGGAATCGCATCTTCGTGGCGGACGGGGGCGAGCTGCGCACCGCCGCTGCCGACCCGGCCAAGCTCGAAGACCCCAGCCTGATCATTTACGCAGCGATGCTGGAGCTCCCTGCTCTCTACCTCGTCAGCAACGGCAGCCAAACGCGCTCCATGCGCGACGCCATCGCCTCGGGCGGCACCTTCGAGGACGCCCTGGCGACGCACGAGCGGGAGCCGGACGCGCCCAACTACACACCTCGCATCAGCGGGATGCTGGACCTGCGATCCTCAGCGCCGGCGCTGGCCTTACACAGCATCCGCGCCAATGCCGCCGATGCCGCTCGCAGTGATCACACGGCGTTCTGGGTCTCGCCGCCGCCGCCCGGATTGGGACGTTGCCTGACCACCTACCAAGGCGACGGCAAACCGTTGCCGCCCTTTGCGGGCGCGCCGCTCTGGCTCCCCCTGGACGGCTCCCCCAGCGCCGTCCTGACCTCGTATTGGGGCGCACTTGATGAGGATAACCGCGTCTCGCTGGCGCTGAAGGTGATCCCTGTGGCAAGCGGCGAGAGCACGATCACGATCCGCAATCGCTTTACCGCGGTCGCATAAGCACGGCCGCAGGCCGGCTTAGATCAGAGGCCAGGGATAAGGACGGCGGTCTCTGGGCGGCTCCGGCAAGCGGCCGGCTCGCAGGATTACAGCGGCGCGCTCGGCGAGCATCTCCACCTCCGCCGGCGCGAGGCAGTCGCGCAGCTGCAGGGCGATCGCTCCGTCGAAGAGTTGCGCGGCGAACCGCTTGATGTCGCTGAGTAACTCGGGCGCGATCGCGGTCCCCGCGTAGTCCCAGATCACCGTGCGGAGTTTCTCTTCCACGTGGAACGTGAGTCCGTGATCGATCCCCCAGAGATGTCCGCAGGCGTCGAGGATCACGTGGCCGGCCTTGCGGTCCGCGTTGTTGGTGAGCCAGTCGAAGACGGCGAAGCGTTGCATCTCTGCCGGGAACCGCTCGCGTAAGTCGAAGAAAGTGTGGTGCTGATCGTGGGGGATGTAGAGCTGCAGGGAGCCGACGCCGTGCACCAGTCCTTCCGCGCGTACGATCGTGGGCGGCACGATGCGCCAGCCCAGCGCCTCGCTGACGACGTAGCTGGCGTACTCGCGATGGTGCAGGTCGAAGGGGAAGTCCCACAGCGCCGCCGCGCCGCGCCTGGGCTTGTAGATGGCGTAGCCGCGTCCGGCGTCTGCATCATCGAGAGCGGCGAGGAAGACGTAGTTGGAAGCGCCGACGATCAGCCCGGCATCGACGACCGGCGCCTTCGCCAGCAGCGTCTGGATGTCGGGATGATCGGGACTCCAGGAGTGCCTGGGAAATCGGTCCATCGGCGTCGCTCGGGGGAGCTGTTAGTCCAACACGGTGATCGGGTCGCCGGGCTTGATACGTCCGCCCCGCCGGACCGCCGCTTCGACACCGAAGTCGAGGTGGCCGTACGCGCTCTGCAACAGGTCGAGGACGGGGATGTCGCGGCCGCCGCCGCCCGGCGAAGCGTTGACGGCTTTGCAACGCTTGAGCGGCGCCGTGACTTGTAGCTCCGCCTCGCCAATGGTGAGGCGATGGCCGGCCCAGGCGAACTCGCCCCAGGGCTCCAGACCACGCACGGCCAGGTTCAGGCGGAAGCGACTCAGCGCTACGTCGCGCCCGGCGCGCTCCGAAAGCGCGCGCGCACTTTCCTCCGCCCCCAGGCTGATCTGCTCTGCACGCCGGTCGGCGAAGCGCGCCGTGCCGTCGCCGAGGAGTTGGAGCGGGAGGCGGGTAGCCCGGGCGGCTAAGGGATGCTTCTCGAAGCTCCACACCACTTCGGCGAGCCAGTCGGCTAGGGCGCGGCGCGCGTCCGGGTCGTCGATCGATCCGCTCACCTCGCCATGCTTCGGCGCGGCGAGCAGGAGCCGGCGCGCTTCCGTGCTGTAGCTGGTGCTGATCGACGCGAGCTGCGGGGTGTTTACCAAGGTGAGCGCTTCGTGTTTGGAGACCCAACCATCCGGGCTGACGTTGGCGTCGGCGAAGGCGAAAACGAAAGCGCGATCGCCCCGCGCCGTGCTGCCCGCTTCAAGGTCGAGGTGGCCGGCCGGCGCGCAGGTCATACCCTTGATGGGGTAGAGATAGCAGGCGGCGATCTCCGCCATCGCTCCGCCTATCCGGCCGCGAAGGCACGGCACGCGCGCGCGCGCTTCAGATCGTCCAGCGCCTCCAGCAATTTACGCTGCAAAGAGGGGTCTGTGTCGTCGAGCGACGCGAGCAGCGCCGTGGTGCGAGCGATGACGGTGTCGTCGGGACGATAGTGCGGGAAAAGCGCGCCGAAGTACCTGTTGGCGAAATCCTTATCACGGGATTGGAAGATACCGGGGACTTCGTCGAGGAACCGTCCGACATAGGGATCGAGCAGGTCTGCTTGATGGGTCCAGAGGAAGCCGTCCATGGCTGCGCCCACCATGTGCAACGAGGCGTCGCGGTCGTGGATGAACTGCTCCCAGGCGCGCGCCTTGTGATCGGCGTCGGGAGCGGCCGTGGCCGCGCGGGCGGCGGCCCGTTGGCCGCGGTCGCTGGGGTCGCGCTCGCGCTCCCGCGTGATCCGCTCCTGGCCGCCCGGGATGCCGTAGGCGACCTGCTTCACTGCCAGAGACCAGCGCATATCCTGATCGAGTTCGAAGCCGCTGATGCCCGTGCCCCGGTCGATCAGCTCCAGCATGCGGGATACCGTCGCCGGTTGCTGCGCCGTCGCGACTGCCGCGCGTGCCCAAGCGATGCGGCGATTTTGATCGGGGGCGGCGAACAGTCGTTCGTGCACGACCTCGAAGAGAGCGTCCGCTTCCACGACGCGGCGTGATTCGGGAACGAACCAGGCGATGGCCGCCTGGGCGTTGCCAAGCACGGTATCGATCAACTCCAATTCCTCCTCGAACACGATTTTGTCGCGGACGAGGGCGAGGTAGTCCGTCGACCGGAATTGCTGGTCTCGGACCATGTCCCAGAGCGTGCGCCAGAGCTGCTGGCGGAGGAGCGGGTCGCGGAAGCGCTCGATCCGCTCGCGGACGTAGTCCCGCGACTGCGCGTCCAGGATGATTTTGACGTAAGCGTGGTCGTCGTAGTTAGGGAAGACGCAAACGGGAGCCGGCCGGCCGATCCCTTCCTCGATCACCGTTCGAGGTCCATCGATCTGTACCGGGAGCGCGTCCCGGACCACCGGCTCGTCGGCCACCTCGGCGATGAGCGCCAGCTGCAGGGCGTGGGGGCGTAAGGTCGGATGATCGCTCTCGGCGCGCTGTTCCACAGCCAAGGCCGACACCTCGCCGTTCGCCTGCCAGGACGCCTCGATCGTGTTGAGGCCTTCCGTTTCGATCCAGAGCCGTGACCATTCCTGGAGGTCGCGGCCCGCTCCGTGCTCGAGCGCGCCCAAAAACTGGCGAAGCGTCGTGTTCTTCCAAGCGTAGGTATCGAAGTAGTGGCGCATGCCGGCCCGAAAGCCGTCCAGCCCGATCGTGGCCGCGAGTTGCTTGAGCACGGCCGCGCCTTTGCCGTAGGTGATCCCGTCGAAGTTGAGGAAGGTGGCGTCCGTGTCCGGCACGGCGCCGGCGATCGGATGCGTGGTGACCAACTGATCCTGGTGGTAGGCCCAGGCCTTCATGCGCGAATGGAACGCCTGCCAGGCCCGTTCGTGGAAGCGCGTGGCACCGCTCATCGCGAGATAGGCCATATAGGTGGCGAAACTCTCGTTGAGCCAGAGGTCGTTCCACCAGCGCATGGTCACCAGATCGCCGAACCACATATGGGCCATTTCGTGCAGGATCACTTCCGCGCGGTTGAGCCGTTGCAGGTCCGTCGGGGGATCACGGAAGACCATGCGCTCCGAGAAGGTGATCGCGCCGACGTTCTCCATGGCCCCCGCGTTGAACTCCGGGACGAAGATCTGGTCGTACTTGTCGAACGGATAGGGGCAATCGAAGAACTCGCTGAAGTAGGCCAAGCCTTGCCGGGTGATCTCGAAAAGCTCGTCGCTGTCGATGTGTGGTCGCAGTGACCGCCGGGCGTAGAAGTTGAGGGGCACGTCTTCCCAGCGTGATGTGAAGCGTTCGTAGGGACCGGCGATCACGGCGAAGAGATAGGTCGCGATCGGCGGTGTCTCCGCGTAGGCATGCTGGAGGCGGCCATCCGCCGCTGTCATCGTCTCGGTCTCGCGGGTATTGGCGATCACCGTCCACTCCGGCGGCGCGGTGACGGAAAGGCGCAGCCGCGCGCGGATATCCGGCTGGTCGAAGCAGGGCAGGAGACGGTGCGCTTCGTACGGCTCGAAGTTGGTGTAGACGTACTCTTGGCCGTCCACCGGATCGGCGAAGTAATGAAAACCGGCGCCGGTGCGATCAAAGATGTTGGTGTAGCGAATCCGCACCGTGTTGCGCTCGCGCAGCAGGGCACCGTCGAGCACGAGCCGGTTCGACTCCCAAACCGCACTGGCCAGCTCTTCGCCGTTGACGACGAGCTGTTCAATGGACTGGCCGGTGCAGTCGAAGAAGGTGCCCTCGCGCGGCGCCGCGTGGTGGAACTCGATCGTCAAGTCACCGGTGTATTCGCCGCCACCGCTGGGGAGAGAGAGCGCGAGCGTGTAGCGCACGTCGCTGATCTGCGCGGCGCGGATCTCGGCCGTACGCTGCGTAAGGCAGTTGGGTCCCTGCGGATTGCGGTGGCTGATCATGGTGGAATCGAGTATATCGCTGCGAGCCGCTAGTCCCGCTCGGACAACGAGGGCCAACGACCGTGCCAGGGCCGCGCCCGCTCGTACGCGTACGAGGCCTGGAGCACGAGATCGTCGCGATGCCGCGGTCCGACGATTTGCAGTCCGCAAGGCAAGCCCGCATCGCTGAACCCCGCCCGCACCGAAGCGGCGGGATGGCCGGTGAAGTTGAACGGGTAGGTGAAGACGATCGGGTCGTGCGGGGCACCGTCCTTCTGTAGGGGCGTCGGCCCCTCGGCGACGAACGCCTCCGAAGCAAGCGTGGGCGTCAGCAGCAAGTCATACTGCTCGAAGAGCTCCCAGGTCCAGCGTTGGATCTGCCCGCGTGCCTGGTAGAACGCTCGGAAATCCGTAGCGTTCACGTCCAAGGAGGCGTCCAGGCAGCGGACGAAGTCGGCGGTGAACTCATGATGACGGTCGCCGTACTCATCCCATAGAAGTGCCAGCGACTGGAAACCGAACATGCGGATCCAGTGCTCCGCCGTCTGTGGGATGGTGTCGTCGTTATCGATGACGGTGTGTCCAAGGTCGCGAAAGACCTGCACGCTGGCCTCCACTTCGCGCATGATGTCCGCTGGGACATCCGCCTGACCGAGCGTGCGGTTGTAGGCGATACGCAGCTGGGGTAGCGGCCGGTCGAGCGCCTTCATGTACGGCTCTGCCGGCGGCGGCAACGACATGGGATCGGAGCCGTGCGGCCCGGCGACCTGATCCAGGTAGAGCGCGGCATCGCGGACCGAGCGGGTGAGCGGCCCATAGACGCTGATGTTCATCCACGGCTGCATCGCGCGCGGCCCGATGGGCACCCGGCCAAACGATGTCTTGAGTCCGTAGAGTCCCGTGTAGGCCGCGGGAATACGGATCGATCCACCGCCGTCGGAAGCGGTGGCGAGAGGCACGAGGCCGCCCGCGAGCGCTGCCGCCGACCCCCCGCTGGAGCCGCCGGGTGTGCGCTCCGGGTTCCAGGGATTGCGCGATGCCCCGAAGAGGTCGTTGCTCGAGAAGGCGGCGTAGCCGAACTCGGGCGTGTTGGTCTTGCCGACGACGATCGCGCCGGCCGCGCGCAGCCGCGCGACGTGCACGTCGTCCCCTTGGGGGTAGTGATCTTTGAGCACCCGTGATCCGCAGGTCGTGGGGAAGCCGGCGGCATTCTCTAAATCCTTGACCCCGAGTGGGAGACCGCCCAAGGGACCCAATTCCTCGCTGCGGGCCAACCGCTCCGTTTGGCGGGCCGCCTCGGCGCGGGCCGCCTCGGCGTCGAGGGCGACGAAGGCGTTGAGGGTGGGATTGAGCGCCGCGATCCGATCAAGCGCGTGGTCGAGGAGCTCGGTGGGCGAGATCGCTCGCCTGCGGATGAGGCCGCTGAGTTCTCCGGCGCTGGCAAAATCGAGGTCGGTCACTGTCCTCCTGCGGCGCGAACGCGATTCTACTAGGCACTGCTCTCTACTAGGCACTGTGCGCGCGGTCTCTCCAAAAAACGGCAGGGCAGGTTTCGCTGAGACGGACGGTCCCCCTATATTGGATATGGCTGGGCGGGATGCGGGCGGCCTCGTCGTCCGCGGTGACTGACGGACAATGGCTATCGTCCGCTTCGTCCATGCCGCCGATCTGCACCTCGACAGCCCTTTCCGCGGCTTGCGTGAAGTGGAGCCTGCGATTGGGGCCGAACTGCGTGAGGCCACTTTCGTGGCCTACGACAAGATCATCGACCTTTGCTTGGCGGAGAAAGTCGACGCGCTGCTCGTCGCCGGCGACATCTACGACGCACGCGACCGCAGCTTGCGCGCCCAGCTGCGCTTCCGTGACGGCTTACAGCGCCTCGCGGACGCTGGCATTCGCTCCTTCGTGTGCCATGGCAATCACGACCCCCTGGACGGCTGGGAGGCGCAGATCGACATGCCCGAAGGCTGCCAGCGCTTTGGGTCCGAAGTGGAGGCGGTGCCGCTCGATCCCAACGAACCGGATGCCGTCGTGGTCTACGGCGTCAGCTTCCCGCAGCAAGACGTGTACGAGAACCTGGCGCGCCGCTTTCAGCGCGACGCCCGCCACCTGTACGCGATCGGCCTGCTGCACGCCAACGTCGGGAGCGATAGCGGGCACGCGCCCTACGCGCCCTGCACCGTCGAAGATCTGGAACGATCCGGCATGGACTACTGGGCACTCGGTCATGTGCATACGCGCCGTGTGCTGCGCGAGCACGATCCCGTCGTGGTCTACCCGGGCAACCCGCAGGGCCGTCATCGCCGGGAGAGCGGCGCGCGGGGCGTTGCCTTGGTCGATATTGGCAACGATCGGCAGGCGCAGGTGCAGTTTCGTGATGTCGATGTCGTGCGTTGGGAGACGATCGTCCTCAACATCGCCGAACTCTCCGGCGAGCAACAGCTACTGGAGGGCTTGGACGAGCGCCTCGATGGGATCGCTACGGCGGACCGGCACGCGGTCGTCGTTGTGCGGCTGGTCGGTCGGGGCGCGCTGCACTACCCGCTGCGACGGGGCGACACGGCTGAGGACTTGCGCGCACGGCTGAACGACTCGCTGCGCGGCCGCGACCCGTTTGTCTGGTGCGCCGCCGTGGAGGTGGAAACGGCGCCGCCGTTCGACCGCGCGGAGCGCAGGCAGGCACAGGATTTTCTAGCGGACATCCTGCGCTTGGTGGATGAGATCCAAGCAGAGGAGACCCCGCCCGCGTGGCTCCGGGAGCCGCTGGCGTCGCTCTATGAGCAGGGCAAGCCCCGCCGCTACTTGGGACAGGATCCGGTGAGCGACGCGGAGCTGCTGCAGCTTGTGGATCGCGCCGAGGAGCGCTGCGTGGAAGCATTGTTGGCGGCGGAGGACGGCAGTGGAGCGACGGAGCGTTCGGCGCCATGAAGCTCCGGCATCTGCACCTCACGGGCTTTGGCCATTTCGGTGACGTCGATCTCCCGGCCGACGGGGCGGATCTCTCGGGTCGGCTGACGGTGATTCACGGGCCCAACGAGGCGGGCAAGTCGACGCTGCTCGAGTTCATCCGCACCATGCTTTTCGGCTTCCC
Source organism: Dehalococcoidia bacterium (assembly GCA_963663895.2). Taxonomy (GTDB): domain Bacteria; phylum Chloroflexota; class Dehalococcoidia; order Bin125; family Bin125; genus JAPOXK01. Next base: position 717,239 of record CAXXRD010000001.1, on the reverse strand, counting down.
CGTGCGCGAGCGCGACCGCCGCTTCCCGCCACTCGCAGGCGGACGGCACGGCGGGCGCTTGCACGTGCTGGACGATGAGGAACGCGCCTACGTGATCGAGCGGTTCGCCGGACGCGGCAGCGGCACGCTGACCGTCAGCGCCGAGCGCGGTCGGCGCGTGGATCCGGCAACGCTTCAGCGCATGCTTGGACATGCCTCGGCGCTCCTGTTTAAGAACGTGTTCGCCTTCGACTTGGACCAGTTGCGCGATGTCACGGCGCTGCAGGAGGCTGGCGTAACGGACAGCATTTACAGCGCGGGAGTGGGCGCGGCCGGATTGACGCAGGCGCTGGCCCAGTTTGATGCATCCTGTCTGAAGATCTACCGGCCGAACGGAAGAAAGCAGCCCGTCGCGCAGGTGCTGGCCGGGCTGGCCTCGGTGGAGGAAAAGCTGGCGGCGTCAGCAGCAGCGGCGGGCCAGTACGGCAAGCTGCGGGCGGAGCGCGAAACGGCCGAACGGGCGCTGGCGAAAGCGGATGCCGCGCGCACGCGCGCGCAACACGAGAGTGTCCGCGCGGTGCGGCTCCACGACGCCTGGTCGGACTGGGTGACTCTGCGGGAGGTGGAGCGCGAGCTGGAACGCATCGCCCCGCGACCCGAGTTTCCCAGCGACGCGACGACTCGCTTGGAGAATGCCGAGGCGAGCTTGGCGGAGGTCTCCGCACGGTTTGAGAGAGAACGGACGGAGCTGGCGCGTTGCCGCAGCGCTGCTGCGGCGATCAAGTTCGATGCGGCGCTCCTGGAGACTGCGGCAGAGATCGAGACGCTCCGCCGCAAGCGGGACTCTTTCACTACCGCTCTGGACGAATTGCCGGCGGGTCGAGCGGAACGGCAGAGCCTTGAGCAGGAAGTGGCGCAGGATGTGGGCGCCTTGGGACGCGCTTGGAACGCCGATCGCGTCGAGCGGTTCGACACATCGGCACCCGTGCGCAAGGAGCTGGCGGAGGTCGGCGCGGCCTACAATGGCGCGCTGCAGTCGCAGCGGGATGCCGAGATCGCTTGTGCGAGCGCGGACCGGCGTCTCCGCGACGAGTCGGCCCGCCTGGACGCGGTACGAGAGGCGCTGCACGAGATCCCCGACCCGATCCTGGACGCAGAGACGCTGGGAGCCCGTCGCGCTGCGGTGAACCGCCTTCGTGACGAGTTGGTGAGCCTGGATGCGGCGCGGACGCTTCGCGATCAGGAGCACGCGCGCCTCGGTGAGTTGCAGACGCAGCGGCCGGAAGCGCAGCCGCTGCCCTTCTGGCAGCGAACGGAGTGGATCGGGGCTGGGGCGACGGCCGCGGTCGGGACGCTTGCCCTCGCAGGCGGCGTCCTGGCGGGCGGGACCGGCTTGATTTTCGGCCTCGTCGCGGCGGGCTTGCTCGCGGCGACGGCGATCTTCCTGGCGCTGCGGGCGCGCAAGGCTCCCGTGCCGCTGGCCTGGAAGCAGTTCGACAAGGCGATCCGCGCCCAGAAGGAACGAGCGGAGGCGGCGGCGCAGGCAGTACAGGCGATCGAAGCGCGTTTGCCGGAGCGCGCGGCGGAGGCGGCGTTGGGAGAGGCGGCGTCGGAGAGCGACGTCGCCGAGGCGAAAGAAGGGCTCGACGCGGCGCAGAAGGTGCTCGACATGCGGCTGGAGCATGAGGGTGATCTCCGCGCGGTCGAGCGGCAGGTGCGGTTGGCGCAGCAGGACGTGGAACGGGCACGGACGGCTGCGAAGGAGGCGGATGCCTCCGCTGAGGCGGCTCGGCGTGCCTGGATCCTGTGGCTGGATTCACGGGAGCTGGCGGAGACGATGCAGCCGGACGAGGTGACCGAACTGTTCGGGCGGCTCGACACGGTTCGTGCCAAGCTGCGGCAGCTTGCCGACCGTCGGCGGCGCTTGGCCGCGATCGAGCATGACGTGGAGGAGTTCTGCGGCCTGGCCGAGCCGCTGCTCGAACAGCGCGGGGAGGCGCGCTACCAGACGCCGGCGCAGCTCGGACCCGCAGTCGATGCGCTGATCGCCGCGTTCGACGCAAGTCGCGAGGCGAAGGAAGAGAAGGAGCGCTTGGCCGCACAGGTGAAGGTCGCTCGCCGTCGCCTCGCGGATGTGACCGCCGAACAGAAGCACGCAGAAGAGGCGCTCCAGCACCTCCTTGCCTCGGCGGGCGTGGACGACCCGGTCGAGTACCGGCGTCTGGCCGCGCAGCAAGCGCGCCGCGCGGAGCTGGAGCCGCAAGCTCGGGAGTGCATCGCCGGGCTGGTGCGCCGAAGCGGCCCCGGCCAAGCGTTCGAGGAATTCCGGGCCACGCTGGAAGCATCCGACCTCGACAGTCTGCAGCGGAACAGGCAGCGCACGGCGGATCGTCTCGCCGATCAAGAGGAACGCCGCGACCGGCTCATCGCCCGTCTGGGCGAGCTACAGCAGCAGCTCACAACTCTGGAGCACGACATCAGTGCGGCCGAGTTGCGCCAGGATCGCGAGGCGCTGCAGACGGAGCTGGCCGCGCAGGCGCGCGAATGGGCGACGCTCACGCTTGCCAAGGCGCTCCTGGAGCAGGCGCGCCGTCGCTATGAAGAGGAGCGTCAGCCGGAAGTGGTGCGGCGAGCGGAGGAGTACTTTGGACGGATTACGGGGGGACGCTATCCGCGGCTCAACGCGCCCTTGGACCAACAGCAGATCGAGATCATCCAAGCCGACGGCGATCGCAAGACTCCCGCCGAGCTGAGCCGGGGGACGCAGGAGCAACTCTATCTGTCGCTGCGCTTCGGATTGATCGAAGAGTTCGCCAGCCACTCGGCGCGGCTACCGGTGATCGTCGACGATATCCTGGTGAACTTCGATCCCGAGCGAGCCGAGCGGGCTGCGGGTGCGCTGCGCCAGCTGGCGCGCTCCAACCAAGTGCTGGTGTTCACCTGTCACCCTTCGACGGTGGATTTGTTCCAGCGCGTCGCGCCGGAAGTCGAGACCTTGCCGCTGCCCGATCGCGGTTGATTCGCCATCCTCGCGCCGATTGCCGCGCTGTTGGAGGCGCTGTTAGCCTCTGGAAGCCCGCGTGGCGACCGGTGCGCGCGGCGCCTGAATGAAAGGACTTGGCCGTGTCAGCTGCTGCCCACGTGTCGTTCCCCGCTGATGGCGTAGGCATGGTGTTGATGGATGATCCGCCGAAGAACTTCGGCTCGTATGAGCTGCTGGCGCGGGTCGAAGAAGGGGTCGAGGAGGTCAAGGCCGCTGGCGCGCGCGTGCTGCTGCTCGCCTCGGACGTGCCCGGTTACTTCATGGCCCACGCCTGGCTGCCGGACGTCTTGAACGCCTATGAGGGCGGCAAGCCGAGCGGCGATCCGCGCCTCTGGCGTCGCCTGACGAACGAGTTGGAGCGTGGACCGCTCATCTCGATCTCGGTGAATCACGCGCAGGCCTGGGGCGGCGGCGCTGAGTTGAGCTGGGCCTGTAATCTGCGCGTGGCGGGGCGGAGCGCAACCTATTGTCAGGTTGAGAGCATTCTCGGGGTGATCCCGGGAGGTGGCGGCACGGTCCGCCTCTCCCGGCTCGTGGGGCAGTCCAAGGCGATGGAGATCTTGCTGGCCGGTGAGCCGATGACCGCCGAGGAGCTGCACACCCTCGGCTTGGTGAACAAGGTCTTCGACGACGACGATCTGCGCGCGGACGCGATCGCCTGGGGCGCACTGATCGCGACCCGGCCGCCCTGGTCGCTGCAGGCCTGTAAGCGTGGCCTGCTGCAGGCTTGGGACATGCACTTCGAGGACGCCTGCCGCATCGAGAACTATATTTTCAACTCGATGATGCGGCCGCGCACCATTGAGATCATGCAAAAGATCCAAGATCGTTACGATGCGGGCGCCGACTCTTGGGAGGCGTACGACCTTCAGCGGTAGGGCGCGGGCTGCATGACCGAGGCACTGTTCAACTACTCCACGGTTACGCCGGAGACGATCCGTGATGGCTGTGACGCGGCTGTGCGGCGGGCGGAGGCGCTCGTCGCGGAGATTGCTGCCCTCCCGGACGGCCCGACGGACTTTCGCCAACACCCTCCTTCCCATGGAGGAGATCGCGGATCTGCTGCGCCAGGCTGGCGGCCGCTACGCCTTCTTGGCGCAAGTGGCAAGCGACGCGGCCTTGCGTGACACGGCACGGGAGCAAGAAGAGCGCCTGGACCAGTACGGCAGCGCGCTCGGGTTCCGCGAGGAGCTCTACCGATCGGTGCTGGCGTTCTCGCGGACAGCGCAGGCCCAGGCGCTGGAGGGGGTGGAGGCGCGGCTGCTGGAGCACACCCTGCGCGACTTTCGCCGCAATGGGCTGGGGCTTCCGGCAGCGGCGCGCAAGCGCGTCCAGGAGAGCAAAGAGCGACTGGTAACGCTGGGGATCAGCTTCCGCCGCAACATCGACGAATACGACGATGGTCTCTGGCTCACCAGGGAGCAGCTCGCCGGATTGCCCGATACGTTCGTCAAGGGGCTGCGCGGCAGGGAGCAGGCAGGCGGGACGCGCTATCGTGTATCGCTTGATTATCCGGAGCTGCATCCGGTTCTGGATTCCGCAGATGACGCTGCCGTACGTGAGGAGCTCTTCCGCAAGAACCACAGCAAGGCAGCGGACACGAACCTGCCGGTCCTGGCCGAGGCGATCGACCTGCGGCACGAGATCGCTACAGCGCTCGATTACCCTTCCTGGGCCGACTACGTGATTGAGCTGCGCGTTGCGAAGACGGCGCCGGCGGTCCGCGCGTTCCTCGTGGATCTAGAGCGGCGCGTACGCCCGAAGGCGGAACAAGACATGCGGGCGCTGCGCAGCGCGCGCGGCGGTGGGCAGCCGATCGAGCTGTGGGATTGGCGTTACTACACGCAACGGATCCTGCGCGAGCAGTACCACGTCGATCCGTTTGAGGTCGCGGAGTACTTTCCGTTGGATGCCACGCTCAGCGGGCTCTTCCGGATCTGCGAGGAGTTGCTCGGCGTGCGCTTTCTCGCGCAAACCGACGCGAACGCGTGGGACACGGACGTACAGCTGTTCGAGGTTGTCAACGCACGTGATGGGCGCGGCCTCGCGCACTTCTATCTGGACCTCTTCCCCCGCCCCGATAAGTACGGCCACGCCGCTGCCTTCAGTCTGCGCGGCGGCCGCACGTTGCCGGAGGGCACATATCAGCGCCCGATCAGCGCGATCGTCGCGAACTTCACGAAGCCCACGGCTTCAACGCCGTCGCTGCTACGGCATTCCGAAGTCGTGACGCTGTTTCACGAATTCGGGCACATCCTGCATCAGACCCTCACGCAAGTGCCGCATCCCTCCTTCGCGGGAACACAGGTCGAGCGAGACTTCGTGGAAGCGCCCTCGCAGATGCTGGAGCACTGGTGCTGGTCGCCGGAGGTCCTGCGATCGTTTTCGCGGCATCATCGCAGCGGGGATCCGCTACCTGCCCAGCTGGTTGAGCGGATGGTCGAGGCGCGCAACCTGAGCAGCGGTATCGCTACCCTGCGCCAGATCTACTTCTCGCGGCTCGATCTCGCCTATCACGAAGCGGGCGCAGGCAAGGACACGGATCGGATCGCCGAGGAGCTGCACCCGATCACTGGCTTCGCCTTCCCGAGCGGGACCCACGTCCAAGCAGGCTTCGGACATCTCTTCGGCTACGATGCCGGCTACTACAGCTATCTCTGGTCGCGGGTCTACGGCGACGACATGTTCACGCGCTTCGAGGAGACGGGCCTGCGCGATCCCGGCGTGGGGCAGGATTATCGCCGTCTCATTTTGGAGCGTGGCGGGTCGGTGGACGGCGATGCGCTGGTCCGCGACTTCCTGGATCGTGAACCGAACCCCGAGGCCTTCCTGCGACATCTGGGACTGGACGGCTCACGGTAGGCCGCTAGACTCCCTCTCGCGTCGAGGGTTCCTGTCCCGCCGCGCAAGCGAGAGTCATTCCAGTGTTCGGAGGCGGCTGTGCTGCAAGCGAGGTCCGTGGAGGAAGCGACGGAGCATTTCGGACAGCTAGTCAATGCACAGTTGGCGCGGATAGAGCGCATCAAAAAGGAAGCCGACTGGATCGACTACCAGGCACTGGATCAGATCGTCATTGGGGTTCTGGGAGGCGACGGGATCGGCCCGGCGATCTCTCACGAGGCGCAGCGCATCTTGGAGGATCTTCTCTCGGACCAGGTCTCCTCCGGCAAGGTCGTATTCCGCACTATCGACGGCCTCACCATTGAGCGGCGCGCTGAAGAGAGAGCTGCGATTCCCGCGGCCGTCTTGGAAGAGATCCGCGAGTGCCACGTCACACTCAAAGGCCCCACGACCACGCCGGAGCAGGGCGATGCCTGGCCCAACATCGAGAGCGCGAACGTCGCGATGCGCAAGGAGCTGGACCTCTTCGCCAATGTGCGGCCCGTCCGCGTGCCGGCTGAGGGAATCGACTGGACCTTCTTCCGGGAGAACACGGAGGACCTCTACGCGGTTGGCAGCCAGGGGGTGACGATCGGCGACCTCGCCGTCGACTTCAAGATGATCACCAAGCCCGGTAGCGACCGGATCATTCGCGCGGCCTTCGACTTTGCCAAGAGGAACGGCAAGGACCGGCTGACGATCGTCACGAAGGCGAACGTCGTCAAGACGACCGACGGCACGTTCTTGGACACCGCACGGGAGGTGGCGAAAGACTACCCCGGGATCGAATGGGAGGGCTGGTATATCGACATCATGACCGCCAAGCTCGTCGATCCGAAGCGCCGGCGCGATTTCCAAGTCCTGGCTTTGCCCAACCTCTACGGCGATATCCTGACCGATGAGGCGGCTGAATTTCAGGGTGGTGTGGGGACGGCCGGCAGCGCCAATATCGGCAAGCGCTACGCGATGTTCGAGGCGATTCACGGCTCCGCCCCGCGCATGGTGCGGGAGGGGCGGGCCCAGTATGCGGATCCGTCCTCCATGGTGCGGGCCGGGGCGATGATGCTGTCGCACATTGGCTATCGAGAGCTCGGCGAGCGCTTGGGCAAAGCGTTGGACCTCTGCGGGCAATACGAAGCGAAGCTCAAGATGACCGGTCGCGATACGGGCGCCACCTCGCGGCAGTTCGGGGACTACATCCTGGAGACCGTTCGCGCCTCCGACCTGGAGTCGCGCTGGGGCGCGGCGGTGCGAGCCGCTGCCGGGGGATAGCCGGCGACGCTCCTTGCACGGGGCCGGTCTGCTCCCTACGGGTCGCTCCAGTTCTGTTAGCCGGGTTGCCTCTTCCGGCATCCGCCGCTAGGCGGTCCTCCCGTCGGACTGCATACTGGTGCCGTGCTGCCAGAGGTTGATCTCGACTAACGATCGGCAAGGACGCATATGGTCACCGCTAGTAATCTCGGCTACCCGCGTATCGGACCCGGACGCGAGCTGAAGAAAGCGCTCGAGAGCTTCTGGGGCGGGCGGAGCGACGCGGCGGCACTGGACGCCGCGAGCGCGACCCTGCGCCGCGCTAGCTGGGAGTTGCAGCAGGCCGCTGGGATCGACCAGATCCCTTCCAATGACTTTTCCTTGTACGACCACGTGCTGGATACGGCGGCGATGCTCGGTGCAGTCCCCTCGCGGTTCGGATGGAACGGCTCAATGGTCGATCGCGACACCTATTTCGCCATGGCGCGCGGCGGGCCCGATACGCCGGCGATGGAGATGACGAAGTGGTTCGATACGAACTACCACTACATCGTGCCGGAATTCGAGCCGGGGATGATCTTGCGGCTCGCCTCCAGCAAAGCGATCGATGAGTATCGCGAGGCGAAAGCGCTCGGGATCGAGACGCGGCCCAAACTCCTGGGTCCCGTGTCGTTTCTGCTTCTGGGGAAGTCACGGCACGCCGGGATCGAACCGCTCGATCTGCTTGACCAAGCGCTCCCCGTCTATGAGCAAGTACTGCGCCAGCTGGCCGAAGCCGGTGCCACGTGGGTGCAGGTTGACGAACCGATGCTGGTGCTGGACCTCAGCGCGCGGGCACGTGCTGCCTACGCCCAGGCCTACGCACGCCTCAGCGCCGCCGGCCCGTCACTCAAGCTTCTCCTCGCAACATACTTCGGCGACCCTGGTGACAACCTCGAAACGGCGCTGGGGTTGCCGGTGGCGGGATTGCATCTGGACCTCACGCGCGCTTCCCATACAGGGCGGCTCGTGCAGCGCACGTTGGCCGCAGTTCCCGATGCACGCACGCTCTCCCTGGGGCTCGTCGATGGCCGCAACGTTTGGCGTACGGATCTCGACGCGGCGTTGGGAACGGCGCGCGCGGTGCTGGAGTCTGTTGGACCCCAGCGGGTGATGATCGGGCCGTCGTGTTCGCTCTTGCATACGCCTGTCGACCTTGGGCTCGAAACGGAGCTGGACGAGGAACTGCACTCGTGGTTGGCTTTCGCGCGGCAAAAGGTCGACGAGATCGCGCTGCTCGCGCGCGCCCTGGTCGATGAAGCAGCGGTAGCGGCGGAGCTGGAGGCGCGCCGCGCCGCGCTGGCCAGCCGCCGCGCCTCCAGCCGGGTCCACGATCCTGCGGTTGCGGCCCGGATGGGTTCGGTGGATGAGGCCATGCAGCGCCGGGCGACTGCCTTTGCGCAGCGCCACGCCGCGCAGCAGGCGCGGCTACGGCTGCCCCTGCTCCCCACGACCACGATCGGATCGTTCCCGCAGACCGGCGCGGTGCGGAAGACCCGCGCCGCGTTCAAAGCCGGGCGCCTGAGCGCTGCGGAATACGACGGCTTCTTGGAATCCGAGATCGAGCGCGTCGTACGCTTCCAGGAAGAAGTGGGGTTGGACGTCCTCGTGCACGGGGAGCCCGAGCGTACCGACATGGTCGAGTACTTCGGTGAGCGCTTGGCCGGCGTGGCGGTCACGAAACACGGCTGGGTCCAAAGCTACGGGTCGCGCTGTGCGCGACCGCCGATCATCTATGGTGACGTTTCGCGGCCGGAGCCGATGACGGTGCGGTGGGCGCGGTACGCGCAGTCGCTGACCGATCGGCCCGTGAAAGGCATGCTGACGGGACCGATCACCATCCTGCAGTGGTCGTTTGTCCGCGACGATCAGCCGCGTCGTGACACGGCTGGACAGATCGCCCTCGCGATCCGCGACGAAGTGCGGGATCTGGAAGCCGCCGGTATCCGGGTCATCCAGATCGACGAGCCCGCGCTGCGTGAGGGGCTGCCATTGCGGCGCGTGGAATGGGACGCTTACCTCGAGTGGGCAGTTGCGAGCTTTCGGCTGGCGGCGGCCGGCGTTCATGATGAGACGCAGATCCATACGCACATGTGTTATGCGGAGTTCAACGATATCCTGGAGGCGATTGCGCGGATGGACGCCGACGTGATCTCGATCGAGGCGTCACGATCGCAGATGGAGCTCTTGGAGGGCTTCGCGCGCTTCCGCTACCCCAACCAGATCGGACCGGGCGTCTACGATATCCACTCCCCGCGCGTGCCGAGCCAAAAGAGTGTGGAAACGCTGATCGACTACGCCTTGGACGTCCTCGCCGCCGATCAACTCTGGATTAATCCGGACTGCGGGCTCAAGACTCGCAATTGGGACGAAGTGCGCCCCAGCCTGACACACATGGTGGCGGCGGCCGAGCGGCAGCGCAGCCGGGTGACCGCGCCCTAGATGGGCGGCGCGCTGTCAGCTCTTGATGACGCTGTCCGCGAGCGCTTTTACGCTACAGAGTGAGCGTGAGAGTGGTGGGCGCGCGCCGGTGGAAATTACGCTCGTCTGTGGAGACCGTACGTGACCAGGCCTGAGGATCGCGTTACTTGGCAAGAGAGCGACCACGTCCTCGCGCGGATCGCCGTGCAACCAGTGACCCGCTTCATGCGCGTTGAGGCCGCGGGCGGCCTGGCTTTGGTGGCGGCGGCGCTGGTTGGGCTGATCTGGGTCAACCTCGCCGATGCCTCGTACCATAGCTTTTGGGGAACCCATCTCTCGGTGGATCTCTCCATCGTCCACCTCGACCTGACCTTGACTGAGTGGGTCAACGACCTGCTCATGGCCTTCTTTTTCTTGGTGGTCTCTCTGGAGATCAAGCGTGAGTTCGCGCATGGCGAGCTCTCGGACCGGCGCCGCGCGGCGCTGCCGGTCATTTCGGCGGTGGGCGGCATGATTGTGCCGGTGGCGATCTACGTTGGGTTCAACATGGGCGGGGACGGGATCAATGGCTGGGCGATCCCGGTCGCTACGGACATCGCCTTCGCCCTCGGCGTTTTGTCACTCTTGGGCCGGCGCGTCCCGCTCTCGCTGAAGATCTTCTTGCTTGCCCTAGCGGTTGCCGACGATGTGGGGGGCATCGTTGTGATCGCCGTCTTCTTCACAGAGGAAATTAACGTCGTTGCCTTTGGGATCGCACTGGCGCTGTTGGCTCTGGTGTTCGTGATGCATCGAGTGCAGATACGGGCGATCGGCGCTCCTTTCGTGGTCGGTGCGGCGCTCTGGCTCGCCACGCATGAATCCGGAGTACACGCCACGATCGCCGGCGTGGCCATGGGCCTCGCGGCTCCTGCGGGCGCACCGTACGCGCGGGAGCGGTTCCTGGAGTCGCTGGCACGCTACCGCGAGCGGTTCGAGAAAGGGATGGCGTTGAGCGACAAGAGAGAGAGTCACGATCAGACGGATGCCGCGCTGAGCGACATTGAAGAGCTGGCGCGCGAGTCGGAGTCGCCGTTGGATCGGGTCGTGCACATGCTCTTGCCCTGGACCAGCTTCGTGATCGTCCCAATTTTCGCAATGGCCAACGCCGATATCGAGCTCGGAGGGGGCGCACTCTCCGATGCCCTAGACAGTTCCGTGTTCTGGGGAGCAGGTGTGGGCTTGGTGGTGGGGAAGCTCGTGGGAATCACGGGGGCCGCGTTCCTGGCCGTGCGTTTGGGGCTGGCAACGCTGCCGCGCGGTGTCACATGGCTCCAGATCAGCGGAGTCGCGTTGCTGGGAGGGATCGGCTTCACCGTGGCGATCTTCCTTGCGACCCTGTCCTTCGATTCGGATCAGCTCATCACGAACGCGAAGATCGGGATCTTCGCGGCCTCCCTCGTGGCGGCGGTTCTGGGATACACACTGCTGCGGTTCACGCTGGCTGAGCAGGAGCCTGCTGAATCGGAAACCGACCTCGCCCCTGCGCGCGACGCCTAGACCAGGAAACTCGCCGCCAACAGCAATCCGAAAAGCAGATGTAGCTGCCCCGTTTGCTTGAGGAGCGGGGTCAGGGCACGTCCCTCGGTGCGGGCGGCGATACGTCCGCCGAGGTGTAGGGCGAGCGGTGCGCTCGCCCAAACCAGCAGCGCCCACCAGGGCAGCAGGCCGGCGGCGGCGAAGGCCGTCACAAGCGCGTAGGGCAGACCGACAAGCAGCAGATACTGCGCACGGGTCGCTCGGGCGCCGATCATGACCGCCAGCGTGCGCTTGCCGCTGCGGCGATCCCCCGCGATGTCGCGAAGGTTGTTGACGACGAGGATCGCGGTCACGGTCATCCCCACGGGGATCGCCGCGGCGAAGGCGGGAGCGGAGAGCATCTCGGTTTGCAGGAAGTAGCTTCCGGCCACCGCGGCAAGACCGAAGAACACGAAGACGAACACGTCGCCTAAGCCGTGGTATCCGAAAGGCCAGGGCCCGCCCGTGTAGGCGATCGCAGCGGCGATCGCGGCCGCGCCCAGCACCAGGATCGGCCAGCCCGCCACGGTGATCAGGTAGACGCCGATCAGCGCGGCCGCGCCCAGCACGATCGCGGTCGCCCAGCGCATGGCCAGCGGCGGTACCAGCCCGCTCTGTACGACCCGAGGAGGGCCGATGCGGTCCTCCCGGTCGGCTCCGCGCTCGAAGTCGGCCAAGTCGTTGGCGAAGTTGGCGCCGATCTGCAGGAGAACGGCGGCTCCCAGCGCGGCCACGAAGGGGAGCTCGCGCAGCGGTACGATGGGGCTGGCGGCGGCGGTGCCCACGAGGACCGGCGCAACGGCCGCGGTCAAGGTGGCGGGCCGAATGGCCCGCATCCAGATGCGCCAGGCCGGAAGGACCGGTAACGCCTGCTCTTCTCGAGACACGCGGCTTAGGGGAGGCGGGGGAACTTGGAGAAGTCCGGCTTGCGCTTCTCTAGGAACGCGCGCTGGCCTTCCTTCGCCTCATCGGTGAGGTAATAGAGCAGGGTGGAGTCGCCTGCGAGCTGCTGGATCCCGACGAGCCCGTCCGTGTCCGCGTTGAACGAGGCTTTGAGCATGCGGATCGCGATCGGGCTTTTCTCCAGAATCTCCTGGCACCAAGCCACGGTTTCCTCTTCCAAGCGCGCCAGGGGAACGACGGTGTTGACCAGCCCCATCTCCAGTGCCTCTTGGGCCGAGTACTGGCGACAGAGGTACCAGATCTCCCGCGCCTTCTTGTGCCCCACGATGCGGGCCAGCTGGGTGGATCCGAAGCCCCCATCGAACGAGCCGACCTTGGGTCCCGTTTGGCCGAAGACGGCGTTGTCTGCCGCGATCGTGAGGTCGCAGACGATGTGCAGGACGTGGCCGCCGCCGATCGCGTAACCCGCCACCATGGCGATCACGGGCTTGGGGATCGTGCGAATTTGGCGCTGCAGCTGTAAAACGCTCAGCTCCGGCGTGCCCGCGTCGTCCAGGTAGCCGCCGTCACCCCGGATGCGCTGGTCGCCGCCGGAGCAGAAGGCACGGTCCCCCGCGCCCGTGAGGATGATGACACCGGTCTCGGGATCCAAATGGGCGCGCGTGAACGCGTCGCGGAGCTCCGCCAGCGTTCGGGGCCGGAACGCGTTGCGCACTTCGGGCCGGTTGATCGTGATCTTGCTGATCCCCGCTGCGCTTTCATAAAGGATGTCGTTGTAGCCGTCGTGTTGGGGTTGCCAAGCGATCGAACGTGGTTGCGTGGTTGTCATCGGATCGTCCCTGCGAGTTCTGTCGATCTATCGACGCTGAGGCCCACGCTCTGCAGCAGGAGCCGGCGTAAAATGGGGAAGAGTTCGTCCATGGGCCGGGCCTGGGGGTCCAGTAACCAGCGCATGAGCACGGCGTGGAGGATTCCCACCCAGGCTTGGGCGGTGACGCGTGTCTCCACCGGCGCGATCGCGCCGCGCGCGATCGCTTCATCGAGCTGCTCTTCGATGATCGCCTCAAAGCTCCGCTGCAGCTCGAGGATGCGACGGTTGAGCTTGGGCCCGGCACCCAGCGCCTCGACCGCGAACACGCGCGCCAAGGAGCGGTGCTTCCCGAGCGTGTGCAGCAGCGTCAGCAGCGCCGCCGCCGCTCTGTCCACCGGTTCCTCCTGTTCGTCGAGCGCCGCGCGAACGCGGCTCATCAGCAGCCGGCTCGTATGATCAAGGAGTGCGATCAGTAGCGCTTCCTTCCCGGAGAAGTGGAAATAGAGCCCGCCCTTCGAGGTGCCCGCCGCCGTCGCGATCTCGTCGACCCCTGCGTCGCCGTAGCCGCGCTGCGCGAAAACATCGGCGGCGGCTTCGAGGATGCGTTGCTTGCGGTCGCGTGCTCGCGCTTGTTTCCCGACCATGGCGCCTCGCGGAGCGAAAACCGACTCGGTGGTCGGTTTCGGCTACGCTAGCAAAGCGCGGCAACGGCTCACAAGCGTGTGCGAGAGAGGGCGCGCGACCGCTGGAGCGCGTGGGCGGTGCGATGACCACTCGACATCCGACGCTTCCCGAACCCGATCGCGAGCGGGCAGTCGCGATCCAAGCGATGTTCGGGCGTCTCGTCCCGTGGTACGACCGCATGAACCGCTGCATGACCATCGGGCTGGACGGACGCTGGCGGCATGCCGCGGCAGCGGCGGCCGAGCCCGAAGGCGCCTACGTGCTGGATCTCGGCTCCGGTACGGGCGACCTCGCACAGGCGCTGGAACACGCGGGCGCGGCGCGAGTGGTCCGCGTCGACTTCACGCGGCCGATGTTGGTAGCGGACCGTCGCAAGGCGGCGGCGCGCGGGGAAGCACCGCCCTCGGCCTTGCAGGCCGACGCACTGCAGATCCCCTTCCCCGACGCCAGCTTCGACGCCGTCACCAGTGGCTTCCTGCTGCGGAACCTCGTCGACCTGTCCCAGGGCTTACGGGAGATGTTGCGGGTCCTGCGGCCGGGCGGGCGGCTGGTGGCGTTGGATATCACCCATGTACCGTCGGGCCCGCTCGCGCTGCCCCGCCGCTTCCTCTTCCATCAATTGGCGACGGGAGTCGCGGCCCGGCTGAGCGGTGACCATGAGGCCTATCGTTACTTGTCGCGTTCGCTTGATGGCTATCCCGACGCCGAAGCGCTGGCGCGCATGCTGACGGATGCGGGAGCGGTGCACGTACGGTTTCGGCGCATGGGGGCCGGAACCGTCACTCTGCACAGCGCCCGCCGCCCGCTGCCTGATGTAGAGAGCCCTTCGTAGGGGTGCGATCGGCCTTGGGTCGGCTTGGGTTGGAAGATGGGGCCTTGGCACGGGTCCGTAATGGGTATACTGCTCCTGTCCAGCGGGCGGCTCACTCAATGCCATCTTTCGACAGGGCGTGAGTTGTCGAATCTCGTAAGGACGTTGCTATGCCTGAAGTGACCTACACAATTGGAGGTGCTGCCGGGCAGGGCGTGGAGTCGTCGGGGGCGGGATTAGCCAAGGCCCATGTCCGTGCCGGGTACCATGTTTTCGCGGCGCAGGATTACGAATCGCGCATTCGTGGAGGACATAACTTCTACCAACTGCGCGCCTCCGACGAGCCGGTCCGCGCGCATGCCCGGCAGCACTCGATCCTTATCGCCCTCGACGATGTCTCCGTGCCCCAGCACGTGCCGGAGATGCGGGCGGGCGGCGCCGTCATCTACGACACGGGCCGCGACGATGTCGACGCCGGCGCGATCGCGGATGCCGGCGCTCGTGCGGTCCCAGCGCCTCTGATCGAGATCGCGACGACGGTCGGCAACGACAAGGTGATGGCCAATACCGTGGCGCTCAGCATCGCCTCGGCGCTGACCAACTTCGATTTCGATGCCGTCGCGCAGATTATCCGCGAGAACTTCTCCCGCAAGGGCGAGGCGGCCGTCGAGGAGAACCTGGCGGTGGCGCGCGCCGGTTACGAGTGGGGCGCCGAGCGGGTGGACGGCTTCCCCCACCGGCTGCCTCCTCCTCCAGCGGGGAACGGCGCCGGCCCCTCAATGCTGATCCACGGCAACCAGGCAGTCGCCCTGGGAGCGATCGCGGCGGGCTGCAAGGCCGTTAGCGGCTACCCCATGACTCCGTGGTCGACCATTCTCGAAGAGCTGACGGGCGCGCGTGATCTCGGCATCGTGGTCCAGCAGACGGAAGACGAGATCGCGGCGATCGCCTTCGCGCTGGGAGCGTCCTGGGGTGGGGTGCGCGCGCTCACCGGATCCTCGGGCGGCGGCTTCGCACTCATGGTGGAGCACCTCTCGCTGGCGGGAATGAACGAGGTCCCGGTGGTGATCGTCGAGGTTCAACGCGGGGGGCCCGCCACTGGCCTCGCCACGCGCACGGAGCAGCCGGACCTTCACTTCGCCATGCACGCAGGCCACGGCGAGTTCCCGATGATCGTTACGGCGCTCAAGGACGCGGTCGATGGGTTCTACCGGACGGCCCGCTGTTTCAACCTCGCCGAGCAGTACCAGTGTCCCGTGATTCTGCTCAGCGACCTCTTTACCTCGAACTCGCTCGTCTCCGTTCCCACCAGCGCGCTCGATTTGGAGACGGTGGCGGCGGAGATCGATCGCGGCAAGACGCTGACCTACGATGCGATTGAGGAGCTGGCCGAGCCCTACGGTCGCTATGCCTTCAGCGAAGACGGGGTCAGTCCCCGCGCGGTGCCCGGCCATCCGAACGCGTTGGTACACGGCATGTCCGACGAGCACGACGAGTTCGGCGGCATCACCGAAGAGGCCACGAACCGCATCGCCATGATGCGGAAGCGTATGCGCAAGCTGGAAGGCGCGCACACCCAGATGGAACCCCCGACCGTCTACGGACCGGCCGAGGCGCCGGTCTCGTTGGTCGCTTGGGGCGGGACCTGGGGCGTGTTGACCGAAGTCGTCGACCGCTCGGAGGGCCGCTTCAATCTGATCCACTACACTGACCTACAGCCGTTCCCTGCGGGAGGAGCGGAGCCGCTGGAACGAGCGAAGGCGCTCGTCGCCGTAGAGCAGAATTTCACCGGTCAGCTTGCCCGGCACTTGCGCGCGCAGACCGGCATCGAGATCCCGAACAGGATCCTCAAGTACGACGGCCGCCACATGACGCCCGGCTGGGTCATGGAGCAGCTGGAGGAGATCGCGTGATGACCACCGTAACGCCTGCGCCATCGTCCGTAACCTTGAACGACTACAAGCCGCTCTTCACCGAAGAGAACACCTGGTGCGCCGGTTGCGGTGACTTCGGCATCCTGGCCGCGCTGCAGCAGGCGCTGGTCCGGCTGGAGATCGCGCCGCATCGTGTGATGGTGGTGTCGGGGATTGGCTGCGGCTCCAAGCTGCCCGATTACATTCGCTGCAACGGTTGGCAGACGCTCCACGGCCGGGCGCTGCCGGTCGCACAGGGCTTCCGCCTCGTGCAGCATCAGATGACCGTTCTGGCCGTGACCGGCGACGGGGACGGCTTGGGTGAAGGGGGCAATCATTGGCTCCACGCCATGCGGCGCAACGTCAATCTCACACACCTGGTCGAGAATAATCAGACCTACGGCCTGACCAAGGGCCAGACTTCCCCCACCTCCGATCCCGGCTACATCTCCTCCACCACGCCGGAGGGCAACGTGGAGTTTGCGATCAATCCGATCTCCGTCGCGCTGGCGGCGGGCGCGACCTTCGTCGCGCGCGGGTTCTCCGGCAGCGTGAAGCCGTTGCGCGACCTGATCGCCATGGCGATCGAGCATCCCGGCTACGCCATCATCGACATTCTCCAGCCCTGCGTAACCTGGAACCGCGTCGAATACACCTACAAATGGTTCAAGCAGCGCGTCTACGACTTAGCGGAAGAGCACGACCCGACCGATAGGACCGAGGCGTTCCGGCGGAGCCTCGAATGGGGCGACCGCATCCCCCTGGGCCTCTTCTATCGCGAGGAGCGCGACACCTTGGATGCGCAAACCACCGCGATTCAGATGGAGCCCGAGCGGCCCGTCGCCCTGCGCGAGCTGTCCGTTTCCAGAGAGCGGTTCGAGGCTCTCAAGACGAAGCTTACCTAACGGCTTGGTTGCCCGTGACGCCGCATCCGCGGCGGCTATCATACGGTGGCGTACAAGCGAGGACGCGCTTGCCCGGTCGTGATGATCGGGCAGTGCGGCTGGAGACTCGACTGGAGTAAAGGAGGCCCGCGTGCAGTTCGGCTGTTCGATGTTCATCACGGACCATACGATTGCACCGGACGAATTGGCACGGGCGGTCGAGGAGCGGGGCTTTGACTCGCTCTGGATGCCCGAGCATCCGCATATCCCCTCCGAACGGGTCACGCCCTTTCCGGGCACCAACAGCATCGACATGCCGGAGTGGTACTTCCGCTCCTACGACCCCTTCGTCTGCCTCAGCATGGCCGCCGCCGCGACGACGACCCTCCAGGTGGGTACGGCGATCTGTCTCGTGATTGAGCGAGAGCCGATCGTGATGGCGAAGCAAGTGGCCAGCATCGATCGGCTCTCCGGAGGGCGCTTCTTGTTCGGGGTGGGCGCCGGCTGGCTGGCGGAGGAGATGGAGGCGCTGGGGACGCCGTTCAAGCAGCGCTGGGCCGTGGCCCGCGAGCGAGTGGAGGCGATGAAAGCGCTCTGGGCGAGCGAGGAGGCCGAATACCACGGCGCGCATGTGAACGTCGAACGCACATCGGTGCGCCCGGCGCCGGTGCAGCAGCCGCATCCGCCGATCTACATCGGCGCAGGGACCAAGTGGTCGCGGCAGCGGGTGGTGGAGTGGGCGGACGGCTGGCTGCCGTTGTTCAAGGCCCCTCAGGAGCTGGCGGCCGAGATCGCCGATCTGCGGGAGCGCGCCGAGAGGGTTGGTCGCGATCCCGGCAGCGTGAGCGTGACGCTCTACGGCACTCGTCCCGACGCTGCCTGGCTGGACGCCTACGAGGAGATGGGCGTCGATCGCTGCCTGTTCGACCTTCCCAGCGCCTACGCTGACAAGGTCATCCCGATCTTGGATGACCTCGCCAAGATCGTCGCGGATCGCTAGGCGCTTTCCCCGCTGGAGCGTTTCTCTGGAGCGGCTCTCTAGAGCCCGATCGCGGCATTGAGCAGGGCGTCGTACTGCGGCGGGACGGCGCCGAAGTCAGCCCGAACGCGGATGATCGGGCGTCTGCTCCCGCGGATCAGCCGCCCTCCCCAACGACTGGCGACGCGGGCCGTCTCGGGTAGCTCTGTCACCCGGACGGACCCCAGCGCGGGATCGAGGCGCTCACGCACGGTCGCGGGCGTCAGGACGCCGAGCGCGCGCTCCAAGGGTGGGGGCGGCGCTGCCGCGTTCAGCAGGATCTGCAGGGCCCAAGGCTCGCGTGCCATCTTGGTCAGGGCGGCGGTCAGGGCGGGGTCGCCGGCGAGGATCCGTGCGAGCAAGCCGGCCCAGGGGAAGTTCATCGTGACGAGATCCGCGCTCGCGTCGAGAGCGTCCGGCGGCGCCTCAACCGCCGCCGCCACGTAGAGCACGTTGGCGCGTCCGCCGCGCGCGGGCTTGCGCCGCGCCCTGCCGGCGTACGCTGCCGGCGCTTCGCGGTTTGGATCCAGCCCCATGCAGAGCACCTCGGGATAGGCGCCTGCGACGCGGTAGGGGAAGGCGCCGTCGCCGGTTCCGATGTCGAGCAGGGTCAAGCGGTACGGCGCCGCCCGCAAGCGGAATCCGTCGGCACTGAGGTCCCCTGTCTTGCGTCCCAGCACGATCCGCACGAATACGTCTCCCTTCGCCGCGTCCGGTATCGTAGCGGCGGACGATCGGCGGCCGGGAGCGACAGTGGCACGCAAGCGTAAGCAGCGCCGCGAGCTGAGCGAAGACGAGGTCAACGCCTATCTCGATCGGCGCGCCGAGTGGGCCGTGCTCACGACCGTTGGAAGGGATGGCAGGCCCCATAGCGTGCCCCTCGGCTACTTCCGTCTGGGCGGCCACTTGTATTTGGGGATGCGTGAAGGCTCGCAGAAGATCAAGAACATTGAGCGCAACCCGCACGTGTCGGTGTTGGTCACCTCCGCCAAAGCGACGGGGGACATTACCGGCGTGCTGGTGCAGGGCAGCGGCACGCTGATTCGGGATCCCGGAAGACGGCTGGAGCTGGCGCGCGGCTTGGCGCGCCAGCGCGGCGCGCCGGAGACGGAGTTGCCCGATTCCGTGAGCGAAGACGGCGTCTACGTGCAGGTCACCCGTGAGCGCGTCGTCAGCTGGAATTACCGTTGAGGCAGTGGGGATCGCGGCTGATGTAGCCTCCGCTCGCCCGCCACGCGGCAGTGCAGCCAGCGGCGATATCGGCAATGTAAGGAGCGCGTTATGGACCTCGGGCTGACTGGCAAGAAGGCGCTCGTGACGGGCGGCAGTCGCGGCATCGGCCGCGCGATCGCGGCGGCGCTCTTGGCGGAAGGGGCATCCGTCGGAATCTGCGCGCGGGGGGCGGAGGGGCTGGAACAGGCCCGGGCCGCCCTGCAAGCGGAGGCGCCGGGCCGGGTCGTCGCGCATCAGGCCGATATCGGAGAAGCGGACGGCATCTGCGGCTTCGTGCAGTCCACGGTCGAGGCGCTGGGCGGGCTCGACATTTTCATCCACAACGCTAGCGGTATGGGCGTCCCCGGCGAAGAGGGCTGGGACGTGAACTACGCGATCGACGTGATGGCCGCCGTGCGCGGCGTCGACGAGGCGATGCCCGCCCTGGAGGCGAGCGCTGCCGGCAGCATCGTCTTGATCGCCAGCATCTCCGGGATGGAGGCGTTTGGGTTCGTCGGCGATCGCAACGTGCGGGAGGGAATGGGCGGCCCCTTTTCCTACGGACCCATGAAGGCGGCGCTGATCGCCTACGGCAACGAGCTGGCGCAAGCGCTGGCGCCCAAGGGAATCCGCGTGAACGTCATCTCCCCCGGCTCCATTGATTTCGAGGGCGGCTTTTGGCAGCAGATGGCGCAGGGAGCCAGACCGGTGTACGACGGCGTGCTCGACACGATTCCCAGCGGCCGCTACGGCACCGTGGAGGAAGTGGCGCGGGTCGTCGCCTTCATCGCCAGCCCCGCCGCGAGCTGGGTGACGGCGGAGAACATCCTCGTCGACGGGGGGCAGTTCAAGACCAACCACTAAGCGCGCGTCGCGGCGCCGGCTTAGGCGCGCGCGCCGAGCAGGGACCGGCGCAGCCGGGCGACCCGGCCTTGCCGGCGGGCGGAGCCGCGCGTCAGTTCCTGCACTGCTTTGGGATCGCCCGCCACGATCCTCTCGCGCCAAGCGCGCAGGCCGTCGACGCTCGGCGCTCCTTGATCGCTGCCGGCGAAGCGCTCGAAGGGACGCCAGTCCCCGTTCTTCCTCTTGGCGGACACCTGCAGGCCGGCCGCCGAGCAAAGCGCGATGCCGCCCGCGACGTCCCAGATCTTGGCGTCGTTGATCACACAGCAGCCCAGGCTGCCGTCCGCTGTGAGCGCCAGCTCCAAGGCGATGCTGCCGAGCGTGCGAGCGATGCCGAGGCGGCGGCCGCGCGGGCCGCTGCCGCCGCGCCACCCGCCCGGTACCGCGATCAACCGATTGGCTTGGTCGAGGGTCTGCGGCGCGCGGAGCAGGGGCAAGCCGTCGAACTGTAGGCCCGCTCCGCGCGCGGCGTGATACACCCCCGCCTGGAGCTGTGGGCCGCTGCTGACCCAGATGGCGCCGGCGAGCGGCTCGCCGCGGTAGAGCACGCCGATCGAGCTTGTGAAGAACGGCAAGCCGTTGACGAAGTTGGCGGTCCCGTCCAGGGGGTCCACCACCCAGACGTAGTCGGCCTCGGGCGGGCCCGAACTGTCCTCCTCCTCGCCGAGCAGCGCGTGGCTCGGGAAGCGCGCGTGCACCGCCTCGCGCAGTATCGCTTCCGCGGCGTGGTCCACGTCCGTGACGGGATCCAAGCGGCGGCGGTCCTTGAAGCGGACTGCGGTGCCGTCGTGGAAACGTTCGCTGAGCAGCGCCCCGGCGCGCCTGGCGAACTCCGCTGCGGCTTGCTCGATCGCCCCAAGCTCGGGCGGCGTCTCGGTTGCCATCCGTTCTCCCCTCCAGACCATCGTAGCCGTGCGACGCGCATGCACCGCCACTCCGGCGAGGGTTACACTCAGACGAGCAGCGGATTCGATCCAAGGGGGAGCCATGGAGCAGGCGGGCGCGGTCGCGCGAGCTGCCAACGATCGAGCGGCCGCAGCGCTGGGGACGGGAGAGACCTGGGACGAAGCGACGGAGGCCGCGCTCGCGGGGCTGCCCCGGCCCGGCGCCCCGCCCGACCTCGCCCTCCTCTTCGTCGATTCCCACTTTGGCGACGACTACGCCGCGGTCGTCGAGCGCGTCCGCGGCGGCACCGGGGCCTCGCATCTCCTCGGCTGCTCTGGGCAGAGCGTGATCGGGCCTGGCTTGGAGGCCGAGGACGGGGTCGCCGTCGCGGTGATGACGTTGCGGTTGCCGGGCGCGACCTTGACGCCGCTGGCGCTGACCGAGAACAGCCGCGTCGAGGCGCTGCTCGACGGGGCCCGGGACCACGGGGAAATGTCGGCCTGGCTGGCGCTCGCGGACCCCTTCAGCACGCATGCCGACGCGCTGGTGGGCGCGATCGAGCGGCGCTGGCCGCGCACGCCGGTCTTGGGTGGGCTGGCGTCGGCGCACAACCAGCGCGAGGGCACGGCCGTCTTCCTGGACGGCGAAGTCCACGCAACCGGCGCCGTGCTGCTCGGGTTGAGCGGCGCCGTGGGCTTTCGCGCGCTCGTCGCCCAGGGGGCGACGCCGATCGGACAGGCCTGGACGATCACCGATTGCGAGCGGAACGTGATCCAGACGGTCGGATCGCGGCCGGCGCTGGACGTTCTGCGGGAGACGCTCGGCGCCTTGGACCCGGAGACCCAGGAGCGCGCCCAGCGCAACCTCTTGGTGGGGCTAGCGATGGACGAGTACCGCGACGAGCACGCCCAAGGGGATTTCCTGATTCGCAATCTCATGGGCGCCGACCAGGAGAGCGGCGCCATCGCAATCAATGCGATCCCCCGCGTGGGCCAGACCTTCCAGTTTCAGTACCGCGACGCCGCGGCCGCCGATGCGGACCTGCAGTCGCAGCTCGCTACGCTGAAGGATGCGCTCGCGGAGGAAGAGCAAGTGGTGGGCGCGATGCTGTGCGCCTGCAACGGGCGCGGACAGGGGCTGTTCGGGGAGCCGCACCACGACGCCGGAGCCCTCGCCGCCGCGCTCGGTCCCATCCCCACCGCCGGTCTCTTCTGTAACGGCGAGATCGGCCCCGTGGGCGGCGCCAATTTCGTCCACGGCTTCACGGCCAGCATCGCTCTGTTGACCACCGCAACCGACTGAAGCAGTCATCCGCCTGCGTGGTCGCTGCTTCGCCCGGCCGGGCACGGTAAGACGGGTGCCACCTGACCCCGTCGCGCGATGCTGCTCCAGCGGACCGGAGGCAGAGTCTGTCACCGTAGCCTGGGCGGCCGAGGGGAAGCGCGCTCCTCGATACGCCTCCCGGCCGTGCGATGCTATGCGCCAAGGAGACGCGTATGTGGCGCCGATGGCTGGGAGGGGAGGCGGACGGCCCCCCGATCTTCCGCGATCGCCGCGCGGCGGGCGAGGCGCTGGCGTCGCTGCTGCAGGAGCGCAGCGTTGGGGCGGGGATCGTGCTGGCGATCCCGCGCGGCGGGCTAGAGGTGGCGGAGCCGGTCGCCGAGCGGCTCGCTCTGCCGCTGGACGTGCTGGTGTCGCGCAAAGTGGGCGCGCCGGGGCAGCCGGAGCTGGCGCTGGGCTCCGTTACGCGTCTCGGATCTGCGTGGAACCGTGCCCTGCTCGCCGCGCACCGCCTCTCGGAGGAGGACCTGCGGCGGGCGAGGCAGGACGAGCTCGCCGAAGTGGAGCGCCGCGAGCGGGTCTATCGCGGCGCCCGCCCGGCGCCGCCGGTTGCGGACCGCCGCATCGTGCTGGTCGACGACGGGCTGGCCACCGGCGCGACGATGGCGGCGGCCGTGGAGGCGGCGCGGCGGGCCGGCGCGGCGGCCGTCGTGGTGGGGGTCCCAGTGGCGGCCCGGGAGGCGGTGGCGCGGCTGGAAGGGCTGGACGCGCGGGTGCTGGCGGTGGTAACGCCCGATCCCTTCGTCGCGGTGGGCGCGTTCTACGAGGACTTTCGCCCGGTTGCGGACGAGCGCTGCGTCGCCATTATGCGCCGCTTCGAGGCCGCCGCCGAGGGAGCGCCGGACTAGCGCACCGCTTCGCCGGTCGCTCCGGGCAGGGGCGCCGGCGTGCTCTCCCCGCCCAGGCGATCGGGGCTGAGCGAGTCCAGCGCGGAGGGCACGGTGCCAGAGACGATCGCCTCCGCGAGGTAGTGCGCCGTCGCCGGGGCGAGGAGGATGCCACTGCGGAAGTGGCCGACCGCCGCGTAGAAGCCGGCGGCGCCGGTGGGTCCGACGGCGGGCAGGTAGTCGGGCAGCGCCGGGCGCAGGCCCACGGAGAGCTCGCTGATCACGAGATCGTCGATCGCCGGCACGACCGCCCTGGCGCGATCGAGGAGGCCGGCCACGGCGCCCGCGGTGGGCGCCTGGTCGAATCCCTGCTCCTCGATCGTGCCGCCGATGATCAGCTCCCCGTCGTCCCGCGGCACGAGGTATATCCCGGGCGTGCGCAGGGCGTGCTGAATCAAGGTGGCGCCGCGCAGGCGCACGATCTGACCCTTGACCGGGCGCACGGGCGCCGCCGTCAACGGCGAGCGGAGGGAGGCCGTGGCCCAGGCGCCCGCGGCCAGCACCGCGACATCGCAGGGAACCGTGTGGTCCCGGCCGGCGTCGTCGGTCGTGCGGACGGCCTGCACCGCGCCGCCTGCAAGGACGATCTCGCGGACCGCGTAGCCGCTGCGGATTTTCCCGCCGCGCTCCCGGACCGCCCCGGCCAGACTTTGCACGAGCCGTCGCGGATCGAGGCGGAGGTCGTCCTTGACGTGCAGGCCGCTGCGCGTCGCTGCCGCGAGCTGCGGCGCGTACGCGCGCAGCTCCTCCGCCGTCAGCCGCATCGATGTGATCCCGCGCCGGCGATGCTGCGCCGCCAGCTCGTCCAGCTTGGCTTCGTCGTGCGATGTGAAGGCGGGCCAGAGCGATCCCTGGTCGCGCAGCTCGCAGCGCTGGCCGCTGATCCGTTCGATCTCCGCGACGAAGGCGGGGTAGCGCCGCAGGCTGTCCAGGGCGAAGTCGATGAGCCGCGGCTCGGCCAGGTCGGCCGCGGCTGTGGGAGCCAGCAGGCCCGCCGCCACCGTGCTGGCGCCGGCGCCGGGCCGCGATCGCTCGACGATCAACACCTCCCGCTCTCTTTTCAGGAGTTCGAGCGCGGTCGCCAGTCCGATCACGCCGCCGCCGGCGATGACGATCTCGGCCCGCGCCGGGAGCCCGTCAGACGGCACGCGGATGCTGTCCTATGATCGCATCGTGGCTATGGAAGCGTCCGACCCGACTGAATCCGCTGCCGGCGAAGCGCGGCCCACGGTCACGTGCGTGAGCGCCGTGACGCTGGCGACGCACGACATGGTCGGCGCGGTGCGCTTCTATCGCGCCTTGGGCTTCACCTTGCTGTACGGCGGCGAGGCGGAGCGCTTCACGAGCTTCGCGCTGGAGAGCGGCTATCTCAACCTGACGGCTCAGCCGGCGGAGCGCCGCTGGAGCTGGTGGGGGCGGATCGTGTTCTACGTCTCCGATGTCGACGCCTTCTATCGCCGGGCCGCCGCTGCCGGCGTGCAGACCGATACCGAGCCGCGCGACGCGAGCTGGGGCGAGCGCTATTTTCACGTCACCGATCCCGACGGCCACGAGCTCAGCTTCGCCCGCCCGCTCGATCGCTAGCGGAGATGCGTCTCGAAGAAGGCCACGATCTTCGGCCAAAGCGCGAAGGCGGCGCTCTCGTGGTAGCTGGGACGGTAGTCCGCGAGGAACGCATGCCCGGCCTCTTCGAACACTTCCACGGTGGAGGTTTTCCGCGCCCGCTGTAGCCGCGCCTCTATCTCACGCGCGTCGGTGGGCGTGGGGTTCTGATCATGGCCGCCGAAGACGGCGTAGAGGGGGCAGTGGAGCTGGTCGACGAGGTCGAGGATGGGGGTCGGGCGCTCGGGAGTGGTGACGGCGTCCTGGTTGGCGCGGCGGATGAAACCGCCCCAGCAATCCACCGCTGCGTCGACGGTGTCGCTGGAGCAGGCGTAGAGCAGCGTCTGCCGCCCGCCCGAGCAGAAGCCGATGCAGCCCACCTTGCCGTTACTTCCCGGCTGGCCGCGCAGCAGCGCCGCCGCGCCCTCCAAGTCGCGCACCACCTGCGGGTCGGGGAGGCCGAACATCTTCGTGAACACGGACTGCATGTCGTCCACGTCCGGCGCCCCCATGCGGCTGTAGAGGTTCGGCGCGATCGCCGTGTAGCCGATGTTGGCGAAGCGCCGCGCGATGTCGTGGATGTGCTCGACGGGCCCGAACGCCTCATGAATCACGATGATGCCGCCGCCGGAGCCCCCGCCCCGTGGCCGTGCGAGATAGGCCTCGATCGAGGCCCCGTCGCTCTCATAGGTAGTGGAGCTGGTTTCGATCTGGCTGAGGTCTTGCACCTCGCCGGGGACGGCGGCCATGGCCGCTCCTTTCGGGAAAGGCCCGTCCGGCTTGCGGACGGCCTCTAGACATGCCGAACGCGCATCAGTATACGAGGGCGCCGCGCCCGCTCTCGTGCGGCGGCGGGCCGCGTCTTGTTGCCCCCGGAGCGGTTTGCTAGCGTCAAAACCGACGGTTCAGTCGGTTTTGAGATGCCAGCCACAATGCTCACCGCCAGCACCGGATTGAGGGCCCTTCGCGAGCGGCTCGCCGCTTGGGAGGCGAGCGATTGTGCTCGGGCCGCCTCTCGGGATGCGCTCGTCACGCTGGCCGCGCCCGCGCCGGAGTTCGAGCCCTTGGCCTTGTTCGAGCAGGCGGCCGGTCTGGAGCGTCTCTATTGGCGCAGCCCCGGCGGCGCAATCGCGATCGCCGGCGTCGGGCTCGAGACTCTGCCCGAGCGAAGGGGCGTGTCCCCATCCGACCTCTGGCTCGATCTGACGAAGGACGCTCGGGCTGCTCCAGTGAAGCCGGGGCCGCTCTCTTTCACCGGCGCCGCCTTCGACCCGGAGCGGGCGCCCGATGGTGCTTGGGAGGGATGGCCCCGGCGGGCCGCCTTCGTTCCGCGTCTGGTCGCCGTGCAGCGGGGATCTGCACGCTTCCTGCAACTGCAGTTCCTTCCCGACGCGGCGGGCGCCGCGGCGCCGAATCTCTTGCGTCTCCTCGATCGTCTTGATGAGTGTCTTGGTGCAGACCAGGCCTGCCTGGAGGCCGGTGCTCCGTCCACGGCGGCCATTCTCCGCACGATGGAGGAGCCGACGCCCCCGCGTTGGCGTGAGCTGGCAGGGGGCATGGTCGGCGCGATCGATGCCGGCGAGGTCGACAAGCTCGTGCTCGCGCGCTGCCAACAGTTGGAGGCGGAGCGCCCGTTCGACTTGCCTGCTGCCCTTCGGCGGCTCAGGTCGCGCTACGGGGACTGCACCGTGTTCGCGATCGATCGCGGCGCTGGCTGTTTCATCGGCGCCACGCCGGAGCTGCTGGTCACCCAGCGAGAGGGGATCGTGCGAACGGCGGCTGTCGCGGGGTCCGCGCCGCGCGCCGCCGATCCCGCCCGCGATGCGGCCTTGAGCGCGGAGCTGCTGGCGGACTCCAAGGAGCAGCATGAGCATGCGCTCGTGGTGCGTGCTCTGGAAGACGGACTGCGGCCGCTCTGCAGCGAACTGCGCGCCGATAGCGCGCCGTCGCTCTTGCGCCTGGCGAATGTGCAGCACCTGTACACGGAGATCAGGGGCGCGCTCGACGGCCCGGCGACCGCGCTTGATGTGGCGCTGCGTCTGCACCCCACGCCGGCGGTCGGCGGGGTCCCCCGCGAGCGGGCGCAGCGGTTGTTGCGGCGCGCGGAGCCCTTCGACCGTGGCTGGTTCGGCGGACCACTGGGCTGGATGGACGCCCGCGGAGACGGGGAGTTCGTCGTCGCGATTCGGTCGGCGCTGATCAACGGAACCCGTGCCCGCCTGTATGCGGGCTGCGGAATCGTGGCGGGGTCGGAACCCGCACGCGAGTACGAGGAATCCCGCCTCAAAATGCAGTCGATGCGCTGGGCGCTGGGATGTCCCTAGCGGCACAAGGGGACGACCCGGGAACCGTTCTCGCCGGCTACGTCGAGGCGTTCGTGAACGGGCTGGTGCAGGCCGGCGTGCGCCATGCTTGCGCCTGTCCCGGCTCCCGCTCGACGCCGCTGCTGCTCGCTCTGCGCCGCCATCCCGCCGTCCGCTTATGGATGCATCTCGATGAGCGGTCCGCAGCGTTCTTCGCCCTCGGGATCGCCAAAGCGGGCCGCGAACCGGTCGCGGTGGTTTCGACATCGGGAACGGCCGCGCTGAACTTCGCTCCCGCGGTCGCGGAGGCGCGCCAGGGGCGCGTGCCGCTGCTGGTGCTCACGGCCGACCGGCCGCACGAGCTGCGGAGCGTGGGCGCGAATCAGACGATGGACCAGATCGGCCTGTACGGATCAACGGTCAAGCGGTTCATCGAGCTTGCCCTTCCAGAGGGCGGGGCTCATCTGCGCCGCTACGCCGGCGCGACGGCCGCCCGCGCGGCGGCGCTGGCTGCCGCGACGCCGGCCGGGCCCGTCCATATCAACATGCCGTTCCGGGAGCCGCTTGTCCCCGCGGCGCGCGCGGGCGCCGAAGCCGGCGCGCTGCCCGATCTGGCGATCACGCACACCGAGCGCCGCCCCACGCCGGATCAGACGCTGGCGCTGCTGGACCGCCTGCGATCGGAGCGGGGGTTGATCGTGTGCGGCCCGCAAGGGGATCCGGACTTTCCCGCCGTGGTCGCTGAGCTGGCGGCGGCGCTGGTGATGCCGGTGCTCGCGGATTCGCTGTCGCAGGCGCGGTGCGGGCCCCACTCGCTGGAGCACGTGATCGATGGCTACGATGCCTTCCTGCGCGATCCCGCGGTCGCCGAGGCGCTGCGGCCGCGTGTGGTTCTGCGCTTCGGGGCGACCCCCACCTCGCGGCCGCTGCTCGACTTCCTCGGCGACACCTCGATCGAGCAGATCGTTGTGACGGACGAGGACGGCTGGAACGATCCCACGCTGTCCGCTGCCGCCGCCCTGCACACCGACGCGCGCAGCCTCTGCGAGGCGCTGCTGGCCGCCGCCGCGGCGGGGGGCGGTCGCGGCGGCTCGCCGGAGTGGGTTGAGCGCTGGCGGATCGCCGCCGCCGCCGGACGAGAGGCCGTCGCCGAGACCCTGAGCGAGGAGCGCGTGCTCTCCGAGCCGCAGGCGGTGACGCGCGTCGCCGCCGCTCTCCCGGACGGGACCACGCTCTTCGCCGGCAACAGCCTGCCGGTGCGCGACATCGACACTTTCTTCCCATGCCGCCGCGCCGCCGTGCGCTTCCTTGGGCAGCGTGGCGTGAGTGGCATCGACGGCGTGGTCTCGGCGGCGCTGGGGGCGGCCGCCGTGGGCGAAGGGCCGCTGGTGTTGCTGATCGGCGACCTCTCGCTCTACCACGACATGAACGGTTTGCTGGCCGCGCGCGAGCGCGAGGTCGGCGCTACCGTCGTGCTTCTCAACAACGGCGGCGGCGGCATCTTCTCCTTCTTGCCCCAGGCAACCGCCGTCGAGCACTTCGAAGAGCTGTTCGGCACGCCGCACGGGCTCGACTTCGCCCGGGTGGCGGCGCTGTACGGACTCGCCCACACGCGCGCGCACGATGTCGCGTCCTTCGACGCGGCCCTCGCCGACTCCCTGCGAAGCCCGGGCGTGCAGCTGATCGAGGTGCCAAGCGACCGTGAGGCGAACGTCGCACTCCATCGCCGCCTGTGGTCGGCCGCCGGCGCGCGCGCGCGCGCGGCGCTGGCGGCGAAGGGCAGCCTCTAGCGCCGCCGAGGAGGCGTGGTGCCCGAGCGCATCGCTGGCATTCGCTGGACGCCCTTTCGGGTTCCCTTCGCCCAGGAGTTTTCGATCGGGTCGGCGCCCGGCGCGCCCTTGAAGGCGCGCGAGGGTCTCATCGTTGAGCTCCAGAGCGACCGCAGCGCCTGCGGCCTGGGAGAGGCCTCGCCGTTGCCGGAGCGGGCGGAAGGCGGCGCCCCGGCTGCCGCCGACCTGCTGCGCGAGATCGGGCCGCTCCTGGTGGGCGCGGACTGGATCTCCGCACGGGAACGGCTCGATGCCCTGCCCGAGCGGCCGGGGAGGCAAGCGGTCCGCTGCGCGCTCGATGTCGCCCAGCTCGACCTAACGAGCCGGGCGGCGGGCCTGCCGGTGGCCGCGCAACTCGTGCGGGAGTACGGCGGTCGGACCGCGGCTGCCGTTCCGGTCAACGCCATCATCGGCGCGGGCGCGCCCGAGGATGTCCGGGCCGCCGGCGCGCGTGCGCGGGCCGCCGGCTACCCCGCCGTGAAGCTGAAGGTCGGAGTGGCGGACACGTTCGAAGCCGAACGGCTGCGGGTCGCGGCGGCCCGCGAGGCGCTCGGGCCGGCGGTGCGCTTGCGCCTGGACGCCAACGGCGCCTGGACGGTCGCTGAAGCGATCGCGATGCTCTCCGCGCTGGCGAGGTACGATCTCGAATGGGTGGAGCAACCGGTCGCGGATGTCGCCGGACTCGCGGCGGTGCGCCGGGAAACGCGCCTCCGGATCGCCGCGGACGAGAGCGTCGGCGACGCCGCTGCGGCGCGGGTGCTGCTCCAGGCGGGCGCGGCCGACCTACTGGTGCTCAAGCCGATGTCGCTGGGCGGACTGCGGCCGGCCGCCGAGATCGCGCGGCTCGCCCGAAACGCGGGTGCGGCCGCCGTCGTCACGACGACGATCGATACCGCTATCGGCACGGCCGCCGCCCTGCAGCTGGCGGCGATGTTGCCGGCTCCGGCCCCGGCCTGCGGACTCGCGACGGCGTCGCTGCTGGCGGCGGATCTGGTGCGGCGCTCCCTGCCTATCGAGGCCGGCATGATGCGCCTGCCCGCGGCACCGGGGTTGGGCGTTCAGCTCGATCGCGATCAGCTCGCCCGCTACCGCTCGGGCGCGGTCGGGGAGTGCGGGGAGTTTCGCGCGGCGGCGCCCTAGGGCGGCGCTGCGCGCTTCGCCGCGGATTTCGTGGAGGCGTTCCCGTCTAGCTGGCGCGTTCGGCGCCTACCCCGGCCAATCGCTCCCGGACGAGCCGGGCGGCGGCCTCCGCGGTGGAGGTCTCTTCGCGCTTGGCCGCGCGTAGGATGCGGAGCGTGGTCTCGTACACGCCGTCGGCGAGCCGGCGGGCGCGGGCGGCGTCGTACCCCTCGATCTCCATCGCCACGTTGATGACCCCGCCCGAGTTGATCACGTAGTCGGGCGCGTAGAGGATGCCGCGCTCCTTGAGCAGCGCCGCGTCGGCTGGGTCGTTGGCGAGCTGGTTGTTGGCTCCGCCGCAGATGACGCGGCAGCGGAGCGCCGGGATCGACGCGGGGGTGAGGACCCGGCCGAGGGCGTTGGGCGAGAGGATGTCGCATGCAGTCGTGTAGGCCTGGTTCAGCCCGACCGTGGCGGCGCCGATCTCCGCCGCCAGCCGTGCGGCGGCCTCGGCGCGGATGTCGCTGAGGACGAGATCCGCGCCCTGCTCGGCGAGGTGCCGGGCGACCCGCCCGCCCACCTTGCCCACGCCCACGACGACGACGCGCCTGCCCGCGAAGGATTCGTCGTCGAAGGCGACCCGCAGCGCCGCGCGCATCCCCTGCACGACCGTGGCCGCCGTCAGCACGGAGGTATCGCCGCTGCCGCCGCGCTCGGGCGACGTGCCGACCACGAAGCGGGTCTCGCCGGCGACGATGTCTATCTCGGCCGTGGTGGTGCCCACGTCGGTGGTGGTGATGTAGCGCCCGTTGAGCGAGTCGATGAAGCGGCCGTAGGCCCGCAGCTGCGCGGGCGTCTTGCCGCCCGGGTCGCCGATCACGGCCGCCTTGCCGCCGCCGAAGGGCAGGTTGGCCGCCGCCGACTTGTAGGTCATGGCGGAGGAGAGCCGCAGCACGTCCTCCAGCGCCTCCTCCTCGGAGGCGTACGGATGCCAGCGGGTGCCGCCCAGCGCCGGCCCCAGAACGCTCGAATGAATCGCCACGATGACCGACAGCCCCGCCGCCGCGTCGCGGTGAAAGACGACCTCTTCGTGGTCGAGGTTCTCCATCGCTGCAAACAGGCCCATGACGCTCCCTCTTTCAGAATACTCCGGCACATCGCGGCAGCCGTCCCTTTGGTGCCGCGCGCTACATCTTGCCAGAGCGAAAAGGCGAGGGACGGGGACGGCCGGGCGCGGGCGGCTATCATCGCGGGCGTGAAGAGCAAGGTTGTCGAGAGCGCGCGCGAGGCGGTGGCCGCCGTGCAGCCGGGCGCCGCCGTCATGGTCGGGGGCTTCGCGCCCATGGCCGCCTGGCCCAGCACGCTGCTGCGCGCCCTGGCCGAGCACGGCGCCGGCGGCCTCACCATCATCGCCAACGCCGTGGGCTACGGCCCCTACTCGCCGCAGGTGCTGGCGGAGCGCGGGCTGGTGACCCGCTTCATCGGCTCCTTCGGCGGGCACACCGGCATCTCCACGGCCATGGAGCAGCAGATCCTAGCGGGCGAAGTGGCCTACGAGATCGTGCCCCAGGGCACCTTGGTCGAGCGTATCCGCGCCGCCGGGGCCGGCATCGCGGGCTTCTACACGCCCACCGGCGTGGGGACGGTGATTCAATCCGATGACAAGGAGGTGCGGGAGTTCGACGGCCGCCCCCATCTGTTCGAGCGGGCGCTGCCCGCGGACGCGGCCCTGCTGCGGGCCGACGTGGCGGACGCGGCCGGCAACTGCCGCTTCGACGGCACCACGCGCAACTTCCAGCCCGCCATGGCGAGCGCCGCCGCCACCGTGATCGTGCAGGCGGAGCGCCTCGTCGCGGCCGGCGAGCTGGATCCGGAGGAGGTGCACCTGCCCGGCATCTTCGTCGACGCCGTGGTCCGGGCGGAGATCCCCCGTTCGGAGATCGTCGCGGAAGAGCTGGCGCGCGGCCGCGACCCTTTGAAGGACGCGGGCCGCGGCGCCGTGGTGCGCGGCATCCCGCGCGATCTCATGGCGCTGCGCGTCGCCCGCATGGTCGCGGACTACCGCTACGTCAACCTCGGCGTGGGCGCGCCCACGCTGGTCGGGCGGCATCTGCAGGAGATCGGCGCGCAGGCCGCCCTGCACGCCCAGAACGGCATCCTCGGTTTCCGCGGCCTGGAGGACGTCGAGGGCTGGAACCCCAGCTACTTCGACGCCAGCAGCCTTCCCATCGCTCCCCTGCCGGGGGCTGCTCTCTTCGATAGCGTCGCCGCTTTCGCCATGGCCCGCGGCGGCCACCTGGACGCCGTGGTCCTGGGGGCTTACGAGATCTCCCGGAACGGTGACCTGGCCAACTGGTCGCGGCCGGGCGTGGGCGCGGGCCGCATTGGCGGCGCCATGGACCTGCTGGCGGGCGGCGGCGAGGTGATCGCCCTGCTCGAGCACACCACCCGCGATGGCCGGCCGCGCATCGTGGAGGAGTGTTCCCTGCCGCTCACGGGCCGCCGCTGCGTCTCCACCATCGTCACCAATCTCGCCCTGATCGGCGTGACGGCGGACGGTCTCGTCTTGCGCGAGATCGCATCCGGCGTCTCCCCCGCCGAGGTCGCGGCGGCCACGGGCTGCCCGATCGCCATCCCCGACGACCCGCCGCCGATGGCCTTCGATTAGCGGTGCTGCGATCGCTGTGCTACCGCGCGTTTCGCGCTCTCCCGGCTGTTGCGAATCTATATGAGTAGAGACAAGGAGGGGTCTAGCCTGACCTTGAAGGGCATGAAGAGTGCGGGCGACCGCTGCTCGTGACGCAGGAATCGGTTCCCGATGCGTAGGAGAGCCTTACGTACGCGCTGGCGCGCAATCGCCGGTGGTGGTACTCTCCCGCCCGCTACGGTCCGGGGAATCGGCAAGCCTTCGGTGAAGGCGGGGCGCTCACGCCCCCTTGTTGGCTTGCCTAGACCTCGGCGACCGTAGCACGTAGCCACCGTCTACCGCCGCGAGGGGGCACCTATGCCGAGCGGCCGCGATCAGCCGTCCTCCCTCCGCCAGCGGACCGCGTTGCGTTCGGCACCGCGCTGATCATGACGGGAATCGCCGCGCGGCCGGCCGGGCAGGTCGTTGCCCAGAGCCCTTGGCACCATCGCTTCTTTACGCGGGGTCCCGTGCGTATAGCGCTGGCGGCGGAGACGCTGCGCATTGAGGGGCGCGACGGCGGCACGCTGGCGGAGATCCCCCTTGATGCGGTCGGCGCGATCACAGTCCACCGCTCCTGGCTCCGAAGCCGGTTGACGATCGGCGTCACCGGCGGGACGGCGCATACGATCGGGGGACTGGGCGAGCGCGCCGCCGTCCGGATCGCCGCACTCACGGCGCTCCGGTGCCTTCCCACGAACGAGCAAGCCGAGGCCATCGCCAGCGACGGGGACGTGACCCTGGTGCTGGCGGGCGCGGGCACGGGCAAGACCACGGTCACCACCGGCAAGGTGGCCCACCTCGTTCGTAACTTGGACGCCGCGCCGGGCGAGATCCTCGTGCTGGCGTTCAACCGCAAAGCAGCCGGGGAGATCCGCGAGCGGCTTCCGGGCGGCCTCGCGGCGGATGTCTCCACCTTTCATGCCTTCGGCCGGCGCGTCATCGCGGATGTTTCCAAGGCCGCGCCGACCGTGTCGAAGCTCGCCGAGGATAGGGCCGAGCTTGTCCGCGTCCTTGACGAGATTCTCAACGAGCTTCTGGAGGACCCCCGGCAATCGGACGCTGTGAAGAGCTTCATCGTTGATCACAGCGCCTCCTACCGCTCGGCCTTCGATTTCAAGACGCCCGCCGAGTACGACGAATACATCCGCAGCGTCGAGCTGCGGACGCTGAGCGGAGATCTGGTCAAGAGCTTTGAGGAGCTACGGATCGCGAACTATCTGACGGAGCACGGCGTCAGGTTTGAGTATGAAGCCCCGTACGAGGCGCCGACTGCGACGCGGCAGCACAGGCAGTATCAGCCGGACTTCTTCCTCCCCGACCACGGCATCTACATTGAGCATTTCGCGCTGAACGAGCAGGGCCGCCCGCCGCCGGGTTGGGAGAGGTACGCCGAGGGCGTCGAGTGGAAGCGAGGCATCCATGCGCGAAACGGCTCGAAGCTGATCGAGACCTATAGCTGGCAGCACCGGCGAGGCGTTCTGCTCCCCGGGCTGCGCGCGCAGCTTGAGGAGGCGGGAGCCGGGTTCGAGCCCATCTCACACGAAAAGCGGCTCTCCTTGATTCGGGCGCTGGCGCGGCGGCTGATCTCCTGGCTGGCCATGCTAGTGGCGACCTTTCTAGATCACGCCAAGAGCAGCGGCCTGACGCCCGAAGAGTTGCGCGCCCGCGCTCGTGCGCACGGCGACCGCTTGCGTAACGAGACCTTCCTCGTCCTCTTCGAGCAGGTACGGGCGCGTTACGATCGCTTGCTCGCGGACGAGGGGGAGGCGGACGAGGAGGCGTTGGATTTTCATGATCTGATCAATCGCGCCGCACTTCACATTCGCGAAGGCAAGTGGCAAACGCCGTACCGGTACGTGCTGGTCGACGAGTTTCAGGACATCTCCAAGGGGCGGATGGCGCTGCTGCAGGCCCTTGCTCGCGGGCCCCAAGACGTGGCCTACTTCCTCGTCGGCGACGACTGGCAGTCGATCTACCGCTTCGCTGGGAGCGATGTCGGGCTTGTACGAAACTGCTCTACCTACCTCGGGCGCACGCGGGAGCGGACGCTGAGCCAGACCTTCCGCTTCGCGGACGGCATCCTCGGTCCCTCAACCGCGTTCGTGCAGCGCAACCCGGAGCAGACGCGACGGCCGCTGCGCGCGGCGCGCGATATCGAGGATCAGGGAATCACCCTCGTTTTCGACCCTGATCCCGCCGGGGGGCTGCGGAGCGCGCTGCAGGAGATCGAGGAGATTACGGGAGACGAGCCTCACTCGGTGCTGGTGCTGGGACGCTATCGCGATAGCCAAGCCGCGCTCCGGGAGTCCTCGTGGAGCCGATCGTTGCGGGTAGAGTTCAGCACCGTTCATCAAGCGAAGGGCCGGGAAGCGGACTACGTCGTCGTGCTCGACCTCGACGATGCCCGGCGAGGGTTCCCCTCTCGGATCGAGGATGACCCACTCTTGGACCTCGTGCTCCCTCCCGTCTCTGGGAAAGCGTTTCCGTTCGCGGAGGAGCGCCGTCTCTTCTATGTCGCGATGACGCGCGCCCGGATCGGTGCCTATCTCGTCGCGGACCCGGTGCGGCCATCGCCGTTTGTCGTGGAGCTGATCCGGGAGTCCGGCGACGATCTGCGGCGGATCGGCGACGAGATCGCTCGGGAGTGCCCGCGCTGTACCAACGGTCGCTTGCTTCCCTCGCAGAGCCGCAAGAACTTGCGCTGCTCGAACTATCCGCGCTGTGAGCACCTCGCGCCCTGCTGTCCCAACTGCGAAGCTGGCTATGGGGTGGTCGCGAAGGGGCTATCCACGTGTACGAACCCGACGTGCGATCGTCCGCCGCCTGCCTGTCCCTCGTGCGGCATGGGCGTCCTCCTCTTGAGGAATGGCAAGACTGGCTCCTTTCGAGGATGCACGGAGTACTGGTCCGACCCCCCTTGCCGGTACACGGAGAACGTCGAGAGCGGATCCGCCGGGATGCGTGTATGACCTCGGCCGGCGCGGGCCGGGCGGCAACGGCTCAGTTCAGCGCCACGACGTGCTCGACCGCGATCCGGATCAGGACCCGCTGCTCCCCGGGGGATCGGTAGGGGTATTCGTCCACGCCCAGGTAGTCCTTGGCGAGCTGGTCGATGTGGGCGTCGGCGCCCTCGTGCGCCATCTCGATCACGCGCCCGCGCAGCTCGACGTAGCGGTAGGGGTTGGCCGCGTCGATGATCGAGATGGCGACGCGCGGGTCGCGCCGCATGTTGGCGATCTTGCGGCGGCCTTCGGCGCTGTTGAGGCAGATCACGGCGCCCTCGCGGTTGAGCCAGACCGGCGAGGTTTGCGGGCTGCCGTCGGCGTTGATCGTGCAGACGTGCGCGAAGTGCGGCGCGCCCAGCAGGCCGGCGTGGCTCTCGGGAACGGACGGGAGGGACTGGATGTCGGGCATTGGCTCCTCTTCTCAGGTTTCGGTCTGGCGCCGTAGTGCTTGCTGCTCGCCGGGAGGCCGGCGCTAGAGGCGGAGCGACCGCAGGGCCGCGCGGAAGGCGCCGCGCAGCTCCGCCAGCCGCCGCGGATCCATCGTACGCGACGCCTTGTCGAACCAGGGCGGCCGCACGTAGAGCTGGCGGTTTATCTCCACCTGGATCCAGGGTAAGGTCCCGCGCCCGTAACGGGATGTGATGTAGCCGCCGGCGAAGGGACGGTGGTAGCCGATCTCCGTTTCCGGCAACCCGAAGGCGTCGCGCAGCGCGTCGCCCAGAGCGTGCAGCAGCTCGTCGGGCGCGCTGGCCCCGAAGCGCGAGCTGAGGCAGAAAGAGGGGCGGGACTGCCCGTGGTCGCGCTGGCGGGCGAGGCCGCTGCGGGCCATCGAGTGGCAGTCGAGGGCGAGCTGGAGGCCCGGCCGGCGCAGTGCCCGCATGATGCCGACGTGATACGGCTCCGCGTAGCGCGCGATCAGGGCGTCGGTCAGCGCCTCGCCCGGCTCGCGCCCCGGGTGATAGACGGGGCGGTCGTTCGCGGTCATGCGCTTTACGATCCCGTCCACGACGGCCGGGGGGCGCGCCAGCGGCGACCGGTTCACATCGACGCAGGCGCGGGCGACGTCGGTTTTGACGACCGCCGCCGCATCGGCGCCGAGATCGTAGATACGGTCGGCGAAGGCGTCGCTGGCGTAGAGGAGTTGGAGCGGGCTCAGGCTCACGCGGCCCTCGATCTCGGGCGGGATGCGCGTGCCCGCGTGCGGAATCGATAGCAGGATCGGCAGCTCAGCCATGGGCGTCTAACGTGCTCGTGCGAAATGGGATGCGCCGTCCCTTTTCACGTCCGACTCGCGTTCTAGAGTGAACAGGTCTCCTGTTCGGAGCAGTGTGACTTAAGGTCAGTCCAGACTCGGTGCGACGCAGTCTGATTCGCCGAGCGACGCACTCGCGGCACGTTCCTTTCCAGAGCTAGTGGTCCACCTGTGCGAGTTGCACGCTATCCCTCGGTGCATAGGCCACGGATCAAGCATGTTGGAAGGTCAGGATCACCTCTTCTCGCATGCGCTTGCTCAGCGCTCCCGTAGCTGCGGGGGGTGGCAAGTATCTGTGCGACGCTGGCAATTCACGAGTCTTACGGGCGATGAGCCTGAGACCTGACTCTGCGGCGGCAAGAGCCACAGCCTGAGCGTTATCGACGAAGACACCTTTGAGAGTCGAGTTTCCTACGACGATCACTGCGCGCCCGCTGCTACGCAGCACACGCGCCAACTCCGACATCGTCACTTCGAGGTCATTTCGGTAGCGGAGCATGATCCGCTGAGTCCTCTTGGGTAGGCTCGCAAGGTCCGGAAGCTCTGCGGTTAGCATCGAAAGCGTGCGGTCGCGGCGTTCGCGTTCGGCTCGCTCAGCACCGATGCTGGCGCTTCTGATCTCCCGTAAAGCAGCTACTGAGAATCCGAGCCACACGAGCGCCAGTCGATGGCCCCGTATGTAGTCAATCGCGTTGAGATATGGAGGGGATGTGACGACCACATCGATAGAATCGTCATCTATCCAACTGAGCGATCGAGCGTCGCCTAGTCGAATATCGACGTTCCCGGTTGGAGGCTCCGCAGCAAGCGCGGCTGCTATCTGTCGAGTGGCGCGCAAGAAACCTTCGTAGGTTGGGTAGTCGTTGCTCAGCGCTACTCGATGAGGCCGACTGTGGGAGACATCTCGCGCGAGGCTCGCACCGCGGTCCTTCGTGACGATGATTTTGCTCAGAGCCAACATCAGTGCATCAGTTGTTGGTCCGGCCTCGGCGCAGGCAAGCACCCGCGCGAGGCGACGGAGCTCGGCTCGCTGGCGCTCAGCAAACCAGTACTCAATAAACGCGATAGTCATGGGATCAGTGTCGATCCACGACAGTTCGGGCTCTTTCAAGCGTTGCGCGTGAACAACTGCGCTTTCAGCCGCTTCCACGAGTGCGTTCGGATCGAGCGGCGTAGTCCAGACACGGCTCATTAGCACTGCCAACGGATCGAGGTCGGCACCAAGCGCCTCCAGACCTCGGTCGCTCGCGGCGCGGAGCACAGTACCGGACCCGGCAAGCGGATCTAGTACAGATGCTCCGGGCAGGAGGTTATTCAAGGCTGCGAGAGCAACATCGGGGGCCATACGAGCAGGAAATGGGTGGACGGGCTTCACGGGCGACTCTGCAACTCTGACTCAACAGCCTTGTCGTAGCTGTTCAGAATCTCGTCCACAGTCTGATAGAGGTAAACCCTGTCATCTTCAACCAGAAGGTAATTTCCGCCTATCACAGCTTGGATGCCTTCTAGGGCTGCTTCAAGCCGATCCGGGTTGAAGTTTAGGAACTCTGAGTCAAGGAGACGGACTCGGGAGATCCGTGGCGGATCATAGGGATCCACTTTCTGAGCATCGAGCCTCTCAAGAAGCTGGCGCACCGGAATTCGGTTCTCAGTGCTTTCGAGTTCAGACTTGAGCCAGTCAAGCCACTGGAGCACGTCCTGCCGACTGAAGTGTCCCTTCGGATCTTCGTCACCGCGCGGCGCGGAGCCCCTGTACGGCCCTGCAAAGAGCTCGCGCATCGTTGACAGTGGGATGCCGAAGGACGCGTGTAGCCGGAGCAAGCGCTCCAAATCGGAGGTTGTGAGAACTGTCACCTTTTCGTTCTCGGCCTCGGTGTTCAGTGCCGATTGAATGTTATCTTCTCCTTGGAACCTATCGGCGACGGTGAATGCGAAGTCAGCCTTCTCAGCGTTCTGGAATCGATGAAGGGCGGCGAACCGTACCCTCTCGTTCGGAACCGCTCCGCTGCTCGTCTTTGAGTCGAAGACCAGCTTGAAGCTCGTTCGCTTGTTGGACCCCGGCAGTACGCCGAGCTTGGCTTCGAGCACACCGTCGGTTCCTCCGCCGCTCCCGCCCCGCTTCTCATAGTCGAAGCCGAGTGTCTCGAACGCAGCTCCGGTTGCCCGCTCCATAGCAGTCTTATCAGTGCCCGCCACAGCGAGGAGACCGAGTACATCGCCGATAACCGCCGGCTTATCCTTCAGGAGGATTCTCAGAATCCGATCACGGTAACGGAGCAACTGCTCTATTTCCTGATTGGGGACCCCAATCGCACGGACGATCGCTTCTAGGAGAAGCTCCGAGGTTGCGAACAGCTTCCACGG
The DNA here is from genome assembly GCA_963663895.2 of Dehalococcoidia bacterium. Lineage (GTDB taxonomy): Bacteria > Chloroflexota > Dehalococcoidia > Bin125 > Bin125 > JAPOXK01. The sequence goes on along the minus strand of CAXXRD010000001.1, from coordinate 677,657 downwards.
CGTCGCCCCTCGACTTTGCTGAACCAGATGGGCGACGAACGGATGGTCTCGATTCACGTGGAGGATTCGCGTTGTCGGCTCGTACGATGCAACCGGTGCGTAACGGCCGGCCTCTGTCAGAGCGATATCGCTGATCGGTTCGTCTGCCGCGGCGGTCTCGAACTCCGCAACCCATTCTTCAAGGTCGGTGGCTTCCCCTTCGGCCGGACGTCGCAAATAGAACATCTGGGACCCTGGATTGGCTATGCCACGACGCACTGCGTCAATCAGCGGATCAGTCATGAATGGAGACGGACCCTCAGCCACCAATCGGTGAATTTCGTCGCCGACCAACTGCTGGTCGAGGTATGCCTCGTAGGTGCGTCTACATCTCAGGAACTTCTCGTGGAGGTACTGCTGCAGTGCACGCGTTTCTCTCGTCTCTCTCACACCCTCGCGGGAAGACTGAAGGAACTCGCTAAGGCCGTCCGCCTCGACGCGGATAACGCTTCGGTTCCAGGCAGCGTGGTTCTGCGCCGGCAGACCGAAGGTCTCATTCTCTAGATTGACGATTCGCTGCTTGACTTTCACGAAGATTCCGTAGCTACGCGAGTAACGGTCTGACTTCCCCCCTTCGAGCGCGCTTGCGTAAACAGTGGCGGATCCGTTTATGACGCCCGGAATTCCTTCGATGATCACTCCTTCTGCCGTCGCCTTGATGGAGGTTCCCTCCTTCTTGAGCTTCTCGACCTCCTCGTCGTCACCGCCAAATGGGAATATATCGAGCGGATCGAGCTCGACCTTCGGACTTTCGAGAATCGAGCCATTCAGGACGATGTGAAAGTTCGACAGGATGGGCAGACCGGTCCGGAGGACCCAGCTGAGGGTGCCCACCTGGAAGTCGTCCATTAGGGGCTTGAACTCGCTTAGCGCGGCCGCGGTCCAGGACGTGCAGGCGGTGGGACCGAAGAGCCGGGACCAGCAGACTTGCTCGTCGTCTCGGTCAGCGATCTCGCGGAGCAACCCCATCGCCTCTTCTTCGGTGAGTTTTCTCAGTTGGATCTTGATGTCCTCTGGGTTCTCCCACTGATGGTGCTCGGTGACACGCGTGAAGTCCATTGAGGTGAGGAGGTAGCGGTCGTCGCGCTTCGAGAGGTGCGTTAGTCGCTCTGCGAGGACGTACGCTGCGAGTTTGCCAATCCCGAACTGCCCGATCGCGACCCGACCCGCGACGCCAGTTCCTGAATCGATGGACTTGTGTGGGTCTGCGACGTGCCATAAGACTTCGAATCCGTGGCTGTCCATGCCGGAACCATCGTCAATCACCCAGAGCGAGTCCTCGGGGTACTCATCTCTCGCGGTGAATACCCAGGCGTTCTCGGCACCTGCGTCGTAGGCGTTCGCGACGAGTTCCTCTACTGCCTTGTGTGGACTCTGGTAGAGCCCTTCCGAGAAGAGCTTGATGATCTCGTAGCTCATCCGGACTGGGATGTCGCTAACGAATTCGCCTGAGTCCAGGGCGAGCGGCGTAACCCGGCTTCTTGGGTTGGCAGTTGACGCAGCGGGGTTTGCCATGCGACTCGATGGTAACCCGCTGCAACCCGCCCTGCCTACGCCGTCACATTCCAACGCCGGGCCTCTGCAGACTCCCGGCCGCCGGAGATGGGGCGGCCGGAGCGGCTAGACTCGGGCCGCGGCGCCGGGCGAAGCGCCGCAAGAGGAGACCGTCATGGCGTTCAAGACCATTCATCGGCACGAGCACAATTTCGGTTGGGACAACAGCTTCGCGCCCGCGCTGCGGGTCGTGCCCGGCGACGAGGTGGAGTTCGAGTGCATGGACGCCAGCACCGGCCAGTACACGCGCGCGACGACACCGGCCGACGTGCCGGCGCTCGACTTCACGCGGGTCAACCCGGTCGCGGGCCCGGTCTTCGTGGAAGGGGCCGAGCCGGGGGACGCGGTCGGGGTCGAGGTGCTGGATCTGCAGGAGAGCGGCTGGGGCTGGACCGCCTCGATTCCGGGGTTCGGCCTGTTGGCCGAGGACTTTCCCGAACCCGCTTTTCATATCTCGGAGTACGACCGGCAGTCGGTGTACTTCGAGCCCGGGATCACGCTGCCCTTCCGGCCGTTCGCCGGGACGGTGGGGCTCGCGCCCGCGGAGCCCGGCTTGCATTCGATCGTGCCGCCCCGCGCGGTGGGCGGCAACGTCGACATCCGCGACCTCACGATCGGCGCGCGCCTCTGGCTGCCCGTGCAGGTCGCGGGCGGCCTGCTCTCCGTCGGCGACACCCACGCAGCCCAGGGCGACGGCGAGGTCTGCGGCACCGCCATCGAGACGGCCATGAACGTGCGGCTGCGCATCACTCTCCGCAAGGACGCGGGGATCAAGCGCCCGCAGTTCGAGATGGACGGCAGCCCCACGCGGCACGTCGACGAGCGCGGCTACTACGCGACGACGGGGATCGGCCCCGACCTCATGGAGGCCGCCAAGGACTCCCTGCGCGACATGATCGAGCACATCGGCCGGGAGTACGGGCTGGAGCCGGCGCTGGCCTACATGCTTTGCAGCGTCGCGGTTGATCTGCGGATCAGCGAGATCGTCGACCAGCCGAATTGGGTCGTCGCGGCCTATCTGCCCAAGGCGATCTTCGGCTAGCTCCGGCCGAATCCGGGAAGGCCCGGAGCTTCGTCTTCGGTGCTCAGCCCCAGAGACGCTGCGAGGCGATGGCGGCGCCCTCCCGCAGCGCGCGGAGTTTCTCCCAGACGACGCTCTCGGCGACCATCTGCCAGCCGGCGAAGGTGCCGAAGCCGCAATCCGTGGAGGCGATGACGCGCCTCGGATCCCCGACCGCGTCCGCGGCGGCCTCGATGCGCTGCGCCACCACTTCCGGGTGCTCCACGTAGTTCGTCGTCGAGTCGATCACGCCGGGCAGGAAGAGCATCTCACCGGGGGGCGGGTTCGCCTTGATCACCGCGAGCTCGTGCTGGTGGCGCGGGTTGGCGAAGCCCAGGGAAAGCGCGCCCACCTTGGCCTCGTAGAGGATGGGCAGGATCTCCTCCAGGGCGATGTCGTGTACGTGCGGGCCGTCGTAGTTCCCCCAGCAGACGTGGAGACGAATGCGATCCGGCGCGATCCCTTCCGTTGCGACGTTGATCGCCTCGATGTGCGTCGCCACGGTCTGCTTGAAGTCGTCCAGGTTGATGCCCTTCAGCGCGAACGACCACTCCATCGCCAGATCGGGGCAGTCGATCTGCAGCAGGTAGCCCTGCGAGGTGACGAACGCGTACTCTTTCTTCATCTCCCGCGCCAGCGCGAAGACGTAGTCCTCGTGCGTCGGGTAGTGCGCGTTGAGTAGGGTGGTGGAGATGATCCCCGGCGAGGCGGCGGACATGAACCGCTCGACGAAGCGGCCGGCGTGCGCCTCGCTCGCCTCCCGGAAGAGATCGCACTCCCGCCGCGCCTCGCTGAGGTCCTCGTAGGAGACCGCGGCGATCGCTTGGGGCGCGTCCATCATCTTGGCGGTGTTCTTGAGCCGCGCCACTACCATCTCCGCGTAGTCGGGGTACTCGTCCATATCGCGCAGGACCGGCCGCTCGCTCACGCCGCCGAAGCCCTGCATGCGCTGATAGACGTAGGTGGAGAAGCCGGGACGCGGCTGCTCGCCGTCGTTGATCACGTCGATGCCGGCGGCGATCTGCTCGCGCACCACATGCGCGATCGCCTGGCCCGCTGCGCGCTCGAACTCCGCCGCGTCGAAGTGCTCGCCACGCTCGCGCTGCAGGATCAGATCGGTGAAGGCGGGGCTGCGGGGCAGGCTGCCCACGTGGGTGGTGAGGATTCGGTCGTCGCTGCGCTGCATGGGACGCTCCATCCGCGGCACTACGGTCCGCGCGGCGCGAGCCTACGAGGGCGTCCGGGGCGCGTCAAACGTTCGCTCGCAGTGCCTGGCGGCGCCGCGCCGGCGCGGCGTTTGCGTGCGCGGGCGCTAGGGACGCAGGCGCGTGAGAGCGACGGTGATGTTGTCCGGTCCGCCGCGATCGTTGGCGGCGGCGATGAGCCGCCTCACGGCCTCGCTGGGCATGCCCGTCGCCTGCGCGGCGATCTCGGCTTCGCTCAGCACGCTGTGGAGTCCGTCCGAGCAGAGCAACAGCGCTTCGCCTGCCTCAAGCGACAGCGGTCCGAAGAGGTCCGGCCGGATCGGGCCGTCGCCGCCGAGCGCTTGGGTGAGCACGTGGCGGTGCGGGCTCCTCGCTGCCTCCTCCGGCGTCATCCGGCCCGCGCGCACCTGCTCCTCGACATAGGCATGGTCCTGCGTGATGGCGGTCGCGTCCCCGCCGCGGCAATGGTAGGCGCGGCTGTCGCCTAGATTGATCACCCAAGCGCTGGTCCCCCGCAGACAGGCCGCGACGAGGGTGGTTCCCATTCCCTGCCAGCACGCATGCTTCCGCGCTTGCGCCAGGACTTCGGCGTTGGCCTCCAGCATCGCGGTGCGCAGGGCCTGCTCGACATCGCCGGGCTCTTGAGCGAGCAGATCGAGGGCGCGCTGCTGAAAGATCTCGACCGCCCGCGCGCTGGCCACGTCGCCGGCGGGAGCGCCGCCCATTCCGTCGGCGACGGCCAGGATCGTCACACCGAGTCCGCCGTCGGAGCGGACGCGCACGCAGTCTTCGTTGCGCTTGCGCAGCAGGCCCACGTCGGTCGCGGCAGCGATTTCGAGATGCATACGCCATACTAATCCGTCGCGAATGCGCTGGTGACCCTCGGACCGGCACCAAGAGCCGGCGCCGGGATCTGGCCGCCTGCCGCCGCGCGTGCGATATTTTCACGGTTCGTGGCCCTGCCGCCACGGTCCGATGGGGTGTGTATGCGAAACAAGGTTGTCCCCAGCGCCCTCGAAGCGATCGCGGAGCTTCAGCCGGGGATGCACGTGATGTTCGGCGGCTTCGCGCCGACGATGTCGCTGCCGATCAGTCTGCTCTCCGCCATGGTGGAGCACGGGGCGGGCGACCTGACCGTTATCGGCTGCACGATCGGCTACGGCCGGCTGGGTCCGCAGATGCTGGCCGAAGCCGGCTTGGTCAAGAAATTCATCGGCTCGGCTGCCACCCAGGTCGCGCGGCCCACGGTGTTCGAGGACAAGATCCTTGCGGGTGCGATCGAGGTCGAGATAGTACCGCAGGGCACGCTGGCGGAGCGTATGCGGGCGGCCGGCGCGGGGCTGGCGGCGTTTTACACCCTCACGGGCGCGGGCACCGCTCTTGAGGAGAACCGCGAAGTCCGCGAGTTCGACGGCCGCACGTATCTGTTGGAGCCGGCGCTGCGGGCCGACTTCGCGCTCCTCTGGGCCAGCGAAGTCGACGAAGCCGGGAACTGCCGTTTCGAGGGAACGACGCGCAATTTTCAGACCGCGATGGCGACGGCGGCGGAGATCGTGGTGGTGGAGGCCGAAAAGATCGTTCCGGTGGGCGCGATCGACCCGGAGGACGTGCATCTGCCCGGCATCTTCATCGATCGCGTCGTGGCGGTGGAAGTACCTTACGAGGAGCGTCTTGAGGTGGCGCGCATCCAGCCCCGGGACGTCGCGGGCAAGACCGGCTCCGGCGTGGGGCTGGACCGCGATCAGATGGGATTGCGCACTGCCAAGCTGATCGCGGGCTACGACTACGTGAACCTCGGTATCGGTCTCCCGGTGCTCGCCGGGCGCTGGCTCGAGCGGCTCGGGGCGGAGGTGGTCTTGCACGGGGAAAACGGAGTGATGGGCTACCGGGCCCTGGCCGATAAGGCGCGCTGGGACCCCAACGTCTTCGACGCCGGCAGCCAGCCGGCCGAGCTCTTGCCGGGAAGCGCCGTGATCGATAGCGCGGGGGCCTTCACCATGGCGCGCGGCGGCCACTTGGATGCGGTCGTGCTGGGCGCCTACGAGGTGTCCGGTGGCGGCGACATCGCCAACTGGGTCCGGCCCGGCGTCGGCGGGCCGCTGATCGGCGGGGCGATGGACCTGATCGCCGGCGATGCGGAGCTGATCGCGGTCCTGGAGCACACGACCCGCAAGGGCGTCCCGCGCATCGTCGAGGAGTGCACCCTCCCGGTGACGGGACGCGGCTGTGTCAACACCATCGTCACGAACCTCGCCCTGATCGCCGTCGAGGCGGACGGGCTGCATCTGCGCGAGCTGGCGCCGGGAGTCAGCGTGGAGCAGGTCGTGGCGGCGACGGGTTGCCCGCTCACCGTGCCCGCCGATGTGCCGACGATGGGACTCTAGTTGGCTGCCGGGAAGGCTGATGCGACCAAGGTCGTGGCCTCCGCGGCGGAGGCGATCGCCGGCGTGCGGCCGGGCATGGCGATCATGGTCGGCGGCTTCTCGACCACGGTTTCTTGGCCCGGCACGCTGCTGGGCGCGCTGGCTGATCACGGAGCGGGCGACCTCACCATCATCTGCAACTCCGTGAGCAAAGGGGCTTTCACGCCCCAGCAGCTTGCCGAACGTGGCTTGGTCAAGAAGTTCATCGGCTCCGGCGCCGGCCAGCCGCACGCGCGCACGCCGTTTGAAGAGGCGATCCTGCGCGGCGCGGTCGAGCTCGAGATCGTGCCCCAGGGGACCTTCGTCGAGCGAATCCGTGCAGCCGGCGCGGGCGTGGCCGGGTTCTTCACGCCGACGGGAGTCGGCACCGAGGTTGCCAGAGGCAAGGAGCAGCGTGACTTTGACGGCCGCCCCCATCTGTTCGAACGTGCGCTTCCCGCCGACTATGCCCTGCTGCGCGTCCAGGTCGCCGATGAATCCGGGAACTGCCGCTTCCAGGGCACGACGCGCAATTTCCAGACGGCCATGGCCACGGCCGCACGAACGGTTGTCGTGGAGGCGGATACCATCGTGCCCGCGGGCGCGATCGCGCCGGAAGGAGTGCACCTGCCCGGCATCTTCGTCGACAGCGTTGTGCGTCACGGGATCGCACGGGACGAGTTGCTCCGTGAGGCGTGGGGCTATCGCAAGGACCCGACCGCGGCGCCGGCCATGGAAGGTGAGGCGCGAGGCCTCACGAGGGAGCAGATGGGGCTGCGCGTTGCGCGGATGGTCGCCGATTACGACTATGTGAATCTCGGCGTGGGGTTGCCGACGCTTGTGGCGCGCTGGCTCGATGAGCTCAAGGCGCCGGTCATGTTGCAGGGCGAAAACGGCATTCTTGGATACCAGGGCCTTACGGATCGGGATCGCTGGCAGCCGCACCTTTTCGATGCAGGCAGCTTGCCCTTAGAGCTTGTCCCGGGCAGCAGCATCTTTGACAGCGTCAGCTCCTTCGCGATGGCGCGCGGCGGCCACCTCGATGCCGTCGTTTTGGGCGGCTACGAGGTGTCGGAGGCCGGAGACCTCGCTAACTGGTACCGGCCGGGCAAGACCGCGCCGGCGATGGGCGGGGCGATGGACCTCATCGCCGGCGGCTCCGAGTTGATCGTGATCATGGAGCACACCACCAGAAGCGGCCGCCCGCGTTTGGTCTCCGCTTGCGAGCTGCCCATTACGGCGCGCCGCTGCGTGGACACTGTCGTCACCAACCTAGCGGTGATCGATGTGACGCCCGGCGGCCTGCTCCTGCGGGAGTTGGCGCCCGGTATCGATGCCGGAGAGGTCATCGCCGCCACGGGCTGTCCCTTGAACGTACCCGCCCAGGTACCGGAGATGGCGCTTTAGCCCGTGCCCGCCCTCGTCAGCTATCGAAAGTCAGGACGCCGCGCAGCATCGCGCCTTTCTGGAGGTCGTCGTAGGCTTCGTTGATCTGGTCGAGGGCGTAGCGGTTCGTGATCATCTCGTCGATCTTGATCTTGCCCTGCTGGTAAAGCTGCAGCAGCTTGGGCATATCCTTCGCCTGCCGCGCGCTGCCGTAGAAGCTCCCGAGGATGCGTTTCTCGGTCAGGAACTGCGCGGCGGGGACGCTGATCCGCTCACCGACGGGCACCATGCCGACGATCACGGCCGCGCCGCCGCGCCGCGCCATGGCGAAGGCCTGTTCGGCGGTCTTGGCCAGCCCGATCGCCTCGAAGGCGTAGTCGACGCCGCCGCCGGTGATTCGCTTGGTCGATTTCTTGAGCGAATCGACCGGATCGTCTTGGGAGGCGTCGATCGTGTCGGTCGCACCGAACTGCCGCGCCGCTTGCAGCTTGTCCTCGGCGATGTCGACCGCGAAAATCCGGCTCGCGCCGGCCAGCGCCGCGCTCTGCACGATGTTGAGCCCGACGCCGCCGAGCCCGATGACCGCGACGGTTGAGCCGGGCTCCATCTGCGCTGTGTTGGCGACTGCGCCGAAGCCCGTCATCACTGAGCAGCCTACGAGGCAGGCGGATTCCATCGGCACGCTGTCGGGCAATGGAATGCAGGCGCTCTCCTGGACGAGTTGCATCTCCGCGAACGCCGACATGCCCGCGAACTGGTTGATCGACGCCTCGCCCTGCGTCAGTTTGTCCGGCCGTTCGCCCCGTCGCGTGCGCAGGCAGAGCACTGGCCTGCCTTCCACGCAGCGCTCGCAGTTGCCGCAAGACGGCACGAACGACAGCACGACGCGGTCGTCCGCTTTGACGGTCGTCACGCCCTCGCCTACCTGCTCCACTGTCCCCGCGGACTCGTGCCCGAGGATGGTCGGCAGCGGGTGGGGATAGGCACCGAGCATGTAGTGCAGGTCGCTGTGACAGACGCCGGTCGCGCCGGTGCGCACCAGCACTTCGCCCGGCTTCGGGTCGTCGATGGTGACCTCTTCCAGCGTCAGCGGCTGCTTGGTCTCTCGAAGAACGGCGGCCTTCATAGGTTACCTCCGCATGCCGCGGGTTTCCGCGGCTCGTTTCCCGGTCGCTTGACCGCGGCAGGATAGCCGATGAATGGGCGGCGCTCCTACGAGGACGGCAGGGCCTTGCCCGCCGCGATGGGCGGCGCCGGCGGACCCGCTCCTCAATGAGTGCTCGGCGGGCTTGCGTCCAACGGACTGTGCTGTCCGTCTTCGCGCGCGCCCGCATCGATGGTCGCACCATACGTGCGGTTCGGGCGTGATAGCGTCGGTGGCGCTTAGCGAGGCACCGAATGGTGAGGAGGAGAGAGAATGAAAGGGACCACCCGCCTGCGACAGATCCTGGCGCAACCGGGCACACTCATCGTTCCCGGGGCTCACAGCGCCATGACGGCGCGCATCGTCGAAGCCGAGGGGTTTGAGGCGGTTTACCTCGGTGGCTATGCCTGTGCGGCCAGCGCCTACGGGATCCCCGATCATTCGTTGGTCACGATGACCGAGCTGTTGGCGCAGGTGCGAAACGCCGTCGCGGCGGTGGATATTCCGATCATCGCCGATATGGACGATGCGGGAGGCACGCCGCTCAACGTGCGGCGGACCGTGCGCGAGTGCGAGCGGGCGGGGCTGGCGGGTGTGCATATCGAGGACCTCTTAGCGGGCAAGCACTTCATCCGCCGTAAGGACGTGTTGGTGAGCAAGAAGGAAGGGGTCGCGCGTGTTCGTGCGGCGGTCGGCGCGCGGACCGATCCGGACTTTGTCATCATCGCGCGCAGCGACGCTATCACCGTCACGACGCTCGACGACGCCGTCGACCGGGCGCGCGCCTACGCCGAGGCCGGCGCGGACCTGGTGATGCTTCCCTTTCTCAAACTGGAGGACGCTCCCGCCGTGGCCGCGGCGTTGCCGGTCCCGCTCCTCATCCTGGCGACGCAGGAGTCTCGCGCAGCCGTGGAGCAGAGCGGCGTCAAGGTTGTGCTTTATCCGGCCACGTCGATCATGGTGGCGTACCGTGCCGTGCGCGAGGCGTGGCGCACCCTGCGAGAGCAGGGCGTCATCACCGACTATCGTGATCGCACGCCTCGTCCGCGCGAGTTTGCGGAGTTCATCGGCATGATGGAGGCGACGGAGTTGGCGGAAGCCTACGGAATGCTGGAAGGCCGTTAGAACAGCGCGATCGGATTGACCGGGCAGCCGGTCGCGCCGATCCAGCGAAGGGGCGCCAGCGAGAGATGGAAAGCGGAGCGTCCGAGGCGCTCAACGGTCGCGCCGAGCTCTTCGAGGTCGCAGTTGTCGATGTGCCACAGCCCCATCGCCACCATCCCGATCGAATGGATGGGATGCTGGAGCTTCTGGTAGCCCGAGGGATAGGCGTCGTTGCCGGTGTCCGCGCCGATCATGGCGATGCCCCGTTCGTGGAACCAGGGCAGACAAGCTGCGTGCCAACCGGGATAGGCGCCGTCGGTCGATGGGCGCTGGCTTTTGGGGAGGCGCTTGCGTTTGCCCCAGCCCGTGCGTAGGAAGAGCGCGTCGCCCTCCTCCACGCGCACGGATTGACGCTCCTCCGCTGCCTCGAGGTCCTCCGGATACACGGGCTCACCCGGTTCGAGCCAGTCCTTGCCCTTCAGAGCGGCGATGTCCAGCAGGACGCCCCGCGTCACAACGCCGCTTTGCAGCGCTTCGATCCCGAGCTGCGTCGCCCCTTCGCGCGCCGTCACCGCGGCGGCCGGGTAGCCGTTGTACATCTTGCCCGCCCAGAAGGCGTGGCAGAGACCGTCGAGGTGGGTGATGGTGAAGCCGTGATAGGCCGCGCCGAGGAAGTCGAGCGAGAAGGCCGCCTCGCCGCCCCAATGCAGCGCTTCCAGGTTGTCCCCCGTAAGCAGCATGATCCGCTGCGGGTGGCGGAAGCTCGGATCGGGTTGCGAGTCCGAGACGATATCCCAAGCGCATGAGACGGCGACGCCTTCATGGATCAAGGCGGCGGCGGCCCGGCGCTTGTCGCTGGTGACGAGGTTGAGCGTTCCCAGTTGATCATCGTCGCCCCAGCGGCCCCAGTTCGAGAGCTGCTCGAAGTAGGCGAGCACTGCGCTTTCGGCGGGTGGAGTCGGCATGGGGGTTTCGCTAGAACACGGCGATGGGATTAACCGGACAGCCGGTCGCGCCCAGCCAGCGCAGCGGCGCGATCGTCAGTTGGAAGGCCCAGCGCTGTTGGGCCTCGCAGGTTGCGTGCAGGGCTTCGAGGTCGCAGTTATCGATCAGCCACAGCCCCATCGCCGTGACGCCCACGAGATGGACGGGATTTTCCATGCCCTCGTACTGCTGCGGGGCGACGTCGTTGGCGGTGTCGGAGCCGATCATGGCCACGCCGCGCGCGCGCAGCCAAGGCAGGCAGGCCGCCTGCCAACTAGGGATGCCGCTCTCGTCGCCACGCTGGTCCTTGGGCACGCGCCGCTTGCGCGCGTGGCCGGTGCGCAGGAGCAGGATATCGCCCTCGCTCACTTGCACGCCTTGGCGCCGCTCGGCCGCCTCCAAGTCCTCGGGAAAGACCGTCTCGTCCGCGTCCAGCCAGTCCTTGCCCTTTGTCGCCGCGACATCCAGCAGGACGCCGCGTGAGTTGACGCCTTGCCCCAGGACGCTGATCGCATAATCCTGCGCGCCCTTCTCGGACGCCACACGCTCGGCCGGGACGCCGTTGTACATCTTCTTGTCCCAGAAGACGTGGGCCAGGCTATCGAGGTGGGTGACCGCGAAGCCGTGGTAGATCAGGCCGAGGAATTCCCACGCGAAGCCCCAGCGGTCGCCCGTGGCTGGGTCCTGGAGGTCCTCGCCGGTGCCCAGCATGATCCGCTGCGGCCGGCGGTAGGAGGGATCGTGTGCCATTACGGAGTTGATATCCCAGGCGCAGGAGACCGTGATCCCCTCCGTGACCAGCGCCGCCGCTTCCCGGCGCTTGGCCGGGCTGATCATGTTGATCGCGCCGAGTTGGTCGTCCGCGCCCCAGCGCCCCCAATTCGACAGTGTTTCGAAGTACGACAAGACCTCGTCCAGGCTCGGGGCGTTCGGCATCTGTTCCTCCTCTAGCTTTGGTGCGACAGGATCGGGCTGTGACGCTTGCGAGTCAACGGCTCAGGCCAACTCTTCTCGGAATTCCGGATGGGCGATCGCTCGCAGGGCTTGCGCTCGCTCAGGCAGCGTGCGGCCGTAGAGCGAGGCGCCCCCGTATTCCGTGACGATGCGATCGACTTGATGGCGGGGCACCGTGACGGGTGTCTCGCCGCTAATCCGGCGGACGATCCGCGAGCGTTTGCCTTTGGCGGCGGTGGAGGGGAGCGCCACCACGCTCATTCCACCGGGACAGCGCAGCGCCCCCTCGGCGAAGTCGGGCTGTCCTCCTGGTCCCGAGACGAGGCGGCCGCCGATCGCCTCTCCGTTGACGCTGCCGTCGAGGCCGACTTCGATCGCCGAGTTGATCGCCGTGAAACGATGGCCGCGCTCCAGCACCGACACGCCGTGCGTGTAGGCCGGTGGCGCCATCCGCACGAGCGGGTTGCGGTCTGCCCAGTCGAACAGTCGGCGGGTCCCCATCAATTCGCCGGTGATGATCGTGCCGCGATCGAGCGTTTTGGCTGCCCCGTTGAGGGCGCCGGACTCGACCAGCTCGATGATGCCGTCGCTGATCATGCCCGAATGTACGCCAAGGTCGCGCCGTGCCGATAGGCGCGCGCTGATCGCCTCCGGCACGGCGCCGATGCCGAACTGCAGCGTCGCCCCATCCGGGACGATCGCCGTGACCTGTTCCGCGACCTGCTCCTCCACCTGGCCGGCCGGCCCGCGCGCCAGCTCGACCAAGGGGCCGTCCAACTCCACGAGCATGTCGATCTCGTCGCGGCGCAGCTCGCCGGCGCCGAACGTGTACGGCATGAAGCGGTTGACCTGGGCGATCACCAGTGGCGCGCTGCGGACGGCGTCGATCATGACGCCCACGGAAGTCCCCATGCTGAGTCGTCCCTCCGGCCCTGGAGGGCTGACGTGGATCAGGACGGCGTCAACAGGCTGGCTGCCGTTGGGCGTGAAGAGCGCCGGCACGTCCGAGATCCGGGAGGGGAGCGGCGTCACGACCTCGGCCGCCGGCTTGAGGTAGGGGTTGGGTTGCAGCGTGGTGAAACGGAACGGCTCGCCGGGATAGTCGACGATGGGCAGGCGCGCCAGTTGGATGCCGAAGATGATCTCCAGCGCGTCCCAGCGGCCGCGCTCCGCCACCATGGCTTCGAAGAATAGCAGCGGCGCCCCGCACGCTTGGCCGACGAGAACGCGCTGTCCGCTCTCGATCGCCCCCAGTGCTTCACTGACCTCGACCCGCCGGCCCGCGCGCGCGCCCCGGGATGGGGCGAGATACGGCGTGAAATCGGTGGGATCGCCGGGCATCGCTACAGCCGCTCCGCGCGCAGCCGGGCGCGCAGCTGCTCGGTGGCGCGCTCATCGACGGCGTATCGCAGGGTCCGGCGATCGATCTCTTGCACCACTACACCGTACTGCTCGCGCGCGGCGCCGATCGAGAGGTAGTCGTCCCGGATGTCGTCGAGCACGCGGCGGGGGTCCCGCTCCAGTGGATCGCCGTAGCCGCCGCCGCCCGCCGACCAATAGCGCAATGTCTCGCTCCTGCTGACCGGGACGTTGGAGGCGACCAGGCCAACCGCGCGCTCACGCTCGGTTCCCTGATTGAGGACTAAGCCGGCCGTGGCGCCGCGTCCGCCGTCGAAAACACCGGGTGGCCCCACGCGCTCACGGTTGCCGAAATTCGTGAGGGTGCCGCCTTGAAAGACGAACTCGCAGATCTGCTCGAGCGCCAGACCGCCGCGGCGCCGGCCGGGGCCGGCGGAGTCTGGCAACAGCATGTTGCGCCGCCAGAAGAGGGGGAAGCGGCGCTCCTGCAGCTCGACGGGGATGTTCTGGATAGTCGCGGCCCAGGCGGAGCCGACCACGTTGGAGCCGTCTTTGTATTTGGTGCCGCCCATGCCGCCCACTGCCCAGACGTACTCCAAGAAAAAAGTCTCGAAGCCCGGCCGTTCGTCGTAACCGGCGTAGGCGGTGTTCAACACGGTGGAGCACGTCCCCGATCCGCGCTCGGGCAGCGCTTGACTCAGCGCCGCCGTCGCCGCGGCGATGATGATCTCCATGCTGGTCCCCTGCGTCGACACGGCGCGTGGCGGCTGTGCATGGCAGATCGATCCGGGGCGCGCCTTGATCTCAACGGCCCGTAGGACGCCCGCGTTCATTGGGATGGGAGGCAGCACGGACCCGATGGCGTTGAAGATGGAGGATGTGGTCGCGACGATGCTGGTATTGATGGCGGAGCCGGCCGCGTCGTCGCTCTCGGTAAGGTCGAAGGTCATGTGATCGCCGTCGATGCTGAGCTTGACGCGGAAGGTGACGGGCAGGCCGGTCGAGAAATCCTGGTCGTTCTGGTCCTCGGCCTCGTAGGTCCCGTCGGGCAGGTCCCGCAGCGTCGCCCGGATCAGCTGCTCGGAGTGGTTCTGCATCTCGGCTTGGACCGTGCGCACCACGGTGGTGCCGTGTTTCTGGCACATCCGCTGGATACGCGCGTCGCCGGTTCGCAGCGCCGAGCACTGGGCATTGAGGTCGCCCATCCGTTCCCAGGGCTCGCGCATATTGGCCAGGATCAGGTCCAGGACGTCCTGGCGGATCTCGCCCCGCTCGTAGATCTTGACCGCTGGGATGCGCAGGCCCTCCTCGAAGTGCGACGTGGCGCGGGAGTTGAGCGAGCTTGGGATGGGACCGCCGACATCGGTCCAGTGTGCCGTCGACTCGACGAAGGCGACGCGCTCCGCGCCGTAAAACACGGGCTTGATGAAGTGCACGTCGTTGCAGTGGGTGCTGGCGACGTAGGGGTCGTTGATCATGAAGATGTCGTCCGGCTCCATTGCCGCCAGCCCGACCTGGCTGATCACCTCTTTGACGGTGAACATCCCGAGTCCCACGAAGGCGGGCAGGTCGAACTCGCTTTGCGCTACCAGATTGCCGTCCGCGTCGGAGACGGTGCCGGCGAAGTCCTTGCCTTCGTTGATGGGCGGTGAGTAGGCGGTCTTGGATACGACCAGCGCCATCTCGGCGCAGACGGCCATGAACGAGTTTCGCACGATCTCGAAGGTGATCGAATCAACGGTTCCGGGTCCGCCGCTACTCATCGCGCCTCGCCCCTGCCCGCTCGGCCTTAGCGGGCAGCGCTCCGCTCGCGGCGGAGAGCAGCCGTCGCGGCCTCGTCGATCTCGAACCACAGCTGGCGCCGATCGCGCTCGTGGATGACGACACCGTACTGCTCCCGGGCCGCCGCGACGGAGAGGTAGTCGTCCTTCACGTCTTCCAGGACGCGCTCGACCGGTCGCTGGAGTGGATCGCCGTAGCCGCCCCCGCCGTTCGACCAGAGCGTCAGAGTGTCTCCCACATCGACCGGCACCTGTGTAGAGAACGAGCTCATCCGCTGCTCGTTCTCGGTCCCCAGGTTGAGCACTAGTCCGGCGGTCTTGCCGGCGCCACCGCCGAAAACTCCGGGCGGACCAAAGCGCTCGCGGTTGCCGAAACTGTTGAGTAGCCCCGGCTGGTACGGGAACGAGCAGTGCTGGGTGAGGGCGAGGCCTCCGCGCGAGCGGCCGGGGCCGCCCGAATCCCGCATGACCTGATAGCGGTTCCAGAGCAGCGGATAGCGGCGCTCCTGCAGCTCTACCGGGATGTTGGTGATGCTGGCGGCGTAGGGCGATCCGACGACGTTGGCGCCGTCTTTCTTCTGGGTGCCGCCCATCCCGCCCACGGACCAGACGTACTCGATGAAGGGGGCGCCAAACCCCGCGCGCCCGTCCACGCCGCTGTAGCAGGTGTTGTGGATCGTGGATGACACGCCGCAGCCACGCTCCGGCCAGGCTTGACTGAGCGCCTTCACCACCGCCGCGAAGGTGCACTCCAAGCTGGTTGCCGCCGTGCCCGAAATCGCGACGGGCGGCTGCGCGTAGCAGATCGATCCGGGGCGCACGCGGATCTCGATCGCCCGCATGATCCCGGAGTTCATCGGCATGGGCGGGAGCAGCGCCGCCGTGGAGTTGTAGATCGACGAGGTCGTTGCGGCGAGTGTCCCGTTGATGCCGGATCCGGCGGCGTCGTCGCTCTCGGTCAGATCGTAGATGGCATGGTCGTCCTCGATCGTGATCTTGAGGCGGATCGCAACGGGCTCCCCCGTCGAGAGGTCCTGGTCGATCAGATCGGTGGATGCGTAGACACCGTTCGGGATCTCGCGTAACGCCGCCCGGACCATCCGTTCGGCGTGGTTTTGCATCTCCGCGAAGGTGGCCAGCGTTTTGGCCTTTCCGTGTTTGCGGAACAGCGCGTGCATCCGCTGCTCGCCCGTCCGCAACGCGGCGGTTTGTGCGTTCAGGTCGCCGACGCGCTCCCAGGCCTCACGCACGTTGGCCAAGATGAGACGGAGCAGATCCTCCTGTAGTTCACCCTGCTTGACGATCGTCACCGCTGGGATCCGCAGACCTTCCTCGTAGTGCGTTTTCGCGCTGAGATTCAACGTGCCCGGTACGACCCCGCCGATGTCGCTCCAGTGCGCTGTCGAGGAGAGGAAGGCGACGATCTCGTCTTCGACAAAGATCGGCTTGACGAAGTGAATGTCGTTGCAGTGCGTGCTGGCGACGTAGGGGTCGTTGATCATGTAGATGTCGCCTTCGGCCATGGTTTCCCGGCCGATGGCGCGCACGACCTCCGGGATCGCGAGCATGGTGATCCCGACGAAGGCGGGCAGATCGTACTCACCTTGGGACAACAGCCGTCCCTGTCCGTCGTAGGTGGCGTTGGCGAAATCCAACCCTTCGTTGATCGCCGTTGAATAGGCGCTCTTGGCGACCACCAGCGCCATCTCGTTGGAGATGGCGAGCAAAGTGTTGCGCACGAGCTCGTAGGTGACGGGGTCGACGAGTGATCCGGAATGGGCGGGTGGCTGAGATGCGGTCACGGACGGACCTCTCCCTGGACGCTAGGAAGGGCGCTGGTAGACGGGGTCCTGTTTGTCCCGGCGCCCCACGATGTAGTCGTCGGTGAGCGCACGCCCGACCTCCACTGGGTCAATGCGGTTCCAGTCGAAGCTGAGGACGCGATGCGCGATCAGCCAAGGGCCGCCGCTGCGCCGTTCGAAGCGGTCGATGAAGCGCAGGATGAAGTATTGATGCTTGCTGGCGCCGTCCGCGTCGCTCCCGGCGAGATAGGGTAAGACATAGCACTCGCTGTAGGCCGTGTCGCCCTGGATGTCGATCAGCAGGTTGCCGAGGCGATGATTCGAGAGCTTGAACGGGGCGAGGACCTCGAACGACCAATCGACGTGCCCCTCGGCCGTCCCTTGATAGCCGCCGTGATCGTCGAACGCATCGGGGTGATAGCAGGACAGGATCATCTCGCGGTCGAGGCGATCGACGCCGCGCGTATAGCGCGCGAGGACCTCGTAGATCGCTTGCTTGTCGAGCAGGTCTTGGAGCTGGCGATCGGTCATAGCGTTTCTCAATCACTGCACGGCGCCGTCGTCCGCCTCCCAGGGTGAACGGTAGGCTAGCAGCAAGCTAGCACGGAGGGCACGGCGGGATGGACGCTCCACAGACGGACGAGGGCGTATTTCCGGACGAGAATCCCAACCGCCCGCGCGAGTACCACGGTCGGCGCACGCTGGCCGTGGGCGTGCTGGTGATGGGGGCGGTGGCGCTGGCGCTCTGGCTTGCGCTACGAGGGGAGGGCTTGAGCACGGGCGACGCGTTCGGACCGGCCGATCTCCCGCGCTATCTCAATCCGGGCCAGCGGCCGGTGGCCGTGGCGGCCGGAGCGCTGGCGCCCGATTTTGAGCTCGAAACGCTCGACGGGGGGCGGTTCCGGCTCTCGGATTGGCGCGGCCATCCGGTCGTGCTGAACTTTTGGGCGTCTTGGTGTCCCCCGTGTCGACGTGAGATCCCCGTCCTCGTGCGGCTTCAGCGCCAGTACCGTGAGGCTGGGCTGGTGGTCGCGGGCGTGAATATTGAAGAGGCGCGGCGATCGGCTGCCGCCTTTCGCGATGAGTTCAGCATTGATTTCATCCTCCCGATGGATTTCGGCGGCGGCGTGACACGGCGATACGGGGTAGTGGGGCCGCCGAATTCCATCTTCGTCCGGCCGGATGGCGTCATCGACACCATTTTCGTCGGCCAGGCGCCGGACGACACCTTCGAGGAACAGGTCGCCGCGCTCATGACCACGCTGGACGAGGTAGTCGGGGCGGAGCCACTGCCCGGTCCGAAGGCGCTGCCGCTGCGGTTCAATCCCGACGGGATTCCCGAGGCTCCGACGGTCGGGGCGCCCACGCCCGACTTCTTGGCGCAGCGGCTCGATGGTGGGGAGGCGTGGCGTTTGTCGGATAATCTCGCAGCGCCGTTGATTCTGCTGTTCAGCCCGCCGGGATGCTTGGCCTGTTCGGCGGAAGCCGCTGCCGTGGCGCGAGCTGGAGGGTATCCGACGGCCATCTTGATCGAGGAGGATGCCACCGTGCCGGCGGAGCACGTCGCCTTGAGATGGCGCGGTGATGTCGGTGCCGCGTTCGAGGTGGACGGCGAATTTCGTGCCGTCGTGATCGACGGGGACGCGATAGTCCGTGGCGTGGCGGGCGCGGCGGCCGATCTCCCCGCCGTGCTCGCGGCACTTGAGTAGCGCTAGAGGAAGCCGCGCAGACGGATCGCCTCCGCCACCCGCTCGATTCCGGTCATGAACGCTGCTGCCCGGAGCGTGACGCCGTCGCTGGCGGCGCGTACCAATAGATCGCGATAAGCGCTGCAGAGCGCGCGCTCCAACTCTTCCGCGACGCGCTCCTGCCCCCAGTGGTAGCGCTGGACGTTCTGCGTCCACTCGAAATACGACACGGTGACGCCGCCCCCGTTGGCGATGATGTCCGGCACGATCACGACGCCGCGTTTGGTGAGTTCGTGGTCGGCGTAGGGCGTGACCGGTCCGTTCGCCCCTTCCACGATGAGTGGCGCCTGCACGCCGCCCACCGTCTCCCGATTGATGACGCCGTTGATCGCGGCGGGGATGAGGACGTCGCATTCGGTGTGGAGCAGCGCCTCGCCGCTACAGTCTTGGATGCCCGGCATGGCGGCGACGCTGCCGGTCCGCGCGTAGTGGGCCTGGAGCCCGGCGACATCAAGCCCGTCCGGATCATGCACGCCCCCGTGGATGTCCGAAACGGCGACGATCGTGGCCCCTAGTGCGTCCAGATAGCGCGCGGCGTTGGCACCGACGTTGCCATAGCCTTGGATGGCGACGCGGAGCCCTTCCAATCCACGACCCATCGCCTGCACGGTGTCGCGCGTGATCAACGCGACGCCTAGCCCCGTTGCTTCCGCGCGTCCTTCCGAGCCGCCCAGTGCGGGCGGCTTGCCCGTCACGATCCCCGGGGAATAGCCATAGCGAGCGCCGTAGGCGTCCATCATCCAAGCCATCGTTTGGGCGTTGGTGCCGAGGTCGGGTGCTGGGATGTCGCGGCTGACGCCGAGGAGGTGGGCGATGTTTTGGGTATAGGTGCGCGTGATCTGTCGCAGTTCGTTCTCCGACATCGTGGTGGCGTCGCACTGCACCCCGCCCTTGGCGCCGCCGAACGGCAGGTCCAGTACGGCGGTCTTCCACGTCATCAGCGCTGCGAGCGCGCGCACTTCGTCCAGATCCGCCTTGGGGTGGAAGCGGACGCCTCCTTTATACGGTCCGCGGGCGCCGTTGTGTTGCACGCGGAATCCCGCCAGCACTTCAAGGGTGCCGTTGTCCCGGCGGATCGGAACCGATACGTGCAGTTCGCGCCAAGGGCGGCGCAGCAAATCGGCGCAGCCTTCGTCCAGCTGGACGCGGCGGGCGCCATCCTCGAAGAAATGCAACGCCGCTTGCCACGGCGAGAGACCCGCTGGCGGGCGCTCGTCAGCGACGGACGGGAGGCTGATCGACGGCGGCGCATCCTCGGGCACGGCATCTCCCAACCGCGGCGCGATCGTGGAATCTCGCTTGGCGGTCGCCCGATTCCACGGGCGCGGATTTGGATCCGGTCACACGGCGGCGGCGGCCGCTATCGGCGGACCCCGTCGCCGGCGAACGATCCCGGACGGCGCCGGGCTTCGTCGTGTGTGTTCGAGACGCCTACCAGCGCCCGCCGCCGCCACGGTCGCCGCGATCGCCGCGGTCCCCGCGGGGCCGGGCTTCGTTGACCCGCAGGGTGCGTCCGCCGAAGGTCTGCCCGTCCAAGGCCTCGATCGCCTTCTGGGCATCCTCATTCGACATTTCGACGAAGCCGAAGCCGCGCGGCCGTCCTGTTTCGCGGTCCGTGGGAAGCCCCACCGAAACCACGTTGCCGTAGGTAGCGAAGAGTTGACGCACGTCTTCCTCGCCTGAGGAAAACGGCAAATTGCCGACGTAAATTCTCATGGGTTACTGCGTAATCCTCCGAGCCGGGCTACCGGCTGCTAGCCCGATCGGGGCTCTCGTGCCAAATCATCGTAGCTCATCTTGTTGCTAAACCTGCTTCTCGGGCGATCCCCTCCTTGATCACGATACGTTCCACTCAGTTGGCGTAGAGGGCGAGCTGCCCCCGCTCGAGCGCGGGACCCGCTGCCTTCCGAATCGACTCGAACGTTTCCAAATCCCACTCTGCCACGAAGATGGTGGCGCTGCCGTCGCGCCCCGCGCGGCCTGTGCGCCCGACGCGGTGGATATAGTCTTCCGCGGTGTGCGGGGCGTCGAAATTCACGACGTGCTTGACGTCTTCGATGTCCAGGCCGCGCGCAGCGACGTTCGTCGCGACGAGAATCTGCAATTCGCCAGCGCGGAAGCGCCGCATGACCCGGTCGCGCTTGCGCTGGTCCATGTCCCCGTGAATCGCTTCGGCGGGGACGCCCTCGCTCTGGAGTCGGCGCACCAGCCGATCAACGGTGACCTTCATATTGCAGAAGATCAGCGTCCGCCCGCGCATCTCGGGGAACAGCTCCATGAGCGCGTCGAGCTTGTCCCGCTCGGCGACTTCGTAGTACCGCTGGCGGATGAGGGGGATGGTGCGCTCTGTCTCCGTGTGGACGTGCTGGGGGTCGCGCATGTATCTCCAGATCAGCGTCTTGATCGTGGTGGGGATGGTGGCGGAATACAGTGCCGTCTGACGGTTGCGGGGAGAGCGATTGAGGATCCGGCGGATATCCGGCTCGAAGCCGATGTCGAGCATGCGGTCGGCTTCGTCCAGGACGGCGACGCGCACGCCGCTCAGGTCCAGCGTGCGGCGCTCGAGATGGTCGATCACGCGGCCTGGCGTCCCGACGACGATCTGCGGCTGCGCGGCGAGCTTGGCAAAGTCTTGGTCCAGCCGGCGCCCGCCCATGAGGGCGATCGCCTGCAAGCCGGCGGCTGTCGCCAGGAAGTCCAGGACGCTGAAGACCTGATCCGCGAGTTCGCGCGTCGGGACGAGCACGATGCCCTGCACTTTGGCCGAGTCCCGGTCGAGCCGCTCGACGAGGGGCAATCCGAAGGCCAGCGTCTTCCCCGTACCGGTCTGCGCCTGCCCGACGACATCCGCGCCGGAGAGGAGCACCGGAATGGTCTCGCGCTGGATCGGCGTGGGCACGTTGAAGCCGAGAGCGGTCACGGTTGCCAACGAACGATCGCCGAGGCCCAGCGCTTCGAAGTCGGGTGGATATTGCGCGCGGTCGATGCGGTCGAGCTCCTCGAGTGCGGGCAGGCGGTACCCGCCCGAGCTGAGCGCCTGGACGGCCGCGGCACGCGAGCGATCGGGCTCGCGCTGTGAATGGGACCGTCTACCGCTGCGCCGCCGTCGCCGTCGTGATCGGGAGGCGCCGTTGCCCGAGCGCTGCTCGCCCGCGGGCGGGGGGACGTCCGCCGTGGATGCACGGCGCGGCGCGGCGGCCGGAGCAACGGTCGCTACGGGTTCGGTCGGGTGACTGAAGAAGCGGTGAAACAGACCCAAAAGCTTGTCGTAGTAGGCGTAACGCTCAGCGGAGCGGCGTACGGCCTCGCGATTCCCGGCTCACCGTAGCATTCAAGCCCAGCCCGCACTAGGGCGCGCGCAACATCTTT
The DNA here is from genome assembly GCA_963663895.2 of Dehalococcoidia bacterium. Classification (GTDB taxonomy): domain Bacteria; phylum Chloroflexota; class Dehalococcoidia; order Bin125; family Bin125; genus JAPOXK01. The sequence goes on along the minus strand of CAXXRD010000001.1, from coordinate 655,766 downwards.
CACTCCAGGCCGACACCGTTGCGCTACGGGTCGATCAGAACGCCTGGATTTAGGACGCCGTTGGGATCCAGGGAGCGCTTGGCTTCGCGCAGCGCTCCCGCGAAGAGATCCGGTCGCTGACCGTCGTACCAAGGACGGTGCATCCGGCCAACGGCGTGATGGTGCGTAATGGTCCCGCCGGCGTTCATGACGGCGTCCGAGCCGGCCGCCTTGATCATGTTCCACTGCTCCAACTCCGCCCCCGGCGTGCCAAACCCGGCGTAGGTGTAATACGGCGCGGGTCCGTCCGGGTAGACGTGGGTGAAGCGGCACGCGATCTCTCCCCCGCCGCAGACCCGCTGCAAGATGTCCGTCATGGCGGTCCGCACCGCCGCATCGAACTCGGGGAAGCGGTCCCACGTGATCGCGGTTTCGAAGGTGTCGGCGATCAGCCCCAGCCCAACCTGGGTGTTCTTGGCATAGGGGGCGCGGATGAACCAATCCCGCCAGGCGCCGACGTTCCCGCCGCGCCCCGTGGGGTTCCCCGTGCCGTCGTCGACGACGATCGCTTCGTCGTCGATCTGCCCGCCGGCCGCGCGGGCGATCTGGACGGCTTCCTGGATGAAGGCGCCCTGCGGCACCTCCGCTGATTCGAAACCGATGATCAGCAGCGACTGCTTCCCATCCAACCCGGAGCCCTTCTGCGCTTCGGCTGGGTCCAAGAGCCGCAGATTGGCTGGCCAGAGCTTCGCTTGGACGACCTGGCGGGTTCCTTCGAAGCCCGAAGCCCAGTCGGGGAAGCGGACGCCGGCGGATGCCCGAAAGCGGGGCCGCTTCTGAATCCGCATCCACGCTTCCGTCACGATCCCGAGAATGCCCTCGCTGCCGATGACGAGGCGGTCCGGACTCGGGCCGGCTCCGCTCCCGGGGAGCCGCCTGGATTCCCAGATGCCCCGCGGTGTGACCATCCGTACCGACTCCACGAACTCGTCGATGTGCGTGTGGTTGGTGGCGTAATGCCCTCCGGAACGGGTCACGATCCAGCCACCCAGGGAGGAGAACTCGAACGACTGCGGGAAATGGCGCAGCGTGTACCCGTGCGGCTTCAACTGCGCCTCCAGGGCCGGGCCCAAAACGCCCGCCTGGATGCGCGCCGCGCGCGACGATTCATCGATCTCCAGTACCTGGTCCAACCTCGTCAGATCGATCGTCACGATGCCGTCGTAGCCCTCGGGCGGATTCACGCCGTCGACCACGGACGATCCTCCGCCGTAGGGGATCGCCGCGTACCCGTTGTCGGAGCACCATTCGAGAACGGCGCTGACCTCCTCCTCGCTGCTCGGGTAGGCGACGAGGTCCGGGGCGTTGCGAAAGTCGCCCTGGAAAGCGCGCAGCTTGTCGGGATAGGAGCGTCCGTAGGCATGGGCGGCGCGGTCGTGCTTGTCGTTGGCGCAGATCGTGGCGAGGGCGTCCGGCGCCTGGATCCGGGGCGCCCCAATGTCCACGCGATCGATGGTGGGCAGCGGGGGCGGGTCGACCACGGTGCCATACTCCTCCGCCATCCGTTTGGCTTCCGCCTTCCGGTCGGCCTCGCTCGGCTCTTCGGATTCCAACCCCCAGGCCCAAATGCTGCGCCGCGCCGTCGTTCCCATCCCGTCTCCTGTCACCGTACCGTGCGCGCCGACCCACCCGGCGCGTCCTTCTGCTGCAGGATGATACAGGGGCTGTTGGCTTCGAGCCTTCGCGCGAGGGCCGCTGCCGTGGTAGAACCTGCGACAGAACGCTGCGTAGCGATTTTTCGGCAAGCGCTGGTTCAAGTGGCACTAAGAGCAGTGATAGCTAATGAGGAGGAGCACCGGTGGCATCCGAACAGCTTGAGAAGGTCCGTGGGATGGCGGGTAAGCTCGCCAGCATCATCGACGAGCACATGGAGGCGAAGACGTACGATGCCTTGCGCTTGCTCCTGAACAGTAACGGGATGCCCCCGCCCGAAGGAACGCGGACCGCTGCGACCAAGGCAGAGGGAATTCCGGCGGAATGGGTCCAGGCGCCGAACTCCGATCCCGACAAGCGGCTGCTCTACCTGCACGGGGGGGGCTACGTCATTGGATCGCTGGACACGCACCGCGATCTCGTTGCGCGGATCGCTGCCGCGACCGGCTACGCAGCGCTCTTCCTGGACTATCGCCTCGCGCCCGAGCATCCCTACCCGGCTGCCGTCGACGATGCGGTCGCTGCTCTCCGCTGGATGCACGACAACGGGCCTGACGGCCCCAAACCTGCCGGCAAGACGTTGGTGGCGGGCGATTCGGCCGGAGGGGGTCTCACCCTCGCCGCGCTCGTGCAAGCCCGCGACACTGGGATTCCTCTTCCCGACGCCGCGGTCACCCTCTCCGCCTGGAGCGACATGGCGGTCAGCGGGGAGACCCTCCAAACGCGGAAAGATGTCGATCCGATGATCGGGGAGGCCGGCCTCAAGCGAATGGCCGGGCTGTACCTTGGCGGCGCTCCCGCCCAAACCCCCCTCGCTTCACCGGTGTATGCGGAGCTGGCGGGACTGCCGCCGCTGCTGATGCAGGTCGGCGATCATGAGATCATCCTCGCGGACACGACCCGCGTCGCTGAGCGTGCTCGAGCGGCCGGCGTCAATGTGACGCTGGAGGAGTGGCCGGAGATGGTGCATGTGTGGCAGCAGTTCGCGGGGATGCTGCCGGAGGGACAGCAAGCGATCGAGCGTATCGGCGAGTGGGTCCAGGCGCGCTAGGGCCGCAGCCCCGCTAACGGGCGGCGCGTCGCTCGGACCGCAGCCGCTCGCTCGCTGCCACATCGATCTCGAAGGCGAGTGTGCGGCGGTCGACCTCACGGATGACCGCGCCGTACTGGGCGCGTGCGCCCTCGATCGAGATGTACTCGTCCTTGACGTCGTCCAGGACCCGTTCCAGCGGCCGGTCCAGCGGGTCGCCGTAGCCGCCTCCCCCGCCCGACCACAACGACATGACCTCGTTGGCGCTGACGGGTTGGTGAAGCGCCATCACCCCCAGGTTGCGTTCCGACTCGGTCCCCCGGTTGATGATCAAACCCGCCGTCGCGCCGTCGCCCGCGCCAAAGAGGCCGGGTGCGCCAAAGCGCTCGCGCGCCCCGATGCACGAGACGACGCCGGACTGGAAGGGAAACTCCACCAGCTCGTCGAGCGCCAAGCCGCCGCGGGTGGCGCCGGGTCCACCCGAGCTGGGGAGGAGCTGATGGCGGCGCCAGAGGACGGGATAGCGGCGCTCCTGCAGCTCGCAGGGGATGGTCTGAATACTGCCGCCGTAGGGGGCGGCCGCTGCCGCGGTCCCATCCTTGCTCGCAGTCGCTCCCATGCCGCCAAAGCCCCATACGTAGTTGATGAAAGGCGACAGGAACTCGGGCCGTTCGTCGAAACCGGAGAAGACGCAATTCAGGATGCTGTAGGCGGCGCCGACGCCGCGCTCGGGCAACGCTTGGCTGAGCGCCTGCGTCACGCAGCTCGTCACCGTGTCCATGGTGGTGGCGGGCAGCCCCGAGATTCCCGACGGGGGCTCTGCCCAGGCGAGCGATCCGCGCGTGGCCTTGATCTCGATCGCGCGCATCACGCCGCTGTTGATCGGCATGGGCGGCAGGATGGACGCCAAGGCGATGAAGAGCGCCGACGTGGTCGCCGCGATCGTGCAGTTGATGCTGCACTCCGCTGGGCCGTCGCTCTCGGTCAGGTCGAAGACCGCCTGGTCGCCGCGGATCGTGAGCGTGAGCCGCATCGCTTTGGGCTCTCCGGTGAAAATGTCCTGATCGCAGCGGTCCTCTCCGTAATAGCTGCCGTCCGGAAGGCTGGCGAAGGCGGCCCGGACCATCCGTTCGGAATAGTCCTGCACCTCCGCCATCGTCCCGCGCACGACGTCCAACCCGTGCCGGTCCACCAGCGCGTGGAAGCGCGCCTCGCCCGCCCGCACGGCCGCCACTTGCGCGTTGAAGTCGCCCAGACGCTCCCAGGACTGGCGCATATTGGAGAGGAGCAGGGAGAGGATGTCCTCGTTTAGGACCCCCTGCTCATAAATCGTGACCGCCGGAATGCGCACGCCTTCCTCGAAGTGCGTCCGCGCCGCGCAGATCAGCGATCCGGGAGCGATGCCTCCCACGTCCGACCAGTGCGCGGTGGCCGAGACGAACGCCACCAGCTTCCCGTCGATGAACACCGGCTTCACGAAGTGAATGTCGTTGCAATGCGTACTGGCCACGTAGGGGTCGTTGATCATGTAGATGTCGTCGAGCCGCATGTTTTCCCGCCCGATCGCTCGGATCACTTCCGGCACCGTGAGATGCGTGAGCCCCACGAAAGCGGGCAAGTCGAACTCGCCTTGGGAGATCAGCTTGCCCTCGTGATCGTAGATGCCGCTGGCGAAGTCGCGGCCCTCGTTGACGGGGGTGGAGTAGGCGGTCTTGGCGACCACCAGCGCCATCTCGTTGCAGATCGAGACGAAGGCGTTGCGGACCACTTCGAACGTGACGGGATCGATGCCCGCAGTGTCGTCGGCAGGTGCGTGTGGCATGGGGACTCAGTATATAGACGGACGGATCATGTCGGCCGGAAGGCAGCCGCCTGCCAGCGAATCGCCGCTGATGCGGTGGATGCCGACAGCGCGGGGCCTATGCTTCTGGGAGCGGCGCCAGTGGGCAGTAATCTTCCTTATCCGCCCAGTCGAAAACGAACAGAAGCTTCGCCATCCCGACCAGTTGGGCGCAGACCATTCCCAGCTCGACGATCTGGGCGTCCGAGAAATACTCGCGCAACTGCGCTTCCAGGATATCGTCCACGTAGCCGCGCGGCGCGGTCCATGCCATGACCGTCGCCAGTCGCAGGGCAGCCTTCTCCCGCTCATCGAAGGGCCCGTTCTCAAAGTCGTCCAAGCTCGCGATCTGCGCGTCGGTGATACCGTGCCGTCTCGCCGAGACGGTATTGACCTTGTTTCACAACGCACAGCCGTGCAGGGTGGAAAGGCGAAGCCGCGCGAGCTCCTTGATCGGGACGGGAGCGACGCCCGCGAAGAAGATCTTCTCGTAGAACTCGCCGAAGTAGAATTGCATCATGTGCGGCGCATTGGCGCCGATCTCCAGGAAACGGGCGTCGCCGGCCTGATCGATGCATTCCTCGACCATGGCGCGATAGTCCTCGGCCAACGCTTCGTGCGGGACACGGGTCAGGGGCATGGCACCTTCCTCTCACGCTAGGCAGCTTTGGGCCCATTGTGTCACTAAATCCGCGCGCGGTGCGCGGGCTGGACTGACGCGCCTCGATCGGCGACACTGCGACCTTTCCAGGGCGCGGCAGCGCGCCTTAGGGACATAATTCTGAAAGATGCCAAGGAGGTGCGGTGCGAGTCACTTGATCTAAGGCTGTATCGAGTAATGTACGCTCCACACAAGCTAGGGCCGGGACTTCGTTCCCGGTGGAGCGACGCGACGCAGGTCGTCTAGCAAGTAGGAGGAAGCGAAAGAGCATGTACATCAAGAAGAGTCCGAAGACGACGAAGAGGTGGTGGGCCGACCGCCGCGTCTCTCGTCGCAAAGTTATGGCCAGCATGGGAGGCGCCGGGCTCGGCGCGGTCGCCATCGGAATCGTGGGCTGTGGCGACGACGACGATGATGCGCCAGCCGCCGCGCAAGCCCCGGCCGCGCAGGCCCCGGCCGCTCAGGCGCCAGCTGCTCAAGCCCCGGCGGAGCAGATGCCGGACGAACAGATGCCGGCGGAGCAGATGCCGGACGAGGCGCCGGCTCCTGCCCCGGAGCCAGCAGATGTCGAGCGGGACCTGATCGTCGCGCAGGCGACCCTCTGGACCACCTTGGACCAGGAACTGGCCTCGGTGAACGAGAGCCAGGAAGCCTCGGTCAACGAGCATGCCCAGCTGATGCGCTACGCCATCAAGCCCACGGTCTTTGACGGCGATTACCTGCAGCAGTCGGTGGGCGGCCAGCGCGACGACTTCCAGATGATGCTCGCTGAGGATTGGGAACGCAGCGACGACCGCATGACCTATACCTTCAAGCTGCGGGAAGGGGTCATGAGTCCCTGGGGCAACGAGCTCACGGCGGACGATGTGGTCTACACGCAGGATCGCAAGTTCCATCTGAATCTGATCGGAGCCTTCGTCCAGGACTTCGCCCTCGGTCTCTACCGGAATCGGGATGATTTCGACATCGATAGTCAGGTTCGGCGGATCGATGACTACACGGTCCAGTTCCAACTGCCGCAGCCGTTCACGACGTTCGAGCACGCGATCGCCAACAACCACGGCGGCTCCATCGTCGACTCCAGGCGGCTGATGGAGAACTCGACGGAGGCCGACCCGTGGGCCGCTGAGTGGGCCGTTAATAACGCCCATGGCCACGGCCCCTACTACGTGGACAGCTTCACCCAGGGCCAGCAGGCCCTGTGGCTGCGCAACGAGCACTGGGTGGGCGGTAACCCCAACCGGCCGGAGCGCATGATCTGGCGCGTAGTGCCGGAAACCTCGACGCGTCTCTCGCTGGTGAAGCGCGGCGACGTGCACATCGCGCGTCAGATGCTCGCTCGCGAGCAGGTCGACGCGGCGGCCAGTGAGGGCATCTTCGTGCCGGACGCCTTCACGGACCTCAGCCTGTGGGCGACGATGAACTTCGGCGTGCAGCCGTTCGACGACGTTCGCGTCCGGCAGGCCTTCCTGCAGACGATCCCCTACGACGAGGTCATCAACACGGTCTACCAAGGCCGCGCTCGCCGGCAGTTCGGGATGGTTTGGGACCCGATCCCCGGGTCGCGCCCCGACCTGTTCGAGCCATACGTCAAGACGGACATCGACGGGGCCCGCGCGCTGCTGGCCGAGGCCGGCCTTGCGGATGGTTTCAGCTTCGAGATGGGCTTCGAGCTCGCCTTCCCCGACCAGGAGGAGGCGGTCATCCTCATGAAGGAGTCCGCCGCGGCGGCGGGCATCGACGTGCAGCTCAAGGGCCTGACGCCCTCCGAGTCCAACGAGAACCGCTCCATCGGTGACGAGGGGCTGCCGGGGTTCATGACCAGGGACTACGCGATCGTGCAGACGATTCCGTACTACCTCGGTCTCTTCTTCACCCCGGACTCCATCCTCAACTGGGCCGGATGGCACAAGGGCCGCGCCCAGTCGGCGGAGTTCTGGCAGGCGCTGGAGGCCGGCGTCAACGTGGGCGACGATCTCTCCGAGGAGGCCTTCGGCCACTTCGCGGAGGCGCAGCGCATCGTTGCCGAGGACGCGCCGATGGCCTGGATGTGTTGGACCGACCCGTCCTGGATCTGGCGCGACAACCTGAGTGGTTACTACCACCGCACGGACAACCAGATCGATTACGGGGAGGTCTTCTTCACCTCCTAGGAGGCATGAAGACGATTCCGTAGCGCGACGGTTGAGGGGCCCGGCAGAGATGCCGGGCCCCTTCTTTGTGCCCCGCGATCCGTCCGTGATCCCGCTGGACGGACGGGGGTGAGCCCCGGCTTACCGGCCGCTCGTTCTCGGTCGGACCTTATCCAGCGCAGGCGAGGCGAGGACACGGTTTCGGCGATTGGCCTTCCGATGCTGGGAGACGCTGAGAAAGAGTGCAGAAAAGGCTCGACGCTTGGGGGGAGGGTGAGGGGAGAGAATTGGGCCGGCTTCGTCCGAAGAGTGAACCCGGGGCCATACGGGGGTGGCGATGTGAGCGCAAAGAGAGGGGCCGCCCGGAGGGCGGCCCCTGTTCTCGCTTCCCTGCGAGGACCGACTAGACGAAGTACATATCCGACCAGTAGGTCTCTTGGGTGGTGTGCCAGCGGAACCCGCGCAGGTTCTCGTTGAGCACGTTGGTGTAGAACGGCTCCACCAACCAGATGTACGGCGCGAGATCCACGACCCGCTCCTGGATCGGCGTTGCGATATCCACACGGTCCTGGAGGTCCGTGAAGAGACTGCCCCGCTCCAGCATGTCGTTCAACTCCGGGTCGTCGACCTGTCCGTAGTTGTTGATGCCGCCCAGCCCGGCGTCGTAGCCAAGGTTCAGGAAGTAGATCGGGTCCGGCTGGATGTAGGCGTCCTGCCAGAGTCCGAAAGTCTTCTGCTTGCCAGTGGCCTCGGCCGCGTAGGGCCCATTCGGCTGCGGGTTCAACGTGACGTTCACGCCGATGTTGGAGTACGCGTCTTGCAGCAGCACGCCGATGCGCTCGTACTGCGCCACGGAGGTGTCGTAGTCGAGCGTGACATCGAAGCCGTCGCTTTGACCGGCCGCGTCGAGTAGCGCGCGGGCCTCGCCAACGTTGGGATCCGCGCCCCAGGGTACGACACTCTCGTTGACGCCCGGGAAGATCGAGGTCATGACCGTGGTCCACGGTACGCCCAAGCCTCCGTAGGCGATGTCCAGGATCTCCTGGCGAGGGGTCGCCCAGTTCATCGCTTGCCGCGTCCGCGGGTCCTGCCACGGCTCCCGCAGCGCGTTCATGAACCCGAAGATGATCAGGTTGCCCTTGATGGCGATCGGGTTCTGGATCGCCTCGTCGCGGGCCTGGATCCACAGCTCTCCGGGAAGCCCGTAGGCCGCGTCGGCCTCGCCGGCCGCCACCGCCGCCAGGCGGTTGGAGGCCTGCGGAACCTCTTCGTAGACGATGTTCGTGATCGGCTGCTCACCGCGGAAGTAGTTCTGGTTCGCAGTGAAGACGACGCGCTCACCGGTTCCGAAGGTGTCGACCGCGATGCTCCCGAAGCCGACCCCATTCTGCGCCATCCATTCCACGGACCACTCGTCGTCGGCGGTGGCGGCGGCGCGCGCCTCCACCTGGTCGATGACCTGCCAGGCGCTGTTCGCCCAGATGGGGAGCAGGAGGCCGTTTGGGTTCGTCGAATTCACCTTGATCTGGTGCCGGCCCAGGATCTCGTACGGGTTCTCCGGGTCGATGTTGATGAGCTGGGTGAAGAAAGCGCCGATGGCGCCCAACCCGAAGGCCCGGTCGATCCGGTAGGCGAAGTCCTCAGCGGTCAACTCGTTGCCGGTCGAGCTTTGGACGCCTGGCCGGATGTTGATCACGAGGCTCGTCTGATCCTCGCTGAGTTCCCACGATTCCTGCATCCAGGGCAGCAGGTCGTCGTTCTCGAACGAGACATAGCCGACGTGATTGACTTCGCCGACGTCGAATGGGTAGTCCCGCCAACCAAACTTGATCGTTTGGTCGAAGACGTTCATCCACGATTCCCAGGTCTGCGGGCTGCCGTGACCGTAGTCGGGGTCGACCGCGATCGGGGTCGCGCTCACTGCCAGAACCGCGATGTCCTTGCTGGACCGCGGCGGCACCGCCTCATGCGTCGCGGGCCCGAACTCCATGGATTCCTCCATGGGCATCTGCTCTTCCATGGGAGCTTGCTCTGCCGGGGCCTGAGCGGCCGGGGCCTGAGCGGCCGGGGCCTGAGCAGCCGGGGCCTGAGCAGCCGGGGCCTGAGCGGCCGGGGCCTGAGCGACCGCCGGCGCATCGTCGTCATCGTCGCCGCAGCCTACGAGAGCTAACCCTGCGGCCCCGAGGCCAGCCGCTCCCGACGCGGCGAGGATGCTGCGCCGGCTTACCCGGCGTCGCATCACCTTCCTGTTCGTTTTGTCGATGAAGCTTTCGCTCAATCCGCTCCTCCTTCAGCTAATCCAACTGCGCAGTCTTCGCCCCAGCATGCTTGGGGACAACGGATAGAAACCCCGCCCGGCGGGTGACCGGCCAAGGCTTGCCAATGCTACCGCAGCCCGACAGATCATCGGGCAAGCGGTACACCCTATCCGCGAATTTTTTCAGTGGGCCAAGAGGGCTGTCAAGGAAAACCTGCCCATGATCAAGAGACATAAACAACTATTGGGCGCCAGAGGGGGCAATGCGGTCGAGGGGCGGTCGATTTAGTCGAAGACTGCAGCCACGCGGAGCGCCGCTGCGGCGCGGTCGCGGATTGGGTACAGCGTCGAAAGCGTAAGCCAGTTCACGCCGGCCGCTTGCCACGCCTCGACGCGCTCCCGGATGTCGTGGGGGGAACCGAAGATGCCGATATCGTCCGCCATGCGTTCCGAAATGGCGTCCGCCGCTTGGCTCGTGCCCGCTGCGAAGGCCGCCTGCGCCCGCTCGACCTCTTCCTGGTAGCCGGCTTCGCTGAAGTAGGCGGCGTAGGTGGGGATGCGGCTGAAGGCTGCGCAGAGCCGGCGCATGAACGCCAGTCCTTCTGCTCGATCATCGCAGAGATACACGGGGGTGACGTTGGCAACGATGAGCCGGTCACGCTGGTCGGCCGGGATGCTGGCGAGGGTTGCCGGGACATGGGAAAGCGCCCAGTTGCCGCCGATCAGTCCGTCCGCGAGCTCTCCCGCCAGTGCGGCCATTCTCCGCCGCAGCGCGGCGATGAGAATGGGGGGCAGCGGTTGCTCGGTTGCCGCGGATCGCAGCTCTTCTAGGTAGCGCCGCATGTGCGGGATGGGTGGCTCCGTCTTGATGCCGAAGCGATCGAGCACGATCTTGTAGCCCGAACCCAGGCCCAGCATGAAGCGCCCGTCGCTGATTTCGTAATTGAAGGAGGCGGCCGCGGCCATGTCGGCAGGGGGACGGGTGTAGGTCACCGCGACGCCGCTCACGATCCGGATCGCCTGCGTCGCCTGGGCCAGCGCGGTGCAGAGACTCAGGCAGTCGTACGGCGCTTGCGCGTCGTGCGGCCGCGCGTATTCGTGCGGGCACAGCACGTGCGGGAATCCGCGCCGTTCCAGTTCCCGGGCGGCTTCGATGATCGCCTTGCGCTGTCCCGGCGGTGCGCTGAGGACGAAGCCCGGCTTCTGCACGGGGCTAATCGAACGCGTCCGCGACTCGCAGGATGGCCTCGGCTTGATCGTCGCTGTGGAACAGCGTCGAGACGCACATCTGGTTCACCCCGGCCGCCTGGAAGGCCTCGAATCTCTCCCGCACGTCCGCTGCGCTGCCGTAGAGGCAGATATCGTCCGCCATGCGCTCCGACACGGCCGCCGCGACTCCGGCGTGATCGTTCGCGGCTATCGCCGCCTTCGCCTGCTCCACTTCTTTCCCGTAGCCCGCTTCCGTGAAGTAGCGCTGATAGTTCGTTAGCGTCAGGTAGTTGGTCAGCGCCACGCGCACGGCTTCCAACGCTTCCGCGCGATCTTCCGAGACGTAGCAGGGAGCCAGATTTGCCACGATGAAGGAATCCCGCTTCTCGGCCGGGACTTCCTTGAGCGCCGTTGGCAGGTAGGAGAGGACGGCGTTGGCCCAGATCGCGCCGTCGGCGAGTTCGCCGGCTAAGCGCAGCATGCCGTTGCGCAGCACCGAGAAGATCAGCGGCGGGATCGGCTGGCCCGTCGCCACCGCGCGCAGCTCCTGCGTGTAGCGGCGCATGTGCGCCAAGGGCTTCTCGATGGGGTAGTTCCATTGCCGGAGGATCTCGTTGTGGCCGGGTCCGATTCCGAGGAGGAAGCGGCCGCCACTGACCTCGTTGATGTAGTTCGCCACGCCGAGCATTTCGACCGGGTGCCGGGTGTACGTCACCTCGATCCCCGTGCCGACGGTGATGCGCTTCGTCCGCATCGCGATCGCCAGGCAGTGGCTCAGGCCGTCCGTCACCGCCGTGCCGATGTAGGTCCGGACCACGCCTGACTGCTGCGCCTCCTGGCCGGCCGGCAAAACGCGTGCGGATCCGTGGTTGCAGTAGATGAAGGGAAAGCCGCGCCGGTCGAGCTCCTCGGCCGCCGCGATCATCGACTTGCGTTGACCCGGCACGGCGTAGAACAGAAAGCCTGGCTTGGACTCCATCGGGGTCTCCAGTTCGATTCACGAATGGGGGCGGTCACGAGCGAGGCTAGCGATCGCCTGCCTGGCGGGACAACCGTCTGCTAGTCGAAGGCGGCGGCGACGCGCGCGATCGCCTTGGCCTGGTCTTGCGTGTGGAAGAGCGTGGAGAGGCCGACTTGGTTCACGCCGGCCTCTCGGAAGGCGGCGACCTGGGCTCTGATTTCGGCGGGGGTGCCGAAGACGCAGATGTCCTCCGCCATGCGCTCTGAGATCGAGGCTTCGAGTTGGGGCTGGTCGTCGGCCTCAATGGCGGCGCGACCCTGCGCGACTGCGTCCGCATAGCCGGCTTCGATGAAGTAGCGCTGGTAGTTCGGAAGCGTCATGTAGTTGGTCAGCGCCCGCCGGACCGCCGTCAGCGCCTCGCTTCGATCCTCCGCGACGTAGCAGGGGGCGAAGTTCCCGATGAGAAAGGCCGCTCGCCCGGCGGCGGGGATCTCGCGCAGTGAGACGGGGATGTGCGAGCGGGCGGCATTGGCGAAGAGCACGCCGTCCGCGAGTTCGCCCGCGAGCGCGGTCATGCGTTTGCGCAGCGCCGCAAAGACGATGGCTGGCAGCGGCCGATCGCTCGCAGCCGCGCGGAGCGCCTCCACATAGCGGCGCAGATGCGCGATCGGCGCTTCGGGCACGTAGCCGAACTGCTGCAGGATCGGGCCGTGCCCCACGCCGAGGCCCAGAATGAACCGGCCGTTGCCGAGTTCGTGGATCAGGTTGGCCGTTGCCGCCATCTCGGTGGGATGGCGCGTGTAGGTGACGGCGACGCCGCTGCCGATGGTCATGCGCTTCGTTGCCTGGATCAGCGCGAACGCCTGCCCCAGCGCGTCGTAAGGAGCTGGAATGCGGTAAGGCCGGGCGATGCGCTGTTGCCCGGGCTCGATCGCGCCCCCCGCCCCATGCGGACAGTAGAGGAAGGGGAAGCCCCGCCGGTCGAGTTCCTGGGCGAGCGCGATCATGGTGCGCCGCTGCCCCGGCGCGACCGAGAAGAGGAAGCCGGGTTTGTCCGCGTCGTGCATCGCTCCCTGCCGTGCAGGGATGGTAGCGTGCCGCGTACGGAAGGGTAGGCGGCGTGCGATGGCTTGAAGCAGCGGCATCCAGCGTCGTGCGGCAGGCGCCGGATCAAGTGTTCGCTTTCAGTTCCGCGGTCGAGAACATGCCATGTTGGGTGATTGGCGTGTCGGAGCCGCGCCGGGTCTCCGAGGGCGAATTCGGCGCCGGGTCGACTTTCGTGAGCAAGTACACCTACGGCGGCCGTACCCACGATATCCGCTACGAAGTGACTGCCTTCGACGCGCCGCGTTGCTTCACGATCCGGTCGATCGGCGGCCCCTTTCCTTTCCAGAGAACGGTCACGATCGAACCGGCCAAGAGCGGCAGCCGCATTGAGAACCGGATGAAGGCCGGCTCCGACAGTCGCGCGACCAGCGTGAGTTTTCTGCTGGGAGCTCCACTGCTCCGCCGCTTGATGCAGCGGCGGCTGCGCCAGGAGCTCGATCGCCTGGGGAAGGCGCTGGCCGAAGGGGCGCCGGCCCCACTCTGAGCGGCGCGCCGCTTGGCGCTTGCGGCTGCCGTTGACCGGAGCAGGGGTCGCGGTCTGTCCCGGTACCAGAGCGAGTTCGTCGCAGGCGGCGGACGCTTGGACGAGGCGGTGAGCGAGATCACGACGATCGCGCTGCCCGGTTCGGCCGGCGTCGCCCGCATGTGCGGAATTCTTAGGGAAGTGTGGGCTCGTCTGCGGCCCCGCCGCCGCATTGCGCAGGGCCATGCTAGGATCGCTTGCCTTCACCGCCGGATGGGAGTCTGTATGGTCGCCGCCAACCCGATGCACGGCGTCGCGATCGTCGGTGCCTACAACACCCCGCAAGCGCGGGTGCTGCCCGATAAGAGCTCGCTGGACGTCACGATCGACGCCATTCGTGGGGCGCTGGCTGATGCGGGGATCGGGCCCTCGGCCGTTGACGGGATCAACGGCAACGTGGGCATGGGACTCCAGACCACCGCGGCTCATCTGAACTACCTCCTGGGCGGCAACCCCGCTTGGATCGGCACCCAGCGGCCGGGCGTACCCGCTCTCTTGGAGGCTGCCACCGCCATCGGCGCGGGCCTCTGCGAGACGGTCGTGCTCGCCGCCGGACAGACCGGTCGCTACGCGGAGCGTGAGAAGACCGCGCCCTGGACGCGCCCCTCCAATGAGTTCGTCGAGTGTTGGGGCCTCTACACCGCGGCCGAGTTCGCTCTCATCGCCCGGCGCCACATGCATGAATACGGCACGACGCCCGAGCAGCTGGCGGAAGTCGCGGCGACGATCCGTAATCACGGGCATAGGAATCCCCAAGCCGTCTATTACGGCCGAGGCCCCTTCACGCGGAGCGACATCCTCGACTCGCGCATGGTCGCCGACCCTTACCACCTGCTCGACTGCGCGATGACGAGTGAAGGCGGGGCTGCGGTCGTGCTCACGACGGTCGAGCGTGCCCAAGAGCTTCCCGGCCCTCCGGTCTACATCCTGGGCGGTGCCATGGAGCGCATGGGTCCCTCGTATGTGATGGCGCCGGTGTGGGGAAAATACGGATACGTCGGACGGTGGTCGGCCCGCAAGGCGTTCGCGATGGCTGGCCTCACTCCCCGCGACGTTGACGTCTGTGAGTTCTACGATCCGTTTTCCTTCGAGTTGGTCCGCCAATTCGAGGCGTTCGAATTCTGTGGAGAGGGAGAGGGCGGCCCCTTCGTGATGAATGGGCGCATTCACCTTGATGGACAGTTCCCGCTCTGCACCAACGGCGGCACTATGTCCTTCGCGCATCCGGGCGTCGCGCAAATGCTGCAGAAGGTGATCGCCGGGACGGACCAGATCCGGGGACGAATGGGGCCGGTGCAGGTGCCGGATGTCAAGGTGGCGATGTGCACGAACGGCGGCGCGGCGGCGCTGTTCATGGAAGTGCTGCTCTTGGGCCGAACGCCGGCGACATGACCGACTCCGGCGCTACGATCCCGCTGCCGCAGCCGAGTGCGCTCTCGCAACCCTTCTGGGACGCCTGCAAGCGGGGCGAGCTTGTGGTGCAGCGCTGCGACGACTGCGGAGCGCATGTCTTCATCCCGCAGGTCACCTGCACGCGCTGCTTCAGCCCCAAGCTGGCCTGGGTTCCCAGCGGCGGCCGCGGTACGGTCTACTCGTTTACGATCGTCCATCGCCCGCAGCAGCCCGCTTTTGCGGTGCCCTATGTCGTGGCGATCGTCGAGATGGAGGAAGGCTGGTACACGCTGACCAACATCGTGGGCTGCGACCCGGAAGCGGTGCGGATCGGTCTGCCTGTCGAGGTCGAGTTCCGTGAGATGTCCGATACGATCACCCTGCCCCTATTCCACCCCGCTGATGCACGCTAGGAGTTGCGAATGAAGGCTGGCGTCCTCTTTATCTTCCAGAACCATTCGAAGACGGTCTCCGATAAGGAAGTTTGGGACGACCAACTCTACCTTTCCGAGTTGGCCGAGCCCCTGGGCTTCGATTCCGTATGGGCGACGGAGCACCACTTCAGCAATTACGAGGTCACCCCCGATCCCACGCAGTACCTCACGTGGGTGGCGGCGCGCAGCGAGCAGATCGAGCTGGGGACCGAGGTGATCGTGCTTCCGTGGCACCAGCCGATCCGTGCGATCGAGGAGGTGGCCCTCCTCGACGTCATCTCCAACGGCCGCCTGATCTTGGGGATGGGCCGCGGCGCGGCGCGGCGCGAGTTCGCAGGCTTCCAGGTACCGATGTCCGAGAGCCGACAGCGTTTCCTGGAGAGCGCCGACCTCTTCGTGCGCTCGTTGGAGAGCGGCTGGGTGGAGTACGACGGCGAGATCATCAAGCAACCCCGCACCGAGCTGCGGCCGCGCCCCTTTAAGTCGTTCGAGGGCCGGACCTACTGCGCCGCCATCTCCCCAGAGACGTACGACATCATCGCCGGCCTCGGCTTGGGCCTGCTGATCAACCCGCAGAAGCCGTGGCCGCAGATTTTGCAGGATCTCGAGACCTACCGTGGCGCCTATCAGCGTGCCAACGGCACCGCGGCGCCGCCACCGATTCTCACGTCCTTTACGTACGTGCACCACGATCCCGACCACGTCGAGGAGATGGTACGCAAGTACATGGGCTTCTACTACGGCACGGCGATGGAGCACTACGAGCTCGCCGGGTCGCATTTCCGTGACATTAAGGGCTATGAGTTCTACGGCAACATCGCGGATGCGCTGACGCGCGCCGGCGATGACGGAGGCGCCGCCTTCTACTGCAGCCTGCAGCCGTGGGGCACGCCCGACCAAACGATCGAGAAGATCCTCGAACTGCAGAAGAAGACCGGCGCGCAGCACATCTCGTTTGTCTTCGCCTACGGCGGCATGCCGACCGCCGATGTCGAGGCCAGCATGCGCCTCTTCGCGCAGGAAGTTCTGCCCGCGATCAAAGCTGGTGCTGTTGCGGTCGCCTGAGCGCCGCCCGCTTAGCGCGTGCGGTGACGGAGCCCCCAGAACGCGAATAGCGTGGTGACGGTACCCAGGCCGAGGGTGCATCCGAAGGCCAGCCCGATGGCTTCACCGTCCCAGCCCTCCAGCACCAGCGCGCGAATTCCCGTGAGGATGTAAGTCACGGGGTTGACGGTGGCGAGTGCGTCAAGCCAGGGAGCGAAGACGTCCGTTGGTGCGAAGGCGGGCGACAAGAACAGCAGCGGGAAGAAGACTAGGAGTCCCGCCTGGGCTGCTTGCAGGTTCCCCGTTCGCAGCCCCAGCCCCAGCCCGATCGCGGAGTACGCCATGCCGAAGACCGCGGCGATGGCGAGGATGACGAGCGCCCCCCCGACGCCGGTCTCCAGTCCCGAGCCGGCGATCAACCCCACGATGAGGATGATCAGCGTTAAAAGCGCCCCCCGAACGCTGTCTGCCAGCATGCGCCCCAAGACCAGTGATGACCGGGGAGCGGGCGTGAGCAGCAACTTGTCGAGGTAGCCGCGCTCGATGTCCAGCACCGCGGCCAGGCCCGAGATGCTGGCCGCGCCCGCGATCGCGGTGAGGAAGGCCACGGGCAACTGGAAGCCGGTGTAGTTGTCGATCTCGAACGCGCCCGCGGCGATGCTGCTCAGTGCGCCCACGCCGGTCGCGAAAAAGAACAAAGGGATGAAAAGGTTCTGTACCTCGACCCCCGGTTGCCGGACGGTTTCCCTCAGCGAGCGCCAGGAGAGCTGGAAGGTGGATCGGATGAGCGCGCTCATGCGCTGTCGCCCTCTGCGTCGTCGTCCTCGTGCTCGACCATGTGGTATCCCGTTTTGCGCAAGAACACATCGTCCAGAGTGGGCTGCGCCAGGGTCACCGTCCGCGCCGCGACGCCGTTTTCGCTCAGAAGCTGCACGATCGGGGCGATCTGCATGCTGCCATCTCGGATGTAGACCACCAGCGACTCATCGACGCGCCGCACCGACTCTGCCCCTTCGAGGTGGCCGAGTTGCTCTGCCACCGCCGCCAGCGCGGCCTCCGCGCCGCGCACTCCGATCGTGACGACGTCGGTGGCGATCGTTGCCTTGAGGGCGGCGGGCGAGCCTTGGGCCACGATCCGGCCGCGGTCGATGATCGCCACCTCATCTGCCAGTTTGTCGGCTTCCTCCAGGTACTGCGTCGTCAGAAAGAAGGTCACGTTGTCTTCGCGATTGAGCGAGAGGATCTGCTGGTGCAGCGCTTCGCGGCTGATCGGATCGAGTCCGGTGGTGGGCTCGTCCAGGAAGACCAGTTCGGGACTGTGCACGAGCGCCGAGGCCAAATCGATGCGGCGGCGCATGCCGCCGGAATAGGTTCCCACCCGCCGGTCCGCGGCCTCCCCCATGTCGACCGCTTGTAACAGCTCTTGCGTCCGCTGCCGCACCATGTGCGAGGGCAGCCCGTACAGATGGCATTGCAGGCGCAGCAGCTCGCGGCCCGTTTGCAGGTCGTCCAGGCCGGCTTCCTGCAGCGCAACGCCGATGCGCTTGCGCAGCGCGGCGCCATCCTGCCGCACATTGAGCCCGAGCACCGTGGCCTCGCCCGCGGTCGGGCGCAACAGGGTGGTGAGCATGCGGATCGTCGTGGTCTTTCCGGATCCGTTGGCTCCCAGGAATGCGAAGACGCAGCCCTTTGGAACCGTCAGGTCGATCCCGTCGACGGCTCTAACCGTCGCGGAGAAGTGCTTCGTCAGTTGCTTCGTGACGATCGCCGGCATGCGATGCGCGTTCCGTACTGCCTTGAGAGCCTAGTGCCGTCTGCCTGGCCCGTGGCGGCGGCGAGCCGCGCAGACCTCACGGTTCGGCACAGCGATCGCAGAGCCCGGCAATCTCCAGGTGGTGACGGCGCGGGTGGAAGCTCGACCGCTTTGCGAGCGTATCCAGCGCGGCGGTGATCGCCTGCTCCAACTGAGCCCCCAGCGTGTAGTCGCTGACCTCGCCGCACTGCTCACAGATCAGGTGATCGTGATGGGCGGTCAGCTCTTCCGAGAGTTCGTAGCGGGCGTTGTCTTCCTGCGTGACTAATCGCCGGACGACGCCCGCCTGCTCCAAAACGCTGAGGTTGCGGTAAACGGAGCTGAGCGACAGCATGGGATCGCGCAGCGCGATCTCCGCCGAGGTGACGGGCCGTTCCGATCCGGCCAACACATCGACCAAAGCTCGCCGCCCGCGCGAGTAGCGCTGACGCGCAGCCTCCAAGCGGCCAGCGATCGCCGTGTGCAGCGCCGGAAGCGCCGCCACACTGGCATCCTGCGTCGCGGACACCGCCCTAGTCACCCCACCACCCTAGCAGTCGCGGGTTACTGGTGGAACGGAACCGCCCGCCGCTGCAGCAGCCCTCGCGGCGAGACGAGGAAGGCCAGTCCGAATAGGGCGACCGCGGCCAGCACGATCGCGGGGCCGGCGGCCACGTTGGCGTGGAACGAGGCATAGAGCCCGATCACGATCGATGCGATCCCCGCCGCTACCCCGCCGAACATGATCCGAGGCAGCGTTCGGAAGAGCAGCGCCGCCGTGGCGGCTGGAGCAACGAGCATCGCCAGGGTCAGGATGACCCCTACGAGCCGGAATGCGACGACCGCCCCCAGCGAGATCAAAACCAGCAGGCCGACCTGGACAAGCGTGACGGGCACCCCGCTGGCCGCCGCCATCTCCGGGTCGTAGGCCACGTAGCGAAGCTCTGCGTAGAAGAGCCACGTCGCCGCGAGTACGACGGCTGCGAGCGCGCCCATCACGATCAGGTCCTGATCGGCGACGCCCAAGATGTTGCCGACAAGCAAGTTGTTGAGATCGACGGCGAAGTTTCGCTGACGGCTGACGAGGAGTATGCCGAAGGCGAAGAATCCCGCGAACAGCATCCCGATCGCCGTATCCTCGCGGACCTGCGCGCGCCGGGTCAGCCCCACGACGCCGAGCGCCGTGAGCACCGCGGCGACCGCGGCTCCCAGCGTGATCAGCACGGAGCTTGCTCCCGCCACCAAGGCGACCGCCGCGCCAGCCAGTTGCGTATGGGCTACCGCGTCGCCGAGGAAGGCAAGCCCTCGGACGATGACGAACGTGCCCACCACCGGCGCGGCCACGGCGACGACCGCGCCGGCGAGGAACGCGCGCCGCATGAACTCGAATTGCCAAGGATCGGTGAGCCAATCCAGCGGCCGGCTCCACCTCGTTAAAATGAGAGGTATTCTTATGCGAGTCGGGAGTCTAGGTACTGTCCGGCGGGACCGTCAACCGAGTTCCTCTCGCGGACGAGATCGGGAACGCTCTTTCTACTACCCTGCCCTGCCTCTTCTCCCAACGGTTGGCTTCCGCATCCTTCGTGCACAAGCAGCCCGCGCCCGCCATTTCGAGATCACTGTGGCGTCTGATCTAATCCGAGGTTGCCGAACGAGGCGATCTGCAAGGAGGAGATGATTACTTTAGGTGGCCTCGCTCGTCCTCTTGCGATTTTGTGGCTGCTCGCGGTGAACTGCGAACGACAGTTCATAGACCCTGAGTTCGAGGTTCGGAACGGCGGCGATCGCCATGCGTAACGAGTCTGAGCCTGAGTTCGCGATCAGGATGCCGCTCACGCGGCGTCCTTCAGCCAGCCTCGTGCTCACCCAGCCCATGTACCCGAGGACCTGTCCGATAGCCTTTCGGTCCGGGCGGTCGCGCTTGGTCTCAATGACGACGAAGTTGCCATCGCGGTCGGTACAGAGAAAGTCGATGATGCCGACGCCTGGATCGGTAGTGACGAATTCTCGGCCACGTGTTCCCTTGTAGAGATCCAGATCAGGGAAGTGCTGCTTCCAATTCCGGAAGAGATAGTCTTGTAAGTGCAGTTCAAGTAAGGCTGGTCCCGCCAGATCGTCGCTGGACTCCTCGTCGGAGGTGTCCTCACCATCTCCAATGACTATTGGGGTTGCTGAGTTTTGCAGCCACTCCAGCACTTGGGTGTAGCTGTACTGATCGAGGTCTTCTCGCGGATTGGCAAGGAACGTGTTGCGTTCTGCTTCCGAGAGCAGCCGGTAGCGCTTACCGTACATAGCGGGATTATCGGTGATGAATAGCGGGTTCTTCAGATACTGCAGGCCGGGCCCATTCCTCTTGCTTGGGTCATTGATGCAGCGGAACTTCACCTGAAGGCGAATGGTCCGGTCGTTCGTTTCGGGCGCGATCCCCTCGACGGCCTGGATGATTTCCCTCGCGCTGAGCCACTCTTGACCGCCACGGTGAGCGCTGCTGAGCGCATCCACGATCAGTTCCCAGATCGCCATGATGTCCTCTCGTCTCGCGCGGTGATGGTACGGCAACTCGCCATGCACGCCGCGTCAATACGACTAGCGAGGTCGCCTCGATCCACTCCAGCGGCCTGCCCCATTCGCCTAAACAGCGTTGAGCGGCTCGCCGGCGGTGCGGGGAAGCCGCGTCAGGCGATGGCCACGCACTCGATCTCGATGTCGAATTCCCAGGGCCAAGAGCCCACGGTGGCGAAGGTGCGGGCGGGCGGGTCGTGCGGGAAGTAGCGCGCGTAGACCTCGTTGACGGTGGGGAAGTAGGCCGCGTTGGCGATGTAGACCGTGGTTTTGACGACTTTCGCTAGTGACGAGCCAGCCGCTTCCAAGGCCGCCTTCACGTTTTCCAGCACTAGCTCCGTCTGCCGCACGATGTCCGCGCGAGGCACGGTGCCCGAAACGGGGTCGAGCGGAGGCATGCCCGAGACGAAGACGAAATCGCCTGCCTTGACAACGGGCGAGAGGGGCACCTGCGCCTTTTCGAGCACTTGGGAGATACCATCGACTCGGAACGTCTCTTTTTTCATCGCACAGACTCCTTTGGGTTCACGGGTTTCGGCGCGGATCACGCTAGCATCGCCGCCCGCGCCCGGACGCACGCGGGCGCCACGTCACGCTGGGCGGTCCATCTCCGCGCCGCGATCCGGGTGGAGTTCGGCGCTATTCGAGGTCGGCGCCGATACCGGCGGGGGGAGCGCCGCCCCCGGCCATGAGTGAGCCGTCCACCGAAAGCACGGCTCCGGAGACGAAGGAGGCCTCGGCCGAGCAGAGCCAGGCGACAGCCTCCGCGACCTCGGCCGCTTCGCCGACCCGGCCCAAGGGAGTCAGGTCGGCGTAGAGCTTGGGCAGCTCGGGGAAATCGACGAACATGCGCTCGGCCATGGGCGTGCGAATGAATCCGGGACAGACGGCGTTCACCCGGATCCCCTTCGATCCGTACTCCAGTCCGGCGGTCTTGGTGAGGGAGATCACGCCCGACTTCGCCGCGGCGTAGACCGATCCTTCAGGCCATCCCGAGAGCGCGGCGGCCGAGGCGTTGTTGACGATCGCGCCCGGGCTCCCTTGCGCGAGGAACTGCCGGATCTCGTATTTCATGCAGAGCCACACGCCCTTGAGGTTGATGGCGTGGACGCGATCCCAGTCTTCTTCTTCGACGTCCCCGATGAAACTGCCGGGTGCGCCTTCGATTCCCGCGTTGTTGAAGGCGCAATCCAACCGGCCGTAGGCGGCGACCGTCCGCGCAACTGCGGACTCCACATCGCGCGCGCTGGCCACGTCGCAGCGGACGTAGGTGGCGTCGCCGCCGGCCGCGGTGACTAGCCGCACCGTTTCGTTGCCGCCGTCGTCGGCGATGTCGGCGAGGACGACTTTGGCGCCCTCGCGCGTGAAGCGCAGCGCGGCTGCGCGTCCCATTCCGGAGCCGCCGCCCGTGATCAAGGCGACCTTGCCTTCCAGTCGGCCGGCCATCGGCATCTCCCGTGTTACTCGCTGCAGAGAGGGGCAGGCTAGGCGCGGCCCTCCGGAGCGTCAACGCGCGCCGGGCCGCTCGCCGCTCCGCGGCGCCGGACGGGACGGGAGCGCTGTCCCTCGCCTGTCTGCTTCTTTGCGAGGAGGGGTGGGCTTACTTGGGAGGAAGCGACGATGCGAAAACCACGCCCCGGTCCAGCCACTGCGAAAGCGCGCGCTTGGTTCGCAGTCCTGGGGCTGCGACGTACACCAGCCCTCGCATCGGACGGCCTGTGAAGTCCATCGGCCGGGCGTGCGGCCGCGCGAGCGAGGCTTCGTATGCGTCCGGCCCTACCCGGACGATGAGCTCGTCGCCGACGATCCCGCAGCACATGTTGCCTCGCAGGAGGAAGCAGAGGCCGCCGAACATCTTTTGCTCCCGCACGTCGCGCTTGCGGCCCAGGACCTCCCGAATCCGCTCCGCCAGGCGTTCGTCGTATGCCACCGTTGCTCCCGTGGTCTCGCGCGCACCGCCCACTGCGGCCGCGTGAGCTTAGCGGATCGAAGAGCATGCCTCCGGCCAAGCGCGGGCGGGGAAATTCGGCGGAGGATTTGCCGCCCGCAGCGCGCCGGTTCGTTGCCCCTGCAAACCAGGGCCTTAGACTGCGGCGTTGCCGGCCTGTCCCGATCGAGTTCGCGAATCCCTCGGAGAAGCCTAGCCATGGACGAGTTCGCTGGTCGCTTTATCTGGCACGAGTTGCTGACGTCCGATCCCGCCGCCGCGCAGCCGTTCTACAAGGCGCTCATGGGTTGGAGCACGTCGTGGTGGGAGGGTGGCGAGCAGCCTTACACGATGTGGATGCTGGACGCGCTGCCGATCGGAGGCGTCATGGAGCTGCCGGACGACGCCCGGCGGATGGGTGCCCCGTCGCACTGGCTCTCATACGTCGGCGTGCCCGATCTCGATGCGACCGTCGAGAAAGCGCAGGGGCTGGGAGCGCGGACGCTCGCGGGTCCCATGCACATCCCCAGCGTGGGTCGATTCGCGGTCGTTGCCGATCCGCAGGGGGCCGTCTTCGCCGTTTTCCAGCCGGAGGCCGGTCCGCCCCCGAGCGCCGGCCAGCAGCAAGGCGCGATCGTATGGCACGAGCTCTGCACCAGCGATGACGGCGCCGCCTTCGACTTCTACCAGACGCTATTCGGCTGGGAGAAGGGCGACGTGTTCGATATGGGCGAAACGGGCGGCGGGGCCTACCAGATCATCAAGCACGACGGGCAGGACATCGGTGGGATGTTCAACACGAGCGCCGAGATGCCCGGGCCGCCTTCCTGGACGATCTACATCAATGCCGACAACGTGGACGCTCTGGCGGCGCGGGCGCGGGAGTTGGGCGGCGAGGTGGTCGTCGGTCCCATGGACATCCCCGGCGGGGGCCGCATTGCGCAGATGACGGATCCGCAGGGCGCGTTCTTCGCGGTGCATATGGCGGCGTCTCTGGACGACGGCTAGGCCGCCGCCGCACCGGCTTGCGGCCGGGGTGTGACGGTTGCCGGCCGATCTCTGCCGCCAAGGCCTTCGCGTGACACGCGCTTCGCGGCAGTCCCTGCTACCGCGTGCCGCGTTGGGCCGATCCGGCGTCGCCGTCTGCAGGTGCGGCGCTCGCATCGCTCCAGACTTTGGCTCCCGCGACCCACGTCTCAACGACGCGCGGCGAGTTGTCCACCTGGAGCGCCCCATCGAGCAGGACGAGGTCTGCGCGCTTGCCGGACGTGAGGCTGCCGCGCTCGTGCTCTTGCCCGCCCGCGAAGGCGGCGTTGATCGTGTAGCCGCGGATCCACTCGCTCAGTGGCAGGGCCTGCTCGGGCCCGAGCGCGATCCCGTCGCGCGAGCGCCGCGTGGCGCCGCAGAGGGCGGTGCCGATCGGTCCTGAGAATACGCAGGGGTCGTCCGAGGAAGCGGCCAGGCGGACGCCCTTGGCCGCCATCTCGCCGAAGGGAAGGAGGCCGATACCGTCGTAGCGGTAGCTGTCGCCCGCGTGCGCGAAGGCGTCGACGAAGCCGGGTTGCACCACGCCGATCACCCCCAGCTCCGCCATGCGTGCGATCTGATCGGACGACGCGAGACCGACGTGCTCGAGGCGGAACCGGTGATCGAAGCCGGGCCGCGCGCCCTGCGCCTCCGCGAACGCTTCGAGCGCGCGTTCGACGCCGAAGTTACCCAGGGCATGGACCGCCACGCGGAACCCCTTTCGGGTAGCCTCCAGCACTCCCTCGGGCAACAGGGAGAAGATCTCGCCGATCTCCACCGGCTCCCCGTCACGCGTAGCCCGGATAGCGCCGCTCGTTCCGTTGTCGGCGAAGAGCTTGATCGGCCCGACGCGAAACCAGGCGTCGCCGTCGCCCGTCAACGGTCCGTCGAGCCGTGTGCGATAGCGGTTGGTGAACAGCGTCGCGGGATGCGGCATGGCCAGGACGGAGATCGGGAGGTCGCCGCGCGCGGCCATCGACCGGTAGAGGCCTTCCGCAGCCGGCGAGCAGGCGGCGTCGTGCACGGCGGTGACCCCGTCGGCGAGGAGCGTCCGCCCCCGCTGCGCGACGAGCTCCCCCCAGCGCTCGCGTTGACCGTACGCGGCCAGCGAGCGGGCGTTCGCCTCGCTCCAAGCGGACTCCAAGAGACGGCCGGTCGGCTCGCCTTGGCGGTCGTGCACGATGACGCCACCCTTGGGCGCGACCGTCCGGCGGTCAATGCCGAGCAGTTCCAGCCCCCGCGAATCGACCAATCCCTGGTGCAGCGTGAAGTGCGCGAGGATGACGGGCCGGTCGAATCCCATCTGGTCCAGATCGTGGCGCGTGACTTTCGGTCTTCCGAGGCCCGGCATCCATTGGTAGCCGCGGATCCACTGCGCCTCGGGCTCCCGTTGCGCTTGCTTCCGCAGCGCCTCGCGCAGCGCATCCAGGGTGTGGACCTCCTCCAGGTTGGCCCAGCGTGGGTGCAGGGCGGCGATCGAGAGGTGGCAGTGGGCGTCGATGAAACCCGGGATCAGGAGCTTGCCCCCGAGGTCGTAGCGCTCGGCGTCTGGGTAAGCGTTGAGCAGCGCTTCCTCTCCAACGGCGACGATCTCTTCCTGGTGCACGACGACGACGGCGGCGTTGGGTATCGATTCGTCCATTGTCAGGATGCGCCCATTGATAAATGCAGTGGTCATCTCGCTCCTTGCTCCTTCATCTCCGCGCTTACCACGAATGCCCCCGCGTACCGCGGTTTGGATCCGGCCAGCCGCTCTACAAGCGACTGCCCTTCCCGCTCCGCCCGCGCCACCTCCGGCAGGAAGCGGAACGAGACGTCCGTCACGCCGAGCTCGCGCAGCAGCGCCGCCACTGGCTCCGTGGTGCGGAGCGCGTGTAGCGGCAAGGCCGCTATCGCTTCCGGAGGGTAGCTGTGGTCCGAGGCGTGATCCGGCGCGCGCTGCAGCCGCCGGATGATCTTCGCGGCTCGCTGCCGCACGGCGTGACGGGCCGTCCCGGGCTCTAATCCATCGAACCAGACGATGCGGCCACCCGGCCGCACGACCCGTATCCATTCTCGGAAGGCGCGCCGCGGGTCTGTCATCGTCCACAAGACGTGCCGGCTGACCACGGCGTCGAAGCTGGAGTCGGCGAACGGCAGCGCGGTGGCGTCGGCCTCACGCCACTCGACGCGGACGTTTGCGTGCCCGGCGCGCTGGCGGGCGTGCTCCAACATGGCGGCGGTGAAGTCGATGCCGGTGACGCGGTGTCCCAGCAGGGCGGCGAGCACGGCCAGCAGCCCCGTGCCGGTGCCCACGTCCAGCAGCGCGAAGGGACCTGCGCCCAGACTGTCCTGGAGCGCGCTTGTCCAGGCTCGCTTGACCGCGGGCGTTGCCAGTCCGTGGCCGGCATCGTGATCGTAGGCGGCGGCGCCGCGCATCCAGGCTCTGAGGATCGCCGCCTTTGCTGCTCGTTCAGGATCGGGATTCATGCGTTCCCTTGCTGCCATCCGTGCCTCTGACGCGCGATTATCGGGTGAGAGGGCCGGGTTGGCGAGCGTACCGGTGGGTCTGTGGCGGAGCGAATCCCCTCGGCAACTGACTGGCTTCCGTCGCCGCTGCGGCGGCGTTGTCCGTAGTGCTCGCGTTCCGCGGCCTCACCGGGCCGACGTCCCCAGGGATTGGAGGTGTTGAGCGGACTCCGCTCGGTCGCGGATGACGGCGCGATCCCACAATTGCGGGATCGTATCGACTGCCGCCCAAGCCTGCTGTTGATCGGCGTAGTGCGGACTGCCGGGATGCCCGGAGGCTCCCAAGGGGACGATCCAACGGCAGCGGGTCCAATCAGCCGGGTCGTGCACGTAGCGTGCGACGGAAGCGGCCTCGACCGTGAAACTGCCGTGCAGCGCGAACGACCCGGCGAGGGGTGTGTCGCCACCGCCTGCAGCGGCGACCTGTGGCGGGTGCAGCAGTTGCGCCGCTTGGGGGAAAGCGGCCGCCAGCGGATGCGTGTGCATCGTGTGGTGCAGCGCTCCCCAACGCCACTGGTCCGGATCGGGCCCCGCGCGCTCCGTCAGCGTGCGGACCGCGCTCTCCAGGGCGTCCCCCAGCATGGCTGGCTCCTCCTCGATCGGCAGGTAGCGACTTCCAACCGTGCCAAGCTCCTCGATCACATGCGACCGAACCCCCCGCGCGTAGTGCCCGGCTCCGCCCGCGTCCGTGCCGGCCAAGATGTCACGGGCCAAGGGGCCGTAGGCCT
This sequence comes from Dehalococcoidia bacterium, assembly GCA_963663895.2. Classification (GTDB taxonomy): domain Bacteria; phylum Chloroflexota; class Dehalococcoidia; order Bin125; family Bin125; genus JAPOXK01. The sequence goes on along the minus strand of CAXXRD010000001.1, from coordinate 628,941 downwards.
CCTGGACAATGCGCGCGTCCCATTCCGCTTGCAGCGCGGCGTAGATGGCGGGTGCGGGCGCATCGGCGGTGAGGCGTCCGTCCCACGACGTGAGGATGCGCTGTGCGCGGGCGCTGTCTCCGTGCAGGTCCAGACGCGCCACCGCGTCGCTCAGCTTGCGCGCCATCAGGGAAACGGCATCGGCGTGGATGCTCGCCATCTCTCTGACCGTGATCTCTCCTACCGGGAGCGCGTTGAGTCGCTCCGTGATGCGGTGGGCCCGATAGGCGGGGCTCCACAGGTGTCCGAGGAAGTACGGATAGCTCCCATCGGCGATCCGCTGGTTGCAGCTCACGAGGTATCCACTCTTCGGATTCCGGCTACGCGGCAGCTCCGCCGGTGGGATGTAGCCGTTCCACTCATGCCGGCCGTTCCACCCGGGCACCGGGCCCCAACCGTTGCTCTCCGGGCGGAGGGGAACACGCCCCCGGAGTGCGTAGCCAAAGGCGCCCGACACGTCGGCATAGACGTAGTTGTTCACGCGGTCCGTCCATCCGGCGAGCGCTGCTTCGAGTTCGTCGGCCGAGCGCGCGTGCATCGCCTCCCGTGCCGCATCGACCCAAGCGGTCGGCGTGGCAGCGCCGGGGTCGGCTAAGGTGATGAGACGGCCCGCCGCCGGATCGCCCGCGATGACGGCTCCGTGATGTGTTGCGCGCGCCGTGACGGTTTCGGGCGCCGCGCCTCGGACCCGGATCACTTCACTGCGCTGCTGCACCGGGCGCCATTTATCCAGGAAGCGGTACTGGAGTGATCCTTCGTGCGCGCGCACCTCTTCCACGAAGAGGTCCTGCGTATCACAGGAGCCATAGGTCATGCCCCAGGCGACGTGCTGGTTGTGACAGAAGTGCAACGCGCCCGGAAAGCCGGGCAGGGCCTGCCCGATCACGTCGAAATCCGGGCAGGCAAGGTGGATTTGGTAGTAGACGTTGGGCGTATCCAGCCCCCGGTGCGAGTCCCCAGCGAGTAGCGGCAGGCCGGACGCCGTCCGCGCGCCCGCGACGACCCAGGCATTGCTGCCGAGATCGATCTCGCGCAGCGGCGCCAGCGCGGCGGCGACCGTGGCCAGCTCGGCCATGCCGTTCAGCGTGGGACCATCGTACAGCGCGCCCGGCGGCACGGTGAGCGCGTGGCCGCGCGGGTAGCCCGGAACCAATGCGGCGGCCCGCTCGGGCCCCAGCGTCGCCGTCAGACGTCCGAGGAAGAGCTTCTGGAGGAAGGATCCTTCCGCGGTGTTGCGCATCTTGTACACAAGCAAAGAGTGCCAGGGCTCCCAAGGATCCGGGCGCGTGTCCAGGAGTCGGTACTCAACGGGGAGGCTGGCCGTTGTTTGCAGGAATGCGTTCACGCCCTCCGCGTAGGCGTCGAGCATGGCACGCGCCGCCGGGCTACAGGCGTCGTAGTCGGCGCGGGCCGCCTGGGCCAGCCCACGCCGGCGCAACATCCGGTCGTTGGCGAGTCCCTGTGCTCCGACGCACTCTGCCCAGCTTCCCAGGCAGCGCCGGCGGTCGTAGTCCATCTGCCAGAGACGATCCTGAGCGGTTGCGAAGCCCTGTCCGAGGTAGAGGTCCGCTTCGCTCTTTGCGCGAATATGCGGGATCCCCCAGGGGTCCCGCTCGATCAGAACCGGCGCGTCCAGCCCTGCGATCCGCAGCGTCGTGCGCAGATCCGGCAAGGCGGCGCCCAAGTCTGTCCGGGTGATCGACGCCATGTCGGGAGACGCGCGGCGCTAGCCGCGTGCGGCGCGCATCGCTACCCGCAGCTCGGCGGTCGCTTCGCGATCGATTTCGTAGTGCACCCTGCGCCGGTCGATCTCCTTCACGACGACGCCGTATTGCTCGCGCGCGCCGGCGGGCGTTGCATAGTCGTCCTTAATATCCTCCAGGACGCGCTCCGGCGGCCGCTCCAATGGGTCGCCGAAGCCGCCGCCGCCGTTGGTGCGAAAGGTCAGCACGTCTCCCGTGCCGACCGGGGCGTTGGTGGCCGTCGTGCCGAGGTGGCGCTCGCTCTCGGTGCCGTCGTTGAGGGAAAGCCGAGCCAGCTGGCCGGTCTCGCCGTCGAAGATGCCCGGCGGGCCGAATTGCTCGCGGTTGCCGAGGGTGGAGAGCCCGGCGTTGCGGACCGCGCCGAAAGGAAACTCCGCGATCGTGTTGAGCGCGGCGCCGCCGCGCGAGCGTCCCGGTCCGCCGGAGTCGGCCAGCACGCTTGAGCGGCGGTAGAGGATCGGGTAGCGGCGCTCTTGCAGCTCGCAGGGGATGTTGGAGACGGCCGCGCCGAATGGCGGCGCGGTGCAGTTGGGACCGTCGTGATCCCGCGCGGCCCCCATCCCTCCAAACGCCCAGGTGTAATTGATGAAGGGCGCCTCGAAGCCGGGGCGATCGTCGACGCCCGCGTAGGTGGAATTCAGAATGCCGGAGGCCATGCCCACGGCTCGCTTCGGCAGGGCCTTCCCGAGCGCGAGCGTGGCGGCGCCGATCACGCAGTCCATCACGGTGATCGTCATGACGGAGACCGCGACCGGCGGTTGCGCCCATACGATCGACCCCCGCTTCGCTCGCAGGTCGATCGCGCGCATGACGCCTGCGTTCATCTGCATGGGCGGCAAGATCGAAGCGATCGCGATGAAGGTGCCGGAGGTCGTCCCTGCGATCGTTCCATTGATGCCGGAGAGCGCTGGGCCGTCGCTGGCCGTGTAGTCGAAGGTCGCGTGGTCGTCTTCGATCGTCAGCGTGAGGCGGATCGTCTTGGGCTGGCCGGTGTACTGGTCTTGATCGACCGTATCCTCCGCCGTGTAGACGCCGTCCGGGAGGCTGCGGAAGGCGGCGCGCGCGAGCTGCTCGGAGTGGTCCTGGACGGCGTCCATCGTCGCCTGCACGGCCTCGGGGCCGTGCTTCCGGGTCAGGGCCAAGAGCCGGGCTTCACCCGCGCGAACGGCCGCGAGCTGCGCGTTGAGGTCGCCGATCCGCTCCCAGGACTGCCGCATGTTCACTAGCAAGAGCGAGACGATGTCCTCGTTGAAGACCCCGCGCTTGTAGAGCGCCACGCCGGGGATACGCATCCCTTCTTCGTAGTGGCTGCGGGCGGCGGTGTTCAGCGTCCCCGGCGCGACACCGCCGACGTCCGACCAGTGCGCCGTGGAAGAAGCGAACCCCACGCGCTCGCCTGCATGGAAGATCGGCTTGATGAAATGAATGTCGTTGCAGTGCGTCGTGGCCACATAGGGGTCATTGATCATGTAGATGTCGCCCGGCTCGATGTTCTCCGGGCCGATGATCCGCATGATCTCCGGCACGGTCAGGATCGTCAGGCCGACGAAGGCCGGCAGGTCGAACTCGCCTTGGGCGACCAGGTTGCCGTCGCGGTCGTAGAGGCCGGTGGCGAGGTCGTTGCCTTCGTTCACGGGCGTCGAATAGGCGGTCTTGGCCACCGTCAAGGCCATCTCGTTGCAGGTGGCGATGAAGGCGCTGCGGATCACCTCGACCGTGATCGGATCGATTTGAGAGGTACTCCCGGAATCCGTCATCGCACCTTCCTCACTCGCCCCGCCGCTCTTGAGCGGGGATCGGTCGAACCCTGCGTCGGCGAGAGTCTACACAGACCGCGCCGCTTGCTCGCGGGCGCTTGCTAGCCTGCTCCGCACAGCGAGGGATGTGCGATGCCAGCACCCACAGGCCTTGCCGGTGACGCGGACGAGCTGGATCCGGTCCAGCTCCTCGTCATGGCCAATCGTCTCGATGGCATCACCCGCGCGATGACCAACACGCTCGTGCGCACGGCCCGCTCGACCACGCTTGTGGCGCGCGATTTCTCGTGCTCCCTCGTCGACGCTGCCCACAATCTTATCGCCGCTCCTGAAGGGATGCCGGTGCACGTGTTCGGATCGAGCCCGATTTGCGCGTCGATGGCGGACCTGCATCCCGAGTTCGCGGCTGGCGATGCCTTTCTCCACAACGACCCCTACATTGGCGGCTCCCACCCTGCCGACCACACCATTATCGTTCCGGTTTTCGTCGCCGGGACCCACATCTTTACGGTGTGCGTGAAGGCGCACCTTTCGGATATCGGCAACGCGCTTCCGAGCACCTACATCCCGACCGCCGTGGATGTCTACAACGAGGGTGCCCTGATCTTCCCCTGCGTGCGGATTCAGCAGCAGTATCGGGACGTGGGCGACATCGTCCGCATGTGCCAGAAGCGGATCCGCGCTCCCCAGATTTGGTATGGGGACTATCTGGCGATGCTGGCGGCGGCCCGGGTGGGCGAGCAGCTGCTCAAGGAGTTCTGCGCCAAGTTCGGACTGGCGGCCGTCCAGCGCTTCATCTGCGGGTGGCTGGACTACAGCGAGCGGCTCACCGTGGAGGCGATTAGCCGGCTCCCCGCCGGAAAGGTACGGGCGCGCACCACCGTCGATCCGTTCCCCGGCTTTCCGGAGGAAGGCCTCACGATCCAGGCAGAGATCGACGTGGACCCCGCTGCTCGCCGGGTGACGGTCGACTTGCGAGACAATCCGGACTGCACGGCTACCGGCTTGAACCTGAGTGAGTCCACTGCGCGCAACGCCGCGATTGCGGGCGTCCTCAACGTGCTCAATTCGAGACCCGGCGCGCGCGTGAACGCCGTGCCGCAGAACGCTGGCGCCTTTCGGCGATTCACCGTCCTGCTGCGGGAGAATTGCGCGGTTGGCATTCCACGTCACCCCACTTCGTGCTCAATGGCGACGACGACCGTCGCGAGTCGCACGCAGGGGATGATCTTCGCGGCCTTCGGGCGGCTCCGCGATGGAATCGGCCTCGCCGAAGCCTGCTTCGGGCAAGGACCGTTCATGGGAGTGCTTTCCGGCCATCACCGGGAGCGCGATGAGCCCTACTTGTTGCAACTGTTCAGTGGCACGGCGGGCGGCCCCGGGAGCGCAGAGGTGGATGGTTGGCTCTCGTTCAGCTCGGCGGGGGCGGGCGGCCTCCTCTATATCGACGAGACGGAGGTGGTTGAACAGAAATATCCTTTTGTCGTCTTTCAGAAGTCCATCCGCCCCGATTCAGAGGGGGCAGGGCGGCAGCGCGGTGCGCCGGGCAACATCTGCGTTTACGGGCCGCGCTGGGATCCGCTCACCGTGCACTACACCATGGACGGGATGCAGCACGCGCCCCAGGGCGTGCAGGGCGGCGCTGCCGCGCTGGGGTCCAAGGCGTATCTGATCCAACGGGATGGGTCCCGCGTACGGCTGCCTGATATCGTCGGCGAGCAGGGGATTGAGGTCGGTGAGCGGATCCTTTCCCTATCCGACGGCGGCGGGGGCTACGGCGATCCGTTCGGACGGCGTCCCGCGCGCGTGCTCCACGACGTGATCGAGGGATTTGTCGGCATCCCGCGTGCCCGTCGTGTGTACGGCGTGGTGGTTCGGGGGGATCCGAAGAGACCGGAGACGCTGGCCGTGGATGAAGAGGCCACGGCGCGTGTGCGTGCCGCCCGGGATTCGTAACTGGATTTGCGCTAGGCGGATCCGCCCGATCGGGCGGACCGTTGTCGCGGGTGCAGCGTTCGGAGCCGCGTCGTCATGAAGCTTAGGCGCTCGCTCCCGCGGGTAGGAGCTGCTCGATGCTCGCGATGATCTCCTCCGCACCCGGCAGCCACGCCCTCTCCAAGTTGGGATTGAAGGGCACCGGGCTGAAGGGTGCGCCGACGCGCAGCACGGGGGCATCCAACTCGTCGAAGGCATGTTGGGCGATCTGCGCCGCTACTTCTGCTCCGTAGCCGCAGAACTGCACGGCTTCGTGCGCGACGATCGCGCGGCCGGTTTTCCGCACCGAGCGCACGATCGTGTCCGTATCGAGCGGGGACAGGGTCCGCGGATCCACGACCTCGACGCTCAGACCACGCTCGGCAACGGCGTCAGCGGCCTTGATCGCTTCGGGCACCATCGCTCCCACCGCCACGACGGTCACGTCCTCTCCCTCTCGCTTCACGGCCGCTTTCCCGATCGGCACGGTGTAGGCGTCGTCCGGGACATCCGCGCGCGTGCCGAGCGCAAGCTTGTTGGTGATGTAGATAACGGGATTGTCGTCGCGGATCGCGGCGATCATGAGCCCTTTCCCGTCGTAGGGGTCCGAGGGCCACACGACTTTCAGCCCGGGGACGTGGCAAAACCAGGCTTCCAAACTCTGGCTGTGCTGGGCGGCGTTCTGATGTCCGGCGCCGGCGTGGGTAATCAGCACGAGGGGAAGCCGTGTCTCGCCGCCGAACATGTAGCGCATCTTCGCCATCTGGTTGACGACTTGGTCCATGGCGACGGTCATGAAGTCCATGAACATGATCTCGACGATGGGCCGCATCCCGGTCGCGGCGGCTCCGATCGCCAACCCCGTCATGGCGGCCTCGGCGATCGGTGTGTTGAAGACGCGTGAGCCGAACTCTTCGCGCAGCCCCTTGGCGGTCGCGAATACGCCGCCCAGTTCGATATCTTCGCCGGCGACGAAGATCGTGGGGTCGCTGCGCATCTCCTGTGCCTGCGCTTCGACGATGCCCTGGCTGAAGAGCTTTTCCGACATTACGTTTTTACACTAGTCGTTGGTGGTCCCGGCGGGCTCGGGCACGTACACATCCTCGAGGAGCGCGCTCGGCGCCGGTTCCGGACTCTCTTGCGCGAACGCGATCGCCGCTTCGATCTCCGCGCGTGTCTCCTCCACGATCCGCCCTTGATCGGCCGCGCTGATCAGGCCGCGATCCGCGAGAGCCGCGCCGAGACGCATGATGGGATCGCGGGCCTTCCAGTGCGCGATCTCGCCTTCGGGCCGTTTGGTGAGTCCGTAATCGCGACCGAGGTGGTCATAGAAGCGGTAGGTCTTGCACTCCAGGAGGGTGGGCCCCTCTCCCCGGCGGGCGCGGGCGACGGCTTCGCCGGCCGCCTCGTAGACGGCGAGCACGTCCATCCCGTCGACCACTGCGCCGGCCATGCCCCATCCCGTCGCCATGTCGGCGATGTCGCTGATCGCGTGGTGCTCGTCAACGCGAGCGAATTCGCCGTAGAGGTTGTTCTCGCAGACGAAGATGACCGGCAAGTTCAAGACGGCCGCCAGGTTGCCCGCCTCGTGCATCGATCCTTCGGCGGCGGCGCCGTCGCCGAAGAAGCACACGGTCACCTGCCCTTGATCGCGGAATTTGCAGGTATAGCCTGCGCCCGCTGCGATCGGCCCACCGGCGCCGACGATCCCGTTCGCGCCCAAGATGCCCAGGGACTGATCGGCCATGTGCATCGATCCGCCTTTGCCGTGGCAGTAACCCGTGACCTTGCCGTATATCTCGGCGAACATCTTGCCGAGATCGCCGCCTTTGGCGATGAGGTGGCCGTGCCCGCGGTGTGTGGAGGTGATGTAGTCGTCGTCGTTGAGGTGCGCGCAGACGCCCACGGCGACCGCCTCCTCCCCCACGTAGAGGTGCACGGCTCCGGGCACGATCGCGCGTTCCAAAAGCAGGCCGGCGCGCTCGTCGAATTCCCGGATCCGCACCATCCGCCGGAACATTTCGACGAGTTGGGCCTCGGTCGGTTCCATGGCGCACACGATAGTAGGTCTCGGAGGGAGAGTTAACCGTCGCGCCGGTCCGTCCCGGCTCGCGGTAAGTGGAGCAGGCTCGGCTGTTGGCTCTGATCCGGGTCGATGGCGGACGGTGCAACGTCGGGCGGTGGAGCGAAGACGAGTTTGGAACCAGCGACAGCCCTTTGTGGATGCGTTCCGGCAGGTGCGGGCCGCCCTCACGAGTCCGCCGGTCTGCGTCCATCTCATGATGAACACACCGCTCGGTATCGGGACCCGCAGCCCGATCTCGTAGAATGAGCCGTCCGCGCGCGGGCCGCGTGTGGGACGAAGGAAGCGGTCCCCATGCGACGCATACCGCTCGTTGTGATAGCTGGACTCGCGGTTCTGTTCGTGGGCTGCGGTACCCCAGGCCAGGCCGACTACGAACGCGGGGTGGAATTGCGCAAGCAAGGAGACTTCGCCGGTGCGATCATGGCCTTCAGCGATGCGATCGCCAGCAATGACGAGTTCGCGCTCGCCTATAACGATCGCGGGGAGCTTTATCGATCGATGGATCGAATAGAGTTGGCGTTGGTGGACTTCGATCGTGCGATCGCGGCCGATGACGGATTGCCGTTTGCTTTCAGCAACCGCGCCGAGATCCGCCTTCTCCAAGGGGATTCGCTGGGCGCGGTTGCGGATGCCGATCGTGCGATCACGATCGGGCCAGTCGGCACACGCTGCCCTCGGATCGCCCACGGGCCACCTCACCGCGCGCCCTGTTCGTTCGCTGTGCTGGCAGTCGTGCATCAGATTCGCGGGCTTGCCTATCTGGATCTCGGAGATATGGATGCCGCGCTTGTCGACTTTGACCGCGCAATATTGCTGAACAATGATGTCGCGGAGACGTTCGTCGCGCGTGCGAGGACATACCTTGCGAAGAACGATCTTGCCCGAGCCCTTGCGGACGCCAACGAGGCGATCGGACTGGATCCCGCCCTTGCGATGGCCTATCGGACCCGCGGTGAGATCCACGACCGCTTAGGCGAGGCGGACGCGGCTCAAGCTGACTTTGCACAGGCCGAGGTGCTGGCCGCCGACGGCTGAGGCGTTGCGGGCGAACGAGGTGGAGTCTCTCGGTCGAGCCGCCGGATTCGATCGGTCGCTGTATCTCCCGGCAATCAACGGTTGACTGCGGACGAGCGACACGGGCAAGCGACAAGATCGTTATGCTGTCTGTCTTGTGACGAAGGTATCCCCGCGGATCCGAAACGATGGCGAGCGCGAAGTCGAGTGGCAATTCGACGCGGCGGACCTGAGCGCGGTTCGTGCCTGGTGCCTGTCGCCGTCGTTGCCGCCGCCCTTGCGCGCCGCGGCGCCGGTCCAGCGGAAGATCGGCGACCTGTATTTAGACAGCGACGATTGGCGGGTGTACCGAAGCCGGTACGCGTTGCGCCTGCGTAGCAGCGAGGGACGGATCACGGCGACGTTGAAGTCCTTCGGTGAGGCGAGCGGGGCGCTCAGGAGTCGGGTAGAGATCAGCGAACGCGTCACGACGGCGGAGCCGGGGACGCTGTTGGATGCCCCCGGCCCGGTGGGAGAGCGGCTGCGGGCACTTGGCGTGCGCTCCCTGCGGCCCTTGTTCGAGCTCCGGATGCTGCGGCAAGCGCTCCCGGTCGAGGCGAATGGCGCCGTTGCCGGGGAGATCGCGCTCGACACATCGGCGGTGCTCGTGAAAGGACGTCGCGTATCCGGGCATCTGCAACGGGTGGAAGTGGAGGTGGCGGAGGGACATGAAGCAGCGCTGCGGCTTCTCGTGGACGCTCTGCAGGAGGACTGCACGATCCGGCCGGCGACGCAGTCGAAGTACGAGCTCGGGTTGGCGTTGGCCGGGCTGCGGCCGCTGGTGGGCCGGGATCTGACCCCCCGACGGGGACTGCCGGAGGGATCCGTGGGAGAGGTGGCATTCGCAGCTCTCCGTGAGCAATGGCGCTCTCTGCTGGAGGAAGAGCCGGGTACGCGTCTGGGCGACGACGTTGAGGCGCTGCATCGCATGCGCGTCCAGGTGCGCCGCCTGCGCGCGGCGTTGCGTCTCTTTCAGCGGTGCTTGCCGGGTGAAAGCGCTGCTGTGCGGCGGGAGCTGCGCTGGCTTGGCGCAGAGTTGGGAGCGGTACGCGATACGGATGTGCAGCTGGAACAGTTGGAGGCGTGGCAAGAGGCCGCGGAAGCCGACGAACGGGCGGCTTTCGAGTCGCTCCGGCCGTTACTGGAAGCCGAGCGGCGTGTCGCGCGGGCGGGGATGCTGCAGGCCTTGAACTCGGAGCGATACGCGCGGCTCGGAGCGGGGATGACGGATCTCGTTCGAGAAGGGCCGGCGCGCGCGCCGGCGGCGGCGCTGACGCCCGCGCGTGAGGCGCTGCCGGGCTTGCTGCGCCCGTATCTGCGCGCGGTGCGCAGGCAAGGGGACGCGATCGCTGTGGATTCCCCTGCGAGCGCGTATCACGCCTTGCGGATCCGCGGGAAGCGACTGCGCTACGCCCTGGAGTGTATGTCGGACGAGTACGGCCGGGCGGCGAAGCGGCTGGCACGGGCGCTGCGGCGCTTGCAAGAGGTCCTGGGCGCGCACCAAGACGCTGCCGTGGCGATAGGGCGGCTGCGGATGATCGCAGAGGAGGAAGGTACGGAGCTGCCGCCGCGGACGGTGCTCGCCATGGGCGAGGTGCTGGAGCGATATCGGGTGCAGATACTGGAGCTGCGTCTCGCTTTCCCGTCGGCGTATGCGCGGGTGCGGGAGGAGCGGTGGCGGACGCTCCGGGCGGCACTCCAGGAGTCCTAAGCGCGTGGAGATCTACTTGGTCCGGCATGCCATCGCGGCCGAGCGCGACGCGGAAGCCTGGCCGGATGATTCGCTCCGGCCGCTGACGGATCGAGGACGGCGTCGCTTTCGAGCCGCGGCCCGGGGCTTGCGCGCCTTAGGGGCAGCGGTGGAAGTTTCCCTTTCGAGTCCATATGAGCGGGCATGGGAGACGGCGCAGATCGCGCACGCCGAAGCGGGCTGGCCGCCGCCGACGCCCTGCGAGGCATTGGCGATCGGGGATCCCGCCAGTGTTGTGCGGGTGCTCGCGGAGCAACGCGGGCGAGGCAGCGTGGGAGTGGTGGGACATGAGCCGTTGCTCAGTGAGGTGCTGGCGTATCTGCTCGCTGGCTCGGCGCGCGCAATGACCGCGGAGTGGAAGAAGGGCGGCGTGGCAAGAGTGCAGTGCTGGGGCGCGCCGGCAGAGGGACGCGGCGCACTCTTGGAGTTTCTCCCTCCTCGGGTGCTGCGCGCACTGGCACCTTAGGACTCGTGGAGGGTGGCGCGTGGCCGGGCTCCGTTCACGCGTCGTTCGGTTCTGGGGGGAGGACCGACTGGCGTGACATCCCTTCGACGACTTGGCGAACCTCGTGTTGGAGGTCGTGGAAGACCTCGGCGAGGGTGCCGCGCGCGTTGACGACGGTGAAGCCATGCTGATCCGCAAGCCGCCGGAACTCCGCCAGCAGCGCGGTTTGGTACGTGACCCAGCCGTCAAAGAGGCCGGGGGTGCGGAGGTAGTCCTGGCCGGATTCCCAGTAATCGAATCCGTGGCTGGCGACGACCCGCGGCTGTAGTTGGGCGATGTCGATGTCGAGGTAGATGACCTTGTCCGGGATGAGGGCGAAGCCGTAGACATCTTGAATCCAGTCGCGCGGCACGCCGCGCACGGCCGCGCGGACGATCAGGGAGAAGATGTAGCGGTCCACGAGTGCGACCATCCCGGCGCGGAGGGCGGGGATGATCTGGTGTTCGAGACGGTCGAGGAAATCGGTTGCATAGAAGAGGTTGAGGGTGAGGCTGTCCAGGGTGTTGCCTCGCTTGGCCCGCTCAATGCCGCGGCCGGCGAGATCGGAGCGGCGCAGGCCGGTGTCGATCACGGCGTGGCCGTGGGCCTCGAGCCATTCCTTCAGCAGGGCGATATGGGTGGAGCGGCCGACACCGTCCGTCCCTTCGAGGACGATGAGCCGGCCGGGGAGATCGGCCCCTTCGACGTTGGGAGGAGGGTCACCGTAGAAGGCGAGGCGCGTCATGGAGCTGGCTGCGCTTCCCGGATATAGCGGCCCTGCAACCCCACTTGGCGGAGGAAGTCGTGCATATCGCGATCGGGGATGCGGGCGACTCCTTGAAGGTGCGGCTCGACGATCTCGCGCACGCGCTGTTGCTGGTCGACGAGCGGCTCGGTGGCGTCGATCCGAATGAGATGGAACTCCTCGACGAGGTGCTCGTACTCGTTCAGGATCTGCCCTTGGAAAATGCGGAACGACTCGAAGAGGTCCTCGTGCAGGTTCATGTCCATGCCGGCCTCGTAGTACTTGATGGCGGCGCGGGACTGGACGATGCGCTGGATGGCTTCTTCGAGGGGGACGTCGAAATAGAAGGCGAGCGTGGGGTCGGCGGCGAAAGAGTAGAGCCGGCGCAGCCAGGGGCGGCTGACCCCGCGCGCGGCGTCGCGCGCGAACGCCGTGTAGACGTAGCGGTCGGCGAGCACGATGGCGCCGGCCTGCAGGGCGGGCAGAACCTGGGCATGCACGCGACTGGCGAAGTCGGCGGAGTGGATCAAGCTGAAGGACAGGGGAGTCAGCAGGTGGCGCCGCTTCCCGCGGCGCGTCGTGGCTCTGACGATGGGAGAGGAGTTCCACTCCGTGAAGATCGTGAGATAGCCTCGACTCTGGAGCCATTTCTGGAGTAGGTCGATCTGGGTGCTTTTCCCGGAGCCGTCGATCCCTTCGACGACGATGAGGCGGCCGGGAAAGCCGGATTCTCCGCGCTGGAAGTTGTCTTGCACCATTAATCTTGCGCCATTAAGTTTCGTGTCCCTCTCGGCTGGCGGCATCCAAGGACTCTTCTAGCACAAGTGCGCGTCCGAAGGCATGGAGGAAGCGCGTGCCGATCTTTCCGGGGCGCCAATTTCCTCCCGCCGGGAAGCGCAGGTGCACGGTCGGGCCGGTGCTCCAGCAGTCAAGCTGGACCGGTTGCGCTGGCGGCGTGCGGCGCACGCTCTCGTCCGCTAGGGCCAGGATAGTCGCCGCCCGCTCCAGGGTTTCGTCTTCGCGCAGATCGAGCAGAGGTCGATAGGTGCTGGCGCTGAGCCCAGGCTTCTCTGCGATCCGGATCACCGCGGCGAGGCGGGCGAGATCGCGGTGCGAAAAGCCGTTGAGGTCCGTGCGGAGGACGATTTCAGCGGTGAGCTTATGCCGGTTGTAGAAGTCGATCACGCTGCCGATGTCGAGCAGGCGGGCCCCGAGGAGGACGGCTTCGGCAATGGGAGAAGGGATGTCGGTGAGCAGGTGATCGAGAAGGATCTTGGCGGCTTGCGCGCGCCGCTGGCCGCGCTCGCGGTCGGCATCCGCGAAACGGCGGCAGAGCGCCTCGACCGAGGCTTCACGGACGGCGTGGGCGGAGGGAAGATGCTCGAAGACCGCCCCTCGTGCGATCCCTTCGCGCAAGCCCTGGCCGCTGACGGTGAGCAGGTCCGTGCGCAGGTAGCGCATCACGGCGTCAAGCGCGATGCCGCCGGCCACGATCGAGTCGGCGCGGGTGGGGTTCAAGCCTGGGGTCTGGGCCCGATCCGTGAGGGGTTGCGTTGCGAGGCTGGCGACGATCCGCTGGAGATTGCGGCGTTGGAGGCGGTAGCCGTGGAGGCGGGCGATGGGATAGGCGCGCCGGCGCCGGTCGATCTTGGCCAGGTTGCGAATGGTGCCGCCGGTCCCCACAAGGGTTTGGGCGCCGCCGTCGGGCGGGGGCATTCGCGCCTCGGCGAGCCCTTGCTTGACATGATCGGCGGCGGCCTTCCGTTCGTTCGTAGTGGGCGGGTCGCTCGTGAGGAAGCGCTCGGCGAGCAAGAGCGCGCCGATTGGGATGGACCAGGTGCCAAGGGGCTGGCGGTTCGCAAAGTGGACGATCTGCAGACTGCCGCCGCCGATGTCGACGAAGAAACCGTCCTCGGCCGGGAGGCCGTAGACCGCCCCGAGAAAGGCCAGGCGGGCTTCCTCTTGCGCGTCGATGAGGGTGACGTCTAAGTCGAGTTCGTCGCGAAGGCGCTGAACGAAGGCCTCGCCGTTCGTGGCGCGGCGCACGGCGGCGGTCGCGACGGCGACGGTGCGGACCGCTCCCGCGCCGCGCGCGACGGCCGTGAAGTCTTTGAGAGCGTGCAGGGTCCACTCAATGGCGGCGGGGCTGAGTTCTCCGCTGCGGCTGACCTCGAGAGCGAGACGCAGAGGAGCACTCTGCTCGTCAATGATTTCGAGATGCCCCCCGGTTTCCGGCTGCACGATGACGACGCGCCCGGAATTGGAACCGATGTCGATAACGGCGATGCGGCCTTCCACGGAGGGCAGCGTAGCCTGCCGAACGGATTGGGGGAGCGGTGACTTGGACGGATCGGAGAGAGGCACGGGGGTGAAGCACGGCGGTGGCTCCGCCGCCGGCCCGCGACCCACGGAAGCGGCCGCTGGCAGGGCAGGCCGAGTCGGCGCTTGCGGCGGACGGATTGGGAAGCCGTTATGAGGACGCAAGGCGGGATTGAAGCCGGCCGCGCCTAGTGGGCACTGCGGTGGCGAGCCTCAGTCGTTTCGACAGTGCGGGCAGTTGCAGCGGTTGAAGTCGTGCGGGGTGCCGACGAGGGTGTCGAGGTGCGCGGTGGCGTACAGCGCCGTGAGTTGGCTCATGATGTGCGGGGACCAATGGGAGCGACGGGGGGCATGGCGGCGTGGATGCGGGCGGTGCCGGAAGAGTGTTTTCAAGAGGGCCTTTCTGGAGCATGCATCGGCGCGCTATTTGTGCATTCACGGTATGCCGGATGGCCCGTCGGTGATTTAAGCGTGGGCTAAAAGCGCGTAAAGAGGCCGTTAGCATTGATGATCGGAGCCGTGGTTGACGGATACGGTGGACGCTGGCGTCGGGCGGAGCAGGCGGTGGAGCGGCACGGCGACCAGGGCGCCGAGTGCTGGAGCGAGCCAGTAGATCCAGAGGTCGTCCCAGGCGGCGGCGGCGACGGCGGGGCCGAAGGAGCGGGCGGGATTCATCGAGGCGCCGGAGATACCGCCGGCGAAGGTGGCTTCGAGGCCGACGATCCCGCCGGCGGTCGCGGCGATCACTGGGAGGGGAGCGCCTGCTTGGACGGCCGTGGCGAAGATTCCGTACATGAGCACGAAGGTCAGGACGATCTCAAGCCCGAACGATTGCCAGATATCGCCCGTTGGGAGTGTCGCGCCGAGATGGCCGGGTTGGCTCGGGAACAATCCCCAGAGCGCGGCGGCGGCGAGCAGGGCTCCGGCGAGCTGCGCGATGACGTAGGGGGGGAGAGAACGCACGGGGAAGTGGCCTGCCGCCGTCAGGCCGAGGGTGACGGCGGGATTGATATGGGCGCCGCTGACGCGGCCGAAGGCGAGGATCATCGCCGCGACGGCCAATCCGAAGGTGACACCGATCCCCACGCGTCCGAGCGATCCGTCCGTGTGCGCATCAATGGTGGCGGCGCCGGCGCCGAGGAACACCAAGCCGAAAGTTCCGAAGAATTCGGCGATCAGTGGGCGGGTGAGCGGCGGGGTCACGTCTTGCCGCTTGGAGTAGCAGCCCGCTCAAGCAGCCCTTGGACGCGCTGGTAGATCTCGTCGCGGATGGCGCGGACTTCGGCCAGCGAGCGTCCGGCGGGGTCGAGCAGGTCCCAGTTTTTGTCGGTCTGGATGGATGGACAGGCCTCTTCAATGGAGCAACCCATGGCGATGACGCGCTGAGCGCCGGCGGCGAGGTCGTCGCTGAGGAGCTGCGGTTGCCGGGTGGAGATGTCGATGCCGATCTCGGCCAGTGCTTCGACGACGGTGGGGTTGATGTGCGGAGCGGGCTGCGTTCCTGCGGAGGAGGCGCGTGCCCGCCCGCCCGCGAGCCGGTCGCAGATCGCGGCCGCCATCTGCGACCGGCCGGCGTTGTGCACGCAGATAAAGAGGTAGTGTGGCAGGCCGCGGTTGGGCTGGCTCATGGAATCTGTGGCGCAGGCTAGGAAAATGATCCGGGTTGAAGGTTAGCGATCGGTTAAGAGTCGTCGCCGAATAAGCCAGACCGCGAAGCCCACCGCTAGGACGGCTGCTCCGCTGATGACGGATTCGGTGGGGAGGGCGATCGCCAGGGCGCCGCAGCCGATGAGGCCGAGCGTGGCGACCAAGCGCAGCGGCAAGGAGCGCGGGCCGCTGAGGGTCCAGGCGGATAGGTTCGTGATCGCGTAATAGGCGAGGACCGTGAAGGCGGCAAAGCCGAGCGCTTCGCGGAGGTTGAAAAAGGCGACCGCGATCATCACCAGCGCCGCCACCAGCAGCTCGGCGCGATGTGGGACCTGCGTTCGGGGTTGGACGGCGGCGAGAGGAGGCGGGAGGTCTGCGTTGGCCGCCATTGCGAAGACGGTGCGGCTGGTGCCCGCGAGCAGGGCGACGAGGACGCTGAGTGCTGCGATGGCGGCGCCGATGCGGACGGCGGGGGCGAGTTCGTTCAAGGAGCCGAGCTCGACGGCCGCGAGGATCGGCGTGTCCGTGCCGGCAAGCTGCTGCGGTCCGGCCGCGAGGATGGCGCTGATGGCGACGAGTGCGTAGACGCCGAGGACGGTCACCAGGGCAAGCGCGATGGCGCGAGGAATGGTGCGAGCCGGGTGCCTGACCTCCTCGCCGAGAGTCGCGATCCGTGCGTAGCCGGCGAAGGCGTAGAAGAGAAAGCCGGCCCCGCGCAACAGATCAAGGGGATGATCGCTCGGCCAGAACGGCGTGAGGTGGCTGCTGGTGACGGTGCCGCCGCCGAGCATGGCGCCGACGGTGATCGCCAGCATGGCCAGGACGATCGCGACGAGTGCGCCGGTGCCCCAGGCGGTCTTGGTGATCCCGAGCAGGTTGACTGCTGTGAAGAGCGCCACCACCGCGACGGCGACCGGGCGTTCGGCGCCTGGCGCCGTGTGCGCCGCGAAAGCGAGGGCAATGGTGGCGGCCGTCGCGATCTTCCCCGCCAGGAAGGCCCAGCCGGCGATGAAGCCCCAGCCGCTGCCGAGCCGCTCGCGGCCGTAGACGTAGGTGCCGCCCGAGGCCGGGTAGCGAGCCGCGAGGCGGGCGGAGGCGGTGGCGTTGCATGTGGCGACCGCCGCGGCCAGCGCCAGCGCCAGCAGCAGCCCCGAGCCGACGGCGGCGGCAGCAGGGCCCACTGCGATGAAGATGCCCCGCGTCCATCATCGATCCGAGACCGATCACGGTCGCGCCGCCGAGGCCGAGCCGGCGAGCGAGGCGGTTGGGAGGGCGTACAGTCATAGGAGCAGCCGCACCGTGGTTGCTAGCGCGCGCGGAACGCACCCGCCATCGCGTTTGGTCGTCATGGGAGCGGGTTCCTGTTGCGAGTCCTCTGGTTTCACAACATAAGTTTGAGAGTTAACAGGGGGCAGGCAGGGGCGTGGCGCTGGGAGCGAGGTGCCCGTTCCCGGAAGAGCGGCCCGGCTAGGGTTGGACCGCGGGCGTTGTCCGGCGCTGCATCGCCGCGGGGAGACCGGCAAAGTCCGAGAAGCGCTGCTTGACCTGCGCATCCGGCCTCCACGCGGCGCAAGCTCTCCGAAACTCGTGGCCGGGAAACGGGTACCGGCTCGATTGCGTCTAGCGGCGATGGGGGCAGCGGATGTAGCCTGCGCGGTGCGGGTGGGCCGTGTCGCGGCCTCTCCCAGGCGCTCTGGTTTCGTGGAGCAAGGAGTCCAAGATGAAGGCTGGTGTCTGCTTCAACTTTCAGAATTACCAGGACTGGGAACGCTTCGAGGCCAAGGCGGTCGATCGCGCGCCGGTCGTCTCGGACCAGCAGATCTGGGACGAAGAGCTGCGTCTCTATGGCCTTGCCGATCCGCTCGGCTTCGACGCGATGTGGGCGCTCGACCACCATTTCGCTCCCTACATCATGAGCGGGAGCCCCTTGTTCCAGTTGAGCCACTTTGCGGGGCTGAGTTCGCGTCTGGACGTCGGCTCGATGGTGATCGTTCTGCCCTGGTACGACCCCATCACGATCGCGGAGCAGATCTGCGTGCTGGATCACATGCTTCAGGGCCGGCGCTTGATCCTGGGCGTGGGCCGCGGCGTGGCGCAGCGCGAGTTCGACACCTACCGCGTTCCCTTGAGTGAGTCACGCGGCCGCTTCATGGAGTCGATCGAGATCATCCGCTTGGCGCTCACCCAGGAGTGGTTCTCGTTCGAGGGCGAGCACTTCACGATCCCGGAGACCACCATCCGGCCGCGGCCGCGCACGGCGAACCTGGCCGGCACGCTCAAGGCGGCCTGGGTGAGCCCCGAGAGCTTGTCGATCTTGGCGAACGCCGGGGTGGGCATGCTGCTCACGAACCAGAAGAGCTGGGACGGATATCAGAAGGACGTGCGGGATTTCAACGCCGTGCGTGCGGAGCGGGGCTGGGAGCCGCTCCAGCCGACGGTGGTGGTGAACGTGAGCTGCGCCGACTCGGAAGACGAGGCCTGGGAGGTGATCCTGCGGCATACGGTCGAGATGCAGGACAGTATCGAGCGTCATTACCATTTCACCGATAGCGCGCAGTTCAAGAACGCCGCCGGCTACGACTACTACGCCAGTTTCGGCAAGACCCTGACGAAGAAGACGCCCGAGGAGATCGGCGAGTTCAACGCCGAGCCCCAGGCTTGGGGCACGCCGCAGCAGTGCCTTGAGAAGATCGAGTACATCCAACGGATGACGAGCGCCGAGGAGTTCATCTTCAGCTTCCGCTACGGCGGCATGCCCGCGGACGTGGCGGAGCGCAGCATGCGGCTCTTCGCGGAGCACGTGCTTCCGCACGTGCACGCCTGGGATCCGCGCGCCGTGGCTGCGAGCGGGTGATCTCCTTCGCCCGCGGGCGTCTCTCGCCGGCCCCGGCGCCTCGGGAGCGTGGCGGGATCGTGGGCGCCGCCGCGCGCGGCTGATCGGCGCCGCGGTCCGCCGTCTCGCGCTTCCCCCGCGCGGCGGGCTTCCGGGATCCGCGCCCTGCTAGATCGGCGGACGCTGGTCGCGCCAGGGCTGCGCCCGTTCGAAGGCCGTGGCGATGCGGAAGACGCTGGGATCGTCGAAGGGCCTGCCCACGATCTGCATCCCCGTGGGGATGCCGAAGGACGAGAGACCGGTCGGCACGCTCATGACGGGGCATTGACTGACGAGATTGAAGCCGTGCGTCATGACCCAGCCGACGTAGGCCTGGATCGGCTGGCCGTTGATTCGGAAGTCGGGGTCGGCGTCGTTGTGATCCGCCTTGACCGCCGGGACCGCGAGCGTGGGACAGACGAGGGCGTTGTATCTCCGCAGGACGGGCTGGAGCTTGCGCCACATCTCGCCCCGGAACAGGTTGCAGCGATAGAGCCGGGAGGCGCTGTGGCCGAGCCTGTTCTCGAGTAGCCGCACGACGTACGGGTCCATCTCGTAGCGCCAGCGCGGGAGAAAGTCGCCCGCGACGGCGGCGAACAGCCCCTCCCAGTGGGTCATCCAGGTGTCGAGCACGCCCCAGTTCCATCCCAAGTCCACCTCATCGACCTGGCAACCCATCTCCCGCAGCGTCGCGACCGCCGCCCGGGTGTTCTCCTGGACCTCTGGGTCCACCTCCACGTATCCGAGATCCATGGAGAAGGCGATCTTCCATCCCTTGACGCCCTTGGGGTCGAGCGGGAGCCGTACCCGCTGGGGGAGCGTGCAGAGGTCCTCCGGGTGCGGACCGGACATCACGTTCTGCATCAGCGCCGCGTCCGCCACGCTGCGGACGATCGGGCCGTAGTGCAGGATCGTTTCCAAGGGGTGGTCGCGGTCCAGCGGGTTGCGGCCGAAGGGTGGCTTGTAGCCCACGACCCCGCAGGCCGACGAGGGGATCCGGATCGAGCCGCCGCCGTCGGTGCCGTCGGCGAGGGTGGTCATGCCGGCCGCCACGGCGGCGGCGCCGCCGCCGGAGGAGCCCCCCGAGGTGTACGCCAGGTTCCAGGGGTTGGGGGTGATCCCCCACAGCGGGCTGTGCGTGGCGCCGGAGTAGGCGAACTCGGGCGTGGTGGTGCGCAGATGCATGATGGCGCCGGCGCGGAAGAGCCGGTCGACGGTGGGAGCGGTGTAGTCGGGCCGGAAGTCCTCGAAGATCTTCGAGCCGAAGGTGGTGATCTCTCCCTTGACGGGGTGAAAGTCCTTGATCGCGACCGGGAGGCCCTCCAGCGCGCGCGGCCGGCCGTCGCCCATGTATCGCGCTTCCGCTTTCCGGGCTTGCGTGCGCGCGCGCTCGTAAAAGTCGTAGGTGACGGCGTTGAGTTGGGGGTTGACCGCCTCGGCGCGGGCGATCACGGACTCCATGAGCTCAACGGGCGAGAGCGAGCGATTGCGGAACCGCTCCAGCGCTTCCGTCCCCGTGAGATAGCAGAGATCCAGATCGGCGTTGGTCATCTCCCACCCCTGCCTTCGTCGCCCGTGGAAACGTGTGGGGACCGCTGAAGTGGGGGCGATTCTGTCAGTCGCGTCGCCCGGCGATCAAGCATTCCCCGTGCGACAGACGGCAGAGTTTCATCTTGGGCTCTGAAATGCGAATCACTCGGGAGAGCAGTGGATGATCGGCGACGTGCACACGAACTCGATCGAGGGCATGTGGAGGCTCTTCAAACGCAGTCTAATGGGGTCATCCACAAGGTCAGCGCGAAGCATCTGGACCGCTGCCTGTCGGAGCCGGAGTGGCGCTACAACAACCGCGACAACGAGCAGATCTTCATCGACACGCTGCGGCGCATCGTGCGGACAGAGACGCTGTCGTACCGCGAACTGGTCGCGTAAGACCGCAGCACTGCTGTTCTTGCTCGGTTGGTGGCATCTCGCGCCTTCTAGGCTCCGGCAACCATCGCCATGAAGTCTGCCTCCCCCACGATCCTGATGGGGATGCCCTTCTCTATCAGATTCTCAGCTTTACGATGCTTGGAACTCTTGTCGTGTCCCACGAGCTTCCTGATATCGCTATCTCCCACGACGAGAACAGTGGTTTTCATCGTGACGCTCCCGTCAACGTTGCAGCCGACGGACGCCGCCAAGCTGGCTGCCTCTGACCGAACCATGGTCAGCGCCCCGGTGAACACTACCGTCTCTCCGAACAGCACCCCCTCCGGGTTTCCTTCTCTGCGGGGATCCGACGCTTGAGGATTGATGGGTGCCACTGATCGCCTGACGAGGTCGGGGAGAGCAAGGCCGGTGCTTTCCATTGCTGCAATGATCACTTGCCCTGCTGCCTTTGCATCTTCGAGGGCATGGTGATGGTCGAAGTCATATCCGATCAGCTCACACAGATTGGCGAGTCCGTACCCGCGTCGCGAGACTTCCGTCCAAGCCCGGCGCGCAACGCGGGCGGAGTCAAGCCAGATGCAGTCAGGAATGTCAACGCCCCAACGCTGCGCGGCCTGCGCTATCGCCGTACGATCGAAGTGCGTGTGATGTACGACCACGCAACCGTCCATCACGTCGCGAAGCTCGTGCAGCGCGTCGCCGAACGTTCTGGCCCCTTCGACATCGTTCTCGCCGATTCCGTGTATTGCTGTGTTGATCGGTGAGAACCAATCGCGAGGGTTGATGAGCGAGTACCACTCCCCCGCCAACCTGCCGTCCTCAAATGTTGCTGCGCCGATGGAGCAGATCGATGACATGTTGGGATTCGCTGTCTCAACATCGATCGCCGTGAATATGCTCGCCACGATCCCCTCCCATGCTCTCGATAAGGGGACTATAGGGATTAATTACCACGCTACTTGACCCTGCCGCCCGGCGGTCTCTCAAGAGGTGGACAAAAGCTGCTCCACTAACTGAGCCGGTGGCCCGCACTACGCTGCGGCTGATCTTGGCAGGCTAAAGCGCTCGATTCAGGGCGCGCCATCGCGGATTGGAACCCCCTTTAGGCCTCGGTCGGGCTGAGTGGCCGCCCGCGCGCCGAGTCGCGGCGGGGGCACTTTGCTAGCCTGGCGTCCTGGAGGTTTGGCCATGCCGCTCGTCACTGGCGTCGACACCACCGCCCTCACGGTCAGCGATCTGGATCGGGCCTTGGGCTTCTACCGCGATCTCTTGGGGATGGAGGTGGTGGAGGTGAAGGGCGCCGGCGCGGGATGGGATGCGGCCGAGCAGGCCCGCTGGGACGCCTACCACGAGCGGGTCTGCGGCATCCCCGGCGCGCGGATCAAGGTCGCGTTCCTGCAGGCGCAGGACGGCTCCAAGCTGGAGCTGATCGAGTACGTGCAGCCCAAGCGTCCGCCGGGCCCCAAGCGGCCCTTCTCCGACCCGGGCGTCGCGATCGTCCCGTTCGCGCTGCGGGACAGCGTCGCGGTGGTCGCCGAGCTGCGCGCGGCGGGCGTCGATGTGGTGGCGGATCCGCAGCACTACCTCCTGGACGGGGTGGAGAGCTACACGACCTATCTCTACGATCCCGACGGCAACCCCCTCTGCTTTTTCGAGATCGTGGAAGCCTAGCGATCGGGTCGCGGGCTCGCGTCCGGCTGCGAGGGCACCAGCACGGCGCGTCCGCTGACGCGTCCCGCGCGCAGGTCGTCGAGGGCAGCGTTGACGTCGTCCAGCGGGTAGCGGGTCACCTGACTCTCGATGCGGCCGGCGCGCGCCAGGGCGACCACGCCATCCAGGTCGGCGCGGGTGCCCGCGTAAATGGTCGTCAGCACGGCCTCGGGCGCTTGCGTGTAGAAGCCGAAGGGGACCGTGCCGCCGGCCAGCCCTAGCATCGCGACGATGCCGCGCTGCCGCACGATCTGGACGGCGAGCTGCAGGCTCTCGTCCGTGCCGACGAAGTCGAGCACGGCATGCGCGCCTTCGCCGCCGGTCAGATCCTTGATGCGGTCAGCGGCGCCGTCGCCGGCTTCCAACGTCTCGTCCGCGCCGAGGTCCCGGGCGCGCTGGAGCTGCTCCGCCCGCCGATCGACGGCGATGATGCGGGCGCCGCTGAGCGTGCGCGCGATCTGCACCGCCATCTGCCCCAGCCCGCCCACGCCGATGATCACGATCGCGGCGCCGCCCATGAGGTAGGGGCGCACGCGCCGCACCGCCGCATAGGATGAGATGCCCGCGTCGCCGAGCGGAGCGGCGTCGATCGGGTCGAGCGTTCCCAGCGGGACCAGGTGCCGCGGGTGGGGCACCAGCACGTACTCCGCGAAGCCGCCGTCCATCGTGCTGCCCGCCTCGTTCCCGCGCGGGCAGATCTGCTCGTGTCCGGTAATGCACCACTCACAGGCGCCGCACCCCCACCCCACCATCACCGCCACCGCCTCGCCGGGGATGAGGCCGCCGGCTCGCGGTCCGGGCTTCGCGATCCAGCCGGCGATCTCGTGCCCCATGGTCACCGGCAGCGAGACGTATTCGGAGAGCTCGCCATCGATGACGTAGAGGTCGGAGTGACAGACGCCGGCGCCGGCCACGCGCACCAGGACCTCGTCCGCTTGCGGCTCGGGGACGGGCACGTCCTCCAGGCGCAAGGGCTCGCGATAGCTGTGGAGGCGTGCCGCTTTCAGGGGTTTCCCTCCCCCGCGTCACTCCCGTGGCCGGACTCCAGGCCGATCTGGCGCAGGAAAGTGTAGACGTCTGGGTAGATCGTCTCCCGCACGATCTTGCCGGCGGGGTCGAGCTCGAACACGTCCGCCTCCGCGAAGTCGAACCGCCGCCCCACGACTGCGGGCGGCATCCCTTCGGCCGGCGCGATCATGGTGCCTCGGATCCGAAGCTCGGCGACCGCGAAGCCGTCGCCGCTGAAGCAGCTGCGGATCTCTCCCTCCAGCCGTCCCCATTGGTGGCAGTACTGGAACACGGCCAGGATCGCCTCCTTGCCGCGGGCGGGCTCGGAGAGCAATGGGTCCTCGTAGATCGCGTCATCCGCGAAGAAGGCCATGGCCTTCTTCCAGTCGCTCACCCAGAAGGCCTCGAGCATTTGGCGAATGTCGGCGCCGTGGTCGCTCACGGAGGCGTTCCTCGTGTCCCCGTATCCCGATCGGGAGTCTCGGCTGGCAGCCCCTCGATCCATACCCGGTAGTGCTCCACCTCGTCGCTGGTTCGTGCGCGCCACTGGCGCGTCACCTCGGCGGCATGGGCGGCGGCGCCAGCGCCGTCCAGTTCGCCGGCCATGATCCGTCTCCCCAGCGGCGCCATGCCTTCGAAGTGGAAGTAGACCGGCATCAGGTCGGGCAGGTACAGCGTCGCCGGACCACGGACGAACCCGTCCCACATCTTGCGGTACTCCGGGTGTGCGATCCGTTCCCCTCCGCCCCAAGCCGTGTTCGCGGGCAGGAGGCGAAGTTCCTCCCAGAGACGATCCAGCTGCTCCGTGCGGTGCAGGAAGCGGAGGAAGCGCGCCGCTTCCTCCTGATGATCGCTGTCACTGGCGATGCCGAGCCCCTGCGTGTCGATGATGGGCAGCCCCGCCAGCGCGCCGCCGCCTGCGACCGGCGCCACGGCAACGATCACGTCGTCGCCGAGGGCCCGCTCGCAAGCGGGGAACATCGGGCCCGAAGCCAGCGTGAACGCCCCCTGCCCTTCGCTGAAGCGGCGCACGGCCTCCCAGAGGTCGGTTGTCGGCGCGTCGGCGTTGATGTAGCCGGCCTCCCAGACCGTCTTGAGCATGTCCCAGTGGGCGTAGTGGGGCGGATCGCGCCAGTCGAGCCCTCCGAGGAACAGTTGCCCGGCGTCTCGCGGCCTGTCGAACTGTTGCACGAGGAAGTGGGTCAGCCACCACACGCTGAAATCCCCCTCAAGATCACCGGTTTCGATGGGGATGTGGCCCGCGGCTTTGACCTGCTCGCACTGCGCCAGCAGATCGTCCCAAGTTCGCGGGGGGATGGCGTCCGCGTCGACCCCCGACTGGAGGAGAATGCGCCGGTTGACCAGCCACACGACGGGAATCAGGTACCAGCCCGCCCGGAACGTCTGGCTCCGGTAGGTACTCAGTGGCGTGCTCCCCATCCGTTCGAGTTCGCTGGCTGGGATCAACGGCTCGAGGGGGGCGATGTAGCCGCGCCAGGCGTTTTCGATGTGGTAGCTGCCGTTCCAGAAGTACTGGAGGTCGGGCGGCTGCCGCGCCGCTGCCGCTTTGGTGAAGCGGTCCACGACCTCCCAGCCCTCTTCGAGATCCGCCTTCACGCGGACGCCGGGGGTTGCGGTCTGGAACGCTTCGATCGTCTTGTGCAACCAGCGGCCGAGGCCGGGGGCTTCGTCTTCGCCCCACCACCAGAGGAGAAGCGTGGTCGCTGGTTGCGCCACGTCAGGGATCTGAGGCAGGCGCGGCTTCTGGCTGCAAGGCGGCGCGCACGTTGGCGACGAAGGCGTCGATATCGCGGTCCAGACGGGACTTGAAGTAGCGATTGAGCAGCTGCCGGGCCGGGCCCTGCCCCTTGACCGTGCCGCGGTAGGTGACTTCCGTGCGGTCCGGCGCGCGCGGGCGCACATCGATCGTCCCACTCGCGGTGAGGTCGTCCGATTCACCGGTCCAAGCCGCGTGCGCCGGCTCTTCCAGCGTGGTCGTCCTGGTGCGCACCACGAAGCGCTTGCGGATGAAGCCGATCTTCGTCTCCATCCGCCAGTCCGCCTCCGTCGGCGAGAGGAGATCGACGCCCGTACAGCCCGGCAAGCAGGGGCCGAGGCGCTCGAGGTTGCTGAGGAAGGCCCAGACCGTGGCGGCGGGGGCCTGCACTTCGAAGGTGCGCTGAGCGGTAGGCACGTGACTAGTCGTCCTCCACCTTCCCCAGGTCGCGCAGGATCTCTTGAGCCGTGTTGTGCCCTGGGAGGCCGGTAATCGCCGGACCGGGATGGGTGCCGGCTCCGGTCAGATAGAGTCCGCCGATCGGGGTCCGGTAGTTCGAGAGTTCCGGCAGCGGCCGGAAGCCGAAGACCTGGTGCGGCACCATGTCGATGTGGAAGTTGTTGCCCTTGGGAATGCCGACGATCTGCTCCCAGTCCTTTGGCGTCCGCGCCGCCCAGCCGAGCAGCTTGTCCTTGAGGTTGGGCGCGTACGCGCAGTAGGTGTCGAACATGCGCATCGCGGCTTCCTCTTTGGCCTCGTCCCAGTCGCGCTGATCGGCGAGTTCATAGGGCACCCAGCAGTGCAGGCCCAGGGCGTGCTGTCCCGGCGGCGCCATGCTGGGGTCGAGCCCCGTCGAGAACGTGCACCAGATCCAGGGGTGCGCGGGGATCTCGCGACGCCGGATCTCCGCCCACATGGCGTCCGCGTAGTCCACGCTGGGCGTGATCATCGCGGCGGGGATGCGGAACTCAGGCCGGCTGCCGTCGTCGCCCACGGGCGAGAACTGCGGCGGCGCGGAGAGCGCGTAATAGGCCTTGATGACGGCGGTGTTGTCGTTCTGCAGATGGCGGACGCGGTGCAAGAAGGCTTGCTCTAGGTGCTCCTGCGCGATCATCTCGAGGAACACCGTCTGGGGCGCGATCGCCGTGACGACGCCCTTGCGGGCCTCCAGCCGCTCGCCGTCGTCGAGCCGCACCCCGCGGACGCGGCCGTCCTGCACGAGAAGTTCGGCGACGGCGGCTTCGGGCTGAATGCGTCCCCCGTACGATTGCAAGGCGCGCGCGACGGCGGCGGAGACCTGCCCGATGCCTCCCCGGGGCCGGTAGACGCCTCCGTAGTGGCTCATGACGAGCTCGGTCATCGCGAGCGCCGAGCCAGGTTGGTCCAGCGAGCTCTTGGTCTGGAGCGCCATGAAGGCGCCGAGCCCCTGCATCTGCGTGGAATCGAACGTTTCGTAGATGTACTGCCGGGCGGGCATCATCATGACGCGCAGCAGCTCCTCGACCTCGGGCGAGTCCTCCATGAGCGAGGCCATGGCGGCGAACGAGGGCGGCGCGCCGGTGTTGATGGGATCGAGCATCTCGAAGGCTTGCGCCCAGAACTCGACCCAGGTGACGTAGCGCTCGGCGTCGCGGGGCGAGACGGTTGCGATCTCCTCGGCGGTTCGGTGCAGGTCACGCCAGAAGAAGATGCGGTGGCCGTCGGGGAACGGCATGAGGAACATCGGCTCCACTGTCAGCAGTTCGAGGCCGTTCTTCTCGAGTTCGAGGTCGTGAAAGAACGGTTGCTCCCGGATTCCCAGCAAGTCGAAGGCACCGGGATTGAAGGTGAAGCCGGGGAGTTCGGGGATTGCTGGCTCGCTCGTGCCGCAGCCGCCCAGGACGTCGCGCCGTTCCAGCACGAGAACGTCCTCGCCGGCCTTGCTCAGGTAGGCGGCGCAGGTGAGGCCGTTATGGCCCCCGCCGACGACGATCCAATCCGCAGTCATTTCGCTTTCCCGTCCCCGTCCTCGTTATGCGCGCGGCTAGGGCAGAGCGTACTCCGTGTAGACGATGGTGCACTCGTGGTCGCCGAGGAAGCGGACGAGGAAGGGTTGGTCTTCCTCGGGATCGGTGAGGAACAGCATGCTGTCGCCGGCCTTCGCGACGTAGCGCCGCCCGTTGTATTCGGCGTGCAGCTCGCCGCTCGTGATCACCTTGCGTTCGGATAGGCCCGCCGCGACGAAGTCATAGTCCAGGACGTTGCCGGTCTTGTTCACGTACCAATAGCCGAGATCACTGACTTTGCCTTCACAGGGCACGGTGGCATACGGACTGCTGAAGCCTGTGGAGTCATCGAACTCTTCCCAGCCGGCGCCGCCGGCGGCGGCTGGGACGGCGGCCGGGCTCGCTTCCGACACGGAATCGTCTGCGCTATCGGCGATGACGCGGAAGTGATTGGGGTCGTCGTGGTTGAGTTGGATCAGCATGAGCCTGTGCATTGTGCTCTCCGATCTTTTGCGTGCGGCTCCACTGGATCGATCTGTTCGCGCATTACGGACCCGCCGTTGCATCGGTGGGCGGGGCGATGTTAAAGCAAGCAGCGTCGTGCTCGGGTTTCTGTGACTCCGTCGGTGGCACCTCCGTCCAGCAACGATCGATCACGCGGAAGCAGCGGCTGGCGAATCGGCACTGCCGTGGCGGGTCGATCGGGCTTAGGGCTTCCCCTTCGAGGCTAATGCGATCCCGGTGCTGGTCGCGGGCTTGGGGACGCGGAATCGCGGATAGCAACGCTTGCGTGTAGGGATGAAGCGGGTTTCCGAAGAGATCATCCCGGTCCGCCGTTTCGACCAGCTTGCCCAGGTACATTACTCCGACCCGGTCCGAGATGTGGCGCACGACTGCCAGATCATGGCTGATGAAGAGGTAGGTGAGGTTGAGTTCCTGCTGGAGGTCGTGGAGGAGATTCAGCACCTGGCTTTGGATCGAGACGTCGAGCGCGCTGACCGGCTCGTCCAGGATGAGGAACTCAGGATTGGCGGCCAGCGCGCGCGCGATCGCGACGCGCTGGCGCTGTCCGCCGCTGAGCTCGTGCGGGTAGCGAGCGGCGTAGGATTGAGCGAGCCTGACCATCTCCAAGACTTCCTGGGTACGGCGGCGTTGGTTCGCGCGGCCGAGACGAAGGCGGTGCATGCCTTCCGAGACGATCGCGCCGACCTTCATCCGTGGGTTTAACGAGGAAAACGGGTCTTGGAAGACGAGCTGCATCCGCTGCCGCAGCTGCCCAAGATGGTGACGACTGGAGCTGAGAACGGCCTCGCCGTCGAAAAGGACGCTGCCCGTATCCGCAGGCTGCAGGCGGATGATCAGGTGTCCCAGCGTGCTCTTCCCGCAGCCGGTTTCGCCGACGATGCTGAACGTTTCGCCGCGCCGGATCGTGAAGCTCACCGCGTCGACGGCGCTGAGCCAGCTCGTGGGACGGCCCAGGAGGTCGCGCCGCACCGGGAAGCGCTTGCTGAGGTTGTGGACCTCGAGGAGCGGCGGCGCTTCAGGCACGGAAGGGCTGCGGGTTCCAGCAGCGGAGGTATTGCTCATCCGCGACCTTCTCCAGTTGGGGACGCTCGTTCCAGCAGCGGTCCATAGCGTAAGGGCAGCGAGGGGCGAAACGACACGCCGGCGGCAAGTTCCGCAGTTCCGGGACGCGCCCCTCGATCACATGGAGGCGGGCTTCGGTTGCGCCGCTGTCGTGCGCGAGGCCTGGGATACAGCGGAGCAGGCCCTGGGTGTAGGGGTGGCGCGGTGCGACGAAGAGGCTGGTCGTGGGCATGGTCTCGACGACCTCCCCCGCGTACATGACGGCGACGCGTTCGGCCACCTGTCCGACCACGGCGAGGTCGTGGCTGATCAGGAGCACGCTCATGTGCGAGCGCTGGCGGAGGTCGTCGATCAATTCGAGGATCTGGGCCTGGATAGTGACGTCCAGGGCCGTCGTGGGTTCGTCCGCGATAAGAAGCTGCGGCTCGAGGATGAGGGCGATCGCGATCATGACACGCTGCCGCATGCCGCCGGAGAGCTGGTGCGGGTAGTCGTTCAGGCGTTGCGCGGGGTTGGGAATGCCAACGCGTTCCAGGATGCCGATGGCGCGTTCACGGGCCTCGTGGCGGCCGATCTTGTGGTGGGCGCGCATGGTTTCCGTTAATTGATGGCCGATCGTGAAGACCGGGTCGAGACTGGTCATCGGTTCCTGGAAGATCATCGAGATCGAAGGGCCGCGCACGCGTCGCATGTCGGCCTCCGGCAGGGCCAGGAGGTCGCGGTCCATGAGCCGAACGGCGCCACTGGTGCGGGAGCCCGGCTCGGGCAGGAGGCGCATGATCGCGAGGGCGGTCATCGTCTTGCCGCATCCACTTTCCCCGACGAGCCCCAGGATCTCCCCGGTGGCTAGGGAGAGGGAGACGCCGTCCACAGGGCGGACCTTGCCCTCCTCGGTGGCGAGGTCGACGGTGAGATCAAGGATGCGGAGGAGTGTCGCGTCGGCCGTCATCGCACGCCTCGCAGTCTGGGATCGAGGATGTCGCGCAGGCCATCCCCAAGGGTGTTGAAGCCGACCACCATCAGCACGAGCGAAACGCCGGGCACCGTAACGACCCAGTGATCGCCATTGAGGAGATGCTGCCGGCCTTCAGCCGCCATGAGCCCGAGGCTTGGCGTTGGCGGTTGCGTCCCGAGGCCGAGGAAAGAGAGTGCGCCTTCGAACACGATCACCACGGGGATGTAGTAGGTGCCCATGACGATCGTCGGGGCGACGAGGTTCGGCACGAAGTGCCGCAGGATGATCTTCCAGTCCGGCACGCCCATCGCGCGGGCGGCCTTAACGAAGTCCCGTTCCCGCAGGCTGAGCCCTTCTCCGCGCACGATCCGTGCGAAGCCGGCCCAAAGGATCAGCGGGACCGAGAGGATCACGACTTCGATCCCTCGGTCGAAGACGCCGGACAGCGCCACCGCCAGCAGGATGATGGGAAAGCCCCAGGTCACGTCGATGACGGCACTGATCACCACGTCGATCCAGCCGCCGTAGAAGGCCGCGACGGTGCCCAGCACCATGCCGATGATGAGCGTCAGGGCCGTGATCGCCAGCGCCAGCATGATCGATACGCCGATCCCGGCCACGGTGCGCGCGAGCAGGTCGCGGCCGAGGGCGTCGGTGCCCAGGACGTTCTCGCCTGTGAAGGGCGCCCGCAGGATGACGGCGGAGTCGAGGGTCTGGTCGAGGTAGAGATCGTGGAACCGATCGAAGCCGATGATAACGATGCCTGCGATGCCGATGAGCACGAAAACGAGGCTGATGCCGCCGCCGATCAGCGCCAGCCGGTTGCGCGCCAGCAGCCGCAGGCCGGCGTGGAGCTGGTGCCGGCGGGTCTGCTCGGGCGCCGGCGGCTCGTGCCAGAGGGCCGCGTCTTGGAGGGCGCTCATACGCGCAGCATCGTTTCCTGGCGGATACGGGGGTCCACGAGGCTGTAGGCGATGTTGGCGACGAAGTTGGCGAGGATGACCGCGATCGTAAAGAGCAAGGTGATCATCAAGGCGACCGGGTAGTCGCGCTGGAGGATGCTCTCGATCAACAGCCGGCTGATGCCGGGCCAGCGGAAGATCGTCTCCACCACGAAGGTGTAGCCGATCAGTGCCGCGACTTGGAGCGCCGAGAGCGAGATGATCGGCAGCAGCGCGTTGCGAAGCGCGTGCTGCCAGATGGTGCGCCAGCGACTCAGCCCTTTAGCGCGGAGCGTGCGGATGTAGTCCTGCTGGAGCTGATCCAGCATGGAGGCGCGCATCAGGCGCAGCATCACGGCGACCCCCTCCGCCGCGAGAACGATAGTGGGCAAGATGAGGTGCTTAATGCCGCCTTTGCCGGAGATGGGCAGCCAGTCCAGCTCGATGCCGATGACCAGGATCAAGAACAGCGCCAGGATGAAGTTGGGAATGCCCATGCCGAGGGCGGCGAAGCCCATGATCGTCTGGTCGATCCAGCTGTTGCGCTTGACGGCGGCGATCACGCCGAGGGGGATGGCGATGCTGAAGGTGACCAGCACGCCGGCCGCGACGAGGATGGCGCTGTTTTTGCCGAACTCGGCGATCAGGTCGACGACCGGGATATTGCTGTCGATCGAGGTCCCGAGATCGCCTCGGAACACGTCCCCCAGGAAGTTCCCGTACTGGACGATGATGGGATCGTTGAGCCCCTGCTCCTCCCGGAAGCGCTGGCGCTCTTCCTCGGCCGCCATGGGCTGATGGATGATGAACTCGGGCGTCCCCGGTGAGATCCGCAGCGTGAAAAAGATGACGAGGGACGCCGCGAAGATGACGGCGACGGTGTAGACCGACCGCCACAGCAGATAGCGCAGCACGGAAGCCTACTCCCTGCGCTCCGCAGGCCGGAGGCGGCGGATCCGCCGCCTCCGGCCCGATCGCGATCCCGGGTTGCTTCGCTGCTTCTCTACGCCTCGATCCAAACGTCTTGGTAGAAGGGGTAGAGGTTGGGCTGCAGCGGATCCCAGCCGTGTACGCGCTGGTTGTGCACCCAGACGTTGGCGGGCGTCACGATGGGCAGGAACGGCACCTGCTCCGCCGCGGCGAGCTGGATCTGGCGTGAGGCTGCTTCGCGCTCCTCTTCGGTCGCCGCCATGATCCACTTGTCGTAGCCCTCGTTGACCTCGGGGATGTTGGCGCGGGCGCCGTTGCAGCAGCCGCCGATGAACTCCCCTTTCGCCCAGAAGAGGGTGCCGTCGATCATGTCGTGCCAGAGGTTGTTGAAGAAGTAGCCGTCGATGTCTCCCTCAATGATGTCCCCGAAGACGGTTTCCGTCGGGGTGAAGTTCATATCGACGCCTGCGTCACGCAGGAACTCCTGGACCGCCTGAGCGACTTGGGTTTCCTCATCCGCGGGCTCGGAGGGAAGAGTGAACGACATGCGGTCCCCGCCGGATTCGCGGATGCCGTCGCTGCCGATCGACCAGCCCGCTGCGTCGAGCAAACTGGCGGCGGTTTCGGGGTCGTATTGGCTGAAGTCGACGACGCCGGCGTCGTAGTACTTGTCGGCCGTGGGCACGAAGCCGTAGGCCGGCTCACCCGAGCCAAAGAAGACGGTGTCGACGATCGCTTGGCGGTTGATCGCCTTGGAGATCGCGAGCCGCACGCGCGGGTCGTTGAATCCCAGGTTGGCGCGCTCGTGGTTGAGGCCCATGAAGTAGTGGCCCCAGGTCACGTTCTCGATCACGACCAAGTCGGGGTTGTCCTTCAGCCGCTGGACGTCGGAGAACGCAGGTGCGTGCAGGGCGTCGATGTTGCCCTCTTCGAGCTCGGCCGCCCGCGTCGCGGCCTCCGGCACGTCGACCCAGCGAATGCCGTCGATGTATGCCGGGCCCTGGTTTTGATGGAAGGGCAACGTGGAACCCTGGTAGTCGGCCCAGCGCGCCACCTCCAGATGGCTTCCCGGGACGTACTCGGTCAGCGTGAAGGGTCCGCTGCCTCCGTCCTCGCCGGTCGTGCCGTAATCGCCGCGCAGCTGCTCCCACAGCTCCGTGTCGAACACCGTGGCGTAGCCGTTGTTGGCGACCGTGGGGAATCCGATGAAGGGGTGGGAGAAGTCGATCCGTACGGTGTTGTCCGGGGTCGCGGTGATGCTCTCGACCGGTCCCCAGAACAGGAAGACGAAGCCGCCGCCCTCGGGGTTGTTGGTCCAATTCAGCGAAGCGGCCACGGTTTCCGCATTGATCGGCTTGCCGGTGTGGAACGTCAGCCCGTCGCGCATCTGGAAGTTCCAGCTGAGTCCGTCATCGCTGATCTCCCAGCCGGCGGCGAGCAGCGGCAGGTTCTCGGCGTTTTCGTCGAGGGCGAAGAGCGTCTCATGCACCGCGGGGAACGACGACCCGTCCCACCACAACGCCGCGATAGGGTCCATGCGCTCGCTGCCGCGGCTGTAGCCCTCGCGCAGAATCCCGCCCGATACCGGCCCGGCGGGCGCCTCTGCGACCACCTCCGGCTCCGGTGCGGGCGCGGCGGGCTCGGCGGTCTCCGCTACGGCATCTGCATCGGCATCATCGTCGTCGCCACAGCCAACGAGAGCGAGGCCCGCGGCGCCAACGCCAGCCGACCCCGCTGCGGAAAGCAGCGCGCGCCTGCTTACGCTGCGCCCGCGCAGCGTCCTCCGGCGGTCTTCAAGGGACATCTCGCACTCCTTTCTTAAAACGCTGTCGCTCGATCGGCGGCAGCGCTCGCTCCATTATCCGCGCCGTGCTTCTCGCAGCACGCAGCGCAGCCTCTCATGGTGCGGAGTATAGGAGGATTGGATAGGTTTTCGAACGTGGTTCGGCTTGGGAGCGGCTCATTGACATTATGGTCGGGAGTGCTGGAGGATCCGCCTCCCAAAGAGGTCGGCCGAACGGCGATCCCCGATAGATTTTGTGAAAGGAAGCGCAATGGGCGCGGAGAAGTTAGGTCCTGCGCTCGTTACCGGGTCGTCGCGTGGCATCGGTGCGGCGTCGGCGCGCAAGCTCGCCGAGCAGGGGCGCGACATCGCCGTGTGCGGCTACGCGCATATGGACGAAGCGGAAAGCGTGGCGGGCGAGCTTCGCGCCCGCGGCGTCCGGGCGGAGACGTTCCAGGCTGACCTCACCGATCGCGTCCAGGCGGTCCGGTTGGTGTCCGACGCGATCGAGCGGCTGGGTGACCTGGAGGTGATCGTGGGGAACGCCGGGCTCGACGTGACGCAGCCGGTCGCCTTCGCCGATTACAACGACGAACTCTGGGAGCGGATGCTCGCGATCCACCTCACGATCCCGTTCGTGATGGCGCGCGCGGCGCTGCCGCACTTCCTGGCGCGCGGCTCCGGCATCGTCATCAACGTCTCCTCGATCGCGGGCGAGGTGTCCTGGCCGGGCAACGTTGGCTACAACGCGGCGAAGGCGGGCATGATTAATATGACGCGCACGCTGGCGACCGAGTACGCCAAGCAGGGGATCCGCGCCAACTGCGTTTGTCCCGGCATCATCGCCACGCAGTTGAGCTGGGATTACATCAACGGCGCCGATGACCCTAAGGAGGCGGAGCGGATCGCGAACGAGGCGCAGCCGATAGGACGGATGGGAACGGCCGACGAGATCGCCGCCGCCGTTGCCTTCCTGGCCTCGCCCGAAGCTTCTTACGTGACGGGGGCCGCCTTCGTGGTCGACGGTGGCTACCTGGCGGTGTAGTCAGGCCGGCAGTGGTTCGCTACATCGTGTTGGTCAAGCGTCGCGCCGATCTCGATCGCGAGACCTTTCTCCGGCTCTGGACGCAGGACCACGCGGCGCTCATCGGGCGACTCCCGGGGCTGCGCCGCTATCAGTTCGGGCCGACGCTTTCCGCTCCGGGATACGAACCCGTGTACGACGGCATCGGCCAGCTTTGGTTCGACTCCGTTGAGGCCGCCCTGACCGCGTTTCAAAGTTCCGCGGGGCAAGCCGCCCGTGCCGATACGCCCCGCTTCGCGGATACCGAGGCGGTCCGGCGCTTCTTCGCGGAAGATCCGGCGCCGCATCCCGCCTGAGGCGAGCCGTTCGGCCCGTTAGTCGAGCAGCCCTTTCGGCAGACCGATGCGGTTGAACTGATCGGCGGCGGCGACCACGTGCCGCTTCCCGTTCCGCAGCGACGGTGTCAGGTGGCCCGGGAGCAGCGCTTCGAACTCGTAGTCCAGCAGCTTATTCATGGAATCGGCGTACTCTTGCACGCTGGAGTCCTGCACGTTCTGCAAGATGATGCGCCCCCCCCAGAAGATGTGGTCGCTGCTGAAGAGGCAGGCGCGCGCGCTGTTGTGGGAGAGGATGCAGTAGTGGCCCATGCAGTGGCCCGGCGTGGCGATCGCCTCCAGCTCGATATTGCCGATCTGGAAGCGCTTGCCGTCCGTCATCTCGTCCTCGACGTCGCAGCCCTCCCAGCGGAACTCCGGCGGATAGAAGTTGAAGGATTGGGCCCAGGTCAGTCCGATCTGATCGGCGTCGCCGGCGCGGATGGTCGGCGCCGCCTCCGCGCCGGTGATGACCGGGATGTTGCCGAGCATTCGCTTGACGCGGGCGAGGGCGCCCGTGTGATCGGCGTGGTAGTGCGTGGAGAAGATCGTGGAGATGCGGCCCGGGTCGATGCCGTCGTCCTTGATGTTCTGCAGGATCTCCTCCGGCCCGTCGAAGCCGGTGTCGATCAGCGCCATCTCGTCGCCGCCGTCGATTAGGTAGACGTGACAGTCGAGACGGTTCGAGAGATTGAAGGCGTAATCGCCGCCTCCAACGATGTAGACGTCCGGTAGGATCTTCATGCGCTTCCCTCCGGGATGGAATAGGCGTGTGCGGTGAGTCCGCCGTCCACCACTACGTTCTGGCCCGTGATCATCGCCGCGTCGTCCGACGCGAGGAACGCGAAAGCCGCCGCGATCTCCTCCGGCTCGATCAGCCGTTGCTGCAGCGGGACGAGCGGGAAGCTGTGCTGGAACTCCTGCATCAACTCCTCGCCCACGATGTCGCGTGACTGCTGGGTGTTGGCCGGGCCCGGGCTGACGCAGTTGACGCGGATCTTGTACGGCGCCAACTCGATCGCCATGTTCTGGACGAGGTTCACGATCCCCGCCTTGGTGACGCTGTAGTGCGCGAACAGCTTGGAGGCGCCGAGGGAGGAGATCGAGGAGGTGTAGGCGATCACGCCGCCGCCTTGCTCCTTCATCACGCGTCCGGCCGCCTGGCCGAGCAGGAAGGAGGCGCTGAGGTTGACCGCGATGACGCGGTTCCACGAGTCCTCCTGCATGTCGAGGAAGGCCTCCTCGGTCCAGGCGGCGGCGTTGCTGACCAGAATGTCGAGGCGGCCGGCCGTCTCGACCGCGGTGTCGACGACCCGCCGACAGTCGGTGCTGAGGCCGACGTCGGCACACAGTCCCGTGGCCCGGGCGTCCGTTGCGGCCAGTTCGCCGACGACGCGGTCAAGCCGGTCTTGCTTGAGGTCGACCAGGAACACCTGCGCGGCGCCCTCCGCGGCGAAGCGCAGGGCGGTGGCGCGGCCGAAGCCGCTGCCGCCGCCGGTGATCAACGCGATCTTGCCTTTGAGGCGCTGCAGCTCCACGGGGCGCCCTCCGGTCGTCCGGGGCTAGGCCGGTGCGGCGTTCAGGGTAGCCCGAACCGTCTCGGCGATGGACTCCGCGCTCGGAAGCAGCGCCTCCTGCAAGGTGGCGGCCGCGGGCATGCGGATGTCCGGGGCGCCGACGCGGGCCACCGGGCCGTCGAGGTCCCAGAAGCGCTCCTCCGTGGCCCACGCGGCCAGCTCGGCGCCGAAGCCGGCGGTGCGGTTCGCCTCGTGCGCGATCACCAGCCGTCCGGTCCGTTCGAGCGACGCGGCGATCGTGTCGTGATCGACGGGCGAAACCCAGCGCAAGTCGATCACGGCGGCGCTGATGCCCTCGGCCTCCAGGCGTTGGGCCGCCGCCTCCGCTTCGCCGACCATCCGCGACCAACTCACGATGGTCACGTCTTCGCCGGGCCGCCGCAACTGCGCGCCGCCGATGGGGGCGAGCGGCCGCTCCAGATCGACCGGTCCCCTGCTGGCGTAGAGGGCGCGGCTCTCGATAATCATGGCGGGATCGTCGGAGGCGATGGCGCTGCGCAGCATGTCGTAGGCGTCCTGCGGGTTGGAGGGCAGGCCGACGCGGATCCCGGGAACGTGCGCGAACACCGCTTCGAGGCTCTGGGAATGCTGCGCGCAGGATCCCGGCGTGCGCCCTTGCTGCGTGCGAATCGTGAGCGGCACGCGGAAGCCGCCGTTGGAGACGTAGTGGATGTTGGGGAGCTGATTCACGAGTTGGTCCATCGCCACCTGCGTGAAGTCCATGAACATGATCTCGACGATCGGCCGGTAGCCGCGCATGGCGGCACCGATGGCGGCCCCCACGAAGGCCGATTCCGTGATCGGCGTATCGATGACGCGGTCGCCGAACTCGCCGTGCAGGCCGCGCGTGGCGCCGAAGGGACCGTTGGGAAGGGCGACGTCCTCCCCGAGGATGAGGGCCTTGGGATACTCGCGCAGCGCCCACCGTAGCCCCTCGTTGACGGCGCGGATGTAGGTGATCTCCCCGGTGGCGGCGTTAGTCGACATAGACGCCCAGAGCGGCCCCGGCGGGGTCGGGGCGAGGGTAGCGCATCGCCTCTTGGACGGCGCCTTCGATCGCCGCCTCCACCTCCTCGTCAACGGCCGCCAGCTCCGTGCCGAGCTCCTGCCCCGCCGCCGCCCGCAGCCGGGTCAACGGCTCGCGGGTCTTGGCTGCTTCCACCTCCCCGGCGGGCCGGT
This sequence comes from Dehalococcoidia bacterium, assembly GCA_963663895.2. Lineage (GTDB taxonomy): Bacteria > Chloroflexota > Dehalococcoidia > Bin125 > Bin125 > JAPOXK01. The sequence goes on along the minus strand of CAXXRD010000001.1, from coordinate 591,690 downwards.
ACTGCTGCGCGTCGCCGGTGTAGTGCCCGACGAGGCGCTCGGTCATCGCTTCCACCAAGGTCGGCCCCTCGCCGCTCCGGGCTCGCGCCACGGCCTCGGCCACGGCGGCTTGGACGACGGCCGCGTCGTTGCCGTCCACGGTGACGCTGGGAATGCCGAACCCGGCCGCCCGCTGCGCCAGTGGGTCGATCGCGACCATCTCCTTAATCGGGGTCATCTCCGAGTAGACGTTGTTCTCGACCACGACGACGAGCGGCAGCGCTAGCACGGCGGCGAAGTTGAGGGCTTCGCCGACCGCCCCTTGGTTGAGGGCGCCGTCGCCGATCGAGACGAGGCTGACCGCGCCGTCGCCGTCGCGCCGTGCCGCCAGGGCGGCGCCGACGGCGATGGGCACGCCGGCGCCGACGATCGAGTTTTCGCCCAGGAAACCGTACGGCGCGCCGCACAGATAGGCGGAGCCGCCCCGGCCGCCGCACAGCGGGGAAGCCCGGCCCATGAGCTCGGCGAACAGATCGGGCAGAGGCAGGCCGCGCGCGATCGCCCAGCCGTGCCCGCGGTATGTCGCGGTCAGGGCGTCGTCGGCGCGCAACTCACGGCAGGCGCCCACGGGGATAGCCTCTTGGCCGTTGCACAGGTGCATCGAGCCCTGAATCAGGCCCTCGTGGTGAAGGGAGAGCAGACGCTCCTCGAAGCGCCGGATCGTCAAGATTGCGCGGTAGGTCTGGGACAGGGACGGCGCGTCCATCTTCCGACCGTTCTGCCTGCTGGCGCTGCCTTCAGGCCCTGATGCTAGCAGCGTCCGCCGGCGCGCCGGCCGCCGATCGAGGCGGCGGCCGCGGTGGTGATGGTAGGGTGCGGGTGAGCGGGAGGAAACGGTGGGGCGACGACGGCTGGCTTTGGGGGCGCTGCTGCTGGCCTGCCTGCTGGCGGCGGCATGCAATGGCGGGACCGAGAGCGAGGCGCCGGCCGCTATCCCAACCGAGCGCAACACGCTCGGGTTCGCGGAGGCGCCGCTCCACGTGGTGCACTGGGGCGATTTCCAGTGACCCGGCTGCCGGGTGTTCGCGACTCAGTTTGAGCCGCCCTTTGAGGATGAGTTCGTGCAGACGGGGATCGCCCGCTTCACCTTCCGGCATTTCCCGCACCTGGGCCCGGCGAGCGAGGCGGCGGCGCTCGCCGCCGAGTGCGCGGCCGATCAAGACGCCTTCTTCCCGTACCACGATGCGCTCTTCGAGCGGCAGGCGCAGGGGCTGTCGAGCGCGGAGCTGGACGGCGCTGCGCGAGCCGCCGGCTTGGACCTGGATCGGTTCTCGGACTGCCTGGACTCGCGGACCCATCAGGATGCCCTGATGGCGGGGGTCGAGGAGGCGCGCCGCTTGGGCATCGCTTCGACCCCCTTCGTGCTGGTGAACGGCGTACGCGTCCCCCTCTCGACAGCCGAAGAGTTCCTCGCCCTTCTCCGCGCGCTCGCGGCGCAAGCGAGAAACTAGAGCCTCCGCCTGCCGGCAGGGATGCGGTGGAGAGGATTGAAGGGGAGCCCGTTACTGCTGCGGCAGTGCCTGGGATCGGACCGAAGCAATCCGTTTCCGCTCGCTGCGGAGGTGCAGTCCTCGTGACGATCCTAGTCGGACCTCGCGTACTGTACTCCGAACTTTCACGTGGCCCGTCGTGTTCTGAAGCCTGCCAGATTGAGTCCAAGCGCCTCCTGTTGCCTCTTCCTGATCAGGTCGGCTGCAGATGGCCCCAACGTGGGACCAGTAACCGAATGGGACGCCGAAACCTCTTCGCCGCTCATAGCACAGCAGCCCACTAAGCTATCCTGCCCCCGAGGAATTTGGCTGCGTGCGCCCTACGCCCATACTCTTTCCGCACGACTCAAGCGTCTGGTTAGAATGCCATCCCGACGCCATGTGCCTGGCCGCCGTCCCCTTCACGTCCACGGAACGGCTACTCGCTGGCGAGGACGCGCCGGAGTAGTCGAGGGGTCTCCGGAACCGGGAAGGAACATGCCCAACATGTCCGTTGACAGCGTGCGCAGCGCGACAGGCGCAAACGTCGCATTGCTTCGCGGGATCAACGTCGGTGGGAAGAACAAACTGCCGATGAAGGATCTCGCCGCAATGTTCCGGGACGCGGGGTGCGACGACGTTCAGACCTACATCCAGAGTGGGAACGTGCTCTTTCGTGCAGAACCAGCTTTGGCAGAAGATATCCCATCTCTGATCAGTACGTCGATCTTGAGTCGCTTCGGCTATCGTGTTCCAGTGGTCACCCGCACAGCCCGGGAACTCCAGGAGATCGTGCAGGCTAACCCCTTCGCGGAAGCTGGAGCCGAAGCGGGCAAGCTGCTTGTCCTCTTCCTGGCAGACCTACCCGACCCTGCGCACGTTGAAGTATTGGACCCGAATCGCTCACCAGGCGACGAGTTCGTGGTATTGGGTCGCGAGGTCTTTCTCCACTGTCCGAACGGGGTTGCCCGCAGCAAGCTCACGAACAGCTACTTCGACTCCAGCCTCTCGACTACCGGCACGGCTCGAAACTGGAGAACGGTAAGAAAGCTCCTTGAGCTGGCCACCGCGGTTGGCTGAGGCGCGGCCGTTCCTGGCGACCGGCTATCGGATGCGGTCCGGCACTACATGCCCCTTGTTGGCGGATATCCAATCTCCATCCTGCGGGAGCAGCGCCTACTCGTTGCTGTATGGGGTCGCCAGGCTCTGATCATCGGGCCGTGACATCCAACCCTGTATGGCACCTACACTCGTTTGGGAAGTACTTTGACGCGATCGTAAGAATGCGATCGCAAGTTCGCCACGGCGCGAGCGTCCCACTTCGGCTGGTGTCACACCTGTTGTGCGCCGTCGTTCCCAAGAGGGGTAAGAGGATCTCGTCGTGAGTGAGAGAGGGGTCGTCGTGGTTGACGGAGGAGCCGCCGGGCTGAGCGCCGCCTACGCCCTCCAAGAGCAGGGCTTCTCCCTGATCCTGCTCGAGGCCGGCGACCGTGTGGGTGGACGCCTCGCTGGTGACACGGTGGACGGATTTCCATTGATACGGAGGCGGACCTCTTCTGCTCCTCCTACGATGTCGCCTTCCGCATCTGCGAAGAGCTGGAACTGCCCCTGGTGGCCTTCCAGTGTGAATACTCACGTATATAATCCCCCATGGCTTTCCTGACCCGCTCGATCGATGACTAATCGCTGGACGCTGCCGGAGGCGCTGGCGGTTCTTGAAGTGAAGATGGCCGACGGTGCGCGCGTATACGTGCGGCGGCACGGAACCCCCGACGGTCCGCGGATGATATTGAGTCACGGCAACGGGTTATCCGCTGATACCTACTATCCGTACTGGTCCCTATTGGCGGCGAGGTTCGATCTGTTCATCTACGACATTCGGAACCACGGCTGGAACCCAGTTGGCGACCAACGAAGTCATCACATTCCTAGCTTTGCGCAAGACTGCGAAGGCGTCGTCCGGGCTATTCGCCGGAACTTTGGGGAGAAGCCTGCGGTAGGAGTGTTCCATTCCATGTCGACGCTGCCCGCCCTGCTCTACGCGCAAGGATGGAGCGGAGCCTCGGCAGAGAATATTTTTTCTGCTCTCGTCCTCTTCGATCCGGCGATCTGCACCCCCAGCGTCTTGCTGGAGGATATGTACCAAGTGAGCCACCAGATGCACGACGTAATCAAGCGGCGCCGCACTTGGTTTGAAAACCGGGAAGAGTTCGTAAACCGTTACCGCGACGCGCCTGCTTTCAAGCGGTTGCTTCCGGGCGTTGTGGATCTCATGGCGGAGACGACCTTGCGCCCCGTCCCGGACGGGGAGGGCTATGCGCTTCGTTGCCCCAGGGAGTACGAGGCACAGGTCGCGCAGTTCTTTTTCGGTTGGGTGCTCCAGCTGGATCTGGGCAATGTGCGCTGTCCGGTCAAGGCCATTGGCGCCGATCCGACGGAGCCACATGCGTTTCTACCAAGCGTGGACCTCGGTACCCTCACCGATCTCGACTACGATTTTCTGCCCGAGGCCACGCATTTTCTGCAGTTGGAAAAGCCGGAGCAGTGTGTCGCGTTGACCATCGATTTTCTTGAGCGCCGACAGCTGATTTGAAATCATTCTCACGCGGGCGACGGCTTCAGATGTTGTACTTATACGCTAGAAACCGGAATTGTGATGTCTAGCACGTGGGTCATCGTTGTTTTCTGCCTCTACTTTGTGATGTTGATCGGCATCGCATTGGTGAAGGCCCGCAAGATACGGAGCATGTCGGACTATGCGCTGGCCGGCAGGCGGTTGGGCAGTTTCACGGCGGCGCTCAGCGCCGGATCGTCGACGACGAGCGCTTGGACGATGCTGGCCCTCCCCGCTCTGGCCTTCAGTCACGGCGCCGTGGAGATGTGGGTCCCCGCAGGCGCGGCGGTCGGTATCTGGCTGAGCTGGACGGTCCTCGCCAAGAAGTTGCGCCGGTACACTATCGAAGCGAACAATGCCCTGACTATTCCGGAGTTTTTCGAGGTTCGGTTTGGAGATACGACTGGGATCTTACGGACGCTCACTTCGATCATTACGATTTTCTTTGTCATTTTCTATGTGAGCTCCGGTCTGGTTGGCGGCTCGAAGCTTCTGGAAACGCTCTTTGGGATTGAAGCGACGACGGGCATCTTGCTGACCCTTGTCGCCGTAGCGTCCTACACATTAATTGGCGGATTCTTGGCGGTATCCAGGACGGACGTGGCCCAGGCAATATTAATGCTGGTCAGCCTTTTGGTGATCACGGCTACGTTGATCGCTTCGTCGGAGAGTCCGTTTGCAGGAGTGGGAGGCTCTTCCCCCGGTTTTCTGAATCCGTTGACGCATGGCGACGGCGGGACGGTCGACTTCATCTTCGCTCTCTCGGCAGCAGGGTGGGCTTTTGGCGCCTTCGGAGCCCAACGGATCCTGCAGCGCTTCATGGCATTGGAGCGGGAAGACAGGGTTGTCAGGAGCCGCAACATCTCCACGATCTGGGTGGTGGCCGTTTACGCGCTTGCGTTGCTGCTCGGGATCCTTGCCTATCCCGCTCTCTCCGACGCAGGCCTGCTGCCGGAGGTCGCGGACACCGAGCGCGTGTATCTGGTGGTGTCCGAGACGTTCTTCCATCCCGTTGTGACGGGGCTGCTTCTGACGGCGGTGATCGCGGCCGTGATGAGCACGGCGGATTCGCAGTTGCTTCTGGCATCGGCCGTCGCCACCGACGACCTGCCGTTCATCAAGCGCGTTGCCTATGCGATCACAGCGAACGCGCGCGTGTGGTTGGGCCGCCTGCTGCTGGTGATCATCGGCGGCATTTCGGCGGTGGTCGCCATCGTCTACCCAGAATCCATCTTCGAATTGGTCAGCTACGCATGGGGCGGAATGGGTGCGGCCTTCGGGCCGGTCACGATCCTGGCGCTGTTCTGGCGCCGGTTCAACTTCTGGGGAGCGGCCGCGTCCATCCTGGCGGGCACGGCGGTCGCTTCGGTCTGGGGATTTCTGGACGGTGGACCCTCGGGAATGTGGGATATCCAGCCTGCCACGCCGGGCTTCTTGATCGCCATGTTCGTGGCCGTGGTGATCTCCCTTCTCACGCCGAAGCCGTCTCGCGAGGTCGTGCATCTTTTCGACAGGGTGAACGCCGAGTCTTCTGCTTGATCCGCCTGCCCGGCCGCAGGCCGCGTACGGCGCCGCCTGCCGCGGCCTGCCTTGGTTCTGCCGCGATCGTCAGTGGTCGGCCACCGGCGTGGAGCCGGGCAGACGCGCCGCGGCCGTGATCTCGTCCAAGGCCGGTTTGATCTCCCGCATGAACGTGTCGAGGTTCCAGATGCAGCTGTCGAGCGGCTGCTGGGCATAGTGCAAGATCAGCACGCAGTACTCCGCCGGGAGCTCCTGCCACTGGCGGACCATCTTTTCACGCACCTCGTCGACCGTGCCCACGCAGTGCTGCTCCGATTGCTCTACCACCTCCGTGAAGGTATGGATGCTGGTGTCCTGTGGCAGCGCCTGCACTTGGCGGCGCGCCGCCAGCGCCAACAGGTTGTAGAAGTTGCGCTGGATCTCGGCATCGTAAGAGGCGGCGGCTGAGACCGCCTCCTCGTGCGTGTCGCCGAGCTGCAGCCAGCGGGTGGTCGCCTGCCGCTCCCCGAAGGCGATATCGTGCCCCGCCGACCGGGCGGCGTTGAGGTACATCATCCCCATCTCCGCCCCCTTTTCGACGTTCGTGAAGTAGGTAGGGATGAAGCCCATCCGGCCGCAATACTCGATCGTCGGCACGGAGCCGCTGCTGGCGACGAAGACCGGCGGGTAGGGCTTCGTGTAGGGCGCCGGCACCACACTCACCCGGTGGACCCGGCCGTCGTCCCCGATCTCGCCGGGTGCGCCGAGCCGCTTGGTAGCGTCGGCCATCCACCAACTGATCCCCTCGTCGTAGGGGTAGGGGATCTGCCAAAGCGGCGTGTTCTGCTCGACGCTCTCCTGCGTCCAGGCATCGAGCACCATCTGTACCTGCTCCTCAAAGATATCGCGATTGATCTGGTCGTCGGGGCCGCCGTCCGAATGCGTCGCCCGTGTGCCCAGGTGCTGTCCGATGATGTTCGTCCAGCGATCCTGGTAACCACGTGCGAAGCCCGCGAAGCAGCGACCGTCGGTGAGGTGGTCCAAGATCGCGATCTCTTCCGCGACCCGGATCGGGTGCTGCGCGCTCATCACGTAGCCCAGCGCGCCCACGCGCAGGTTCTTCGTGATGGTGCCCCAACGCATCGTCAGCATGCCGGGATTGGGACCCAGTTCGTAGCCCTCCGAGTGGAAGTGGTGCTCGATCGTCGAGACGCCCCACAGGCCAAGCGCGTCGCAGGCCTTGACCAACTCGTCGCATTCCTTGATGACCGCGTGATAGCGCTCGACATCACGACCGATCGGCCGCTGCGCGCGCCTCTCGTCTTCGTCCGCCGCCGGGATCATCGGATATATCTGCAGGAGCACTTTAACCATGGTCTTCGGCTTTCGCTGCTATGGGCGCCGGGCGCTCGTACATCCCCCGCAGGTCACCCGCGTGGAAGCGAGCCACTCGACCGGTGGGCGGCAGCGGCTCATCGTAAAAGAACGCCGGCAGCTCGTCGTCCTGTTCCGTGAAGCCGGCTTCGCGGTTGAACGCGTGCTCCAACCGGAGCGTTGCATCTCCCAGTGCTTCGAAAAATTCCTCACCGAGTTCGGTTCCGTGGGCGGCGTTCAACGCGCTCACCAAGAACTCCAGGTTGACGTTAGTCACGCTCTGACCAAAGACGCAGAGGCCCAAGGAGTCCGTCGCCGCCACCTTCCGCTGTTGGGTCAGGCTTTGCTCTATCAGCGACGCGTTGTCCAGTTCGAACGTGTTCAGCCGTGCCAAGTTGCCGACGGTGTGGTCTGCTCCCTGCGCCGTCGCCATCATCGCGACGCCGGTCGCCTCGACCACCCGCGGGTCGTAGGCGCTCATCGCTTGTCGCTTGATCACCGGCACCCGGCGCACCCCGTAGTGCGCCCCCACGCGCGCCGTTCCCTGCGCCCAGCGGCGTCCCTGCTCGCTGCCTTGGCGGATCTCCGTCAGGCAGTCGCGCATGAAAGCCGCGTCGCCGAATGCGCCGACCCCCGCCTCCATCAGGACGGCCAAGGTCGCACCGGTCTCGATCGTGTCGATACCCAAGTCGTTCGCGATCGCATTCAGCTCCGCAAGTTCGTCAGGATCGCTGATTCCGCAATTCGATCCGAGGAGCCCCAAGGTCTCGTACTCCACCGGCGAGACGACTTCCTTGCCGTTGGCGTCGTGATACACGTTGCTGCAGCGGATGATGCAGCCTGGCATACAGGCGTGGGTCTGCGATCCGCCCCGCGACGTGTTGAGCGGGGCGATGTAGTCGGCGCCCATCTTGAACGTCTCCCCAGCCGAGACGTTGGCCAGCTGTCCTGCGCTGAAGTTGCGCACCGGCAGTCCTCCCACGGTGTTCTGGAGGTCGGCCATCGACATGGTGCCCAAGGGCGCGTACGTGTTCTGAATGATCTCGTCGGCCTGTAGCTTCCCGGCGTAGTCCTTAATGCTGGCTTGGACTTTCTTGGGCTCCTCGAACGGAGGCGGGCGGTCCATGTCCACGACGATCGCCTTCACTTTCTTGGATCCCATCACCGCGCCCACCCCGCCCCGCGCCGCCAGCCGCGCCGGACGGCGGTCCTTGTCCGTGAACGCTACGCCTGCCAGGAGACCCTGGTACTCCCCCACGGGGCCGCAGAGCGCGATCGCGACTCTCTTGCCGTAGCGTTCCAGCAGCAGATCGGCCGCCTCAAAGTTGCCCTTGCCGACGTATGGCGCCGCCTCGTGGAACTCGACACCGCCGTCCTTGGTCAGCCGCAGTACGACCCAATCCGGAGATGCCCCGAGCAGGGTCAATCCGCAGATCCTTAGCTGCCCGAGTGCGTAGGCGAAGGTACCGCCCCCATTCGCTTCCTTGATCCCACCCGTGAGCGGGCTCTTGCAGCCCACGCTTGTGCGGTTCGCGTTGGAGAAGGCGGTCCCGGCGAACGGGCCCGCCGAGAAGATCAGTGGGTTCTCGGGGGACAACGGGTCGACGCCCGCCACTCCCATTCCGAGCAGCGTCTTTGCAATGAGGTAGCGCCCCGCCTGCACGATCGCCTCGCCGCGAAGCGCCCGCGCCTCCACGCGGCGCTCACCGAGCTGGATGTCGTAATAGGTGCGTATGGAAACGTTCCTTGCTTGCGACCACGCGGCAATCTTGCTCCTCGATATACCACAAGGCGAGCGTGGGCGATCGTCGATAGCCTCGAAGCGGCTCTCGCGGACGGCTATCGGATACGAGTGCGTTCCGAGAACGCTTGGGCAATACCGGCGAAGTCCTCGCGAACGCTGATCGGATGGATGTCTTGGATCCGGCCTCCGGCTAAGGCGTCAGATGCTCGACGAACCAATCGCGCGCCGCGGCGCTTGCCTCCTCCAACTCGCCGATGTAGGGGTCGTAGTGGCCGCCTGCAATCAAGACGAGGCGCTTCGGCTCCGTCGCACGTGAAAACGCGACCAGCTGCTCTTCGGTGGGCGTGGTGATGTCCTGTGTCGCGGCGATCATCAGGAAGGGCGTGGGGCCGATGCGGTGGATGAACGTCTCGGGCTCGTATTCCGTCAGCAACTCCATGCTGCGCAGCGTGACCTCGTTCGGATAGGCGCCATCCCTGTCGATCGCCTCCGCCCAGGCGGCCGCGTCGCTCCCACTGGGGGAGGCGGTGACGACCCGCGGCGGCTCGCCGCGGGCTTGTGCGTCGCGATCACTATCGAAGGCGTCCCGCAGCCCCGCCAGCTTCGCGGCGGGCACCCAGCGCGGAAGCGTGCGCGACCCGCTCATCAGCGGTACCTGTGCGACGACGCACTGCACCCGCCGGTCGATCGCACCCACGACGATCACGTGGCTCCCGGCGTAGCTGGTGCCCCAGATGCCGATCCGTTCCGGGTCAATCTCCGGCAAGGAACGTGCGAATGAGATCGCATCCCGCATGTCGTGGATCTGCTGCCACGGATCTACTTCATGGCGCGGCTCCCCCTGGCTCTCGGCGAATCCGCGGTGGTCGTACACCAGACAGGCGAGCCCTGCTCGCTCGAAGACGCGCGCGTAGTCATCCAACCCCATGCGCCGAACCGCCGAGAACCCGTGCGACATCACGACGAGCGGATGCGCGCCCTCGCCCCTCTCCGGCAGGTACAGCCAGCCGGCCAGCTGTACGCCCCCCGCGTTGAACTGCACATCGCGTCTCATGCCCGCATCCACTTCTAGCCCGCGCCCGGCGGCGCTAGCTGCCCGTATGCTCCAAAACGATCACCGGAATTTCCCGGTCGGTTTTCTTTTGGTAGTCGTTGTAGGGCGGATAGATCCGCGCCATCTGATCCCAGAGCTTCGCCCGCTCGTCTCCGGTCGCCGTGCGCGCGCGCGCCGAGAAGCGCTCGGCCAGCACTTGCACCCCGACTTGCGGCTCCGTCACCAGATTGAGGTACCACCCGGGGTGCTCGGATGCGCCGCCTTTGGACGCAACGATCACGTAGGCCCCGTCGGCTTCGCCGTAGATCAGCGGCAGCGGGTTGCGGCTACCGGATCGCCGCCCCGTCGTCGTCAACAGTAGCGTCGGGATCTTGCCACTCCCGCCGAAGGCGGTGGAGTCCCATAGGTGTCCATCCGCTCCGTCCGTTGCCAGATACCGATCCAGATGGCTCTGGATCCATTCGGGCAGGGCAGGCCGCATCTCGGTCTCGCTGTCGCTGTCGCCCATGACACGCTCCTTGCCGACGCGGGGCTCCCGACCCTCGGTGCATCCGACAGCCTACCAAGACGGAGCCGTACGCCTAAGTGAGTTCCGCGACCGCGAAGGTTACGGAGAAGGCCCGGCAGTAGATCACGGCGGCGCGGAACGAGGTCGGATCGACGTCCGCTGGCACTTCGTAGTTCACGAAGCCGCTCGTCGCCCGGATGGCGCCGAGGTTGACGGCGCCGTTCGCGTGCACGTCGCCCTCGGGATCGGGTGTCAGGTAGACGAATAGGTCCGGTCCATTTCGCACCGAGTACTCCTGGAAGCGCAGGATCAAGTTGCCTTCCGGATCGCTCACCAGCAGCACGTCGCCGCTCCCGGTGTGGAACGCGTCCGTCCCCATGAGCATGCCGCTCGATATCAGACTGCCCGTCCTCTCAGCAGCGGGCGCCGGGTCGGCCGCGGCGTCGGCCACGCTGGACGTGTCCGTCCGCGTCGTCTCGCCCGTCGGTACGTCCTCCTCAGTCGCCGTCGTCGCATCGGGCGCGCTCGGCACGGCAGCGACGGCCTCGCCTTCTTCCGCCGCGGCGGGCTCGACCGTCGCAGGCTCGACTACTACCGGTTCGACTACTGCCGGCTCGACTACTACCCCTGGATCCACCAACCCCGCCACTTCGAAACCGAGCATCTCGTCAAGCCGCGTCCCCTCGTCAAACAGCGGCCCGAGTAGCCAGATCGAGAGCCACACTCCCGCCGCCAGTGCGCCCGCTCCCGCCAAGGCGCCGCCGCCCAACACGGCTGGGTTTCGCCTGGCCCAATCGAAGCGCTCCCGAGTCACGTGCTGGGAAAAATCCGTGCCAGCGGCCATCACGAGCAAGACGGCCATCGGCATCAGAACCGCGTGCGCTAAGAACATGCCGCCGCCCAGCGCGATAGCCGCCAGCAGTAGCCGCGGATGAGTCACCTGATGCCAAAGCGCCCCTACCGCGATGGCCGTCGCCGCCAATGCGCCCAGCCCCAGCACCAGCCGGAGCGTTTCGCCCTCCAGCCCCGTGAAGCGCACCGCTCCTTCGCGTAAGAAATCGGCCGCTGCCTGCGAGCTAAGTACGTAACCGGAAGCGGCCATCCCTGCTGCCGCGGCCAACGCCAGCAAGAGGTGCCGGAGCATGTCCACACGATGGGGAGCCAAGACGGGGCTCGAAAGCATATCGGTCTCCTACCCAAATCCGCAGCGCTGCTTGTCTGTTCCACCCTGCCCCTGCGCATTTCCTGCGCCTGGCGCGAGAGGAGAGGACACGAATCAGGGACGCATCCTCCTCTAAGTTATACGTGCCCTCTTCTCAGTTAGGTTCACCCCCTAGCAGGAGGCCTGATAGCTAGCGAACTGATCTCTCACGGGACCGACGGCTGGGCGAAGTGCGTGGCACTCTCGCGGGAGCCTTCAGCCTGCTGGATCCTGGCTTTCGCCGGAATGGCGAGAGAGGCGTTGGGGAGCTCTGCAAGCGTCTCTCCCTAAGGGAAGGTGGACTGGCGACATGCCGTTGCCTCATCCTCCGGGCGAGACGAGTATTTCCCGAGCGAGCATTTGCTGAGCCGTACGAAGGCTGGTATCTCACTCCGATGACGCGTAATGCCCTGAAAGCCGGGATCGGGCTGTTTCTGGCGGCCGTCGCCGCCTTCGCGGCCTTGATGGGGATGGGCGGCGGTTCGTTCGCGGTCCTGCTCGTCGCCTGGGTGTTCGTGCCCGCGCCCTTCGTCTACCTCTACATGTGGTTGCGGCCGAGCGAACGGCGCTGGCCGCGGGCGGCGGCCAACGGCTACATGGGCGCCAGCGTGCTCCTCACCGCGCTGCTGTTGCTGGGGGTGGCCTGGATCGGCTCCGAGCGGGCCATCCACCCCAGCGCCTGCGACGACCCGCCCGAGTTGGCCGAGTACCCTGTTTTGGAAGCGGCGGTCGAGCCGGTCGCCTTCCGCAGCGCGGACGGCACCAGGCTGGCGGGCTGGCTGGCCGTCGGCGAGCGCGACGAGGCGGTGGTGCTCCTGCACGGCTACCGCTGCGACCGGCGGGAGCTTCTCCCGCACGCCGAAATGCTGTACGACGCCGGCTTCACCGTTCTGCTGTTCGACTTCCGCAACCGGGGGGAGAGCGGCGGGGAGTTCGTCTCCCTCGGTTACTACGAGCGGGAGGACGCCCTGGCCGCGATCGACCATCTCAAGGCCAGACCCGGCTTGGACGGCTCCAAGGTCGGTTTGCTGGGACTCTCCCAGGGCGGGGCCACCGCCATCCTGGCGGCGGCGGAGAGCGACGACGTGCTGGCCGTGGCGGCCGAGGCGCCGTTCCGCAGCGTGGACTCGGCCGTCGCCCAGAGCTTCAGCCATTTCGTCGGCCTGCCGGCGTTCCCCTTCGCGCCCATCACCGTGTGGCTGGCGGAGCGCCGGACGGGCATCGGCACAGACGACGTCGTGCCCGAGCGGACCGTCCCAGCGCTGTCGCCCACGCCGCTGCTGGTGATGCACGGCCTCGACGACGAGACCATCTCCCCGGCCGACAGCGAGGCCATCTTCGCGGCGGCGGGCGAGCCCAAGGAGCTCTGGCTGATCCCCGGAGCGGGACACAGTGAGGGCGCCACCACCGCCCCGGACGAGTACCGGCGCCGGATCGTCGCCTTCTTCGAGGACAATCTCTAAGGCCGGGAGACCCGGCCGCTGACGAGCACCTTCGATTCAGCGGGCGCCGGTCAGCGGTCCGTTCGGTACAGGTAGCGGATGTCCCAGAGCCCGTACAACGTAGGCGTCGTGTTGCCGAAGACGTTTCGGACCGCGCTCAGCCGCTCGGGGAGCGTCGTGTAAATGACCGGCACATGCTCGGCGGCGATCTCCTGGGCGCGGTGGTAGAGCGCCACCCGCCTGTCACGGTCCAACTCCTGGGCGGCCCTGACGTAGAGATCGTCGATCTCGGCTTCCCATTCCGTCGCGGGCTGAGACTGATTCGGGTGCCACAGATGCAGAGGCTCGCTGCTGTGCCAGAACCCGATGCCGCCGTACGGGTCCGATCCCCCGGTGAAGCCGATCACCATTGTCTCCCAGTCGTAGGATGCCGTCAGCTGGGAGACGAGAACGCCGAACTCGACCGGTATATAGTTCGCCTGGACGCCGATCTGAGCGAGTCCCTCCTGCAACCGCAGCGTGACCTTTTCGCGCACGGTGTTGTCGCTGTTGGTCACCAGCGAGAACTCGATCGGGTTGCCGGCGCCGTCTTCGCGGATCCCGTCCCCATCGCTGTCCACCCAACCGAGGCCGTCGAGGATCGCGTTGGCCTCGTCGATGTCGTACGCGTAGCGGCGGACGTCGGGGTTGTGGAAGTCGCCCGCGGCCGGGCTGACGGAGGACCATTGCGGGTAGCCGAGTCCGTCCTGGACCCCCCGGATGATCGCTGCCTTGTCGACGCTGTGCGCGACGGCCCGGCGGAACTGCGGGTTCCGGAACCACTCCAGCTTCTCCGCCGCGAGGTACGGCTCGCCGCTCTCGGGATCGCTGCCGGGGTTCATGTTGAACGCCAGGAACGTCGTCCCGAAGGCGGGACCGCGCCGGTGGATCGTGAAGTTGCCCTCCTCCTGCAGCGGCTCGAAGATCGCGAACTCCTCGCCGCGCATGCTGTGCACGTCCGTCGCGCCTGCCTGGAACCGGGCGCGCGTGACCTCGGTATCCGCCACGATCTCGTAGATCACCCGGTCCAGGTAGGGCAGGCGGTTGCCCGCCTCGTCCCGGAGCCAGTAGCTCGGGTTGCGCTGCAGGACCAGGCGTTCGCCGCGGTCCCAGCGCTCAATGGTGAAGGGACCCGTGCCGATCACGGCGGCGGGGTCCGTGTCGATGTCCCAGGTCGAGGCGAACGTGCCGTCGTCCACGTGCGGCTCCAGGATGTGCCTGGGGTAGATAGCGGTGCCCATGGAGCGCAGGAACGGCGCGAAAGGAACCGGCAGAACGAACTGGACCGTGTACGCGTCCAGCGCCGTGACGGTCATCGGCGCTTCCCGCCAGCCGCCGCTCTCCTCGTCCGGGAAGCGGAAGGTGAACGTCGGCCGGCTGCTGGCCGGGATCTCGTCGTTGTAGATGATCCGGTTGAAGGTGAAGTCCACGTCCTGGGCCGTGAAGCCCTGCCCGTCGTGCCAGGTGACGTCTCTGCGCAGGTGGAAGGTCCAGGTCAGCCCGTCATCCGAGCGCTCCCAGGACTCCGCCAGCGCGGGCTCGACCCGGTCCGTCAGCCAAGAGGTCTCGGTCAGCCCTTCGAACAGAAAGCTGAGGATGCCCGACGAAGAGGCGTCGTTGGCGATGGCCAGGTTCAGGGTCAGCGGCTCGCCGATCGTCGCCCGCGTCAGCGTCCCGCCCGGCTGTCCGATGGCGTACTCGAACGCCTCCGCGTTCTCGCGGAGCTGGTCGACGATGTCTGCGTCCCCGTCCAGGCCGTGGATCGCGGTCACCGACTGCCACGCGCCCCAGGAAGTGGCGGCGGGGGTTTGTCGGCTCTCGCTGCCCACGGCGAACCAGTAGTCCGCGTCTTTGATGAGACGCGCGGCGGGGACGACGTGCGTGTCGCCGGCCGGGACGGAGGCGTAGCGCAGCGCCGTGGTCCAGTCGCCGGCGTCTTTTGCCGCCTGGTATTCGTCGTCGTTCATCCACGCCACCCAGTGGACGGCGGCATCGTTCTGGTCCCAGCTGACGAGGACGCCCTCGCCGGCGCTGTGCACCATGACGCCGGTCGGGGCCGCCGGCGGGGCTTGCGCCGACACCAGGCCGACGAAGCAGAGGGCGATGAGAACGGGAGCGGCCAGGGCAAGCAGATGTTTCACGATGCAATCTCCGGAATATTCGTCGGCAGAGGCCGGGGGCCTGCACAGGTTGCGTCGCGCGGCGGCGAAATTACCCGACCAGCACTCCGGCCTTCACCCGCATGACGGATTGGAGCCGGACGGCCATCCGGGCGCGCGGGGCATCCCATGCCGCAGCCGCAGACTTATTCAGACCATCCCTCGGTTTGGCGTTGCGATCGGTGGACGCGCCACGCCAGAGTGGGATGTCCCCGTCAACGACGAGTATGCCCTGGTCCGGAAATGCCGGCAAGTCCCTCTCTGCTTGAAGGAAGAGATCCCCCTCACTCTGGCCGCGCTACTCATCCATCACACGGCAAGTGATTATATCTACGCCGTAGTATTGGCGATGGTGCACGGATGAGGCGTATTGACGCAGGATGCGGATGGACATCCCTTGATCGTCCTCCAGCGCCTGTCCCTCGTCCAGGTACATCATGCGGCTTTCGATATTTCCTTGGATGGCGTCGTCCGAAGCAACCACGATCTCCAGCTCGGCTGAATTGCTTTCAGGGCGAATCGTGGCGACCAACCGGCGCTTCTGCTCCGCCTGTCCATCATTCTCTTCTTCCAGCAGGCTCAACAGCACCTCTTCCCCTACCAGCCGCAGCCGGGCTTTCCCGTTCTCCGTCCATGAATGGCTGTCGGCGAATTGGCTAAGAAAATTGTCAACGGCAGGCAGAGAAGCCTCGGATAGATCAACCTGCAACCGCTTGATGCGAAAACTTGGTAATTCGTTGAGTAAGGTCATGCCAATGGCCGCAAGACCGCCGACGACGATGGTATTGCCCACCAACTGACTGGTAATCCCTTCCGTAAGTCCGCTGAAAATCCCGGCAGACAGGCCGAGCACCATAGAAATGCCGGTGATAGTGGATTTTTTCTGGTCAACTTGGCCGGTGAAGAGACTGCCGAAGACCGTTTTCGCGCCTTCGACAAAGAGCAGCCCGAAAATGATGATGTATACCGCACTTACCACCGGGCCGGGGATGGCGATCAATACGGCCAGAAATTTGGAAAAGGGGGCGACTGCTATGGTCAGCAGTCCCAGGTATATCCCGACGCTCCTGGCAGCGATGCCGTTAAAGCCGATGTACACTGCGGTGACCGCCCATGGCGCGGCGACGGGGACAGTTCCCAGGAGGCCGGAAAAGAGGGTGCCCATCCCGTACGTGTTTAGACCCCTCTGAACCGCACGGTAGTCAGTCGCCTCCGGTTTCCGGTAGGAGGCGCGGTGAATCACCGATAAATCCCCCACTGTTTTCATAAATGCAGTCAGATTCACAAACACGAAGACCGGAAACAGGGCCCAGAAATTCGTGTCAAAGGACAGGTCCAACCCAGGCCAACCGAAACCGGGCAAGCTCACCCACGGAGCATCAATTATGGAGCCGATGTCGTAGAATCCCAGGGGCGCGGCTACAATTATGCCTGCCGCTCCGGTGACCGGCAGAATCCACATGCGCCAAAGCGGCGTGCCGTGAAGAGATATTGCAATCCCAACGATCAGAGCGGCCAGTCCAGGCGCCAAAAAAAGCGTCGACGATACGCCTTCCGGTACGACCACTGTGCTGCTGATGATGTAAGGCACGGCGGAAACCGCCACTAACATCACCACTACTCCACTCACTGTCGAAGTAAACACCCGGCGGAGGGCGGCGAGGCGCAGGGTCAAAACGAACTGCACCAACGTAGAAGCCACTATCAAGCTGGCCAGCAGATTCGGCCCGCCGGCTTCGATCGCCAAAGCGCAAACCGCCAGGAAGGGAATGTTGAAGTTGGTGACGATGAGGCGGCCCGACCCCAGATACCGGAACCGAAAGGCTTGTAGGATCATGCCGGCGCCGGAGACTGCCAGCGCGGTAAATGTCACCCAACTCAAATAGGCGTCGGACTCGCCGGCTGCCCGCACCACCAGCGCCACGAGCATGATGAGGCCGATGGTGTTGGGTAGGAATATCTGCACCGCCGAAGTCATTGCCACTAGCGGCGGGCACTTCTCATCCGGTTCGTAGCGAATTTTGAATCACCTTCAAGCTATCTCGGAATGGTTGACCATCAAACCCGCGCGCTCCGCGACCGTGCCCCCGCGCTCGCCTTCCGCTACTCTAACCCACAGGCAGGATGGTATTGACCATCAATCCGCGCGCTCGACATCTGAACAACCCAACGGACAGGATCCGCCGGCGACAATCGCTCAGGAGATGGAACCGTGAAACGCTTTGTGGCTCTCAGCGCCCCCGCCCTCATCGCCCTCTGCTTCGTCGGCTTCGCCGCCGCCGCGCACTCGCCAGCGGCGCCCAGCGGGGTGACGCTGGTCAGCACCGAGGAAGGCGTCCTCGTCAGCTGGGACCAGAATGATGCCGCCGCCCACTGGGTGGCGTGGATGAACGACGACGAATACCAGGCGGCCAGAGACGCCGGCGACTGGACCGCGGCGCTGCACTACGCCGCCGTCCCGGCCGGCGCCACGCACGTCGTACCAGCCGAGAGTCTCATCAAGGACGACGCCTACTGGTTCAGCGTGGGCAGCGAGAGCCGGCAAGCCCCCGCCGCCACTTCCTGGGGCGCGTGGCAGTCGCTAACCGCGATCCATGGCCTGAACAACGCGGACGAGATACTCACCCACGCTTACGTGATGGACGTCATCGACTACTACAAAGCCAATGGGCGGGCGGCCACGGTCGCCTACTACCGGAGCGCGACCGGCGTCGCCGACGGGCGCCCGCTGATCATCCTGGACGCTGAAGAAAGCGTATTGCTGGTGTACCACGCCCTTCGCAGCCTGGAGGGCCAGTACGTCGGCCCCGGCTCGAGGTTCCCCGCTTTGGGGGGGTTGACAGCCGTCGCCACCGAAGAAGGCCGCTGGGTTACGACCCGGGGCATCAACCCGGTCACCAAGCAGGAGGAGCCGCGACGGGTCTTTGGCGTCCTTCATGACGGCCTGGTGTTCGTCGCCAGCCATTCCGCCCTGACGGAGGACGTGGGAGAGTCCACTAAGGAGTACGTGCGCAAGGCCATCGCCAAATACGACGAGGACGGCCTCGACGCCACCATCGCGCACTACAACAGCTCGGACAGCCTGGAGGGCCAGTTCTACCTGTTCCTAATCGGGGCCGACGACCACTACCTGGCCCATCCCATCTTCCCGCACCTGATTGGGACGGACATCAAGGAGGTGGTGGGGTCCGACGGGCAGGAGCTGGGCAAGGAGATCGCCCGGGCCACCGAGGAGGGCGTCTGGGTGGAGTACCTGTGGCCCCATCCGATCACCCGGAAGGAGCAGCAGAAGGTCACCTGGGCCGTCCGCCACGACGGGCTGATCTTCGCGTCGGGCTACTATGTCGGCGCGCCCGAGGCGGGCGCCCCCCCTTGGCAGGACGCCGACCCGCGGGAGTACACCGTGCAGTACGTGGAGCGGGCCATTGAGCGGTACGAGCGCGACGGTCTGGAATCCATGCGCAACTACTACAACAGCGTCGCCAGCTTCGAGGGCGAGTGGTACCTCTTCGCCACCGACGCGAACGACATCTACCATGTCCATCCGCTGCTGCCCCAGCTGATCGGGACGGACATCAAGGAGGTGGTGGGGTCGGACGGCTACGAGCTGGGTAAGGCGCTGGCCGCGGCCGAGGATGGCGGCGAAGGCGTCTGGGTGGAGTACCTGTGGCCGCATCCGGTGACGCTCAAGGAAGTTCCCAAGGTGGGCTACGCGGTGCGCCGCGACGGGATGCTCTTCGCCTCCGGCTACTACGTCCACGTGGAAGACCCGGCGGCGCAGACCCAGGCGTATGTACAGCAGGCCGTCGAGTACTACCAGGCCAACGGCCTGGACGCCACCATCGCCCATTACAACAGTGAGGAGAGCGCTGACGGCCAGTGGAGCCTGACCCTGGCCGATGAGAACGACATCGTGCGCGTCGCCCTGCTCGCTCAACATCTCATAGGGACCGACTTGAAGGATCTTGGCGCGGGCCGCATCCGGCAGATTGGCAGGGAGATGGCGGCGGCCACCGAGGAGGGCCTCTGGGTCAGCAACGTCTTCCCCAACGTCCGGTCCTCGGAGATCTTGTACGCGCATACCTGGGCCATCCGCTACGACGGGCTGCTCTTCACCTCACGCTACTACGACGACCGGCCGGACGTTCCTGATTCGGCCCAGAGCGACGGATAGGCGTAGATAAGTTAGGGCGAGGAACGGCTGCCTAAGCCGCCAGGCAGGGAGAGGGAAACGACATGTTGCAGACGAGACGGGTTGCGCGGCGGTCGGCGGGCGCGGCCCTGCTGATATTGGCGCTTGCCTTGGTTTCTGTGGCGACGTTCAGTGTGGCCTGCGGCGATGACCCGCCGCCGACCCCTGTGGCCGACCCCGCCGAGCCTGCGCCGGCGGCAACTCCGGCGCCCGAGCCTGCTGAGCCGGCGCCGGCGCCGACCCCGGAATCCGAGCCCGTCAACGAAGACGACGCCCTCACCCGCGCCTACGTGGAGGAGGCGGTAGAGCGGTACAAGCGGGACGGGCTGGATGCCACCGTCGCCTACTACAGCAGTGAGGAGAGCATCGAGGGGGAACGGTACTTGATCATCCTCGACGGGGATGACGGCACGGCGATAGCGATCCCGTTTTATCAGGACATTATTCTGGGCCAGAAGTACGAATATGCTGGCCATTTCTTGGAAAGAGCGACCGAGGCCGGCGATTGGCTGGAGCATCGGGAGATCCATCCTACCCTGACGGACGCTGGCGTCGTGGTCAGAGAGGATGATCTCCGCACCTACTTCATCCTTTACGACGGCTGGCTTTTCATATCCAGCCACTCCGTCCTGCAGGAGAACTTGGCGGAGCCCACCAAGGAGTACGTGAACAAGGCCATCGCCAAGTACAACGCGGACGGCCTCGACGCCGTCATCGCCCACTACAACAGCCCGGACAGCCTGGAGGGTCAGTTCTACCTGTTCCTGATCGGGGCCGACGACCACTACCTGGTCCATCCCGTCTTCCCGCACCTGATCGGGACGGATATCAAGGAGGTGGTGGGGTCCGACGGGCAGGAGCTGGGCAAGGAGATCGCCCGGGCCACCGAGGAGGGCGTCTGGGTGGAGTATCTGTGGCCCCATCCGGTCACCCGGAAGGAGCAGCCGAAGATCACCTGGGCCGTCCGCCACGACGGGCTGATCTTCGCGTCGGGCTACTATGCCGGCGGGTCCAAGGTGGATTCCCCCCCCTGGCAGGACGCCGATCCACGGGAGTACACCGTGCAGTACGTGGAGCGGGCCATTGAGCGGTACGAGCGCGACGGTCTGGAGTCCATGCGCAACTACTACAACAGCGTCGCCAGCTTCGAGGGCGAGTGGTACCTCTTCGCCACCGACGCGAACGACATCTACCACGTCCATCCCCTGCTGCCCCGGCTGATCGGGACGGACATCAAGGAGGTGGTGGGGTCGGACGGCTACGAGCTGGGCAAGGCGCTGGCCGCGGCCGAGGATGGCGGCGAAGGCGTCTGGGTGGAGTACCTCTGGCCGCACCCGGTGACGCTGCAGGAAGTTCCCAAGGTGGGCTACGCGGTGCGCCGCGACGGGCTGATCTTCGCGTCGGGCTACTATCCGGCCGTTGATGATCCCGCAGCCTACGCGAAAGGCTACGTGCAAAAGGCGATCGCATACTACGAACGGGAGGGCGTGGAGGCGACGCTGGCCTACTACAACAGCCAAGAGAGCATAGATGGCTCGTACTGGCTGATGATCGTCGGTCCCGAGGGCGATATCGTTGCCTCCGCCGTGGCGCCCGAACTGGTTGGCCAGGCGGCCGGCGCGTTCAGGGGGATTTTGGCCGGAGAGCCGATAGGCGAAGAGATGCTCGGCGCGACGGAGGAAGGCCACTGGTTCCAGTACGAGTGGCCCAATCCGAGAGCATCGGGGAATTTGGTGGTGAATCTCTGGATCATTCGCCACGACGGGTATGTATTCTCCAGCGCCTACTACGAGGAAGAGTAAGCGCGAAAGGTATGCCGGCGGCGGGCGCCTGGACGATGACCGGGCGCCACGCTCGCCTTCACAGGCCAAGCGCAAGACCGCCGGGCCGCAACGCAGTAGCCTGGGTCTGGGCGTCTCGGACACAGGGTGAATCGTGGTGAATGCGATCCTGCGCCACTGGCTGATATCACTGACGCTTGCGCTCGTCGCGGTCGCCACGCTGGCCGGCTGCTCGGGCGGCGATCCGGCGCCCGACGCCGTCGGGCCGGCTGCGGAGACGACCACGGCGGCGGATGAGCCGGAGACCGCCGAATCGCGGACCGAGCAGCGCAACGCGGCGGCATCAACGGCGAACGATGAGCAGGCCGAACCCTCCGCCGGCGACGCGCCGCAGGACGCAGACGAATCGGCGGAGTGGGCGCTGACTCTCGATCGCAGCACGTCCTGGCAGGATGTGTTCGAGACGCTGACGGCTTCGGAGCAGGCCTGCATCCGCGACCAGTTCGGCGACGAGGCGGCGGCGCTGCTTGCGCGCGAGGTCTTGCGCGAAGAAACGACCCCGGCCTGGGAAACGGACTTGTTCGCTTGCCTCGCCCCGGAGACCGGCCGCGACCTGCTGCTCGGCTCGTTGCTCGCGGGCATGGAGGAGGAGGGGATGGAGGCCGGCGCAGCGGAAATGGCTTGCCTGCGCGAGGTTCTGGCCGGGGTCGATCCCGCCACCGTGGTGGCGGCCAGGGAGGACGACGGCCCGGAGGGCAACGCCTTCCTCGCCGGCATCTGGCGCTGCCTGCCCGAGTTGCTGTTCGAGTCGGTCGCGGCGGAGATTGGCGTGGACAGCGACGCGGTCAGTGAGCCCGAACGCGCCTGCATCCGAGAGTGGGCCCGCGAGCTGGACGTGATCGCGCTGCTGGACGCGATGGACGCGGGCGACGACGCGCCACTGGTGGAGCTGACCTTTGGTCTGTTCCGCTGCTCGCCGTCGCTGCTGGCCAGCTTCGGCGGCGGCGGACCGGAGATCGACCCCGAGGCGGAGGCGTGCCTGCGTCGACTGCTGGATGAGACCGAGGCGTCCGATCTGGTCGGCGAGGACAGCCCGGGGGCCGAACGTTTCTACACGGGCCTGCTGGTCTGCCTGCCCGTCCTGTCCCAGTTCACGGACGCGGCGAGCGCCGCGAGCGGCGACGGCCCCGACGACCACGCCGACTTCCCCGACGGCGCCACCGTGATCGCCGTCGGAGTGCAGGCGTCGGGGGAGTTGGGCTCGGATCACGACTCCGACTACTTCGTCTTCGAGGCGGAGCAGGGCGTCCTCTACGAGATCGACATCGGACTCGTCACGTTGGGTGACTCCGTGCTCACGCTCTACGACGCGGAGTGGCGGCAACTGGCCTTCAGCGACGACTATGCGGACACCTTCGCCTCGCGCATCTACTGGCTGGCCGACTACTCCGGCGACCACTACATTGATGTCTGGGGCTACGACCTCGGTACCTACACCCTGTTCGTCGAGGCGCGCTGACTCCGGCGTTCTGCGTTCGCCGCCGACCCAAAAGACCGCGGGACGCGAAAAAGCCGCCGTACAGGGATTCAGTGTCGGGATGGTCGGGGGGCGAAAAGGTAGAGACGCTCTTCCTCGTCAGGAGCGAGGCGCCGGGCGCTGAGGGGCGCTCGCATCGGAAGGCACTGCCCGGACCCTTGTATGCCCCGTACGGCCGGGACACGCTCGAACCCCAGCGGCGGGCTCGCGCCTGCCGGTGACGGGCTAGAATCGATTCCGGATCTCCGGTATGAACGGTGGGCCGTCCAGGGAGATCGAGGCCACCGTCGACACGGGCGCCGCCTACACCACGCTGCCCGCCTGCTGCGCGAGTTGGGAGTCGAACCCACGGGCCGGCCGGGCGCTTGGACGATGACCGGGCGCCACGCTCGCCGGGCGTCGCGCGCTGCTGGACGGCGCGGAGACCGTGGCGGCCTGCGCGGAGGAGATGAGCGAGTTCCTCGCTCCCAGCGAGAGCACAGAGACACGGGCGTTCGTGCGCTCCTTCGTGAAGGCGATCCCGGTGCGGCCCGGGCGAGCCACGATCCACTACACGATCCCGCGCCCCGCCGGCGCTAGAGGCTCGTCGCGCGGTCAACGGGAACGCGACGGCGCCGGCAGGGTAGCAGGGCGCCTACTCCCGTTCCCGACACTCGTAGACGGTGCGCTCGGCCGTGCTGGCGGCGTCGTCGGCGACGCAGTCATAGTCGCGATAGCCGACTTCCCCGGAGGAGCCGACAAAGAAGTGGGCGGTGGTCACGAGGCCATGCGCGACCGCCAACGAGTGCTGCGCGGTGAGATCGGCCCACGCGCCCGCCGCCGGCGCCGCGGTCAGGGTGTAGCTGAGCTGCGCGCCGCTCGCAAAGATGATCGCGGCGCCGGCGTACGGCGTCGCGTCCGGCGCGAAGCGGGCGGCCATTAGCAGCGCCCCGTCGGCGTCATTCGAGAGGGCCAGGGTGAGGGGTGGCGGGCCGGGGGGATCGACCGGGGTGACGGTGAGGGTGTAGGGGCCGGTCCACGGTGAACCGGGAAGCGCCGGATGCGCGAAGGAGTAGATGGTGAAGTAATGCCGGCCCGTCGCCGCGGCCGCGAAGCGGCCGGCGGCGCCGAAGAAGCTCTCGATCCACACTCCATCGGGACCGTGCAGGTTCAGGTTGACATTTCGATCCGCGAGCGCGAGATCGCCCCCGACCGCGAGCGCGAGATCGCCCCCGATCGCGATGCGGTACCAGCTTCCCGCCGTCGCCTCGAAGGCGAACGCGTCCGCATCGCCTTCGTAATCGATCATGGCGTCGATCGTCGCGCCGAGCGCCAGGGGGCTGGCAACGGCCAGGGTGTTGCCGTGATCGTCGAACGGCGGCGGCTCCGGCACGGGAACGCTGACGGGCACGGACACCGTCGTGATCGGACTCTGCCGGAAGCGCCCCGACGCGCTCAGCTCGGCCATGTCCAGCGGCGTGTTGTCCGTGGTCCACGTCCCGCCGGCGGGGCGGTAGCTGATATAAAGGGCCTCGTCGCTGACGGCTTGCCAGACGCGGACTTCCACGTCGGCGCTCGTCTTGATGGTGCGGGCGGTCGCGTAGGCGGCGGCTCTCGGCATGGACGCGGAAAAGCGGCCACGCCGCGGGCATGGCCGTCATACGCCGACCCCGGCGGGCTGGCGGGAGAAGGCTGCTTAGAAGTCCTAGATGTAGGGTGCGCCCAATGTGGGGGGGTAATTAAAAGCGCGCGGCTGCGCGCGGCGCGCGGAAGCTCGGCGGGACCGCGCCCCGGCTTCCGGGGCGATCCGCGGGCGCTCGATCCCCGCAACGCCGGGCATGCGTCTCTGCATCCAGTGCCTCCCGCGTGGCCGGCCCCCGGCCGCGTTCCCGCCGCCCGCGGCCGGCCATGCCGCGCCACGACTCGCTCCACGACGTCGTGGCGCGGCATGGGTTGACCCATCCCGAGCCCGGACCTACGATTGCTCGTCGCGAATAATAAGAATGATTCTTATTAGTGGAGACAGGCGACAGCCCACCCCGGGCGCACGGCTCGGCCGAGGTCGGCGGGCCGGCACGGGCCTGCGGCGGGAGATCGAAACACGTCCGATTTGAATGTTGATGGGAATGTCGGATTGGAATGGCGACGGGAGGAGTCTGCATTGAACGGCACCAAGAGCAGGGAAATCGTCTATGACGTCGTCGTCGTCGGCGCCGGCGCCGCTGGCGTGGGCGCCGCGGTGGCGCTCAAGCATGCCGGCATCGAGAATTTCGTCGTGTGCGATCGCCACACGGTCGGGGCGTCGTTCGCCGCCTGGCCGGCCGAGACGCGCTTCATCACGCCCTCGTACGCGACCAACTCGATCGGCATGCTCGATCTGAACTCGATCGCGATCGGAACTTCCCCCGCGTTCACGTTGGGGGTCGAGCATCCGACGGGCGAGGAGTACGCGGGCTATCTGCGTGCGGTGGCGCGGTACTTCGAGGTGCCCGTGCGCCGGGATACCGACGTGATGCAGGTGGCGAAGGCTGGCGACGGCTTTCGCATCGAGACGGCCGGCGAGACCTTGCAGGCCAAGCACGTCATTTGGGCCGCCGGCGAGTTCCAGTACCCGCGCCTGGACGGGTTCTCGGGCAGCCAACTGTGCCGCCACACCGCGACCATCGACAGCTATGAGGCGCTCGACGGCGACGACTTCATCGTGGTGGGCGGCTACGAGAGCGGCGTCGACGCGGCCTTCCACCTGGCCTGCCGCGACAAGCGCGTGCGGCTGTTCGACAAGGACTGCCCCTGGGAGGAGGAGAGCTCCGATCCGAGCGTCGCACTCTCCCCGTTCACGCTCGAACGGATGCGGGAGGAGCGGTTCGCCAAGCGGGTGGAGCTTTTCCCGAACACGCCGATCGAATCGGTCGCGCGCGCGGGCGACATGTACGAGGTCACGGCCCGGGACGGGGATCGGTTTCACACCGGCGTGCCGCCGCTCTTGGCGGGCGGATTCGATGGGGGGAGCCACAAGCTGGTCGCGGATCTGTTTGAGCGGCGCGACGATGGCTCGCTCCTTCTGAGCGAGCATGATGAATCGACCATCGTGCCGGGCGTGTTTCTCTGCGGCCCCGCCGTGCGCCATGAGGATCACGTCTTCTGCTTCATCTTCAAGTACCGGCAACGATTCGCCGTCGTCGCCAAGGCCGTGGCGACCGCGTTGGAGATGCCGGCGGAAGCGCTGGAGGGGTACCGCCAGTGGGGCATGTACCTCGACGACCTCTCCTGCTGCGGGACGCAGTGCGCCTGCTGACCGGAAATGCCGAGGCGGTCGCCGCGTCCGGCGCGGGGCGAAGCCGGCTGGCCGGGGTGCGGCGCCTCACCTGGCTCGGGCAAACGGCGGCCAGCATTTTCTGGATCAGCAGCATGCTGATCTCCGGGGTCGACTCCCCTGGGGCGTGGTTGCAGCTGTGCGCGGCCTCCGCATGGCTGCTGGCCAACATCGCAACGTTCGTGACCGCCAGGGCGGATCGATAGGCCGGCAGCACGGCTAGGGCCGGCGCGAACCTCGCCGGAACGGTTCCCGATGTCGTCCGCTCCCGTGGGCCCTCAGGGGCTCGAACCTGGGACCGGGCGGTGAGGAGCGGGCTGCCCGCGGCGGGCCGCCGGAACCCGCGCCGGCCGGGGATGGCAGCCACTATGATGAGGGGCCAACAGGTACGGGGAGCGGCATGATCAGACGGGACGGGGCAGCGGGCGGACTGCGGGCGGGGTTGCTCCTGCTCGTGGTGCTGGGCGTGGCGGGCACCGCCTTGGCGCTCGCCTACGAGCGCCACTGGCTCGGCGCCTGGCAGTTGGCGCCGTGGATCACGCTGGGCATCATCAGCGTCGCCGTGGTGGCCCTCGTCGTGCGTCAGACGACGGCGACGGTCTTCCTGGCGCGAGCGGTGGCCGTCCTGGCCATCGTCAGCGCGGCCGTCGGGGTCTGGCAACACATCGACGCGAATCTCAACCCACACGCGGACCACGACCACCACGCCCACGACGCCGCCGACGATGCGGACGAGGAGGCCATGGCGTCGGACGACCACCACCACGCCGCCGACGATGCGGACGAGGAGGCCCCGGCGTCGGACGACCACCACGCCGCCGCCGACGATGCGGACGAGGAGGCCATGGCGTCGGACGACCACCACCACGCCGCCGACGATGCGGACGAGGAGGCCCCGGCGTCGGACGACCACCACGCCGCCGCCGACGATGCGGACGAGGAGGCCATGGCGTCGGACGACCACCACCACGCCGCCGACGACGCGGACGAGGAGGCCACCGAGCGCGCAGACGATCACGCCGACGATCACGCCGACGCCGAGGAAGCGACGGCGGCCGGGCCGAGTCTGGGGGATGTGCTGGCCGGCTCGGCCGGCCACGCGCCGGTACCGGCCGCCCTGGCGATCGCGCCGGTGGGACTGGCGCTGGGTCTGGCGACGATCGGCCTGGGTGGCCGAAAACGGTCGCAGGGATAGCCAGCCGGTCGTCAGCCGCTGGGGAGCCCGCCCGCCGCCACGCCTCGCAGCCGGAGTAGGCCGTTAGAACCCCTGCCAGCCGGGGATCGCGGCCGCCTGGCGGACCCGCTCGACCATCGGCGCCTCGTCGGGGTCCTTGCCCGACCCGGGCGGGAGCGGTCTTTAGCCCAGGAAGCGGCGCAGGTGGGCGGCCTCTTCGATGAAGTGGGTGATATGTCCTGTTGGGCCGTCTTGGCCGACGCTTGCCCAGATGGCGCTGGTCAGGCCCTCGTGGACCTGGTCAAGCTCGCCTGCGAATCGACTCAGGACAGCCGAGTACGGTTCGCCAAGCAACTCCCTGACACGGCGCTCATTGGCGAAGCGCAGGGCGGCACGCAGGTCTCCAAACAGACTCGGGTAGACATCCTTGACGTAGAGGACGTCCTGCTCCGTCAACGAAGCGAGGCCCAGCAGTTCCGGCGGAATGCCGATGGAGTACAGGGAAGCGGTGAAGCTGATTGCCCGGGGAAGCGTCACCCCGCCCACTCCGCCCAGGGAGCGGCCGTAACCGAAGAGGCCGACGTGGAGCTTCCGTTCGCGCCGCTTGGGTACGTGAGGCGACACGGCCTTGATGGCCCCGATCAGCTTCTGCACATTGGCCTGGTACTCGGCGGTGGTCTTGTCGATGATCTCGCAGGCGCGCTCCCGCGTGACCGGCACGGGTTCGCCCCGCTCGCGCGCGCGAATCTGCGAGATGCCGTTGCGGACCACCTCTGTGTTGTAGTCGTACTTGAAGGCCGATTGGACGGTGAGGGTCTGGGCGGTTGGGTACTCGATGTGGGCCCGCTCGATGTTGAGCGGAGTCAGGTGGCCCCTAAAGGGGACGGAGCCGGCGCCGATGACAGGGTAGAGGGGCAGTCCGAGCTGGTCTTCCAGATTGTGAAGACGTAGCAACCCCACTTTCAGCACCAACTCCGCGCCGATGATGCCGTAGTTGAGCGCCGGATCGCTTCGCGCAAGGAATACCCGCTGGTAGGGCAGGTCTCTGGGCCCCACGTACTCCTCCACGATCCGGTCGCAATGGAGTAGGCTCTCCATGTCCTCGATGAGGGGAATGACGCGCACGCGTTTTGGGAAAAACTCCCCCACCCAGTCCCTGACGGTCTGCCCTTGGATCAACACCTGGTCTTCATGGCCTACGATCACTTTTTGATAGTAGGCCTCGACCAAAGAGAGCTCTTCCGCAGAGGTGGTGAACGGAAGGATGACCTCCTGGATAGGGTCGGCGTGGTCATCGCTGTAGAAGCCATGCGCCATGTCCCACGCCGAAGGCACACTCTGTAAGGCCTCGACCATCGACTTGCGCATGTCGTGCTCGATACGCGGATTGGGCACGCGCAGCGTCAGGGCTACGTCTCGACCAAGCTGAAACTGATTGCGAAATAAGTCTGGGTGACTGGTGAGAAGTTTCCGGACGACCTGGGTGTCGGCCTCCTTGCCTTCGGAGTCCCACATCTGCTCGTCACAACCCAGGGCGAAGACGCTTGCGGCCTCAGCGACTTCCCCTTCCCCCTTCAACACTCCTGCCTCGTCGGCGAAGGGCGCCGGCGTTGCGTTATCCGGGTGCTGCGTGCTCATGACTTTGGGAACAGGGTTCATGCCGCGTCTCTCATCGAGTTGCCTAGACCGATGAGTCAATTCCAGGTTCGCATGACGTCCGACGACAGAGGGTCGGTCACGTTGAGATTTGACCCTTCTCTTTCGCCGGTGTGGTGGGCCCTCAGGGACTCGAACCCTGGGCCTTCGGATTAAAAGTCCGCTGCTCTTCCAGCTGAGCTAAGGGCCCGCGCGAATGCTACAACGATGCCGCGGCTGTTCGCGGTTCACGCGGATGCAGGTCCCGGCGCATGGTCGCGTGGCAGGCGCCTACGCCGCTCGGCCCGCCAGGCGGTAGGCGTCGTGGATCAACTGGACCGCGCGGGCGCAGTCGCGCGCGGTGACGGGCGGGGGATTCCCCGCGCCGAGCGCCTCCAGGAAGTGCCGGATCGTGAGCGGGTAGCCCGGGGCGAAGCTGGACTCGGCCGGGATCACCTCGTCGCGGTCGGAGGTGAGCAGGTGCAGCCCCTCCGGGACCAGCTCCAGCATCGCCTTGCCGCCGGCGACCTTCTGCTCGAGGTCGCTGCTGTTCTTCGGCCAGGTCGGCATCGTGTAGCCGACCTCGTTGTGCACGATGATCCCGCTCGGCGTGCGCAGGGTCGCCAGCGCATAATCCTCGACCGCGGTCTTGTGCACGGCGTGGCTGATCACCGCCGAGAGGACCTCGGGCTCCTCGCCGGTGATGAAGCGGGCGATGTCCATGCCGTGCGGCCCCAGGTTGGTCAGGGCCCCGCCCCCGGCGGCGGCGCGGTCGTACATCCAGGGCGAGCCCCAGTCGTGGTAACGCTGCATGGTCGGCCGGATCATGCGAAAGACGATGTGCGAAACGGTGCCGAACTCGCCGCTGGCGCGCATCCGTTTCGCGGTCTGGGCCCAGGGCAGGTAGCGGATCATGAAGGGCGCGGCGACCCAGGCGCCTCTCGCCTCCGCCAGGTCGGCCAGCGCGGTGACGGTCTCCGCCGCGATGCCCCAGGGCTTCTCCATCGCGAAGGGGATGCCGCTGTCGACGAGGTAGCGGAAGGTTTCCGGCATGTCGCAATGGCGCCCCAGCGCGATGACGAACTCCGGCTTGCTCTCCTCGATCATGGCGCGGTAGTCGTCGAAGGCGCGGCTCTCGAACTCGTCCGCGCACTGCCGGGCGATCCGGGCGTCGCGGTCGGAGACGCCGACGATCTGCAGGCGCAGGTCGCGCAGGATCTGCAGATAGGCGGCGTCGTAGCGCGCGTGCCAGTGGCTGACGTCGATCACGGCGATGCGTTGCGGGTGGGGCACGGTGGGCCTCCTTCGAGTCCGCAAGGCGTGGTAGAGAATAGCAGTGACGGGAGGTCGTCAGCGCGCCGCGCCGTTGCGCAGGCGCGTCGCCGGACGTTTCCCGGCGGGAGTTGCGGACGGAAGGAGAGCGATGGATCGTCCGTTGCGGTTCGTTCGGTTGCTCGTGCCGCTGGCCGCGGTCGCGCTGCTGGCCGCTTGCGGCAACGGCGGCGCCGGAGAGGCTGGAGGCGACCGCTCCCTCGTCCTGGAGGGCGAAGAAGGAGAGGCGGTTCTGCGGGTCGAGGGCGAGGACTTCTCCATTGAGGGGCCGGAGAGACGGACGAGCTTCACGGCCGGAGAGACCCCAGGAGAGGGCTTTCCGCCGGAGCTGGTCTACCCGCGCGGCGTCCTCACCCAGAGCGCGGCGGTTGAAGAGGAAGGCCGCCCGCAGTTCCTCGTGTTTTGGGAGACGGACGACGATGCGGGGACGGTCCTCGACTTTTACGAGGCGGCCTTCGACGCGCTGGGCCTGCCGGGCGAGCGGGTGCGCACCGAGGCCGATGGCTTTGCGACCTTGGACGTCGGGACGGCGGATTCCGGAGCGACCGTCGTCATCGTCGAGGGGAGCGGGCAGAGCGGCCGCAACGTCGTCGCGGTTGGGTATCTCCTGGAATGAGACGGGAAGAGGGCCGGACTAGGGAGATAGGGCGGGGCCGCCAAGCGGTTGATGGGCGTTCGGGCGGCCTGGGCGGGGATCGCTCGCCGGGATCGAATTAGGTGAATTAGGTGATCGTCAAGGGAACCTGTTGCTGGCAAAGCGGACACTGTTCCGGCGCGTGCGCCTCGATGTCGAGGGTGAGGCACCCGTAAAAGGGCAGCCCGAAGTCGGTCCGCCGCCCGGTGCGGTCGACGATAACGGCGACGCCGACGGGCTCGCCGCCGGCCGCGCGTACTGCGGCCAGCGTGTCGCGCAGCGAGCCGCCCGTCGTGAGAACGTCATCGACCACCAGCGTCCGCGCCCCGGGCGCGAAGGTGAAGCCGCGCGCGAAGATCCGCCCGTTGCCTTGCGGGTTGCGCTCTGCGGAGAAGGCCTTGGCCCGGAGCTGGCGGGCGGTCTCGAAGGCGAGAAGCGTGCCGCCTGTTGTGGGACCGGCCACGATCTCCACCGCGGCGGCGCGGAAGCGCTCGGCGATGTGGCGGCACAGCTCGGTCGTCGCCGCGGGATTCTCCAGCAGCCGGAACTTCTCGACGTACAGCGCTCCGTGCCGGCCGGAGGTGTACTGAAAATGTCCCGTAAGCAGGGCGCCGGCAGCGCGCAGGAGGCGTGTCGCATCGTCCGGCATGAGGCTTAGGGCGCCGGCGCGGCCGGGAGCTGCGCGGCGCCGGCCGGTTCGAGATCCTTGCTGCCGCCACCGCTAATCGCGTCGAAGGGGAACCAGCGGACCCAGACCTTCCCGACGATCAGGCGTTGAGGGATCGGGCCGAAGCTGCGGGAGTCCTGGCTGGCGCTGCGATTGTCTCCCAAGACGAAGTAATGGCCGGGCGGCACGTACGTGGTGCCGTTGCTGCCGGCGGCTGGTCCACTGACGAGGAAGCTGTCGTTGACTGGTACCCCGTCCACGAACACGGCGCCCCCGCGGATCTGCACGGTCTCTCCGGGTAAGCCGATGACGCGCTTCACGAAGTCGCGGGATTCATCCTGAGGCGAATGGAAGACGGCGACATCTCCTCGCTGCGGGGGACCGAAGAGGAAGTCACCGTTGTGCTTCCCGGGGACAAGCGCGTCGAACGGTCCGATATCGAGCTGGCGGTAGGCCAGCTTGTTGACCAGCACGAAGTCTTCGTTTTGCAAGGTCGGCACCATGCTGGTGCCCTCGACTTGAAAGTTCTGGATCGCCTCGCGCGCCAGCAAGAAGACGATCAACGCCAAGATGACCGTCTCGAGGATGTCGCGCAGGGGACCGTAGTGCAGATTCATCGTCGTTGGGGCTGCAACCAGCCTACGGGCGGCCCCGATCAGTTGCTAGTCTGTGATCCGGCCGCGTAACGGAGATCGTTTGAAGCACGGCGGGTCGGTGCGGTCGTACGGTGTGCTCCGTCGTCGCTGATGGACTCGGCGGGGCGTGCTTCACTTGCCTGCCCTGGAAGGCTTGCTGTGGCCGGATGAGTGACGATCGGGGAACCGACTCACGGCTGAGCGACGACGCCCTGGCGACGATGGCCCAGGCCGGGGACCTGCCTGCCTTTAACACGTTGGTCGAGCGCTACCAGCGGTCCGTGTTCGGGCTGTGTCTGCGGATGCTCTCGTCGGCTCCCGCGGCGGAGGACGCGGCGCAGGAGACGTTCCTTGCCGCTTGGCGCGGACTCGGGCGCTACCGCGGGGGATCGTTCCAAGCCTGGATCTTGCGGATCGCGGGGAACCGCTGCCGGGACGAACTGCGCAAGCGCAAGCGCCGCCCCGTGGATTCGCTTGATGCCCTGCGTGAACGGCAGGGGGAG
The DNA here is from genome assembly GCA_963663895.2 of Dehalococcoidia bacterium. Classification (GTDB taxonomy): domain Bacteria; phylum Chloroflexota; class Dehalococcoidia; order Bin125; family Bin125; genus JAPOXK01. The sequence goes on along the minus strand of CAXXRD010000001.1, from coordinate 559,165 downwards.
TGGGTCGCTCCTGCCGATGGCGCGCCCTCGCCCGAACGCGCCGCTTTGGGGGCCGAGACGCTGCGGGCGATCCAGCACGGTCTGGAGACGCTGCCGGAGGACCAACGCATGGCGATCATCCTCTGCGACGTGCAGGAGCTTTCCTACGATGAGATCGCCCAGGCGATGGGAACCTCGATCGGGACGGTGAAGTCCCGGATCAGCCGCGGGAGGTCCCGTCTGCGGGACTACTTGCTGCGGAACGGGGAACTAGGATCTGGCCGGGAGCGTCTAGCTGGGTACGAGCAAGAAAACGCCTCGCCTCGGGCGAGGAGGGAGCCGTGATCGGTCGTCTGCTGCTTCGCCGTCGTATCCATGACGACGCCTCCGCGTTCGTCGATGGAGCGTTGGGTCCCAGGGACCGTGAGGCATTCGCACGTCACCTGGCTGTCTGTGCCGCTTGCCAGAGTGAGGTGACCCAGCTGCGTGACACCAAGGGAATGCTCAAGGCGCTGGGAACGGAAGCGCTGCCCCGCAGCTTCACGCTCAGCCCGGCACTGGCGGCTCGGCCCGCATTCAGGCCCGGCCCCACGGCGGACGCCGCTGGCTGGGGCGGCCCGGGCGTGCCGCGCCTCGCTGCTTCCGTTTCGATCATGATGGCCGCGGCGCTCGTAGCGGCCGTTGTGATCGACCTCGACGATGGATCGGGTACAGCCGTCGTGCAGCAAGTTTCGCAGACCGTGGTCGTGGAGAGAGCGGCGCCGGTTGTGGCCGAGGCTGTCGCTTCCACTGACGATCCCACTGTTACTCAGGCGCCTGAGGCCGCTGTGCGCGTGGACTCGGTGTTGCTCGTTGAAGGCCCCGACGCTCCCGCGGCGCCGGAGCAGGAGGCCCCGCGCGTGGTGGAGGTCGAACCTGCGCCTGCCCCGGAGTTTGAGGAAGCTCTTGAGGAAGTGATCGAGGAGACGTTTGTTGCGGCGGTGCCGGAGCTGCTGGACATCTTCCTTCCGGGCTCGGATGGCTTTGGCTCGGTCGCGCTTGTCGCCTCCGAAGCTGCGGACGACCCAGCCTCGCGCGCGGATGACATCGTCCCCGAAGGGAACGTGGGCCTGGGAGTAGCCGCTATCGAGGCGGAAGCAGTCGCGGAGTTCGACAAGGAAACGCCAGTGGATGCGCCAGGCGATGACTCGTTGGGCGGGCAGAAAGAGCCCGCCGCTGTCGTGCCGCCGGAGACCTCGGAGGACGCTGGACCCTCGCTGAGGGAGGACGAGTCCGCGTTGGTACCCGAGGAAGGGGAGGCAGTGCTGGATACCTCTGGGGATGCTGAGTCCTTGTCGGCAGGTGACGAGGAGGCGGAAACCGCGCCCCCCGCCGATGTCGCCGATGTCGCGGTGGACGCCGGCGCTTCGGAGGACGACATTGCCCAGCCCGTCGAGGATGCTCGCTCTGAAACGGCGGAGCCCGCGCCCGGCGTCTCCACGGACGTACCGGTTGGAGAGGGAAGCTCTGACGAGATCTCCGGCGAAAGCTCCGGCATGATGGAGCCGTCGGCCGATGCGGCGTCATTGGACGAACCGGTCTCCGGCGACGCTGCTCCTGGCCATGCAGACATGCCCGTCGCAGATGTTGAAATGCCAGCGGGTGACGATCCACTGGCGGTGCCTGAGGTGGAAGACCAAGCCGCTGACGCTCGGATCCACGAAGGGCCTGCGTCCCCAGGGACAGCCCCCGCCGTCGTTTCAGAGTCGGCGGACGCGCTTCCGGCGGCAGCGGATCCAGCCCTTGATGGCGCGCAGGACGGCGGCCCGGAAGCAGTCCCGATCGTTGCTTCGGAGTCTGACGGCTCGCAGCGAGGCCCGGCCGCTGCTCCCACCGGCCGGCCGGCGGCGGCGTCCGCCGACGGCGAAACGAGTGTTCCTTGGCTGCGTCCGCTCCAGATGACGCTTGGGATTGTGGCGGTTTTCAGCGCGGTGCTGGCTGTAGCCATTTGGTTGCGCCGCCGCGCCCGGAGCTTCTAGCTCGCCGCACGCGTCTTCGCAGTTATCCTGTTCCATCCGGCGCGGCGATGAGATCACCGCGCATGCGACAATAACGCGATAGCGATGCGATGTAGCACGGCGAAGGATGCCCGGCTGCGATCGAGAGCGATGGAGGGGGAGCGCGTTGCTGTCCGGCCGAGAGCTGACGGGGGCACTGGCCTCTCGGCGTATCGTCGTCGCATTGACCGGGGCGATCGGCGCTTGCCTCGGCTGTGCCGGTGAGTGCCGTTGGGGACGATAGCGATGATCGACCGCCGATGACCCGATGACAACGCGGCCAACTCCCGCCGATGGTCGGATCTCAGCGCCAATGCAGCGCGCTTTTGAGCTAGCGCGCTCGGTGGTGGGGATGGTGAGTCCAAACCCCACCGTGGGGGCGGTGCTCGTGCGAGACGGCGCCGTGATAGGCGAGGGTGCGACTTGCCCCCCCGGCGGCGCTCATGCGGAGGTCGTCGCGCTCGAATGCGCGGACGATGCCGCGCGCGGCAGCACGCTGTACGTGACGCTTGAGCCCTGCTCAATGCAAGGCCGCACGCCGCCTTGCACCGATGCGATCCTGTCGGCGGGGATCGAGCGCGTTGTCGTGGCGATCCGAGACCCTGATCCGCGTGTCGATGGCCGTGGCATTGAGCAGCTGCGCGAGGCGGGAGTCGGGGTTGAGGTGGGTGACGGCGCCGGGGTGGCGCGGCGGCACTATGAAGCCTATGCACATCATCGCCGGGCGGGACGCCCTTTCGTGACGGTGAAGTTTGCGGCGAGTCTCGATGGCAAGATCGCCGCGACCAATGGTGACTCGCGCTGGATCAGCTCGCCGGAAACGCGCGCTTGGGCACACGCGCTGCGCGCCCAGATCGACGCAATCCTGGTGGGGGTGTCCACCGTGGTTGTCGACGATCCGGAGCTCACCGCGCGGCCCGACCATGCGACCGCAGCGACGCATCAGCCGCTCCGCGTCGTGCTGGACAGCCGCGGCCGCATCTCACCCGCGGCCCGCGTTCTGCGGCGGCAGGACGTCGCGGACACGCTTGTTCTTACGACGAGCGCTGCCTCTCAAGAATGGCAAGAGCGGATAGAGGCCACGGGCGCGACCGTCGAGCGCGTGACCTCGGACGAAGGCCGCGTTGCGCTGGCGCCCGCGCTGCAACTGCTCGCACAGCGCTTCGGCGTTGTGACGCTGCTGGTCGAGGGCGGAGGAACCGTGCACGGCGCCCTCTTTGATCTCGGACTGGTCGACAAGGTCGCGGCGGTCGTGGCGCCCATGATCATCGGTGGTGACGGCGCTGGCGCGGTGGGCGGCCGCGGCGCGGCGCGTATGGCCGAGGCGCTGCGGCTGCGAGAGGTGTCGGTGGAACGGCTAGGGCCGGACCTGCTCGTCAGCGGCTACCCACGATGTCCACGGTTGTGGGAGTCGGTTGCGTTGCGGCCCGCTGGCCTCGCGGACCTTGAGTGCTGCCTGGAGCTGGCGGAAGGGGATACCCGGCCCGTCGCTGCACAGGCGGCCGTGCGGCAAGCGTTCGAACGTCTCCAGCGCGATGCGGGCAACGTGTGGCTCGCTCTTGAAGAAAAAGACCGCGTCCTGGGCTGCTTGGGGGTGGCGTACGAGCGATCCGGTTCGAATCAAGCGGAAGGGAAGGCCTTCTTGGACCCGTTGCTGATGGGCGAAGGCTGCGCATTCGAGTTGGAGGACCGTCTCATCGAAGCGGCGGAAGCCTCCGCAGCGGGCCGGGGGTTCGACTGGCTAGCGGCTGACGTGGAGCGCGACGACGGTGAATCTCGGCGGGAATGGGCGCGGCGCGGCTACCGGTACTACCGTCGCGCTGCTGACGAACGCGTGCTGTTGATCAAGGACTTGCGGCCGGCGGGTACCCTCGCCGCGCGCGCGCCGGATTGAGGGACGATGTGTTCACCGGGATCATTGAGGAGGTAGGAACGGTCACGAACTCGGATCAGGGCGTCCTGTGTGTCGAAGCGCCGCGTATTGTGGAGGACGCCCAAGCCGGTGACAGCATTGCGGTCAACGGCGTGGATCTGACAGTGGCGGAACTGCACGATGGCCTCTTCTTCGCCAACGTGATGCCGGAGACCTACCGTCGCAGTAACCTGGCCGATCTCGTTGTCGGATCGCGGGTGAATCTCGAACGTTCTCTCCGGCCTACGGACCGTCTCAGCGGCCACATCGTGCGCGGGGTGGTCGAAGGAACGGGCACGCTTGAAGACCTACGGCCTGAAGGCGAGGCGCTGATCGCGACGTATGCGGCGCCGCGCGAGCTACTCTCCTACATTGTGATGAAAGGGCCTGTGTGCGTGGACGGGGCCAGCCTGACCGTCATGGCCAAGACGGATGCGACGTTCTCCGTTTCGCTCGTGCAATATACTCAAGAGCACACGAACCTCACGCAGCGTGCGCGGGGAGCGCGGGTGAATCTGGAGACGGACATCATCGCGCGTTACGTAGGTCAGTGGCTCGAAGAGCGGGGCCTCGGTCGGCTTTCGTAGGGAGCGCCAGCAAGCCATGGCGGCGGCGAAAGCCGGGAAACGCAAGAGACCCAGTCGCACTGGCTCCCGCCGCGGCAATCCATTTGCGACGGTCGAAGAGGCCATTCAGGAGTTCCAGCAGGGACACTTCGTCATCATCACGGATGATGAAGAGCGGGAGAATGAGGGGGACCTTTGCATCCCCGCCCAGTACGTGACGCCGGCGGCGATCAACTTCATGGCCAAGTACGGTCGTGGGTTGATCTGCATCACGATGACGGGCGAGCGCTTGGACCACCTGGGCTTGCCGCTGATGGTTGGGGAAGACCGCAATGACGCGCCGTTCGGGACCGCTTTTACCGTGTCCGTGGAGGCGCGGAACGGGGTAAGTACCGGTATCTCGGCCGCCGACCGCGCGCGCACCGTGCACGTTCTGATGTCTCCGGACACCAAGCCCCGAGACCTCACGGCGCCGGGGCACATGTTCCCGCTGCGCGCCAACGATGGCGGCGTCTTGGTCCGGGCTGGACAGACGGAAGGCAGCGTCGACCTCTGCAAGCTGGCCGGACTCGAGCCCGGTGCGGTGATCTGCGAGATCATGAAGTCGGACGGGACGATGGCGCGCCTTCCGGATCTGGTTCGCTTCGCGAGGCGCCACCGTCTCAAGATGATCAGCATCGAGCAGATCATTAAGCACCGTTTCCAGACTGAGAAGCTGGTCGAGCGGATCACGGACGCCACCCTTCCTACCCAATTCGGGGAGTTCCGCGTGGTGGGGTATCGGGTCAAAGGGAAGGTGGATGAGCATGTCGCGCTCGTGATGGGCGACCTCTCCCTCGCCGAGCCGGCGCTGGTCCGCGTGCACTCACAGTGCGTGACGGGCGATGTGTTTCATTCCCTGCGCTGCGATTGTGGAGAGCAGATGATGTCCGCGCTTCAATGCATCGCCGAGGAAGGCAGGGGGGCATTCGTCTACATGCGGCAGGAAGGACGGGGGATCGGGCTCCACAACAAGCTGCGGGCGTACGCTCTGCAAGACGGCGGACTCGACACCGTGGAGGCGAATCTGGCGCTCGGCCTGCCCGTCGACATGCGCGACTACGGGATCGGCATGCAGATCCTGCGCGACCTCGGGATATCGAAGATCCGCTTGCTCACGAATAACCCCGCCAAACGAGCGGGCCTGAGCGGCTATGGCCTGGAAGTTGTGGAGCGAGTCGCGCTCGCAACCGAGCCCAATCCCTACAACGAGCGCTATCTGGCGACGAAGCGCGAGAAGATGGGCCATCTGCTCGACGCTGGTCCCGGAGAGGGCACTGCCCCGCCGTCGGACGCGCTTCCGGCGGCGCAGGCGGGCCAGAAGCGTCGAGCGAAGCGGGCATCCTCGCCGAAGACGGCGGCGACGAAGAAGCGCAGCGCGCGCAAGCCGCGCGCCCGTTCCGGCTAGCTGACCGCATGGCGCGGGTCTTCGAGGGCGGCGACGATGCCACCGGTTTGCGCTTCGCACTGGTGGTGTCTCGCTTCAATGAGGTCATTGGCAAGCGCTTGTTGGAAGGCGCTCTGCGGACTCTCGTCGAGCGCGGCGCCAGTGAAGACGCCCTTGATGTTTTCTGGGTTCCCGGCGCATTCGAGATTCCGCTGGTTGCGCGCACCGCCGCCGCGAGCGAGCGCTACGACGCGGTGATCTGTCTTGGCGCGGTGATCCAGGGCGAGACGGACCACTATCGGTTGGTGGCGGATCAAGCGGCCCGCGGGATCGCCGCGGTCTCGACGGATACGGGCGTGCCCTGCATCTTCGAGGTGCTGGCCACCCCCTCCACCGAGCTGGCGTTCGCGCGCGCGGGCGGTACTGCCGGGAACAAGGGCGAAGAGGCGGCGCGCGCCGCTATCGAGAGCGCGCGCGTGTTGGCGTTGGCACGTGAGCACTGGTCGGATGGCGGCTCGGCGTCGTAACCTTTCCGATCTGTGAGTTTCGTCACAAATTCCTTGTCCGCTGTCCGTATCGCTCTTAGAATTCCCAGAGATTCGCGTATTTTTCGGTAGATTTGAGTAGTTTTGAGCAAAAGTGGATCCGGGTCCGCGCGCGCGCTGAGCTCTTGGCTCACTCTGGGGCAGGCCAGTCGTGTCCTGGGTGTCAGTGAGTCCACGCTGCGCCGCTGGGCGGACGCCGGCACGGTCCGCAGCTTCCGGACGCCGGGTGGCCATCGCCGCTTCGCGGCGAGGGAGTTGAGCCGGTTGACGGAGGGGGGAGCGGGCGGTGACGGGTTTCAGATCGATGGGGAGGCGCTCCGCCACATCCGCGCTCGCTTGGATGAAGGACGTGCGCCGGCCTGGCTCGGGCGGCTCACCGATCAGACACGACGGGCCCTTGGTGATCTGGGTCGCCATACCGTTGAGCTAGTGAGCCGGGCCGCGGAAGCGGAGCCGGACGAAGGTGCCCTGACCGCCGAGGCCAGCCGCGTCGGCGCGGATTACGGACGGTTACTGGGCGAGGCCGGGTTGGGCCTTTCAGAGGCAGTGGCCGCGTTCTCTTATTTCCGCACCGGCGTGGCAGAGGTGGTGACTCGCCACGCCCAAACGCAGGGCATGGCGGCTGGCGCTGCGGGAGGCGTGTGGGAGCGAGTTTCGCGGCTTGAAGACGAGATTTTGGTGGCGCTTACCGCAGCCTACGAGCGTGAGGCGGCCAGGACGTCCGTCCCCGGTCTTGGCCGACACGGTTAAGCCGAGGGAGGGACGCGTGGTCTATTACCCGATCTTTGTGGAGCTGAAGAACAAGCCATGCTTGGTGGTTGGCGGCGGCGAGATCGGGCTACAGAAGGTCCGGGGTCTCTTGGCCGCCGAGGCGCAGGTCACCGTCGTCAGTCCGGAGTTGCACCCGACGCTGGCCGCGTGGGTGGCGGAGGGGCGGATCAAGCACGTGGCGCGCGCGTATAGCTCGGACGACGCGACGGGCTTCGCGATCGTGATGGTGGCGACGGACGACCGCTCGGCCAATGCGCAAGTCCGTGCTGAGTCGCGTGCCCGCGGGGCGTGGGTCAACGCGGCGGACGATCCCGATAACTGCGACTTCATTCTTCCCGCCGTGGTGCGACGCGGTCCGGTCACCATCGCGATCTCGACGGGCGGAGGCAGCCCCGCGATGGCCCGGCGCGTGCGTGAGGAGCTGGACGCCTACTTCACCGAGGACTTCGAAGCGCTGGCGGAGCTCCTGGCTGAAGTGCGCGCCGAACTCAAGCGCCGCGGCGTGCTGCTGCAAATTCCACAGGACACTTGGCAGGCTGCCATTGACGGACGGCTCCGTTCGCTCTTGGCGCAACGGCGCTGGGGCCAAGCGAAGGCCTTGTTGCTGTCTCGCCTGGGTGCGCCCATCCTGCCGCAGGAGCCGCTGCCTACCGCTCTCGCGGTGACGCGTCCCGCGGCGCGGAGCACCGTTCGATGACGCTGCTGGCTGCGGGGGTCTCCCATCGCACAGCCTCCGTGCAGGCGCGCGAGCGTTTCGCGCTCAACCATCGCGAGGCGCCACTGGCGCTGCAGTCGCTCCGCGACCGGTTCGGCAACGGAGCGGTGCTCTCGACGTGCAATCGCGTGGAGCTGTACGTCAATAGCCACGATGCGAGTGACCGTCCGAGCGATCTGGTCGCTCACCTCTCGCGCTTGAAGGGGATCGACGGCAGCGAGCTGCTCCCCAGTTTCTATGAGCTGCGGGAGCACGACGCGGCCGCGCATCTGTTCCGCGTGGCAGCCGGGATTGATTCCATGATCCTGGGTGAAGGGCAGATCCTGGGCCAGGTTCGGCGGGGATTGCAGGGTGCGTCTCGCGCCGGATCCCTGGATCCCGTACTGGCGCGGCTCTTTCATGCGGCGCTGGAGGTGGGCAAGCGCTGCCGGCATGAGACGGACATCGCGCGATTTGCGGTATCCGTGAGTAGCGCGGCCGTTGATCTCGCCCGCGAGCGGATCGGCTCGTTGCACGGCAAGCGTGCGCTTGTGGTGGGTGCGGGGGAAGCGGGCAAGCTCGCGGCCCGGGCGCTGCGCGACGCGGGGGTCCACGATGTGGCCGTCACGGGCCGCACGGCTCGGCGGGCGGAGAGGCTTGCGCTGGAGCTGCAGGGCGCGGCGGTCCCGTTTGCGGATCTGACCAGTGCGCTTGTGCAGGCGGATGTCGTGATTACCTCCAGCGCGGCGGAGGGCTTCCTTCTCGATCGCGCACGCCTGCAAGAGGTGCTTGCGATCCGTGAATCCTCCATCACGATTCTTGACGTCGCGGTCCCGCGGGATGTCGACCCGGTGGTCCGGGCACTGCCGGGCGTGGGACTGTTCGACATCGATGATCTGCAGACGATTTCGGAGGCGAACCTGCGGCTGCGCGAACAGGCGGCGGCCCATGCGCAGTGCCTCGTGTCGGCCGCTGCGGAGCAGTTCACCAGCTGGGTCGAGTCGCGGAGAGCGGTGCCGGCGATTACCGCCTTGCTCGACCGAGCGGAGGCGATCCGCCGGGCGGAGACGGAACGCACGGTCCGCGAGCTTGCGCTCGACGACGCTTCCACTGCCAAGCTTGAGAAGATGACCGCCGCGATCGTGAAAAAGCTGCTGCACGAGCCGATCCAGGCGTTGAAAGAGGACGATGTGGACGCGGCTGCCGTTCGGCGGCTGTTCGCGCTGGAGGAGCGCTGACTTGCGAACGCTGCGGGTAGGCACGCGCGGCAGCTGGCTGGCGCGCGTGCAGACGCAGGAGGCGGTGCAAGCGATCGAGGCCGCCGGCGTGCGTGTGGAAGTCGTCGTCTGCCGCACGCTGGGCGATCAGCAGCCCGAGGCGCGGCTGGCGTCGATCGCTGGTCCCGGTGTTTTCGCCCGCGCTATCGAGGAGGCGCTTCTCGATGGGCGGATCGATGTGGCGGTGCATAGCGCGAAGGATGTGGGGATCGCACCGCTGGAGGGAACGGAGCTGGCGGCGTACCTGCCCCGCGCGGATGTGCGCGACGTGCTGGTCAGCCGCAGCGGATCGTCATTGGCCGGGCTGCCGGCCGGCGCGCGCGTTGGCACGAGCAGTCGGCGGCGCGCGGCCCAGCTCCGCTCCCTGCGCCAGGATGTCGAGACTCCGAACATTCGGGGCAACGTCGACACCCGTATCGAGAAGGTCCAGCGCGGCGATTACGATGGCACTGTGCTGGCAGCCGCCGGTCTCGCTCGGCTCGGGCGCCTGGATGTAGTGAGCGAATACTTGCCGATCGATCGCATGCTTCCCGCGCCGGGCCAGGGCGCGGTTGTGCTGCAGGCGCGGCGCGGCGAGCGTGAGACGATCGCGGAGCTGGAGTCCCTCGATCACCGGCCAACTGCGCTGGCGGTGCGGGCCGAGCGAGCGGTGCTGGCTTCACTGGGAGCGGGCTGCGCGCTGCCGGTCGCGGCCTTGGGTCACGTGCGCGCGGGTGAGGTGACGGTTGTGGGCGCGGCCTACGGCGAACGCGCGGCGCGCACGATTACGGCGCAGCGCTCCGGTCCCGCCGATGATCCGGAGGCGGTAGGGCATGCGCTGGCGGCGGCGCTGCGGAAGCAGGGCGTCCACGAGCTGATCGGCCGGAGCGTCTCGTGACGCGCGGCGACGCGGCCGGCTTGGTGAGTCTCGTCGGCGCCGGTCCCGGCGACCCGGGCTTGCTGACGCTGCTGGGACGGGAGCGGCTTCGCCGGGCCGATCTCGTTGTCTACGACCGCTTGATTAATCCCGCGCTGCTGCAGGAAGTCCGTCCCGAAGCGGAGCGCGTTTTCGTCGGCAAGGAAGCCGGCGCGCAGGCGATGCCGCAGGCCGAGATCGCACGGTCGTTGATCGACGGCGCCCGCGCCGGGAAGGCTGTGGTGCGCCTCAAAGGCGGCGATCCGTTCGTCTTCGGACGCGGCGGCGAGGAGGCGGAAGCGCTGGCGGCAGCCGGAGTTCCCTTTGAAGTGGTCCCCGGCGTGGGCTCGGCGGTTGCAGCGCCTGCCTATGCTGGGATTCCGGTGACCCATCGCGATCTCGCATCGTCTTTCGTGGTCGTCACCGGCCACGAAGATGCGTTGAAGGTCGACAGCGCCATCGATTGGGAAGCGATCGCGCGCGGGCCCGACACCATCGCTTGCCTCATGGCGAGGCGGACGCTCGCTGCGGTGTGCGAGCGGCTGATCGAGCACGGCCGCCCGGCCAACACGCCGGCCGCGCTCGTGGAGCGCGGGACCACGCCGCAGCAGCGGGTCGTGGAAGCGCCCCTGGCACGACTCCCCGCCGCGGCCGATGCAGCGGGCCTCGCCGCCCCCGCCGTCCTCATCGTGGGGCAGGTGGTTTCGTTACGGGCGAAGCTGCGCTGGTTCGACCAACGACCCCTCTTCGGCAAGCGGGTTCTCATCACCCGCACACGGACGCAGGTGAGCGAGATGGCGCGATGCCTCGTCCGGGAAGGCGCCGAGCCGATCGAATTCCCCGCTATCGAGATTGAGGCACGGCCCAGCGCCGCCACGGCCGCCGCCGTCGCCGATCTGGCCGCGGGCCGCTACGACTGGGCCATCCTCACGAGCGCCAATGGCGTTGATCAGCTGTTCGCCGCGCTCGATCGGGCAGGACATGACAGCCGCGCCTTGGGCGGTGTCCAGGTCGCCGCGATCGGCCAGGCGACCGCCGGGGCGCTAGCCCGCCGGGGGATTCGTGCGGACGTGGTGCCGGCCCGGTACGTGGCCGAGGAGTTGCTTTTGGCCCTCGCCGATCATCCCTTGGAAGGGGCGCGGATGCTGCTCGCTCGGGCTGACGGAGCGCGAACGGTCCTCCCCCAGGGGCTCCGCCGCCGTGGCGCGACCGTCGACGATGTGGTGTTCTACGTCGCGCGTCGACCTGCCACGGCCGATTCGGCCGTCATCGCGCGGCTCGAGGCGGGGGAGATCGACATCGCGACCTTTACCGCTTCGTCGACGGTGCAAGGGTGTGTCGAGCTGTTGGACGGGAGAACGGAGCTGCTGGAGCAGCCGTTCGTGGCCTGTATCGGTCCCGTCACGGCCGCCAGGGCGCGCGAGTTAGGCTTGCGCGTGGATGTAGTCAGCGAGGAGCATACGATCCCTGGCTTGGTGAAGGCGCTCAAGGATGCATTCGGTAAAGTGACATCCCATGCTTGACACGAACCGCGCAACACGGCTCGCACTTCCGCGCCGGCACCGCCGCATCCGCCGGAGCGAGACGATGCGACGGATGGTCCGGGAGACGCGGCTGGCGGCGGACGACTTCGTATATCCGCTCTTCGTGACGCACGGCCGCGATGTGCGCGCCCCCATTGCGTCGATGCCGGGACAGAGCCGCCTCTCGATCGACCAACTGCCGGAGGAGGCGCGCGAGTTGCGAGCGCTCGGAATTCCCGCGCTCATCCTCTTCGGGCTTCCGGCTCGCAAGGATGCGCGGGCGTCCGAAGCGTACGCCGCGGACGGTATCGTGCAGCAGGCCGTCCGGGTGCTAAAGGACGCCGATCCCGACCTGGTCGTGATGACGGATGTCTGTCTCTGCGAGTACACCGATCACGGCCACTGCGGCGTGCTGGGCGCGGGCGGCGTGGTCGAGAACGACGCCTCCGTGGAGCTGATCGCCGCCACGGCACTGAGCCAGGCGGAGGCGGGGGCGGACATCGTGGCGCCCAGCGACATGATGGACGGCCGTGTGGGAGCGATCCGCGGCGCTCTCGACGGTGCGGGCTTGCCGGATGTCGCGATCTTGGCCTACGCCGCCAAGTTCGCTTCGGCCTTCTACGGTCCTTTTCGCGAGGCGGCGGACTCGACGCCGGCCTTCGGCGATCGCCGGAGCTACCAGATGGACCCGCCCAACGGGCGGGAGGCGCTGAGCGAGATCGCGCAAGACCTTGCCGAGGGCGCGGATATGGTGATGGTGAAGCCCGCGCTCCCGTACCTGGATCTGATCCGCCAAGCGCGTGATCGCATGGATTGTCCGATCGCCGCCTATAACGTCAGCGGCGAATACGCGATGGTGAAAGCGGCTGCGGCCAACGGATGGTTGGAGGAGAATCGTGTCGTGCCGGAAGTGCTGACCGCGATCAAGCGCGCCGGTGCGGACCTGATCCTCACGTATCACGCCAAGGAGATGGCGCGCTGGCTGCAACGAGCAACGGACTAGCGGGCGTCGACCTCTCGCACATCCGGGCAGTCGCCTTCGACTGCTACGGCACCCTCATTGACTTCGACGAACGAGCGTTCGTTCCGGCGATCCGCACCCTCTTCGCCCGGCACGGCGTCGCCGCCGACGCGGGCGCGGTCTGGGACGACTGGATCAAGGCCGCGAGGGAGTTCGCCAAGACGATGGGACTCGATCCGGAGCGGCCCCTGGACGGGCCCGAGCCCCCGTTCCGCACCTTCCAAGAGAGCTGGCCGCTGTTCTTCGGCTACGCCCTCGATCTATGGAAGGTCAGCGCGGTCGATGCGCATGCGGCGACGGCTTATCTGCTCGACGAGCTCGGGCGGGCGCCGGCCTACGAGGAGAGCAAGGAGGTGGTCGATGGGATCCGGGCGGCGGGCGTGACCGTCGCGGTGGCGAGCAACGCCGATCGCGGGCACCTGGCCGCGGCGCTGCGGGGCGCGGAGATCAGCGTGGACGTTGTCGTGTCGTCGGAAGACGTGCGCGCCTACAAACCGCGCCGTCCCTTCTACGAGGCCGTGCTGCGGGCGCTCGACCTGCCGGCCGCGCAAGTGCTGCACGTGGGCGACCATCCGATCGCGGACGTCACGGGCGCCCGCAGCGTGGGGATGCCGGTCTACCGGGTGCAGCGCTTCGAGCGCGAGACGCCCTCCCATCAACCGGCGTTCGAGGCCACTTGGACCTTCCCCGACCTGCGCGGGCTCTTGCGCCTCATTCCCGCGGCGGCGCCGTGAGAGACCGGCCGCGGTCGCGGGCGGCGTTTCAGGCCGCGCAGGAGCTCTTTCCCGGGGGCGTGAATAGCCCCGTGCGGGCCTTTGGCGCGGTCGGCGGAGAGCCGCCCGTCATCGACCGCGGCAGTGGCGCCTACATCTACGACTTGGACGGCAATGCCTACGCGGACTACGTGTGCGCCTACGGGCCGCTGATCCTGGGGCACGCCCATCCGGCCGTCATTGGCGCGATCCGCGATGCCGCCGCCGCCGGGACGGCCTTCGGCGCCCCCACGGAGTTGGAGACGGCGCTCGCGCGGCGGGTCGTGGCCGCGGTCCCCTCGATCGAGCAGGTGCGGTTCGTCAACTCCGGCACCGAGGCGACGATGACCGCCATCCGGCTCGCGCGCGGGTATACGGGCCGCAACAAGCTGATCAAGTTCGCCGGCTGCTACCACGGGCACGCCGGCGGCCTGCTGGCGCGATCGGGGTCGGGGCTCGCCACGTTGGGCTTGCCGGACAGCGCCGGCGTCCCCGCGAGCTACGCCGCCGAGACCTTGGTCGCCCGCTACAACGATCTGGCGGGCGTCGAGCGCATCGTTCGCGCCTACGCCGATGATCTGGCGGGCGTGATCGTGGAGCCGGTGGCCGCCAACATGGGCCTCGTGCCGCCGCAGCCGGGCTTCTTGGAAGGGCTGCGGGAGATCACCCTCGGCGCCGGGGCGCTCCTCATCTTCGATGAGGTGATCACGGGATTTCGCCTCACCCGCGGCGGCGCCCAGGCGCAGTTCGGCGTCACGCCGGACCTCACCTGCTTGGGCAAGATCATCGGGGGCGGGCTCCCGATCGGCGCCGTGGGCGGCCCGGCGGCGATCATGAAGCACCTGGCGCCGCTGGGCGCTGTTTATCAAGCGGGGACCCTGGCGGGCAATACGCTGGCGATGGCGGCCGGCGTCGCGACGCTCGACGAGCTGAGCGATCCCGGCGTCTACGACCGGCTCGATCGGCGCGCCGCCCGGCTGGCGGCGGCGATCACGGCGGCGGCGCGGCGCGCGTCCCTGCCGGTCACGGTGAGCCGCGCCGGCTCCCTGCTCACCGTCTTCTTCCAGGCCCAGCCGCCCACGGATCTTGCCACGGCCCAGGCCAGCGACACGGCGGCCTATGCACGCTTCTGCCACGCCGCCCTGGCCGCGGGGGTCAACGTCGCGCCTTCCCAGTTCGAGGCCATGTTCGTCTCGCTGGCGCACACCAACGAAGTGATCGCCTTCACCGAATCCGCCATCGCGAAGGCCCTTGACGAAGTCGCTCGCAGCCGATAACGCACGTTATCCACCGTTTCTCCACGAACTTCTGTCGACTGCCGCGCAACTGCCCGCTGTTGCGTCGCTATTGGCCTCTCTGGTGCTCTACAATCATCCAGTCAATCGCATAGATCGATTCGCATTTGTAGGGCCGTGGAGGCTTGCGGGTGAAACTGGCGGTCCAGCAAGAGGCGCTCAAGCGAGGCCTCGATATTGTGGGACGCGCGGTCGCGTCGCGCCCCACGCTGCCCCAGACCTCGCACGTGCTGCTCTCCGCGGAAGAGGACCGGCTCAAGCTCGCCGCCACCAACCTCCAGATCGCGCTCACCTCGTGGGTGGGCGCGCGCGTCGAGGAGCCCGGAGCGATCACGATCCCCGCGCGGCTGCTCAGCGAGTTCGTCTCCTCGCTGCCGTCGGCGGAGATCGACTTCAGCGTGGCCGCGCGCTCCCGGCAGGCGCAGATCGTTTGCGCCCGCAACGAGGCCTCCATCAGCGGCATGGACGCGGACGACTTTCCCCCGATCCCGTCCATCACCGAAGGGGACGTGATCCGCTTGGAGCCGCAGGCCCTGCGAGAGGCGGTGGAGCACGTGGGCTTCGCCGCCGCCACGGACGACAGTCGGCCGGTCCTGACGGGCGTGCAGCTCAAGATCGAGGAAGGCCGCCTCACCCTGGCGGGCGCGGACGGCTTTCGCCTGGCCGTCTACCACCTCGACATCGCGGAGCTATTGCCGGAGCCGATCGAGATCATCGTGCCGGCGCGGGCCCTGCAAGATTTGGGGCGCCTCTTGCCGGAGCAGGACGAGCCCGTGCTGCTGCAGCTCAACAGCGCCCGCAGCCAGGTCTTGCTCAAGTTCAGCGACATCGAGCTCACGGCGCAGCTCATTCAGGGGACCTTCCCCAGCTACCAGCAACTCATCCCCTCGGAGTACCAAACGCGGGCGATCATGGACGGCGGCGAGTTCCTGCGCGAGGTGAAGACCGCCGCCGTGTTCGCGCGTGACGGCAGCGGCATCGTGCGCGTGCTGCTGCGCCCGGAGGACGGCGGCGGGCGCGTCTCCGTCTCCGCGCGGGCGGACGAGCAAGGCGAGCACGAGGGACAGATGGATGCCGCCATCGAGGGCGAGGAGGGCCGCATCGCCTTCAACAACCGCTATCTCCAGGACGTGCTACAGGTCTTGGAGAAGGGGAAGGTCCGGTTGGAGACGACGGGCCCCTCGAATCCGGGCGTGTTCCGCCCCGACGAGCGCGAGAACTACGTCCACGTCATCATGCCGATGTTTGTTCAATGGTGACTAAATCGGCCTGCGAAGCTTGCTCATAGGCTGGTACCGAGCCCCGAATCTCGGCCCGTTCACGCGAGGCTATGACCTTCGCATCCACGGCCGTTAACAGTAGATCGAGATCGTCTCCGTCGGCTTCGGCGATCCATCGTCGGATCCGTTGCAGCATTCGTGGCATATCGGTGGCGACGGCGAGGGCCAGCCGAGCCTCTCCTTCTACGGCAGCACGCAGGTCCACAGTGCCGATCAACTCGCGATCTGGGTGCGGAACCCGGCCGGCGACATCCTGCGCCGGATCGCCGTCAATCCGCGCATCGCCTTCCTCTACCGCACCCGGCTCAACGCCAGATGTGGCAGTTCCACGGCCGCGCACGCATCGTCGACGACCCGGAGGCCCGCGACGCCATCTTCGAGGGCTCGCACAGGCTTGAGCGCGACCGCGACCCGGACCGCCTGGGGGCGTCGCGGTGATCATCGACCTCGACCGCGTATTGGAGCGGGCGCGGTGCTGATGGAGCGCTGAGGGCGCGGCGGCGCTACTGGGACGAACCCTGGCGCCGGCGGGGCAGCGAAACCTCGACGGTGAGGCCGCCCTCGGACAGCGCACGCGCCGTCACCTCGCCGCGGTGGGCGCGCACGATCGCGCGCACGATCGAGAGTCCGAGGCCGTAGCCGCCGCGCGGGCGAGTGCGCGAGCCCTCCGCCCGTGCGAAGCGCTCGAACAGCCGCGGCGCCTCGCCCTCGGGAATGAGCGGCCCGCCGTTGGCGACGCTCAGCGTCACCGTCTGCTCGTCCTGTCCGCTCGTGATCTCGATCCATCCGTCGCGCTCGTTGTGCTCGACGGCGTTGTCGACGAGGTTGCCGGCCAGCCGGTCGAGCAGCATCAGGTCGCCCTCGACGGTCGCCTCGCCGGGGTCGAGCGTGACGCGGAGACCCAGCTCGGCGATCTCCGTCTCGCGTGCGTCGAGGGCGCGCCGGACGGCGTCGGCAAGCTCACTCTCCTCGCCGCGCTGGAGCGGCTCCTCGGCGCGGGCGAGGACCACCAGGCGGTCGATCAGGCCCTCGGTGCGGTCGATCGCACGGCGGACGACCTCGGCGGTCCGTTCGAGCTGCTCGCGGCCGGAGTCCGGGTCGTCGAGGGTGACGTCGATCTCGGTGCGGATGATCGTGAGTGGGGTGCGCAGCTCGTGCGAGGCGTTGGCGACGAACTCGCGTTGCGCCTCGAAGGCGGTCTGCAGGCGATCGAGCATCGCGTCGAACTGGTCGGCGAGATCCTTGAGTTCGTCGGACGGCCCGCCGAGGGCGATCCGCTCCTCCAGGCTCGCCTCGCTGATGCGGCGCGCGGTGGCTGCGATCTCCTCAACGGGTCGCAGCATCCGCCCGGCGACGAACCAGCCGAGGCCGATCGAGAGCACGGCCATCAGCCCGAGCGCGACACCCGATTGCCAGACGATCTGCTGGAGGGTGTCGGTCTTGATGTGCGAGATGACGCTGTTGAAGAGCGGCGTGGCGGCGACACCCCGCCGCGGACCAACCGACCGTCCCGGCGTCGCTGGCCGCTCGACGACGAAGAAGACCTCCCCGCGCAGTTCGCCCGGATCGAGGTCGAAGCGGCGCTCGACGTTCTCGCGCAGGTCGGCCCCGTCGGAGGGGAAGTTACGGGCAACGAGCGCGAAGTTGAGCCCGAGCAGCACCGTGCCCGCCAGCAGGAACAGCCCGCCGTACCAGAGCGTCAGGCGCAGCCGGATCGACGGCTGGGGAATCACGGCGCCCGGCAAGCGCATCAGAGGATGCGGTAGCCGACGCCGCGCAGCGTCTC
This sequence comes from Dehalococcoidia bacterium, assembly GCA_963663895.2. Lineage (GTDB taxonomy): Bacteria > Chloroflexota > Dehalococcoidia > Bin125 > Bin125 > JAPOXK01. Next base: position 541,407 of record CAXXRD010000001.1, on the reverse strand, counting down.
GATCAGCGGCGGCTCTCCGAGGCTCTTGCGCAGCTTCATGATCGTCACGCGCACCACGTTTGTGAATGGGTCGGTGTGCTCGTCCCAGGCGCGGTCCAGCAGCTCCTCGGGGCTGACGACGGCGCCCTCCGCCTCGAGCAGCACCTGCAGCACCACGAACTCCTTGCGCGTGAGGCCGAGCTCGCGCCCGTCGCGCGTGGCGCTGCGCCGCGCGGCATCGAGGACCACGCCGCCGCGCTCGAGCACCGGGTGCGCCGCCGGCTGCGAACGCCGCCCCAGCGCGCGGATCCGCGCGCGCAACTCGCCGATGTCGAACGGCTTGGAGAGGTAGTCGTCCGCTCCGAGGTCGAGGCCCTCGATGCGGTCGTGCACGGCGGCGGCGGCGGTGAGCATGAGGATGCGGGAGTCGCCCTCGGCAGCGACCAGCTCGCGGCAGACCTCGTCGCCGTGGACGAGGGGCAGGTCGCGGTCGAGCACGACGACGTCGTAGGGGTGCACCGTTGCCTTCTCGAGGGCAGTGGCGCCGTCGAAGGCGATGTCGACGGCGAGCCCGTCGCGGCGCAGACCCCTCGCGATCGCGTTCGCGAGGTCGCGCTCGTCCTCCACCAGCAGCACGCGCATAGGCGTCGCTCCTGCAGCCCACCGGCCACACGCAGGCTACCCCTTCGACCCTAACGCGAACGTAACGTACGGAGCGCGCGAGGTTACGAGGGCGTTATGCGACGCGGTGCACTGTTGCGCCGACCTGTTCCAGCTTCTCCGATCGGGGTGTGAGAGACGACCATGAGCGACGTTGACATCGATCTGCTGATCCGCGGCCGCCGTTCGCGCAGGCGCTGGCTGGTGCTGGCGGCCGCGCTGGCGATTGCCGCAGCGGCGGTGGCCGTGTTCGTGCTGCTCCAGCCCGACGACACCGAGGTGGTCGCCGAGCCGCAGCGTGCCGAAGCCGTCGAGGGCCAACTGAGCACCACGGTCGACCTGTCCGGCTCGGCGGAGGCCGAGCGCAGCGCCAACCTCAGCTTCGGCGCCGCCGGGATCGTCGCCTCCGTCGCCGTGGAGAGCGGCGATACGGTGCGCGCCGGAGACGCGCTGGCGACGCTCGACGACTCCGACGCGCAGCGGCGGGTCGAGACCGCGGAGGTGCAGCTGCGCCTCGCACAGTTGCGCCTCGACGCCCTCGAGGCCGACCCCGAGGCGTCCGCCATCGCGTCCGCGAGGCAGTCGATCGAATCGTCCGAGGCGCAGGTCGTGAACGCGGAGCAGGCGTTGGCCCGGCTCTCCGAGCCGCCGGAGGCGAGCGCGCAGGCGAGCGCGGAGCAATCCGTCGCGAACGCCCTCGGGCAACTCTCGAGCGCGGAAGAGGCGCAGGCGCGGCTGTCCGAGCCGCCGGAGGCGAGCGCGCAGGCGAGCGCGGAGCAGGCGGTGGCGAACGCCCTCGGTCAGCTCTCGAGCGCCGAGGAGGCGCTGGCTGCGTTGACCGCCGACCCGAGCGAGACGGAGATCGCGTCCGCGCGGTCCGCCGTGGCGCAGGCGCAGGCGCAGCTCTCTGGCGCGATCAGTGGGGCGGACGACGCGTGGCACGCCCTTGGGAACGCGTTCGAGGCGTACTGCGAGGGCTACGACCACCTTCCCGATGTGACCGAAACGACCTGCGCAGCCGCGTTGCCGCTCTCCGACGCGCAGATCGCCGTGCTCCGCGACTCCTTCGAGGACAGGTCGAACAACTATCAGCGCACGGCGAACGCTCTGATCAACGCCAATGTCGCGTTCATCAGCGCCGACGCGACCAGGCAGTCGGCCGTCACGACGCTTGGCTCCGCCGAGGAGCGGCTCGCCGACCTGCTCGCGCCGGTCTCCGAGCAGGACCGCTACCAGGCGCAGCAGTCGGTGGAAGCGGCCCGGGCGAACCACGCCGCGGCCGTCGCCCGCCTGGCCGAGTTGACCGCGGAGCCCAGCGAGGAGGATCGCTTCCAGGCAGAGCGGTCGGTGGAGGCGGCGCGGGCGAATCACGCTGCGGCCGTCGCCCGCCTCGCTGAGCTGCGCGCACCCGCCGACGAGGGCGAGATCGAGCAGGCGCGCGCCTCGCTCGAGACCGCGCTCGCCAGCCTCGCCAGCGCGCAGGCGCGCTACGACGAGCTGGCGGGGGGCGCGACGGCGAACGCGATCGCCCAGCAGGAGCAGAGCGTGCGGCTCTCCGAGATCTCCCTCGAGGAGGCGCGCACCGCCCTCGCGGAGCTGACGGTGCTTGCGCCCTTCGACGGCATCGTCGAGGCCGTGAACGTGCAGCCCGGCGATCGCGTGGCGGCCAACTTCGCCGCGTTCTCCCTGAGCACCACCGACCGCATGCTGATCGCGCTTACCGTGACCGAGGCGGACCTGCTCGCCCTCGAGGTCGGCCAGATCGGTCTCGCATCGTTCGACGCCATCGAGAACGTCGAGTACCCGGTGCGCATCGCGTCGATCAGCCGCCTGCCGAACGCCGCTCAGGGGGTAGTGACGTACGACGTGGAGGCGCGGATTCTCGCCGGAGCGGAGATCGCCCAGGTCGCGAGCGAGATTGCCGTCCTCAGCGACCAGACCGGGGGTCTGGCGGCGATCCTCGGCGCTGCGGGAGCCGATGCAGGTGGCGGTGCAGGCGGCCGCGCCGGGGCCGGCGGCGGACTGCTCGCCCAGATCGAACTTCCCGAGGGCACGACCATCCGCGACGTACTGCAGGCGCTGGCGGCCGGCGAGCCGCTCCCGGAGGGCGTGAACCTGCCCGAGGGCTTCGAGATCCCGCCGCAGCTCCTCGAGCGGATCGCCGCGGGTGTGCTCGGGGCGGCCGGCGGAGAAGGCGCCGACGGCCGGCCAGGCGCAACCGGGCAGGGCGCACTCGCCGCCCGGCCGCTCCCCGCACCCGGCATGAGCGCCAGCGTCACGATCCTAACCGAGCTGCGCGAGCCCTCGGTGCTCGTCCCGGTCGCCGCCGTGCGCCAGCTCGACGGCGCGTGGTTCGTCACCATCCCGGCGCCCGCCGCGGGCGACGACCCGGCCGCCCTCGCCTTCGAGCGCGTGACTGTCGAGATCGGTGAGTCGGACGGCACAAACGTCGAGATCACGAGCGGCCTCAAGGCCGGCGCTGTGCTGCTGATCGGCGCGGATAGCGCGGGCATCGCCTTCAGCGCCACACAGCGGCAACCGCAGCAGCAGCTCCCAGCCTTCGGCCCCGGCCGCTTCTTCGGCGGCGGCGGTGGAGGTGGCGGAGGCGGCCAGTGATCCACCTCCAGGACGTGACCCGTATCTACGCCAGCGGCGAGACGGCGGTGCATGCCCTCGCCGGCGTGAGCCTCGAGATCGGGCGAGGCGAGTTCGTCGCGATCATGGGGCAGTCCGGCTCCGGCAAGAGCACGCTGATGAACATCATCGGCCTGCTCGACCGCCCCAGCAGCGGCGAGTACGGCTTCGGGGGACGCGATGTCGCGCAGCTCTCCGAGGACGCCCGCGCACGGCTGCGCGGCAGCGCCTTCGGCTTCGTCTTCCAGTCTTACAACCTGCTGCCACGCATGACCGCCCTCGAGCAGGTCGATCTGCCGCTGATCTACCAGGGTGCGCCCAACCGCAAGCGGCGCGCCGCCGAGGCGCTCGTGCGCGTCGGCCTGCAGGACCGCATCACGCACCTGCCGACCGAGCTGTCCGGCGGCGAGCAGCAGCGCGTCGCGATCGCGCGCTCGCTGGTCGTGAACCCGCTGGTGCTACTCGCCGACGAGCCGACGGGCGCCCTCGATACGGCGACCGAACACGAGCTGATGACGCTGCTCAGCGAGCTGGTCGATCAGCAGGGGCTGACGGTCGTGCTCGTGACGCACGAGGCGGAGGTCGCCGCCTATGCCAACCGGACCATGCGCATGCGCGACGGACGGATCATCGAGGACAGCGGCGCCCCGGTGGCGGCTGCGACAGCGGACGGGCCCGTGCCGTGAGCCCGTTCGACGCGTTCCGCATCGCGCTGCGTGCGATCTTCGCGAACCGGCTGCGCAGCGCGCTCACCTCGCTCGGCCTCGTGATCGGCGTCAGCTCTGTGATCGTGTTGATCGCGGTCGGTCAGGGCACGCAGCGCGGCGTCACGGATCAGATCCGGGGACTCGGCACCGACCTGATCTTCATCGAGTCGAGCGTGGCGGCGACGACCTCGCAAACGGGAGGCCTCGGCGGGCTCGCGCAGTCCACGCTGGTGCAGGGCGATGCGACCGCGATCGCCGACAACGCGATCCCCGGCGTCGTCTCGGTCGCGGCGCAGATCGCGGTCGACGCGCAGGCGGTCGCCGGTTCGAACAACGTCGGCGCGGAGATCGTCGGCACCTCGAGCACGTACGCTGAGGTTCGCGACCTGGGGATTCGCTCCGGGACCTTCATCACCCCGTTGCACGACGAGGACGGCTCGCTGGTCGCCGCGCTGGGCGCGCGCGTCGCCGACACCCTCTACCGGGGCCTCGATCCCGTCGGGCAGGAGGTGCGGCTCTCCTTCGCGGGCGGGCGGATCACGTTCCCCTTCATCGTGGTCGGCGTGCTCGAGGAGCAGGGCGGCGCGAGCGAGGCGAACGACCAGGTCTTCGTTCCGCTGAGCGGCGTCGCCGGCCGCCTGCGCTTCCTCTACACGCCCACCGGCGACCTGCGCGTCACGCAGATCGACATCCAGACCGCCAGCGGCGCCGACGAGCAGCGCGTCAAGGACGAGGTCAGCGAGTTGCTGCTCTTCCTCCACGAGACGCCCGAGCCGGACTTCGTGATCCAGAGCCAGGACGACCTGATCAGCGCCGCTACCGAGGTCAGCAACACCCTCTCGATCCTGCTCGGCAGCATCGCCGGCATCTCGCTGCTGGTCGGCGGGATCGGGGTGATGAACATCATGCTCGTCTCCGTCACCGAGCGGACCCGCGAGATCGGCATCCGCCGCGCCGTGGGCGCGACGGCCGGCGACATCGTCAAGCAGTTCGTGACCGAGGCGCTGACGCTCAGCCTCTTCGGCGGCGTCGTGGGGATCGCGATCGGCATCGGCGCCTCGCTCGCCGTCGACGGGCGCGAACTGGGCGGCCAGGAGATGACGACACTGATCCAGCCCTGGAGCATCGCGATGGCGTTCCTGGTGGCGGCAGGCGTGGGCTTCGCGAGCGGCAGCTACCCGGCCTATCGCGCCACCACCGTCGACCCGATCGCCGCGCTCCGCAACGAGTAGCGCCTACCCCTCTACCAGATGAGCACGCCGGGCTCTACCGTATCGACGTCAACGTGAACCCGGGTTCCGGTGTACGGATCACGAATGTCCCAGCTCCGGGACCGTTCCGCGAGAGCGTCCGCTACGCGGAAGGCAACCTGATGGCGCGCGCCAACGAGCTTGTGGGCGACCGGAGCCCAAGCGCGCACGAGTTTTTGGTGCAGCTTCGCAGTTTCGACGCATCCCGCAGCGGGGCGTTCTTGGGGCTTCCGGCGCTACTCGCCTTGTGCAGTGCATTGCTTGGCAAGAGCCTGCGCGAGGCCTTGGTCGCCGTGGGTGGACTCAATCTCGGTGGCGCGATCGACCCGGTCTACGACCCTGTGAGGGTCGCGGAACTGGCTGTCGAGAAGGCCGCCAGCGCCCTCTTGGTGTCAATCTCGGCCAGGAAACAGCTGAACGACCTCTCCGACGAGATGGCCACGAAGCTCACAATCCTCTACTACTCCGACGCCCGCGAGGCTCTGTTGAAGGCACTCGCAGACTGAGCGTTGGGAAGTGTCGAAGCGCGGGTACTGTCTTGGAGGGATGGTCTTCACCAGTCTCCGCTTGGTCAGAGCGGTCTATAGCGAGACCGCCCACGAGAAAGTTCGCAGTACAGTACGTGTAGGCCCACCGGGATGGTCGCGAACCGTGGACGTTTTCCCCTTCATCCACAGGCGGGCCGGGCTCAGAGCGGTAGCCTCGCGAGACGCCGAATGCCCAGCTCTTCGCCCGAGCACATGGTCAGTCGGCGTCGACGCATAGACGGCGCGATCGCCGAGAAGGGAGCCGGTTCGAGCACCTCATCCCGAGAGACGAACAATCAAGGCGAATGACACACTGCCCTTTTGGTCGTTTTGGAACATTGATCCCGATGTTTGTGCAGTGGTGACGCAAGCGGCTGACTCGGCCAGTTCGTGGATGGGTACTGATCCTCGGACCCCTCTCTTCTCCCATGAGGCTGTAATCTTCGCCTCTACGGCTGCGCAAACGTGCTGGGAGTACTGATGCCGAACGTCGTCATCGAGAACCCGGTCCTCAATTCACCGTTCGTGGAGCCGAGCCGTCACTTCCGCTTCGACGACCAAGGGATCACAAGCGACATCGTCGAAGGTCGGCGGCCGAGTTCGTATTTCGTGCCGGTGCCGGCTTCAAAGCGAAGCCAAGGGCAACTTGCCCTTGCCGCAGAGTGGACGCAGGACCGTATCGAGGAGAACGAGTTCGTCAACCGTGTGCGTGAACGCGTGGTGCGCTGGCGGAATGGTGGCTATGTCGGTGTGACGCGCACCACCCGTCGCCTGCTCGACTACTGGCAGTCGCCGGACCGTGAGCGCAAGCTCTTCTTCTGTCAGATCGAAGCCGCCGAGACCGCGATCTACCTAGCAGAGGTCGCGTCGCGGCATGGCGACAGTTGGATCGAGAACCAACTGCGGGATCACGCGCGCGAGTGGAACGACGGTCTCTACCGCATCGCTTTCAAGATGGCGACCGGTTCCGGCAAGACGGTGCTGATGGCGATGCTGATCGCGTGGCAGTCGCTGAACAAGCACGCCGCATCACGCGACGCGCGCTTCACCGACGCTTTCCTCGTAGTGACGCCCGGCATCACCATCCGCGACCGGCTGCGCGTACTACTGCCGAGCGATCCGGGGAACTACTACGCGGAGCGCGACATCGTGCCGCCCGATCTCACCGATCGGCTCGGGCAGGCGAAGATTCATATAGCCAACTACCACAAGTTCCAACCGCGCAAGACGAGCGACGCCGGCAAATTGCATCAGGCGATCATTGAGGCGGGCGGTGCGCCCATAGGCGTCGGACACGTCGAGACGGAGGCGCAGGTGGTGATGCGTCTGCGTCGCGAGCTCGGCCTCGGGACGAAGCGGCAGATCATCGTCTTCAACGACGAGGCGCACCACTGCTACCGCGGGCGCGAGGCGGCGAAGAAGCAGCGACTGAGCGCCGACGAACGTCGCGAGGCCAAGCAGCGCAATGAGGATGCCCGCGTCTGGCTCACCGGCTTACAGGCGGTGCAGCGGAGACTTGGCATCAAGGTTGTCTATGACCTCTCGGCGACGCCGTTCTTTCTGCGCGGCTCCGGCTACGACGAAGGCACGTTGTTCCCGTGGGTGGTCTCCGACTTCTCACTGATCGATGCGATCGAGAGCGGGATCGTGAAGGTTCCACGCGTACCGGTTAGCGACGATGCGGGAACTTCGGATCTGCCGGTCTATCGCAACCTCTGGATCCAGATCCGCGACGGTCTTCCGAAGCACGGGCGTAAGGTCGATACGGTCTCCGGCGAGCCGCACTTACCCGAAGCTCTGGAAGCGGCATTGCGCCAGCTCTACGACAACTACAAGCGTTCCCACGAGCGCTGGGAAGCCGATGCGGCCGCCCGCGAGCACGGCTCGCCGCCCGTCTTCATCATTGTTTGCAACAACACCAACGTCTCGAAGTTGATTTACGACTTCGTGGGCGGTTGGGAGGAGCAGCGCGGGGACGGTGCCGGGCCGTACGTTCACGACGGCGCCCTGCCGCTTTTCAGCAATACGATGGATGGCCGCTGGAGCGATCGGCCGAACACGATCCTGATCGACAGCGCCGAGCTGGAGTCCGGCGAGCAGATGAGCGGCACCTTTAAGCGTGTCGCGAAGCGCGAGATCGAGGAGTTCAAGCGTGAGTACCGCCGCCGCTATCCCGGCCGCGATGCCGAGGCGCTGAGCGATGAAGATCTACTGCGCGAGGTCATGAACACCGTCGGCAAGCCGGGACGCCTCGGCGAGCGCATCCGGTGCGTGGTCTCCGTCTCGATGCTGACCGAAGGTTGGGACGCGAACACCGTCACGCACATTCTCGGCGTCCGCGCTTTCGGCACGCAATTGCTCTGCGAGCAGGTCGTTGGACGGGCGCTGCGACGACGCAGCTACGAGCCGAACACGGAGGGAATGTTCGACGCTGAGTACGCTGAGGTCTACGGCGTTCCCTTCTCGTTCATCCCCGCCTCCGGCGCGGCGACGGGCGTCATTGACGGCCCGCAGCCGGCCCGTGTACGCGCTCTGCCGGATCGCGCTCACGCCGAGATCACGTTCCCGAACCTCACCGGCTACCGCTACGACATCGCACCGCAGCGGCTGACGGCTCAGTTCGGCGAGGACTCGCGGATGGCCATCTCTACACAGGACGTGCCAACGGAGACGCACGTTTCCTCGATCATCGGCGAAGACAAGAGGCACACGTTGGAATCACTGCGCGCGCAACGGGAGCAGACGATCGCCTTCCACCTCGCGCGTCGCGTGCTGGAGCGGAAGTTCCGCGATGGCGATGGTAACTGGCAACTTTGGGCATTCCCGTCGCTGCTGCGCATCGCAGGCCAGTGGCTGCGCGAGTGCGTTGTTCTCAAGGACAACGTCTATCCGCAACTGCTGCTCGTCGGCGGGCTCGGCGACCGCGCCGCCGAGCGCATCTTCAGTTCGATCGCGCGTTCCGGGCCGGGCGCCGAGCGGCTCAAGCCGATCGTCAACCACTACAACCCACGCGCCTCCTCGCGCTTCGTCGACTTGCAAACCACGCGCCCACTGATGGTTACGAACGAGGCCAAGTGCCACGTCTCGCACGTCGTCGCCGACACCGGCAGCTGGGAGCAGAAAACCGCCGAAACCCTGGAGACGATGCCGGAAGTCCTGCACTACGTGAAGAACCACGGCTGCGAGTTCCGCATTCCTTACACGCACGCCGGCGTTGAGCGCTGGTACTATCCGGACTTCATCGCCCACGTTGAGGACGGGCATGGCCCCGGCGACCTGCTCAACGTCGTCCTGGAGGTCAGCGGGCGCGACTTGCCCGAGAAGCAGGCCAAGGCGGAAGCGGCGCGCACGCTCTGGGCGCCCGCCCTCAACAACGCCGGCGGCTGGGGCCGCTGGGCCTTCTTCGAGGCGCGCGACCCGTGGAACCTGCGAACCGAGCTGCGCGCCTGGCTCGCGGAGCGCGACCTGCCGGCGCAGGCGGCGGGAGGCTGATGATGGCGCCGCGGCGCGGCAAGAAGAGCAAGAGGCGAACCCGGATCGACGCGATCCGGCACGAGGACAGCCGCAAGAACATCCCCACCGAGGAGCTGCGCGAGTTCATCCCCGACGAAGAGGAGGACATCCGCGACCACTTGCGCTGGCCGCGCGATCCCGCGCTCGACCCCCAGCTCGTCTGGCAGGGCAAGGATGATCTCGACGGCGACGACCTCGTTGTACCCGTCGTGCCCGTCTACATCCAGGAGAAGATCCAGCCGCAGGCGATCATTGAGGATCTGCGGCGCAACGGCCATCCGCAGGGCGCGCACCAGCTCGACCTCTTCGCCGACTTCAACGGCTTGGACGACCTGGAGCGGAAGCTGGAGTTCTACGAGCACGACCAGCACTGGTCCAACCGCATGATCCTCGGCGACTCACTGTTGGTCATGACCTCGCTGGCGGAGAAGGAGGGGCTGCGCGGCAAGGTCCAGTGCATCTATATCGACCCGCCCTACGGCATCAAGTTCGGCTCCAACTGGCAGGTCTCCACCCGCAAGCGCGACGTGCGCGACGGCCGCGCCGAGGACACGACGCGGCAGCCCGAGCAGGTGCGCGCCTTCCGCGACACCTGGAAACTCCACATCCACTCCTACCTTACCTACCTGCGTGATCGCTTCAGGGTTGCTCGCGAGCTGCTCAACGAGACGGGCAGCATCTTCGTCCAGATCGGCGATGAGAACGTGCATCTCGTCCGCTCACTGCTGGATGAGGTCTTCGGCAGTGACGGCTTCGTGTCAAGTGTCACGTTCCAGAAGACCGGAGGCTTCGGTCAGGCTGCGATCGGGAACGTCTCCGACCACGTGCTTTGGTATGCACGTGACGCTTCTCTTGCGAAGACCAGAAAGATATTCCAGCTACAACCAGAGCCTCCGATGACCGACCCGAATTACGTGCTGCTAGAGCTGTCTGACGGGACGATACGTCGCATGACGAGAGATGAGCGGCAGCGCCGCAGAGCACTCCCGGATGGAGCACGAATATTCCGGAGCGGGCCGCTCTTGTCCGAGGGTCGAAGTTCCGGTGACCAAGAGTTCGTCTTTGAGGGGAGTGTCTTCGAGCCCCCTGCGAACCAGCACTGGAAAGTAAAGCGTGTCGGCCGTGACCGGCTGGTCCGCGCCGGCAAGATTCTCCGTTCAGGAAGCTCGGTCCACCACAAGCTGTACTGGGACTCGTTCGCAGCTACGGCGCTCACGAACATGTGGCTCGATACGCAGTCCGGGGGTTTCAACGACCCGAAGATCTATGTCGTTCAGACCACGAACAAAGTCATCGAGCGCTGCATTCTCATGGCGACGGATCCCGGCGACCTCGTGCTCGACCCGACGTGCGGCAGCGGCACGACGGCGTACGTCGCCGAGCAGTGGGGACGGCGCTGGATCACGGTCGACACGTCGCGGGTGGCGCTGACGCTGGCGCGCACGCGGCTGATGGCGGCCCGCTATCCGTACTATCACCTTGCCGACACGCCCGAGGGCCGCGCGCAGGAGGCGAAGGTCAGCGGCCGGCCCGCCGGCGACGGCCCGACCTCGGGCGACGTACGGCAGGGCTTCGTCTACAGGCGCGCGCCGCACATCCAACTGCGCGACATCGCCAACAACGAGGAGATCGACGACATCTGGGAGCGCTTCCAGGAGCGCCTCGAACCGCTGCGCGCGGCGCTCAACGATGCGTTGGGCGAGTCCTGGGAGGAGTGGGAGGTTCCCCGCAAGGCCGGCGAGGCGTGGCCGGCCCCGGCCGCTGCGGCGCACAAGCAGTGGTGGGAGCAGCGCCTCGCCCGCCAGCGTGAGATCGACGAGTCGATCGCCCGCAACTCGGAGAGCGAGATCCTCTACGACCAACCCTACGAGGACAGCAGCCGTGTGCGCGTCGCCGGCCCGTTCACCGTCGAGAGCCTCTCGCCGCACCGCATGATCGCCGCCGACGAGGATGTGCCCGCCGCGGTGCGCGAGGCGACGGGAGATCCAGTGCGCCCGGACTTCGCCGCCACCATCATCGAGAATCTCGGCAAAGCCGGCGTGCAGAATACGAAGCGTGACGAGCGGCTCGTCTTCTCGCGCCTCGACCCGCTGGCGGGCGATCCCTGGATTCACGCCGAGGGCGAGTTCGAGGACAAGGGCGGCACGCCCCGGCGCGTCGCCGTCTCGATCGGCCCCGAGCACGGGACGGTCGGCGCGGAGCAGGTGGAGCGGGCGGCGAAGGCGGCGATCCGCGGCCTCGGCTACGACCTGCTCGTGGTCTGCGGTTTCGCCTTCGACGCCCGCGCCGGCGAGAAAACAGAGGAGTTCGCCTCCGCGCCGGGCGCTGGGAGCGGCGAGGATGACAGCTTCGCCGTCGCCGAGAGCGAACGCAAGTACGGCAAGCTGCCGGTGATGCTCGCGCGGATGAACCCCGACCTCGCGATGGGCGACGAGCTACTGAAGAAGACCGGCGCCGGCAACCTCTTCACCGTCTTCGGCGAGCCGGATGTTGAGATCGAGCGAACGCCGGATGGCGCGATCGTCGTCGAGATACGCGGCGTCGATGTCTACGATCCGACCACCGGCGCGGTGCGATCCGCCTCCACGGATGATATCGCCTGCTGGTTCATCGACAGCGACTACGACGAGCAGAGCTTCTTCGTGCGCCACGCCTACTTCACCGGCGCGGACGAGCCCTACGATCGGCTCAAGCGCGCGCTCCGCGCTGAGATCGACGAGGAAGCGTGGGCGTCGCTCTACGCGACGCGCAGTCGCCCCTTCCCGCCTCCCGCGAGCGGCAAGATCGCCGTCAAGGTGATCAACCACTACGGCGACGAAGTGCTGAAGGTCTTCGAGATCGATCAGCCAGCGTGACGCGTGCCTTGGAAGCCCTTGTTCGTCCGCATGTAAACCGCGCTGCTGGTTGAGTTACCCGACGCTGGACCCGTCCTGCGGCTAGGGTCCGGAAGCTTGCCCGGCTTTTTCCTAAGAAACTTCCTAAGAAACCGGGGCTGCGTCGGAGCCGCCGCGGGCGTCGCTCTTCAAGTGGTACGTCATGGCGTGCAGGTAGACGACGGGGTCCACGTTGCGGCAGCGGACGCCGGGGGGCACGCGCACGGCGATCGGCGCGTAGTTGAGGATGGCGCGCACGCCGGCGGCGACGAGTGCGTCGATCACCGGCTGGGCCGCGTGCGGCGGCACGGCCACGATGGCGATCTCGACGGGCAGGGCCTCCAGGCTGGCCGCGACATCCTTGATGTCCTCCACCACCACGCCGCCGATCTCCGTCCCGATGACCGCCGGGTCGGAGTCGAAGGCCTTGGCGACGTGGAGCTGCTGGGAGCCGAAGCCGCCGTAGCTCAGGATGGCCCGTCCCAGGCGCCCCACGCCCAGGAGCGCCATGGACCAGCGCTGCGTGAGCCCCAACACCTCCCGCAGCTCGTCGAGCAGCTGGGCGACGTTGTAGCCGCTGCCCTGCTTGCCGAAACGGCCGAAGTAGGAGAGGTCCTTGCGGATTTGGGCCGGCGTCACGCCCAGCTCTTCGCCCAGCTCCTTGGAGCTGATGATCTCCTGCCCGTTGGTCGCAAGCAGCGCCAATGCCCGCACGTACAGCGGCAGTCGATCGATGACGATCTCTGGGATGCCGGCCGGCGGCACAGCGCATCCTCTCTCCGGGCCGAGATCTATCTCTTCTAGGCTAGCCGAGCCGCGCCCTGTGGTCGCCTGCCTGGGTGAACGCCGTCTGGATCTGGGGGCGGGGCAGGACCCTGGAGGCCGCAGGGCCCTGCGCGCGCCCGTCAGCGAAGGAGCGCCTCCGCCGACATCGCGACCGCTCCGTCGCAGCGGATCGCGGTCAATGCGACGCGCTCTCCTGCGTGGGGAACGCCCAGCAGCCGGAATGGATGCGTGTCGAAGATCGGCGCCTTGGCCCGGTAGTCGAACTGCGCCACGGCGCGGTCGCTGTTGCGGCGCACCAGATCCAAGAGCAAGGTGGCGATCAGGGGGCCGTGGACGACGAGAGCGGGGTAGCCCTCCCGCTCCACGGTGTAGGAGCGGTCGTAGTGGATGCGGTGGGCGTTGAAGGTCAGCGCCGAGTAGCGGAAGAGCAGGCGCGGGTCGGGCGTCACCTCGCGGCTCCAGGCGCCCGCCGGCGCTTCCGGCGGCGCGGGCGCAGGCTCCGGCGGCGCCAGCGGCGGGCCGAAGTCGCGATAGACGATCTCTTGGCGCTCCTCGATGCACAGGGCGTCGCCGTCGAGAAGCCGGTAGTCGACCGTCGCGAAGACGAGGGGCCCCGTCCGGCCCGTCTTCTCGGCGATCTCCGCCACGCGGCCCAGCCGGCGCAGGGGCGTCCCGATGGGCACGGCGCGGTGGAAGCGGAGACGCCCGCCCGCCCACATCCGCCGCGGCAGCGGGACGGACGGCAGGAAGCCGCCCCGGGGCGGATGACCGTCCGCGCCCAGCTCCCGCTGCGGCGCCTCGGGAAGAAAGAACAGCCAGTGCCACAGCGGCGGCAGCGGATCGCCGAGGTTGAGCTGCGTGTCCGTATCGTCGAGCGTGGCGAGGAGACGGCGGACCGGCTGCAGCGCGACGGTATCGTGCTCCAGGCATTCCCGGCCGATCCAATCGCGGTAGTCGGCGGGGCCGCTCGATTGACGGTCGTCGTCAGCCATGAGCCGTGACCGGGTCGCTGCCGGCGACCACGCCGTCGTCGTGCAGACGGCGCACTGCCGCGTCGCTCAGTTGCAGCACCTCGCGCAGGATCGCGTCGGTATCCGCGCCGAGCGTGGGCGCGGGCGCGGGCGCGGCGCGAGGGATGCCGCTCCACGCCAGGGGGGACCCGGGCGTGAGCGTCGGCCCGATGCCGGGCTGGTCGACCAGCTCGAACAGCGGGTTTTCCGTGGAACAGCGGGGATCGTCGGCCAGGAGTTGGGGGATCGTCTGATAGGGCCCCCAGGCCACGCCTCCTTCCTTGAACGCGCGGCGCACCTCCGGCAGCGTGCGGGCGGCGCACCAGGGCGCGAGCAGGGCGGCGATGGCGTCCGTCGCGCGAAAGCGATCACCGGCGTCGCTGAGATCGAGGCTCCGGTCGCGCTCGATCGCGGCGGCGCTCTCCTCAATGCCCGTGACCCGCACCAGCGCATCCCACTGCCGTGGCGTGATCGCGACGATCATCACTCGCCGGCCGTCTTTGGTCGCGAAGTCGCGGCCGAAGGCGCCGTAGAGGTCGTTGCCGTAGCGGGGTCGCATCTCGGCCGAGGCTTCGTGCTCGGCCAGGAACCCGAGGGCGCCCATCGCGCCCAGCGCGATATCGGAGAGGGCGATCTGCACCAATTGCCCCTCGCCGGTCTGCCGCCGCTGTCGCTCGGCGGCGAGCAGGGCCACCACGGCCGCCTGTCCGGTCAGGAGATCCCAGGCGGGCAGCACGTGGTTGACCGGGGCTGGATCGTCGGCTGGCCCCGTGAGCGCCGGCAAGCCCGTGGCCGGGTTGACCGTGTAGTCGACCTCCGACGATCCGTCCGGGTTGCCCTGGATGTTGACCATGATCAGGTCCGGCCTGCCTGCACGCAGCGCCTCATAGTCGAGCCACCCGCTGGCGGGGAAGTTGGTGAGGAAGAGACCGGCGCCGGCGCCGGGCGCCGTGATGAGGGCGGCGGCGAGCTCCCGGCCGGCGGGGCGGCGCAAATCGATCGCGATGGAGCGCTTGCCTTTGTTGAGACCCGCCCAATACAGACTTGCGCCGCCCTCGCCGAGCGGCCAGCGTCGATAATCCAGCCCGCCGCCGACGGGATCGAAGCGGATCACCTCGGCGCCGAGCTGCGCCAGCGTCATGCCGGCGCTGGGCGCGGCGACGAAGGCGGAGCCCTCGATCACGCGGAGGCCGCGCAGCACGCCGCTCATCGCTCACCTGCCGCGGCGTTGAGCGGATCGCTGGGGAAGGATGCGCATGTCAGGGAAGCCTCTCCGACTTCCTGGTTTGGGAGCGCCGTCGCCTGCCTCGCTGCCAAAGGTCCCCCTCTCAGCGTCTCCAGCGCATTGCCTGGTGGTACTCCCCGGGTGCGCAACGCCGGCTCGTGGCTTGCCCAATCTGGTCGCGGTCCTTGCTCATCTTCAACACGCAACGGTCCCATATTAGGGCGGGCGTTGGACGCAATCGCGGGGTTGAGCGTGGGATAGATGGGATATAGTTGATCGGTGATGCGCGATCGACTGTTCGCGGCGCCCAAGACGATCCTACTCGGATCTTGCATTGCTCTCGCGGTCCTCGTCGTGACGGCCTGCGGCGGCGGTGCGGAGAAGTCGGGCGCGCTGGCCGTGACGGATGGGGAGCCGAGCGCGCCGCCTGCGGCGACCGAGGAGGCGGGTGCGCCGGCCGTGGCGGCCGAGGAGCCGGACGCGCCGGCCGTGGCGGCTGAGGAGTCGAGTGTCCCTGCCGCGGCGGATGAAGAGGCGGGTGCGCCGGCCGTGGCGACGGCGGAGCCCAGCGCGCCGGCCGTGGCGGAGACCCCAGCGTACGGCGCGCCGGATGCCCCCGAGGTGGGTGCTTCGGAGCCTCAAGCCGACGCGCCCCCTTCGGAAGAGGCCGGGATCGCGGAAGCGGAAGCGATCAAAACGCCAGCGCCGCCTGAGGAGCCCGTCGTGGAGCCACGAGTGGCTGCTCTCCACGATGGCGTGCCCGTCGACCGCAAGACGGTTGGTTTCGAGGAGGCCACGGTCGAGATCATCGACTTCAGCGACTTCCAGTGAGGAGCCTGCAGGAATTGGGCGGCTCAGGTTGAGCCGGTCCTCTTTGAGCAGCTTGTCCGAACCGGGATCGCCAAGCTCACCTACCGGCATCAGATCCGTTTCGGCGAGAACAGTGTGCAGGCCGCTCTGGCGACGGAGTGCGCGGCGGATCAGGGAGCGTTCTGGCCCTTCCACGACCAGATCTTTGAACGGCGCCGCGGCAGCGTGCCGGTGGACGAGCACCTTCTGCAGATCGCGGCCGATCTCGGACTGGACACGAGCGCGTTCAGCGGCTGTCTGCAGAGCGAGATGCATCTCCCACGGATCACGGAAGATGGGGAGATCGCGGCGGCCTACGGCGTTCGGGGCACCCCCACGATCTTCGTGAACGGCACCCTGGTGTCGGCCTTCCCGGCCGAAGCCGTCATCGCCGCCGTGATCGCGGCGGCGGCGGAAGGCTAGCTCTCGCCTCGGTTTCTTCGGTGAGGCCAGCTGTTAGCCGGATGCTTTCGACTGGCCCGTTTCTGGGTCGTAGTCCTTGCGTACAAAGCGCCCCACGGCTTCGCCCGACATGTGCACGGTGCTGGCGATGACGGCCTCCAGCGCGAGCCCGTCGTCGTATCGACGGCCGAGCCCCCGCAGCGTCGCCTCGGTATCTCCCACCAATGCCCCTTGCGGCACGGTGGCCAGGTTCTCGGCGATCGCACGCGCGCGCGGCAGAAGCTCGTCGTCGGGGACCACCTCTTGGATCAAGCCGATGCGGAACGCCTCCTGGGCGTCGATCTGCTTCCCGGTTTGCAGCAGGTAAAGCGCGTTGCCGAGGCCCACCCAGAGTGGAAGACGGTAGGTCCCGCCGTCGACCGTGGGGCCGCCCCAGCGCCGCGTGAGGATCCCGTACTTGGAGCTCTCGGCGCCGATCAGGAAGTGGCAGGCCAGCGCCACTTCGAGCCCCCCCGCTACGCAGTAGCCGTTGATGGCGCCGATCATCGGCTTGAAGAGATTCGTCCGCCGGACGAATTTGGGGTTTTCAAAGAATGCCTCGCGCTGTCGCGCCCCTGCCGACGAGGGGTCCGAGACCGATCCCCCTTCGCGGATACGCTGCTCGGCGGCCTTCAGGTCCGCGCCGGCGCAGAAGGCGCGGCCGTTGCCCGTCAGGATCATGACGTGCGCCGAGGGGTCGGCGTCGAAGCGGTCGGCGGCGGCCGCGAGTCCCTCGATCAAGCCGCCGCCGAAGTTGTTCATGACCTCGGGGCGGTTGAGCGTGACCGTGACGATGGCGCCTTCCTGTTCGTAGAGAATGGGCTCGCTCTGTCCGGGCATGGTGCATCCTTCCGGTGACGATCGGACGGGGAGACGGGTGGGAGCGCGCTGCTAGCCGCCGATGGGGATGTGCTGGTTGTACCACTCCAGCGCGTGGCGCAGCCCCGTGCTGCGGCCCGGCTCCATATAGAAGTCTAGCTCCGTATAGGGCAGCAAGACGAGTTTCTTGGGCTCGTTCGCCTTCGCGTAGGCGTCTTGGATGTGTTCGAGGAGGTGGACCACGTCCCAGCCGGAGGTCGTGATGATCATGAGCGCCCGGGGGCCGATATGCTGGATCACGTCGTCGGGGCTGAACTCGATGATCTTCTCCAGGGATTCGACCGTGACCTCCAGGTCGTTCACCACGGGCATCTTGCCGAGCTTCTCGACGGCCGACTGGAAGGCTTGGACCGTGCGATCGGTCAGCGTGAGCGCCGCGCGGCGGCTGCGGCCGGTGGATGGGATGCGCTCGCTCTCGCCCGTTTGGTAGCGGCGGTCGCGATCGGCCTCCAGACGATCGAGCAACTCCTCCCACTCCGCGCTGGTCTTCAGCGCTTGCAGCCAGCGGCGGCCGTTAATCACCGGCACGACCGCGACGGACGCCTTGATGCGCCGGTCGACGCCGGCTGTGTAGATCGCCAGCGCCCCGCCGAAGCTAGCGCCCCAGAAGCCGATCTTCTCCGCATCGACCTCCGGCCGGTGCTGCAGGTAGCTCACCGCGTTACGGATGTCCTCGGCCTCGTTGAGCGGGAATAACTGCCCGCGCGGCTCGCCGTCGCTTTCACCAAAGGTGCGGTAGTCGATGGCGAGACAGACGTAGCCGTTGCTGCTGAGAAACGTTGCTTCTTCGGTCAGCGACTGCTTGGTGATGGTGAAACCGTGGCCCAGGACGATTCCCGGCCTGGGGGAATCGGCGGAGGCGCCCTCGGGCAGATAGAGGTCGCCGGCACAGGTCACGCCGCCGCTGGGGAACCGGATCGTCTCCATGCCGCACTCCTTCGCAGGTATGGGGGGCGCGGGAATGCTAGGAGTCGCCGATCGACGCTGCAAGCGATCATCACGCAGCGCGCGTACGGTCACCCGCCCTTACACTGGTGGCGCGACGCTGGTCACACGCGTGACGAACAGCCGGCCGCGGCGCGGAGGACGGAGCGGGTGTGGGCGTAGCGGTCGCGCTGGCTGGAGCGGCGAGCTGGGCGATCTCCAGCGCGCTGCTCGCCTCGCAAGCGGAACGCGTCGATACGCTGTCCGCCAGCACCCTGCGGCTCATCTCGGCGCTGGCCTTCTTTCTCGTCGTGATCTTCGCGGTCGGTGCGGCCGGCGATTTCGGCCGCATGAGCCTCACCGAGTTCGCGGAATTGGCCGCGATCGGTCTGCTGGCGCTGGCGATTGGGGAGAGTCTCTACGCTGCCGCCGTCGCGACGATCGGCATGACGCGCGCCTTTACCACGGTGGTGGTGCTCTACAACCTTTTTGCCTTCCTCTTAGCCGCGGTTTTTCTCGGTGAGGCCGTCCACTGGGATGTCGCGGTGGGATCCATTCTCGTTCTCGTAGGGGTGTACCTCGTCGTGCTGCACGGCCGGGCGCGGGCCGCCGGCGTCGAAGGCAGCCCGCACATCTTGCCCTACGGCGCTGCCGATGTGCGCCTCCCCTTGATCGGTCGAGTCCGGCCTACGCTGCAGCTCGGCATCGTGCTGGCGGCGCTCAACGGCCTTGCCTGGGGCGCCGCCGCGGTGTGGCTCCAAGCCGCGGGCGATCAATTCGACGAGTCCGCGGTCGGCACCGCGCGGCTGCCGGTCGCGGCGGCCGTGCTGCTGGTGGCGGCCATGATGCAGCCGGAGTCCAACCTGCGTCGGCTCGCCATCGGCAGACGCTCTCTGACGATCCTGCTGGTGTCGGGCGTGCTGGCGAATGGCGTTGCGGGCCTGCTCTTCATCGTCGCACTGGAGGAGATCGGCACGGGCCGGACCGTCATTCTGTACTCCTTGGCGCCGCTCATGGCGTTGCCCATTGGCGCGTTCTTCCTGCGGGAGCGGATCACCATCTGGGTGGCGGTGGGCACGGTGCTCGCCGTTGTGGGCGTGATCCTGATCGCCTAGCGCAGCGGATCGATAGAATAGGCCGCCAGCTCGGACGTTCGGACACGTGCGAGGGGGCTGCTACGGAGGCATCATGAGTCGCTGGATCGACAAGCTAACGGTCGGCGATGCGGTCGATCGCGCCGCGCAGCGCTGGGGCGACCTGGAAGCGCTCTTCTTCGAAGGGCGGCGCTGGAGCTTCGCGGCGCTGCGCGACGATTGCGACCGCGCCGCTCGGGGACTGATCCAAGCCGGGGTGCAGCCGGGCGACAAGGTTGCCCTCTGGCTCGACAACCGGCCTGAATGGATTCACATCCTCTTCGCGGCGGCGAAGGTCGGGGCGGTGCTGGTGCCGATCAACACCCGCTTCCGCACGAACGACTTGGAGTACGTGGTCCGGCAGTCGGATGCCACCACGTTGATCACCGCGCGCCGGTCCGGCCCGATCGACTACCTGTCGATGGTGCGCGTCCTGATCCCCGAGTTGGATGCGATCGCCGCCCCCGCCGCCCTGCAGTCGCAGGATTTTCCGGAGTTGCGGCGCGTCATCGTCGTGGACGAGGCGCTCTCTCCCGGCACGCTGCGCTGGACGGACGTCGTGGAGGGCGGGGAAGCGGTGCCGGAAGCGGACCGGCGTGCCCGGCAAGAGTCGGTCGATCCAGATGCGACCACGATCATGCTCTACACCTCCGGAACGACCGGCTTTCCCAAGGGCGTCATGCACTGCCATGACCTTCTGCGCAACGTCACGGACCAGGCGAGCCGTCAGGCGATTCGCCCGCCCGATGCCATCCTCACCTACCTGCCGCTCTTCCACGCCTTCGGACTGTATGAGGGCCCCTACATGTCCGTGGTGAGCGGCGCGCGGCAGGTGCTGATGGAACGGTTCGAGGCGGGGGAGGCGCTCCGCCTAATCGAAGCGGAACGGATCGCGTTGATTCATGGCTTCGATACCCACTTCCGTGAGCTGATGAACCACCCCGATCTGGAGAAGACCGACCGATCGACGATCCGTTCCGGAATCTGCAGCGCTGGCCTCGCCAGCTCCGAGCCGACGGCGCGCCGCGCTCAGCAGCTCTTGTGCGACACGATCAGCGCCTACGGCATGACCGAGCTGCACAACTGCGCGGCGCAGAGCTTCCCCCTCGATAGCGAGGACGACCGCTGCACGATGTCCGGCGCGCCCATGCCGGGCTACACGTTCCGCGTGATCGATCCCGACACCGGCGCCGAGCAGCCGCACGGGACGCCGGGCGAGATCCTGGTCCATGGCTACGGCGTGATGCAGGGGTACTACAAGAAGCCCGAGGAAACGGCCAAGGCGATCGACGGCGAAGGCTGGATGCACACGGGCGACCGCGGGATTGAGCGCGCGGACGGCACGATCCGTTTCCTCGGCCGCTACAAGGACATGCTGAAGGTGGGCGGCGAGAACGTGGATGCGGCGGAGGTGGAGGCGCTCGTGCTGACTCACGAAGCCGTCGCCCAGGTGGCGGTTGTGGGCGTGTCGGACGAGCGGCTGGCTGAAGTCGCCTGCGCCTGCGTGCGCCTCAAGCCCGGCGCTCAGCTCGACGCCGCCGAGCTGATTGCCCACTGCAAGGGCAAGGTCGCGACCTTCAAGATCCCGCGTCACGTCCTCTTTCTGGACGAGTACCCGATGACCTCGAGCGGCAAGGTGCAGAAGTTCAAGCTGCGCGATATCGCGCTTACCCAGTTGGGTCTGCCCCTCGGCTGAGGATCAGCCGGTGGGCTCGCCGCCCAGGCGGCGCTCCATCTCGGCTTCGTATTCGGGGAAGAACCTGCCGATGATCGAGAGTTCGAAGTTCCCGAGGATCGAGACCTTCGGCTCGCGCTCCAAGAGGAAGCGGAACGACGTTTCGACGACGGTTTCGGCCGGCTGCCCGTGGCCGAACTTCTCGATCGTGGCTTCATCTGCCCGCACGGCGTGGTGCGTCTCGCCCTCGGTGTCGCGAACGTCGACCTGAAACTCGCCGTTGGCGGTTTTCGTGACAGTAATCTGGGTGCTCGTCTCGGGCATTCGATCCATCCTCCTGCTCGCCACGGCCAAGCGGATCATAGTTTGCCAGGCCTGACGGCGGCGGGAGCCTGCTTGACAGGCGGGCTTGACGGCTTAGCCTGGCAGTGCGCCGGTGCAGGGCGCAAGGTGGGGCGACGCATGACCGAGATCCTCTTCCTCTCCAGACGCGAGATCGAGCCCCTCCTGCACATGCGGGAGATGCTGGATGCGACCGAGCGCGCCAACGGGCTGTTCGTGAAGAGCAAGGCGGGCGAGAATCCCGCCAGCTTCTCGCCCATGGTTGCCTTCCACACCAAGATCCCCAACAGCGACATCGACTACCGCGCCTCGACGATGGATCCGGTGTCCACGCTGTGCTCCACGCTGGGCTTCGGCTACGGCGATAACCCCGCGAAGCACGGCATCTCGGGGCTGTTTGCGGTAGCCGTGCTGACCAAGCTGGAAACCGGCGAGCCGGTTGCGATCATGGAGGCGGAGTACTTGGCCAATATGCGCACCGGCGCCTCGTCCGTCGTCGCGTCGAAATACCTGGCGCGCGCGAACCCGGAGCGGCTGGCCTTGATCGGGACCGGCAACCTTGCGCGGCACATGCTGAACGCCCATGTCGAGCAGTACGGCCGTGCGGGCGTCGTTCGCGTTTGGAGCCGGACCGCGGCGATGCGCGAGCGCTTCGCGCTGGCGATGCGCGAGCGCCACGGCGCGGATGTCCAGGCGGTTGAGACGGCCGCCGCCGCCATCGAAGGAGCGGACATCGTCTATGCCAGCAGCCGCTCGCGGGAGCCGCGCGTGACCCCGGAGATCGTTCGTCCGGGGATGCATATCAACGCCTACGGTTCCGATGCGTCCGGCAAACAAGAGGTCGCGCCCGCCGTCGTGCGCAGCGCCAAAGTCGTCGTCGACAGCCTGGAGCAGTGCAAGATCGGCGGAGAGATTCAGCACACCTTCGCGGACGGCAGCATGACGGACGCCGACGTGCACGCGGAGTTGGGCGAGGTCGTCAACGGGGACAAGCCCGGCCGCGAGCACGACGATGAGGTGACGCTCATGGACTCGACCGGCCTCTCGGCGATCGACGTCGTCGTCTTTGACCTCGCCTATCAGCGGGCGCGGGAGCGCGGGATTGGCACTCGCCTCGAGCTCTAGCCCAGCTTCCCGAGCTTGCCCAGCAGGACCACCTCGTTGGAGCGCGCGCCAGGGTCCAGCCGCAGATCGCCCAGTATCCCCAGGTCGTCGCGCTTGACGTCGCCTCCCTGGATCACGCCCACGATTCCCGTTCGGGTGAGCGAGATGTCGGCCGTCGGGTCGCCCTCGATAATTACGAAGTCCGCCAGCTTCCCCACCTCGATCGTCCCGACCTCATCCTCAATGTGGACCGCGTTGGCTGCTTCGCCGGTAGCGCTCACGAGCGCCTGCATGGGCGTCATACCGCAGCGCACGTAGCACTCAAGCTCCAGGAGGCTGTCGCCGTGGAGGCGGGCCTCGTTGCCGCCGCAGTCGGAGCCCATGGCGATCTTGACTCCCATCTCGACGGCCATGCGATGGCGCTCGAAGATCGCCTCCTCGTCCTCCGCCATCATCTCCGCCCACGGCATTCCCAGGGCGGGCCCCTTGTGAATGATGTCGAGGACGTTTCCGAGCGTCGGGATGAGGTACGTCCCGTGCTCGATCATGTTGCTGCAGTTCTCCTCGGAGATATACCAGCCGTGCTCGACCGTCTCGACGCCGCCCAACACGACGTTGTTGACCCCCTCGTGTCCCATGGCGTGGGCGGCGCGGCGGCGGCCCAAGCGCCGCGCCTCCGTGAACGCGGCCGTCACCTCTTCACGGGTGTACTGCGGACTGTCCCAGTCGCCGCACGTCTCGGGGCCGTCGGAGCTGATCGTTTTGATCACGTCGACTTTTCGCGCGACCAACTCGCGGACCCGCCGCGTGATCGCGTTGACGCCGTCCGCCTCATGCCCCGGCTCGAGAAACGACCCGTGGCCGCCCGTCATCCAAACGCCGGGACCGGAGGCCAGCATGCGCGGCCCCTCCGCCATGCCTTGGGCTTGGGCGCGCTTCAGATCCACATCAATGTAGTCGCGGGCGGCCGTGTCGCGCGCGGAGGTGACGCCCGTGAGCAGGTTGGTCCGCGCCGCCCGGATCGTTTCCAGCACGGCGTTGATGATCGGCTCCTCCATGCGGAAGCTCTTGCCTTCATCGCCGTAGCCGCGCGCGCAGTCCCCGCCCACGATATGGTCGTGCAGGTCGATGAAACCGGGGAGGAGCGCCCGGCCGCCGAGGTCCACGACTTTATCTGCGCCGCCGGGCTCGCCCGCGTTGCGCACTTCCGTGATTCGCCCCTGATCGATCTTGACGCTGCCGGCCGCGAAATCCCGGCCGTCACCGGTGATTAGGTGGGCGTTGATCAGGCTGGTGGCCATCGGTGCTCTCCTTGTCTGCTCAGCTGAGCTTCCCTTGCTTGCGTAGCAAGATGACTTCGTTGGAGCGGGATCCGGGGTCGATCGCGAGGCCGCTGAGCAGGCCTAGGTCGTCCCGCTTGACCGCGCCGCCTTGCACCACGCCGACCAGGGCCGTCCGCGTCAGGGTGATGTCGCTGGTCGGATCGCCATCGATAACGACCAGATCGGCCAGCTTGCCCGTCTCGATCGTTCCGATCTCCTCCGCGACGTTCGTCGCTTTGGCGGGCTCCAGGGTACCGCTGACGATCGCCTGCATCGGCGTCATTCCCGCTCGTACGTGACATTCCAACTCCAGCAGATTATCGCCGTGGAGGCGGGCCTCGTTGCCGCCGCAGTCGGAGCCCATGGCGATGTTGACTCCGAGCTCAACGGCCATCCGGTGCCGTGCGAAGATTGCCTCCTCGTCCTCCGCCATCATCTCCGCCCAGCTCATCCCGAGGCCGGGACCCTTGCGCAGGATGTCGATCACGTTGCCGAGGGTGGGGATCAGATACGTCCCCTTCATGACCATGTTGTGGCAGTTCTCCTCGCTGAGGTACCAGCCATGCTCGACCGTCTCGACGCCCGAGAGGACGACGTTGTTGATTCCGTCGTTCCCCATCGCGTGCGCGGCAGGCTGGCGGCCCAGCCGCTTCGCCTCGGCGAACGCGGTGGCGACTTCTGCGCGCGTGTACTGGGGGCTGTCCCAATTTCCGCAGGTCTCCGGACCGTCCGAGCTGACGGTCTTGATGACGTCGCATCCGTTGGCGACCATTTCCCGCACGCGATGGATGATCGCGTCCACGCCGTCGGCTCCCACGCCGGGCCGCCAGAACGATCCATGTCCGCCCGTCATCCATACGCCGGGGCCGGCGGCGATCATGCGCGGCGCCTCGATCTCGCCACGTGCCTGTGCCTTTTTCAACGCCACATCAATGTAGTCGCGTGCCCCGATCTCCCGCGCGGATGTGATGCCGGCCTGCAGCGTTCTGCGCGCCGCGGCGACCGTTTCCAGCGCGGCGACCTGGAGCGGGTCGCTCATGCGGAAGCTGATCCACTCGTCGCCGTGGGCGATCTGGTTGTCCCCGCCGACCATGTGGTCGTGCAGATCCATGAATCCTGGGAGGAGCGCTCGCCCAGCGAGGTCTACCGTCACATCTGCCGAGATACTCTGGCCGTCCGTCCGCACCTCGGCGATCCGCCCGTTTTCGATCTTGACGCTGCCGCGATCGAAGTCGCGGCCGTCTCCGATGATCAGGTGAGCTCCAACGAACGCTGTGGACACGAGTCGCTCCTCATTCCGCACGGGTGATGTGCGCATTCTAGGCAAGGGCAGGCTGCTCGTGGGACGGGCTTTCGCCTGCTCCCTGGTTGTGCGGGATCTCCGCAGGTCTAGCGGAAGTGCGCACCTGCTCGCAGTGAGTCGGGCCCGCGATCGACGTGCTGCGCTTCAGCGGTGGCTGCACCACGATTCGCGTGCGCTGACGACGGTGGAGACGCTGCACCTAGAATGGTGCCGCGACGGCCCGCCGGGCCGCTCTGGAGGAACGCGATGCCGCCTCAGCCCCACTTCGGCGTGATGGTCCCCCAGTTCAAGCGCACTTGGGAGGAGAGCTGCCGCGCGGCGACGGGGTTCGAGGCGATGGGGTACGACTCGCTTTGGGTTAACGACCATCTCTATGGTGCCACCTCGCCGCAGACGCCAGTGCTCGAAGCCTGGTCCCTGCTCGCCGGACTCGCAGCCGTTACCACGCGCGCGGAGCTGGGCACGCTGGTTACTCCGACCGCCATGCGCAACCCGGCGCACCTGGGGAAAACGATCGCCACCGTGGATAGCATCAGCGGCGGGCGCGTGATTCCAGGGCTCGGAGCCGGGTGGATGGAGCGCGAGTTCACCGATTTCGGCATGCCGTTTCCACCGATCGCTGCGCGCCTGCGCCATCTCCGCGAATCGGTCGAGTTTCTTCAAGGCCTGTGGAGCGAGGAATCGGTGACTTTTGAGGGCGAGTTCATTCAGAGCGCCGATCTGCATTGCGCGCCCAAGCCTGCCCGGCGGCCGCCGATCTTGGTCGGGGGGACGGGCGAGAAGGTCACGCTGCGGATCGCTGCCGAACTCGCGGATATCTGGAACAATTCCGCGCGCCGGCAATCGCTGTTGGAGAGGAAGATCGGCGTGCTGAAGGCGCACTGCGCCGATGTCGGCCGTGACTTTGGCGAGATCGCGGTGTCTCAGCAATGCCTCGTGACGATCGCTCCGGACGAGTTGGCGTTGGCGCCGATGGTCGAGAAGGCACAGAAGATCTACGGGGGCCATATGGGGGACCCGGCGGGGTCGATCGCGCTCACCGGCACGGCCGACCAAGTGTCAAGGCGGATCCAAGAGCACCTCGATCTAGGCTGCTCGATGTTCATGATCGAGTTCTTCGGCCGCGACACCCGGGAGCCGGCGGCACTCTTCGCTGAGAAGGTCTTGCCGCGCTTCCGCTAGACGCGGTCGCGCGGCAGCGTGGACCTCTCTTCCTTCAGGAGCCGTTGCTTCACCCGGCTGCCGCCGCAGGAATAGTTTCCGATCGACCCGTCCGCGCGCACCACGCGGTGACAGGGAATCAGCACGGGGAAGGGATTGCGCGCTAGAGCCGTCCCCACGGCCCGGGCCGCTCCCGGCGATCCGATTCGCCGCGCGAGTTCGCCGTAGGTGAGCCGCTCTCCCGGCGCGATCTTTGCCGTAGCTTCCAGTACCCGTTGTTGGAATGCCGTGAGCCCGGATTCCGCGAGCAGTTTGTCGGGACCTTCTGCCAGCGCTTGCCGTGCTGTCGCGACGACGGTCGGCGGAGGCTCTTCGTCGGGGACCGGCGCGACATCGCCGTCACGCTGCAATGCTTCGATCAAGTCACCGCTCCGCTCTCCGGGAGCGGAGCGCAGAACGCGGCCTGCCTCGTCATACCCCACGGCAACGGGGCCCTGCGCGGTACTCACGCGTCCCCAGCGGACGGCCCGGGCGGATCTGGCTTCCACGGCGTCACTCCAGCTTGACAGGAGCATAGCGGCTGGAGCGCGGAGGAGCTTCTGGGGAAACCAAGCCGGTCGTCCACACTTACTGCGTACGAGTGCTATAGTTCTTGACTGCTGTTGCAAACACTTGCAACTATTGAACGAGAGTGGACAACCGTCAGGATCGAGTCACGAGAGGTGCAGCAGTCGTGCTCCGGCTGGTTCGACGGCTCGCGCAACTTGGCGTGTGCGCGTCGGTGCTCTACGCGCTCTCCACTGCCGCCTGTGGCGGTGGTGACGGCGGCGACGATCGGCTGCTCGTCGTGACCACCGTTTCACCGCTTCGCAGCGTCATCGAGAACGTCGGCGGCGACCACGTTGATGTGGTCGGCCTGGTCCCCGAAGGCATCAATTCGCATACGTTCGAGCCGGCCCCCTCCGCGGCGCGCGTGCTCGCCGAGGCCGATTTGGTCGTTATCAACGGGCTCAACCTCGAGCTCCCAACGCTGGAGCTCGCGCGGGCGAACACGGAGGCGGAGATCGTGCTGCTCGGCGACACGGTGGTCCCGGTCGATCAGTACGTTTTTGACTTCTCGTTTCCGGAAACCGGCGGTAATCCCAATCCCCATGCGTGGACCGATCCCCATCTCGCCGTCGCCTATGCTGAAGTCGTCCGTGATTCCCTCGTGAAGAAGGATCCAGAAGCTGCGGGCTACTACAGCATGAATCTTGATGCGTTCCGCACGCGAATCTCGGCGTTGGACCGTCTCTTCGCGGAGGCGCTCGGCACGATCCCGCCGGCCAACCGCAAGTTGCTGACCTACCACGACTCCTTTCCCTACTTCGGACCGCGCTACGGCCTTGAGATCATCGGAGCGATCGAGCCCTCCGACTTTTCAGAGCCGGCGCCGCAGGAGGTCGCTGCACTCATCGCCCAGATTCGGGAAGTGAATCTCCCGGCCATCTTTGGCTCCGAAGTTTTCCCCAGCTCCGTGCTGGACCGTATCGCGGAAGAGGCTGGGGCCGTCCAGGTGTCGGCGCTGCGTGATGACGATCTGCCTGGGGAGCCGGGTGATCCCACCAATACGTATTTCGCGATGATGGTGGAGAACGTCCGTGCCATCGCTCAAAGCCTTGGCGGTGACAGCGGCGTACTTGATGGTGTGGACGTGAGCAACACCTGGATCCCCTTCGAGCGGTTCGATGGTTAACCCAGACGGTGGAGCGGCGGCGGCCATGCGGCCCGTAGAGCACGGGCCTCCACCCGCTTCTCAGGCGGGCGGGCCGCTGGTGACGCTCCGCGGGCTGACCGTTGGGTACGAAGGGGTCGTGGCGCTGGAAGAGGTTTCCCTTGCACTGCAGCGTGGCGAGTTCTTGGGCGTGGTGGGCCCCAGCGGCTCCGGCAAGACGACGCTGCTGCGCGCGATCATGGGACAAGCTGATCGCTTCAGCGGCGAGATCATCCACCATCCGCGGTCTGACGGCGCCACGCTGCGATTCGGCTACGTGCCCCAGGTTCACACCAGCGACTGGAACTTTCCGATCACGGTCGAGCAGGTGGTGTTGCTCGGCCGCTGGCGCGAGTCGGGACGGTTCCCGTGGCCGCGTCCCAACGACCGCGTCCTCGTCCGGCAAGTGTTGGAACGACTGGGCATCGACCACTTGGCCGGTCGTCACATTCGGGCACTCTCCGGCGGCGAGCAGCACCGGACGTTCCTGGCCCGCGCCCTGATAGGCGACCCGGATTTGCTGTTGCTTGATGAGCCGACCAGTGGCGTCGATATCAAGACCCGGCACGACATCATGCATCTCTTGGGCGAGCTCAATCGCGGCGGAGTTGGCATCGTCCTGACCACGCACGAGCTCAACGGCGTCGCGACGCACTTGCCGCGGCTTGTCTGTGTGGCCGAGCGTACCGTCATCGCCGATGGTACACCCGCCGCTGTGATCCGGCCGGATATTCTGCGCCGGACCTACGGCGCGGAGATGCTCGTGGTCCGGCGCGGTGACGCTCTCTACGTGCTTGAGCATGCGGAAAGCGATTCCCAGGAGTCCCAACCGAGACCCGCCGATGCGAGGGCGGCCGAAGCCGCCGGATCCGCGTGGATGCGTTAGCCGACCCCTTTCGCTTCGAGTTCATGGTCCGCGCCATGATCGCGGCCGGGCTGGTTGGGCTGCTGACCGGCCTCATCGGCGTCTACATCGTCCTCCGGCACCTCGCTTATATCGGCCACGGTCTGGCGCATGCGATCTTCGGGGGTGCGGTTGTCTCCTTCGTCTCAGGATTCAGCTTTTACATCGGCGCGACGTTGTGGGGAGCCTTCGCCGCCTTTCTGATTAACGCGGCGGGCCGTCACCGCCGCATCGGCGGCGACGCCGCGATCGGCATCATCACGACCGCCGCTTTCGCCGTGGGAGTGGCGCTTATCAGCCGGCGATCCACCTTCACGCGTGACTTCGAGGCGGCCCTTTTCGGGGAGATCCTGGGCATCACGGCTGACGATCTCTATGTGATCGCCGGTGTCATGGCCTTGGTGGCGGCTGTGATCTTCATCTGGTGGAAACCGCTCCTGTTCACCACCTTCGACGCTGGCGTGGCCCGTTCCTATGGAGTGCCCGTGGGCTGGGTCGAGGCGATCTTCTCCCTGGCGCTCGCGGCGACGGTCATCGCTTCGCTGCAGGTGCTCGGCGTCACCTTGATCGCGGCCGCCCTCGTCATTCCACCCGTCACCGTGCGGTTGCTCACCGATTCTTTCAACCGCCTCGTCATCTTCTCCACGCTGCTCGGCGGCCTGACCGGCTTCCTAGGGGTCTACCTCTCTTGGTTTGTCGATGTCTCGTCCGGGGCGACGGTCGTACTGGTCCAGGCGGCGCTGTTCACGCTCGTCCTGCTCTGGTCGTCTCTGCGTGGGCGGGCGAGCAGGCGGGCAGCGCCACCTTCGCGTCTGACGGACGCCGGGAGACAGCTCTTCGGTGGCGATCTGCTCGGAAGTGGCGGTCCACGGCGCGCGTAAGAGACGGGCCGAACTGATACACTGCGCCGACGCCCCGGGTGGAAGTCGTGGGGCGACCGCCGAGCGATCGCGGCCCGGGGAGGTTTGCATGGCCGTCACCGAAGCACTGCCAGAGGCGTCGGAACAGTTCGTGGAGGTCGTTGGCGAAAAGATCCACTGGCTCCAGAGCGGCAGCGGTGATTCGCTGATCGTTCTGCACCACGAGATCGGCAATCCGGGTTGGCTTCCCTTTTACGAGCAACTCGCGCAGCGCTTCACCGTCACCGTCCCCGACTTCCCTGGCTGGGGGCAGTCGGAACGTCCGCTATGGATGCGCAGCGTCCGCGACCTCGCCGTGGAGCTTAATCTACTGTTCGATCAAGCTGGTATCGAAGAGTCGGTCTTGGTTGGGCTCGGATTCGGGGGCTGGGTCGCGGCCGAGATGGCGACGATGAACCAGTCGCGCTGCAAGCGCCTCGTCCTCGTCGGCGCGACGGGGCTCCAACCCCCCGAGGGCGAGATCTTGGACCAGTTCCTCTACGCCCACATGGACTACGTCAAGATGGGCTTTCACGACAGCGACAGCTTCCGCCGCGTCTATGGCGAGGAGCCGGCCACCGAGCAGCTCATGGACTGGGACGTCCACCGCGAGATGACGGCCCGCATCGCCTGGAAACCGTACCTCTTCAGCCAGACGCTGCCCTATCTCCTTCCCGGGCTCACCACGCCGACCTTGATCGTCTGGGGTGCGGCCGATCGCATCGTCCCGCGCAGCTGTGGCGAGCGCTATCGCGACGCCTTGCCGAACAGCCGTCTCGAAGTGATCGAAGGAGCTGGGCACTTCGTCGAAATGGAGAAACCGGCCGAGCTGAGCCGTTTGGTGCTCGACTTCGCCGGTGCGTGATACGTTGCAGCCTGGCGCTGGTTCCTAACCGGACGCCCACCCACGGAGAGCGCCATGTTCATCGCCTACTTCACGGAGCAGCCGGATGCATCGTTCCCGCAGGAGATCGGCGATGAGCTGGGCTACACCGCCCTGCTGCTCCCGAACAAGTACTTCAACGCCGAGGCGGTGAGCGAGCTCTACCAGCTGCGCTTACGGGAATATCAGCGCGCCGAAGAGGTGGGGTTCGACGGGATCATGCTCAACGAGCACCACAACGCGCCCTTCTGCTTGCAGTCGAAGTGCAATATTTTCGCCGCGGTGCTGGCGGCGGCGACCGATCACGTGCGGATTGAGCTGCTCGGCAACCCGCTCCCCATCTCGGACAACCCGGTCCGTCTCGCCGAAGAGATCGGGATGCTCGACCTCATCTCAAAGGGCCGCATCATCTCGGGATTCGTCCGGGGCGGCGGGACGGAGCAGATCTCGACTAACGCCAACCCTGCCTATAACCGTGAGCGCTTCGTGGAGTCGCACGACCTCATCGTGAAGACGTGGACGGAGCCCGGCCCCTGGCGCTGGGAAGGCAATCACTTCCAGCTCCGCGTGGTCAATCCCTGGGTCCAGCCCCTGCAGAAGCCCCACCCGCGGATTTGGATGCCCGGTGTTGCCAGCAAGGAGACGGTCATTTTCGCCGCCGAGCACCGCTACCCCTTCGTGGCGCTCAGCACGACCTTCGAGACCACTAAGAAGATCTGGGCCCTGTACGATCAGACGGCCCGCGCCGCCGGCTACGAACCCGGTCCGGAGACCAAGGGGTACGAGTTGCGCGTGCATGTGCAGGACACCGAAGAGAAGGCGATCGCGGCGGCCCAGCACTATATGTGGATGCAGGGCGAGTTCACGGGCGTGACGCACCCGGTCTGGCACAATCCCTCCGGCTACGGCTCCCCAACCTGGCGGCGCCAATTCGTCGAGATGGCGAACGGCCGGCGCCAGAACGTGGCCAACGTCGGCAAGGATGTGACGATCCAGGATCTGATGAGCGCCGGCAACGTCATCGTGGGGACGCCGGACCAGGTCATCGAAGGCCTCAAGCGCGTCCTCGACGAGCTGCGCCCCGGCATTCTCAACATTTGGTGCAACGATGGCCGCGTCAGCCATGAGACCGGCATGCGCTGCATCGAGCTGATGGGCCAGGAAGTGCTCCCCGCCATCCGCCAGTACGCGGATGAGCTGGGGCTCAATAGCCCGTTCGATATCGATGCGCCGGTCAGCCTCGCCACCACACCCCAAGCGGAGCTCCAGCCCGTCGGCGCCTAGCAGCTGGACCCCGTTGCGCCCTCGGCGGCTCCTCGCGCTACCATCCTGGCGCGGCCGCCGTAGCGGGAGGGACGCCCCCAGTGCACCTCGCCTATTTCACTGAGCAGCCCATGTCGGCCTATCCCGAGGAGGAAGGCCGCAAAGCCGGGCATACGGCTCTGATGTTCTCCAACCGCTTTTACGATCGCGACGCGGCCAGCCAGCTCTACCAAGACCGGATCACCGAGTACAAGCTCGTCGAGGAAGTCGGCTTCGACGGGATCATGCTCAACGAGCACCACAACGCGCCCTTCTGCATGCAATCCAAGTGCAATATCTTCGCGTCGATCTTGGCCGCCATCACGGAGCGCGTGAAGATCGTGCTCCTCGGCAATCCCCTCCCTCTTACGGAGAACCCGGTGCGCTTGGCTGAAGAGCTGGCGATGATCGACCTCGTCTCGCAGGGGCGGCTCGTCTCGGGTTTCGTGCGGGGCGGTGGCACGGAGCAGCTCGCGATCGGCGTGAATCCCGCCTACAACCGTGAGCGCTTCGAGGAGGCCCACGACCTCATCATCAAGACCTGGACGGAGCACGGGCCCTGGCGCTGGGAGGGCACGCACTATCAAAACCGCGTGGTGAACCCCTGGGCGCTGCCGTTGCAGCGGCCGCATCCCCGCATCTGGATCCCCGGAATCGCCAGCCGGGAGACGGTGGTCTGGGCGGCGCGGCACCGCTATCCCTACGTCTGTCTCAACACCAGCGTCGAGGACACGCTCAGGGTGTGGAAGCTCTACGCCCAGATCGCCGAGGAGGTGGGCTTCCAACCCGGACCCGAGCATCGCGGCTACCTGCTGCGCGTGCATTGCGCCGATACCGAGGAGAAAGCGCTCGCCAACGCCCGCCAGTTCACCTGG
Source organism: Dehalococcoidia bacterium (assembly GCA_963663895.2). Classification (GTDB taxonomy): domain Bacteria; phylum Chloroflexota; class Dehalococcoidia; order Bin125; family Bin125; genus JAPOXK01. The sequence goes on along the minus strand of CAXXRD010000001.1, from coordinate 508,494 downwards.
ATGCAGGGGGAGTTTACGGGCCTGGCTCATCCGGTCTGGAGCGCTCCTGCGGGCTACAACCCGGCCAAGCAGCGTCAGGTCCTAGTCGAGATCGCCCACGGGCGGCGCGTCGCCAGGCGCGATGTCGGTTTCGAGCAGCAGGTCGAGAACCTGCGCATCATTGCGGGAACCCCAGACCAGGTCGTCGGGCAGCTCCGCGTGATCATGGAGGCGACGCGCCCCGGCATCTTCATGATTTGGGGCAACGACGGCTTCGTGACCCACGAAGACTCGATGCGCTGCATTGAGTTGCTGGGCCGGGAGGTGCTTCCCGCCGCGCGCGAGATCGCGGCCGAGCTCGATCTCAAGGACCCGTTCGAGGTTGACGCTCCCGTCAGCGAGGCGGCCGCGCAACAACAGCCGTCTGCCCTGCGCGCGTAGCCGGATCACCGGTCCGATGCGCATCGCGGTGGTGGGGGCAAGGGAGCCTGCTCCGCCCGCGCTGGCGCTGGCGGAAGCGGTCGGCCGGGAGATCGCACGTGGGGGCCACACGCTCGTCTGCGGCGGGTTGGGGGGCGTGATGGAGGCGGCCTGCCGCGGCGCGCGCGCCGAGCGCGGCCACACGATCGGCATCCTGCCCGGCGACGAGGAGGCGGCGGCGAATCCCTACGTGGAGTTCGCGATTCCCACGGGGCTCGGCGTGGCGCGGAACGCCCTCGTGGCACGCGCCGGCGACGCCATGATCGCGATCGACGGATCCTACGGCACGCTCAGCGAGATCGCCTTCGCGCTGCAGTTCGGGCGCCCGGTCGTCGGCCTCGGCACCTGGACCGTCGACGACGGTTCCGGCGACGATCCCCTGATCCGCGTCGACGCGCCCGCCGCTGCCGTCGCCGCCGCGGTCGCCGCCGCCGAGAGCAACGGATCGCCGCGATCACGGTAATATTCTCGCAACCTGTGGAGGTGAGACGGTGGAAGTACCCCTGCTCGTCAGCGACTTCATCAATCGCGCGGTCAAGCTCTACGGCCCCAGTGAAGCAGTCGCCGACGGCGCCGAGCGCTGGACCTATGCGGAGTTCGGGGCGCGCGCGAACCAGCTCGGCCACGGACTGGCGGCGTTGGGCGTGGGCAAGGGCGATCGCGTCGGCATTCTCAGTCCCAACAGCCATCATTTCCTTGAGGCGTTTTACGGGGTGGCGTCGATCGGCGCCGTGATCGTGCCGATGAACTATCGCCTGATTGCGGATGATTTCGACTACATCATCAATCACGTCGGCGCCAAGGTGATGCTGGTCGACTCCGACTACACCGCTGTGATCGACGATCTGCGGCCCAAGCTTCCCACGGTCGAGCATTTCATCGTCGCGCGCTTCGCCGATGCGCCGCTGACGGACGGCTGGCGGGACTGGGAGGACCTGATCGCCGGCCGGCCGGCGACTGCCCCGCCCGATCCCGGTTTGGAGGAGAACGATCTCTACAGCATCAACTACACGTCGGGAACCACGGCCCGCCCCAAGGGAGTGATGCTGACCCATCGCAACATCTATCTCAACACCTACAACTTCCTCGTCCACAGCCGCATCGGCAACGAGGACGTGGAGATGTGGACGCTGCCCATGTTCCACGCCAACGGCTGGGGCGGGCCCTTCGCCCTGACGGCCGTGGGCGCGCGGCACGTCGTCCTGCGCAAGGTCGACCCGCAGGCGATCTACCGGCTGCTGCAGGATGAAGGCATCACTTTCGCCTGCATGGCGCCCGCCGTGCTGGCGGCGATCCTCGACTATCCCGACCGCGGCCAATACCACGTCACCACCAAGCCCCGCTTCGTGGTCGCGGGCGCGCCGCCACCGCTGCGATTCATCGAGCGCCTGGAGACGGAGCTCGGCTGGGAGTTCGTCCAGGGCTACGGGCTGACGGAGACCTCGCCCTTGCTCACCTTGGCCGAGGTCAAGCCCTACCTGGGCGTCGACGACGATGGCGCCCGCCGCATCAAGGTCCGCGCCGGGCACGACATCATCGGGGTGCAGGTCCGCGTCGTCGATGCGGACGGCAACGACGTGCCGGCCGACGATGCCGCGATCGGCGAGGTGATCGCGCGATCCAACGTCGTCTTCAAGGGCTACTGGGAGCAACCGGAGGAGACGGCCAAGGTCATCGTCGACGGCTGGTTCCACACCGGCGATCTCGCGACCGTGGATGCGCACGGCTACATCAACCTCGTCGACCGCGCCAAGGACATGATCATCACCGGGGGCGAGAATGTCTCCTCGATCGAGGTGGAGGACGTGCTGTACGGGCACCCCGCCGTTCTTGAGGCGGCCGTGATCGGCGTGCCCTCGGAGCGCTGGGGCGAGACGCCGCTCGCCGTGGTCGTGTTGCGGGAGGGGGCGGCTGCCACCGCCGAGGAGATCATCGCCCACTGCCGCGACCGCATGGCCCATTTCAAGGCGCCGACCCGCGTCGAGTTCGCTGCCGCCCTCCCGCGCACGGCGACCGGTAAGCTCAAGAAGTTCGAGCTGCGCGAGACACGCTGGCAGGAATCCGGGGCGGACGGGCGCCGGATCAACTAGAGGATCGGAGAGACGCATGCCGGAGGTACAGCGGCCCGACGGGGCCACCATCCACTACGAGGTCTTTGGCCGGGGCTATCCCCTGCTGCTGTTCGCGCCCGGCGGCGTCAACAGCGAGATCGCCTTCTGGCCCAACAGCGCCGTCAACCCCATCCGCGACTTCGCCGATGAGTTCATGGTGATCGGCATGGACCAGCGCCATGCCGGCCAAAGCCCGGCGCCCGCCGCCGCCTTCAGCTACGACCTCACCGCCGGCGACCAGCTCGCCGTCCTGGACGATCTGGGGATCGAGCGGGCGCATGTGATGGGCGGATGCATCGGCGTCGCCTACAACCTCCGCATCATCCAGGCGGCGCCCGGGCGGATCAGCGCGGCGGTCTGTCAGGATCCCGTCGGCGTCGACGCCTCGACCTCGCTCCAAGTGTTCCAAGATATGTTCGCCCCCACGCTCGCCCTCGCGCGGACCAGGGGCGTGGAGGCGGTCGTCGAGGCCGCCATGACCGGCGTCTGGTTCGTCGAGAACAACGCCGCCGGCCCCTTCCAGCGCCGCATCCATGACGACCCCGCCTTCCGCGCCCAGATCCTGGCGATGAGCGACGCGGAGTACATCGCCCTGATCGGGGACTTCGTCGCCGGGATCTGGCCGCCGGACGAGCCGCTGTTCTCCGTGACCGAAGAGTGGCTCAAGACGTGCCCGGCCCCATTGCTGGTCCTGCCCGGCAGCGATCCCTTCCACCCGACCGGCATCTCCCGCCGCATCTGCGAGCTTGCTCCCCGGGCCGAGTGCCTGGATGTCGACTGCCGCTCGCCGGCGAAGCTGCGCGGCACGATCGACGCGATCCGGGAGTTCTTGCGGGCGCACGCGGCTTAGTCAGCACAAGGCGTAGCGGATTTGGGAGGCGGATGCGACATCCGCTTCCGCATATCCCGTGACTGTGATGCTGTCGGAGAGCACGGATTTTGAATCCGCGTAGGCTCACGATTTCCGTCCGTGACGGACTGTACTGCGAACCAATTCGCACGGCAGTGCTCAGGCGACAGCTCGACCCGAAGAGGTCGTCGTAAGACGGCAAAGGACTTGGTATCGGCGGAGCCGTTCCAGATGAGGACGATGGACGAGCTGTCGTACCCATAACACTGACGGTGTCGGCGGAAAGGACGCAGGTGGGTCAGGGTGTTTACAAGGGACGGCTGCTCGGGTGATGAGGGCCCCCCAAAGTTGATGAGGCACCTACTCGCATTGCTATTTGGCTGTTTTCGTAGTCTGATAGCGTGAGAGATTCGGGAGACCGCTCATGAGCCCTGCCAGCGACTTGGTCCAGGCTCTGACTGATCCTGTTGAGTCGGCTGCCCGGAAGCGTGAGGCTGCCGAGAGCTTCTCTCGTTACTTCGGCTGGCGTCCGAACGATTTCGTCGAAGTTCCGAACGCTCTACCCGCGGCCAATCTCATTGTCGAGCAAGGCTTGGACAACGCGGCGATGCTGTCATTTCTGCCTTCGCATCGGCGGTTGGAAGACATCCGTGCTGACGAGGTATTGGGCATCCTTGGGCTTTCCTACAATAGCTTGGTCGATTGGCACGTCTGGATTGATCAGGAGTCGATCCAGTACTTTTACAACCGCACTGATCCGCCGGGGCCGACGCTAACTACCAGATTCAGTGAAGCTGACGAGTCGGCTCTCACTAGGCAGGTATTCGACGAAGCCGTCGGGCAGGCGCCCAATCCGAACCTCCTTTCCCTTGATGGTGCGCTTCTCGACACGATATCTACTTGGCGGAAGATTCTCCGCCTTGAACTCGGACCAGCCGCCATCTCTACGTCGGTTTCCGCCCTCTTCAACGCCATCATCCTTGCGCGGGCAGTGGAAGATTTCTATTCGAGAACAACAAGCGAAGCTCCCGCGAGCTCCTTGAGCGATCTTATTTCAGATCACAACCTGAGCATCGCAGATGCCATCTCACAGTCTCTAGGAGACCGGCCGGAGTCACGAGTCTCCCGAGATTTGTTCGACCATGCTGCCCTCGCATCATTTGATCAGCTGTCTAAAGGCAGCCGCAAGGCACTCATTGATGCCTTCTATCGTCACGACGCAGTTCCGTACCAGTATGACTTCTCAGTTATGTCCAGGCATGCACTGAGCAAGATCTATGAGCGGTATGTAGCGGTGATGCAACACGAGGAGTCCATTCAGTTTTCTCTGTTTCCGTCAACTCATGAAGAGTCGTGGAATAAACAATTGGGGGGAATATATACGCCTCAGTATATTGCAAGCTTCTTTGCAAAATACCTTCGGCGTCAGCTGCCAGGAGATCATTTTCTCGACGCCCTTGTCGCAGATCCTGCGTGCGGATCAGGTGTGTTTCTGCGGGCTGTTATGGAGCAGAAATTGCTCGCTAGCCGGCGCGATCCTGCGGAAGATGCGAGAGCTGCGTTGGAGTCGCTGTTGGGCATAGATGTGGATGAGAACGCAGTTGCGGCATCCCGGCTCTCTCTAGCGCTCTTGTATCTCGCTGCTTGCGGCGAATTGCCGACAGATGTTCCTGTGCAGTTTGGTGACTCTATTCGGAGATTTGCCTCGGAGTCAGCGCAACGCGACCTCACATTTGATGTGGTAATGGCGAACCCGCCATTCGTCCGAACCGAGTCTCAGCCGGAGGATGTGAGACAGGCTATTGCAGGCCATGTTGGTACTGCAGGGAAGGGCAAGCTAGACACGTACTTGGCCTTCTTGGTGTTTTCGATCCGGGCGTTGCGGCCGGGTGGGTATGGCTTCTTCGTAGTGCCTCAACCCCTGCTGACTTCAGACAATCTCAGGTCGCTCCGCCACTGGATTCGGGAGGAAGCCTGGGTCCATGTGATTGCAGACCTCTCGGCGATCCGGGTCTTCAGGGCAGATGTCTACATCGCTTTACTCGTTGTTCAACGGAAGGGGGCTCCTGATCAGAACGAACCGCCGGTCGCGCTGATTCGGTGCCAGCGCGATGTTGGACTGGCGCTCGAGGACTTCTTGGATGGGAACCACCGCCGAACTTCGTCGTACTTCATTTTTGAAGCTCCACAGGAGATGCTCGCACGCCCGACGTGGTCGGTTGCGACGCCTGAAGAGTCCAGTCTCCTCGCGAGACTAGAAGCTATGCCGCGGCTCAACGATGTTGCGGTGGTGCGACAGGGTGCTATCACGGGTGCCGACGAAGTCTTCGTGATCGACTCTGACGACGTGCCCCCCGGTGAGGAAGCACTGTACAGACCTCTTCTTCCTGACAGGATGATCGGTCGCTTCGTGCTGCCGGAGGAGACGGGCAGACGGGTGTTCTACCCCTACATTGATGGCGAGGCGGTGACCGAGTCGCAACTCGAAGCGGAGTTTCCGGTGACGTGGAATCGGCTCAGCGGGAACAGGGCTACGCTCTCCTCACGCAAGTCAGTGGCATCAGCGAGCACGGACTGGTGGCGGCCGACGAGGCCTCGTCCACCGTATGAAATGCTTGCGCCGAAAGTCGTAGTTCCGGAGGTCTCTCTGGTTCCCCGGTTCGGACTCGATACCGACGGGCGATGGGTAGTCAGCCACTCTCCGTTCGTTCGTGCGCGAACCGATCCCATGGACGAGGAGCTGTTGCTGGTGCTCGCGGCGGTGTTGAATTCGAGTGCGTCGGCCTGGTTCCTAGATATGAACTCAAGAAAGTACCGCGACGGGTACAACAAGATCGGGGTCGCGCTACTCCGCCGCCTGCCGATTCCTGACTTGGCGCGTGTTCCACAAGTTCACGTCCGAAGCGTGATCGCCTCCGTACGGAAATTGTTGGGCGCGTCGGAGGATGTTGATCTGAGCGCAGAGACGGCCCTTGACGATTTGGTTTTGCGCAAGTTGTACGATCTGTCTGACGAAGAGATCGCGCTGCTGAAGCCTGGGACACCCTTCGGATAGTTGACTGGCCCTGCAGTGCCGAACGTAGTTTGCGACGCACAGTCCCTAAGGCAAGAGCGCCGGAGTGGGATCAGGAAACGGCTCCAAGTAGTCTCTGATGCACACCTCTATGTCGAGCCCAAATCGACGTCCGAGGAGTTCGTTCTCGCGGTCAGATCTGGCGAACAACTTACAAGCGATGTTCGACGCTGGAGCTTCCCGTCAAGTGTGGATTCTCTAGTTTGTCAATACGGTGAGCGTTGGAGACCCACACGCCACGATGCGCAAGAGTTCAGGCTCCAGAGCGTGTACTTCCATCTGCTGCAGCATCGCGGCCGAGACGAGGAACCGAAGGAGATAGTAGCGTTCCATTGGCATTCGGTAGGGGACGGGAGCGGGTACAGCAACTTGCCTCACTTGCATGTGAAGGCAGCCGCTAACCCGCTCCCGAGGTCACACTTCGGTGTCGCTCTTACGGCTGAACCTGCCCAGCAGGGCAGCATCGAATACCTTGATCAACTGCTCGATGAAGCGATCTCGATGGTCAAGGCCGAGGTTCTTAAACGGATCAGCTCGACGGCGCTGCGTTGACCCTGAGCGCCTCAGATGGGCCGGAGGCTGAGATCGGAGAGATTGGCTGAGTTGGGTAACGTGTAAGCTCACGATTTCCGGTCGTGACGGACTGTACTGCGAACTGATTCGGGTGGCCTGCGCAGTGCTCAGGCGAGGCTGTCCTGCTCGCGGGGCTGATCGGCTGGGGCCACCCCTTACCCTATAGATTGACTGCCCAGCGGAAAGTTCGCAGTACAGTACGTGTAGGCCCAGGGTTCACGGTGCTTAGCTCCTGGCTGCGTTTCCCGGGCGCGGACGGGGCCTGCTGGTCCCCAGGGCGGCGCGCAGCGCGCTGCGCCACTCGGCGACTGCCGCGGCGCGGTCCGCGGGGGTGTTCCAGTGCAGCGGCCGGGGGCTGGTGGAGGGCAGCTCGATCGGCTCGACCGGCAGGGCGCCGAAGTGCCGGCGCCACTCGTGCCGGCGCCGGCCGTTCAGCAGGACGGGGAAGGGTCCCCGCTCCTCCCACAGCGCCTCGATCGCGTTCGGGATCGGATCGCGGATCTTGTCGTCGCCGCTGCCCTCGCGGTCCGCGGCGGCGTAGAGGTCCCAGACGGCGATCCCGCGCGCCTTGAGGTCGCGGACCCGCTTCGCATAGGGCGCGGCGGCCGATTCGACGGCCCCGCACGCCTCCAGCACGCGCCAGAAGTGGTTTTGCGGGTGCCCGTAGTACTGCTGCTTGGCGATGGAGGCGTCGCTCGGCAGGGAGCCGAGGATGAGGACGCGGATCGACCGGGGCAGAATCGGCGGCAGGCCGCGCTTAGCCAACCGTCCCCGCTTCCCGCAGCGTCGCCAGCTCGCCGTCGTCCAGCCCCAGCTCTTCGCGCAGGACCTCGTCCGTGTGCTGGCCGAGCAGGGGCGCCGGCTCCATCGTCACCGGGGAGTTGGCAAGCCGTGCCGCCGGACGCATCAAGGGGACGCGTCCTTCGGTGGGGTGGTCGACGTGCTGGATGAAGTCGCGCGCCTGCAGGTGGGGGTTCTCGAAGAGATCGCGGGTGTCCATCACGGCGCCGCAGGGGACGCCGCGTGCGCCGAACGCTTCCATCGCCTCGTACTTCGTCCGGGTCGCGGTCCATTGGGCGATCTCGGCGTGGAGGGCGTCCCGGTTCTCACGGCGCCCATGCAAGGTCGCGAAGCGCTCGTCTTGCAGGAGGTCGGGCCGCTCGATCGTCTCGCAGACTCCGGCCCACATCTCCGGCGTCACGATCACCATGTAGATGTAGTCGTTGCTGCCTCCCGGCTTGCAGGCCAGGGGATCGGGCGAGAAGCCGGCGCGGATCGCGTCGCGCGGCGCGGTCTTGCGGCCCCAGTCGGAGAACAGCGCCACCTGCGTGCGCATGAATGTGGTCACGGCCTCCTGCATGGACAGCTCGATTAGCTGGCCTTCCCCGGTCCGTTGCTGCTGCACGTAGGCGGCCGTGATCGCGAGCGCGAGCTGGGCGCCCGTGCCGCTGTCCGCGAACGTCGCGCCGGAGAGGAGCGGCGTGCCCCCCCGCTCCCCCGTGACCGAAAATGATCCGCCGGTGGCCTGGGCGACTTGGTCGTAGCAGTTGAAGCTGCTGTACGGCCCCGAGAGGCCGAAGCCCTTGATCCGGGCGTAGATGATGCGCGGGTTCAGCGTGCGCATGACGTCGTAGCCGATCCCGAGCTTTTCCATGACGCCCGGGCCGTAGTTCTCCACGAAGGCGTCGAACTTGGGGACGAGCTGCAGCAGCAAGCTCCGCCCCTCTTCCGAGCGGAGTGAAAGCGCCACGCTGCGCTTGTTGCTGTTGTAGTTGAGGAAGTAGGCGCTGCTGCCGCCTCTGCCGGAGCCGCCCACGCGGCGGCCGGGATCGCCGTGCTCCGGGCGCTCGACCTTGACGACGTCCGCGCCGAGCCAGGCTAGCATTTGCGTGCAGGAAGTCCCCGCCTCGTACTGGGTCATGTCGAGGATGCGCATTCCGTCCAGTGCTGCCACGAAGGACTCCTTCCGCTCGATCGTGTCGCGCGCATGCTATACCCGTGCCCGGCAATCGTCGCTTATCTTCTTCTTCCACGCGTGAGAGGATTGCCGCGTTACGTGAGGAGGGACCCGATGGCGGACGATGTGAGCAGCAGCATGGATCCTCCCGAGCCTGACAGCTACGACTGGTCCGGGATCGTCGAAGGCCTTGAGCGCTATCTGCGTCTGCGCTCGATCCCCGTCGGAATGAAGCTGTTCGAGACGGAGGCGGAGATGGAGCGGGTCGAACGGCTGCGCCGGCCGCAGGCGTCGCACACCTTCGACCAGATCGTCGCCCAGGCGCGCTGGATGCGCTGGACCGTCGGTATCACGAACGCCGACCTGGCCGCCGCGCAGTGCGGCGCCGTTCTGGGACTGCGCCCGCAAGATCCACAGTGGCGCAGCGGTGAGCGCATGGCGGGCGTGTGGTACGAGACGAAGGCCGACGCGGCCGCCCACCAGGCGGCCCTCGACGTCGTCCCCCACGGGCGCTACGAGGCCGTGGCGGTGTCGCCGCTGGCGTTGGGCCGGCTCGATCCGCCCGACATCTGCCTCATCTACGCCACGCCGGGCCAGATGATCATCCTGATTAACGGCCTCCAGTTCTCGGGCTACCGCAAGTACGACTTCACCTGCGTGGGCGAGAGCGCTTGCGGCGATTCCTGGGGCCGCGCCCTGACGACGGACCAGCCCTCCGTTTCGATCCCGTGCTACGCCGAGCGCAGCTTCGGCGGCGTGGCGGACGACGAGCTGTTGATGGCGATTCCCCCGCGCTTTTTGCCGAAAGCCGTCGAGGGATTGGCGCGTCTCCATAAGAACGGGCTGCGCTACCCGATCCCGACCTTGGGGATTCAGAGCGATCCCAGCGGCATCCTGGCGCGGAGCTACGGCGGCAAGTTCTAGACGAGGCTCTCGTGGCGCGCGGGGGGAGTCGCGGGCGCCGGCGCGCTGAAGGCGCCGTCGACGAGCGTGACCTTCGATCCGGCGCGCGCCGCCACTTTCTCGCCGGGCAGAATCACCCCCACTAGGTTGAGCGGGTCGACCGCGCTGAGGCGCACCTGCTCCTCGGACCGCGCGCGGCGCCGGACGGCGCGGAGAGCGTCGACGGCTTCGGCGAGCGCGTACTGCTCTCCCACGAGGCTGCCGATGAAGCGCCCGCCGCGCACGTCGCCGCGGGCTTCGAGGCGCCGGAGGGCGCGCACGATCTCGCGCCAAGGGAGACCAATGCTTTCGCGGGTCAGGAGATCCCGGCACACGACGCCGTAGCGAGCCAGCAAGATCTTGGCGGTATGCTCGGCCAGATCTTCCACCGCTTCGCCTTCCACCTTGGGTTGTTGCGCGATCAGCGCCCAGCGCCCCGCCGGACCGCTGCGCAGGAAGCGCCCGCCCGGGCGGCGCGGCGTCGCCCTGGACCCGCCGATCAGTTGACGCAGGCCCTGGAAACCGTCGGCCGTCGCCAGGCCGCGCGCGACGAGCTCCCGTAGCCCGCCCTCGACGTCTGATGGCAAGCGCCGCGTGGCCGCGATCAGCTCCTCGGTGAAGAGCGCGCCGCGCTCGTGCAGCAGTGTGAGCAGATCCTTGGCGGCGCCGCTCGCGGGGGCGGGGAGATCGTCGTGGAGGCGCACGGCTGCGAGCAAGGTGGCGAAGTCCGCCCGCCGTGCGATCGTGACCGGCGTCGCGCGGGAGGGAGCGATCGCGCTGCCGGTCGCCGTGCCGCGTTTCGGGGTGAGCCGCACCCAGACGAACTCCCCGGCCAGGCAGAGCTCGTCCAGCCACGCCGGCTGATAGTTGCCGATCCGCAGCGGCAGCACCTCGCGCTCCCAGGCCGAAGCCGGCAGCTCGAAGCCCTGGAGCTGCCGGAGCACCTCCCGCAGTCCCGCCTTGCCGTGCACGCGGGTATCGGAGGTGCAGTGCTGCCAGCGCAAGAGGAAGCGCATGAAGTCTTGGGCCGTGACGGGCTCGATCTCGCGGCGCAGGCGATCGAGCGTATAGCGATGGATCCGAGCCAGCAGGGCGCGGTCGCAGAATTCCGATCCGGCGGCGGCTTGGCGCGTGAAGGTGCCGCGCAGGACCTGGCCTCCCGCCTCCAGCTGCTGAAGGCCGCGCTGGATGTCGCTGGGATCGAGGGCAGTCTGCGCCGCGAGCGCCGCCGCGGTCACCGGTCCGGCGATCTCCATGTGGCCGCGGAGCAGCTGCAGCCGTGCGGCCTCGCGGTCGTCTGCCTCGGCCGCGACGCCCTCCGGCAGATTCCGCCGCGGTTCAATCGGCGCGTCCGGGAACAGCAGGGCGATCAGATTGACGTTCTCGGCCGCGAGCCACACGGAGCCCCGGTCGGTTCGCGCGAGGGCGGCGCGTCCCGTGTCGCGCAGCTCCTCGGCCCAGTGCCGCCAAGGCTCCACCAGCCCCTGCGTCGCGGCCACCAGCGTGCTGAGCACTTCGTGCGCCTCTTCGGCGTCCCGCGGCGCCGGCCGCGCCTCTTGGCGCACGCGTTCGATGGCGCTGGAGTCAAGCGCGCCGAGGTCGCGGGCATGCTCCGGCAGCGCGCGGCGCAGCATCACCGCGCGGGCGCGGCGTTCCTCCAACGGCGCGTCGTCCAAGAAGGCGTAGGGTTTCGCACCGATGATCTCGTGCGCCATGGGAGAGGGTGTGGTGGAGTCGCGCGCGTGCAGGCCGACGGCGCTGCTTTCGATCCGCTCCAGGATCTCGACGAGGCCCGGTACGTCCATCGCCTCTTCCATGCAATCGCGCACGGTTTGCCGGATCAGGGGGTGATCGGGCATCGCAATGGGGCCACTTACATTCTCTTGGCAGCCGACGGACTGGGGGAAGACGGCTGCCAGAAGGTCGTCCGAGCGCATCCGCTGAATGGGCGGCGGCACCTTCTTGCCGCCTCGCTGCCGCTGGACGGCCAGCGCGCGGGTCGCATTCCAGCGCCAGCGCGTGCCGAACAGCGGGATGTAGATCAGGGATTGCTCGACGGCTGGTGGCGCGCTCGACGGCCGCACGTATGCGAAGGCTTCCTCCAGCGGGAAGCTCTGGGCGGGTCCGAGCGAAAGCAAGATCGCGTCGTCGTTGGCGGCTGCCTGCAGCTCGAAGTCGAAGCGGACGCAGAACTGCTTGCGCAGCGCCAGTCCCCAGGCGCGGTTGATGCGCGAGCCGAAGGGCGCATGCACGACGAGCTGCATCCCCCCCGACTCGTCGAAAAAGCGCTCAAACACCACGTCGCAGTCGGAGGGCATTACCCCCAGTGCTTCGTGTGTCACGCGGACATAGTCGATCAGCTGTGCGGCGCCGGAGCCGTCCAGCCTGGCCTCCGCCGTCAGCCGCTTCCGGAGCGCCTCGGGCTCGTGCAGCCCGGCCACGATCTCGCGGCGCAGCCGTCCCACCTCTGCCGACAGCTCGACCGACCGGCCCGGTCCCTCGCCCAGCCAGAAGGGCACGGTGGGGGGCGCGCCTTGGGCGTCCTGCACCCGCACGATCCCGGTCTCGACTTTGCGGATCCGCCAGGAGGTCGTTCCCAGCAGGAAGATGTCGCCCGCTTGGCTCTCGATCGCGAAGTCCTCGTTCAGCATCCCGACGAAAGTGTCGTCGGGGTCCGCCAAGACGCGGTAGTCGCCCAGCTCCGGGATGACGCCGCCGTTTGTGAGGGCCGTGATGCGAGCGTGCCGCCGCCCGCGCACCATGTCGTTGATCCGGTCGTAGTGGAGCAGTGGCTTGGCGCGCCCGCCGCCCTCCCCGACGCCGGCGGCCAGCATCGTCACGATCTCGTCGAAGGCGGCGCGATCCAGCGTCTGGTACGGCGTCGCGCGCCGGCAGAGGGCGTAGAGATCAGCGGCCGGCCAGGGCTCGCTCGCACACTCCGCCACGATCTGCTGCGCCAGTACATCCAGCGGCGCGTCTAGGGGCGCGATGCGATCGAGGCGCCCCGCTCGGACGGCCCGGACCAGGGCCGCGCACTCCACCAGTTCGTCGCGCGTGGTGGGAAGCAGCCGCCCTTTTGGTTGGAGGCCTAAGGCGTGTCCGGAGCGTCCCACCCGTTGCAAGAAGGTGGCGATGCGGCGTGGGGAGCCGATCTGGCAGACGAGATCGATCCCGCCGATATCGATCCCGAGCTCCAGGGCCGAGGTCGTGACGAGCGCGGCGAGGTCGCCGCTGCGCAGCCGCTCTTCCAGCCGGAGCCGTCGCTCTTTCGAGAGGCTGCCGTGATGCCCGGCGACCTTGTCTTCGCCCATGCGCTCGGCTAACCGATGCCCCACGCGCTCCGCGAGCGCCCGTGTGTTGACGAAGATCAGGGTTGTGTGGTGGGCGCCGATCAGCTCCGCTAGCCGCTCGTAGATCTCGTCCCACTGCGGATGCGAGATGATCGCGTCCAGCTCCGACGGCGGCACTTCGATCGCGATGTCGAGGTCGCGCTGGTGACCGAGATCGACGAGCGCGCAGTCGGGCGAGCCATCGCCCCTGCGCCGGTCGCTGCCGACCAGAAACTGGGCCATCCCTGCGATCGGTTTCTGCGTCGCGGAGAGGCCGATCCGCACCGGCCGCTTCTCGGCCACGTGGTCCAGCCGTGCGAGCGACAGTGCCAGGTGCGTGCCGCGGCGGTTCCCGACGAGGGCGTGGATCTCATCCACGATCACCGTGCGCACGTGGCGCAGCGTGCTGCGGCTGCGCTCCGCGCTGAGGAGCAGGTAGAGCGACTCCGGCGTCGTGATGAGGATGTGCGGCGGCTTGCGCGTGAGCGCCTGCCGCTTGGACGCGGGCGTGTCTCCGCTCCGGACTGCGACACGGATCTCCGGCAGTTCCTCGCCCAAGCTCGCCGCGACGCGGCGAATCTCGGCTAAAGGCGTCTCCAGATTGCGGTGGATGTCGTTGCCCAGCGCGCGCAGGGGAGAGATGTAGAGGATCGAGACGGCGTCATCGAGTGGTTCACGCTTGGCCTGGCGGATCAGGGCGTCGATGCCGGCGAGGAATGCGGCGAGCGTTTTTCCCGAACCTGTGGGCGCGGCGATCAGCGTGTCGCTGCCTGCGCGGATGTGAGGCCAACCCTCCGCCTGCGCATCGGTAGGAGCGGAGAAGCGCTGGCGGAACCAGGCTCGGATCGCCGGATGAAAGTCCGAGAGTACGTCCACCGCGTCGGCTACCGAACCGGCGGCGCCCAGCGAAGCGGGAGCGCCTCCAGCCTGCGGAGGACCAGCGTTCCGCTGTAAGCCGGGGCCATAGCGGCCAGATCGAACGTTTGGAAACGATTCAGCAGCGCCTGCAACGCCACTTCCGCCTCAAGACGCGCCAGACCCGCGCCCAGACAGTAGTGGATGCCGAGGCCGAACGCGTAGTGATGGTTCTCGGACCTTCGCACGTTCAGGCAGTCGGGGTTTGGGAACAGATCGGGGTCGCGGTTGGCGGCGCCGATCGCCACGAGGATCGAATCACCGGCGACGATCGGCGTGCCTCGGATCTCCGTGTCCTGTAGTGCGAAGCGGACCACGACTTGCACGGGACTGTCGTAGCGCAGCAGCTCCTCGATCGCGCCTGGGATCAGTGAGGGATCCTCGCGCAGCCAGGCCGCTTGCTGCGGGTGCCGGGCGAGCGCGAGGACCGCGTTGCCGATCAGCCCGGTGGTCGTCACGTTGCCGGCCGCGAGCAGCAGGATGATGAAGGCGAGCAGCTCCGCTTCCGACATGCTTGCGCCGGCCTCTTCCGCCTGCACGAGAGCGCTCAACAGGTCGTCGCTGGGCTCCCGACGGCACGCGTCCAGGTAGCCGCCGACGTACGCTTCGAGCTCCGCCATGTTGGCGCCGATCGTGTCGATGGCGTCCTGCGTTACGGAGGGGTCCGTGGCAGCCGCGACCGCGGCTGACCAACGCTTGAAGGTGGCGCGGTCGGATGCCGGCACCCCCAACATCTCCGCGATTACGATGATGGGAAGCGGCTCGGCCAACTGCCCGATCACGTCGAACGTGTCCCCACTCCGTTCCTCCAGGAGCGCGTCCGTCAGTTCCTCAATGTGCGAACGGAGTCGCTGCACCCGCACCGGCGTGAAGGCTTTGTTCACCAGCGCACGGAGCTGTGTATGCACGGGCGGATCCCGTCCGATGACTGAGTCGCCGGCCAGACCAACCTGTGCGGCCTGCTGGAGCCGGAATTTGGCCAACGGGCTCGTCGCGTGGCGTGCGTCGGACGAGAACGTCTTGTGGTCACGCAGCACCGCCGCACAGTCTTGATAGCGAGTGAGAACCCAGCCTTGCAGGACGGCGTTGCGCCAGACGGGTGCGCTCTCGCGTAGCTGCGCGTAGACGGGGTACGGATCGGCGAGGAATTCCGGACGCAGAATCTCGAACGGCGACAGAGTGAGATCAGCCATGCAGTAGTTGTAGTGTACGCCTTCGGCCCGCGCCGGTTGACGGCTGCGAAATACAGATAGGGCGAGATGCAGTCGCGGGCGTTGGTCGGGTCCGGCCGATAGACTGACCATATGTGCGGTCGCTTTACGCTGACCTACGGGACTGCGGATCAGCTCGCGCTCGAGTTGGGCGTCGCTTTCGATGCGATCCAGCGCAAGCGATACCGCCCGCGTTACAACATCGCTCCCTCCGACGAACATTTGGTCCTGCGCGGAGAGCGGGAGGAGCGAGAGTTGCTCCCGTCCCGCTGGGGACTGGTGCATGCGAATGGGGGACCGCGCGCGGCAAAGCGCGCCGCGCGACCGATCAACGCACGGGCAGAGACGATCGACCGCAGCCCCGCCTTCCGGGAAGCGTTTGGAGAGCGGCGCTGCGTCGTGCCTGCGGACGGCTATTTCGAATGGATGGGGCCCAAGAAGGCGCGACGGCCGATCTGGTTCCACCGTGGGGACGGAGGACTGCTCCTGTTCGCTGGCCTGTACGAGATTGGGCACTCCGAGCCGGAGACTCCACAAGTCACTTTCACGATCATCACGACCAAAACCAATCGAGTCGTGGAACGCGTGCATGATCGGATGCCCGTGATCCTCGACGAAGGGTCCGTGGACGAATGGCTGTTCACACCTACGGCGGAGCGGGCAAAGCTTCACGCTCTCTTGCTGCCCGCAGTAGATGATGCGCTCGTGGGCACGCCGGTGAACCCCCGGGTTAACTCGGTTCGATACGACGATCCGGAATGCTTGGCGGTGGCGTCGAGCATGTTGCTTTAGGTGGCGGTGATGCTGGAAACACGAGAGCGTCCGACGATCGAGGATGTCCGCCGCGCGGCGGGAATCATCGCGCCGCATCTCGCGCTTCCGACGCCGCTGGTCTACCAGCCTGCTTTATCGGAGCGCATTGACGCACACGTCTCGCTCAAGCTGGAATCGGTCACGCCGATCTCGGCGTTCAAGATTCGCGGCGGGCTCTACTTGGTCAGTCAGCTCAATGCGCGAGCGCGGGCGTCCGGCGTCGTCACCGCCTCAACGGGCAACCACGGGCAGTCGATCGCCTACGCTGCGGGCGTCCTCGGGGTGCCGGCCGTGGTTGTCGTGCCGAGAGCGGCCAACCGAGACAAGGTGGCCAATATCGAGCGGCTGGGCGCGCGCGTGATCCACGAAGGCGCGCACTACGACGAGGCACACGAATGGGCGGCGGCGTATGCCGCCGAGCATGAGATGTTTTATGTTGATGCGGCCAACGAGCCGGATCTGACCGCGGGAGTCGGTACCGCTGCGCTCGAGGTGCTGACCAGCCAGCAGCCCGATACCGAGGTCGTGATCGTGCCCGTCGGGGGTGGGTCGGGCGCCTGCGGCTGGATCACGGTCCGCGATGGATTGGGGTCGTCGCTGGAGATCTGGGGCGTGCAGTCTGCACAGGCGCCGGCCGCGCACGATTCCTGGCGTGGCGGCCAGCCCGTGACGCGGCCCAACGAGACGATGGCGGATGGCGTAGCGACGGGCGTGGGGTTTGTCTTCACCCAAGCGATCCTGCGGGACGGCCTCAACGATTTTGTCCTTGTGGACGATCGCCGGATCGAGGAAGCCGTGGTCACGCTGCTCGAGTCGGCGCACACGCTGGCGGAGACGGCCGGTGCCTGTAGCACGGCGGCGGCCTTGCAAGAGGCCGACCGCTTGCGCGGGCGCAAGGTCGTGCTGGTGATCTCGGGGTCGAACATCACCCGGCCGCAGCTGGAGCGGTTCCTCGCTCGCTAAGGCGCCAGGCCGTTGATTCGCGCTGCGAGTTCGAAGTCGAGTGGGCTGATGCCGCCCACATCGTGCGTGTTCAGGTCAATGACGACGCGGTTGTACACGTTGAACCATTCAGGGTGATGGTCCATCTTCTCCGCAGCCAGCGCGACGGAGGACATGAACCCGAAGGCTTCCACGAAGCTGTCGAACTGGAAGGCGCGGCGCAGCTTCCCATCCGCGACTGACCAGCCGGGCGCCTGCGCTAAGTATTGCTCGATCTCGGCATCTGTCAGCTTGCGGCGGTCCGCCATGATGGCCTCCCAGTCATTCCTGCGGGTAGGTTTTGTTCCACCAGATCACGTAGTCCGTGCTGGGTACTTTAGCGCCGGTCTGCCCGGCACCCGCCATGATCTCGCCGCGATGGTACATACTGTGGGTAATCAGATGCGTGAGGACCTCACGCAACGGCGTCTTCAGGTCTCCCTTGCTCCATGGGAGCAAAACCGTCCGGTCGAGATCTTCCGCCTGCACGCGATCGAAGAAATTGTGGAACGCTGCGTTGACCTCCGCGTTGCGCGACTCGCATTCTTCCAGCGTGAAATTGGGCCAGCCGTCGGGCCACCCGGACTTGATCTCTTCAATGCGGTCGAGCCAGATGCGCTTGGCGTTCAAGATATGCCCGAAGGTGCCGATCAGGGTCGGGCGGCTCGCTTCCAAGTCCTTGAGGGTGCGCAGGGTGCGGTCGTTGGCCCACTCGTCGTAGGCAAACTGCCGCTCGATCGACGCCAACGTTGCCATGCCTGAACTCCCGCTATCCTGCCTCTTGAGATGGTTCAGGCAGTCTAGCGGGCGCTCTCCATGCCCGGCGATATGAGGGCCATGCCGTTGGATCCTTTAGTGCGGGCCTTCGTGACGCGGCGGCGTGTTGGACATCTGGCGACCAGCGACACGGAGGCCATGCCCCACGTCGTGCCGGTCTGTTTCGCGGAGCGTGAGGGCGCGATCTACATCGTGATCGACGAGAAGCCCAAGGCGACCACCCGCCTCCGCCGCCTCCGCAACATCGAGCGCAATCCCCAGGCTGCCTTGGTCCTCGACCATTACAGCGAAGACTGGTCGCGGCTGGCCTGGGTGATGCTGCGGGGCCGTGCGGACACGCTTGCGTCCGGCGATGAGCATCGCGCGGCCATCGCCGCCCTCCGTGAGAAGTACCCCCAATACCGGGAGATGGCGCTCGACGATCGGCCGGTGATCCGCTTAGTGCCGGACCGCGTTAATAGCTGGGGCCGGCTCGACCTGTAACCGACGGCGAGATCGTGGGTGTGCGCAGTCGCTGCCGTCCTCGCGGCGCGTCTCGGCCGACTCGCGCCGGGCTTAAACGACGAGCACCTCGCGATACTCGCCGAACACCTCGCGCATCGTGTCCATAATCTCGCCGAGGGTGCAGTGCGCGTTCACCGCGTCGATGATGTACGGCATCGTGTTCTCGCGCTCATCGCGGCAAACGTTCGCCAGGCGTTGCAGGCTCTGCTGCGCGGCTGCAGCGTCGCGCTCGTTGCGGAGTTGCTGCAGGCGCTCGCGGTGGCGATGCGCGCCCTCGCGGTCGATTCGCAGGATCGGGATGTCGATCGGCTCATCGACTTGGAACTTGTTGAGGCCGACGATCACCCGCTCCCCGTCATCGATCTCGCGGTTGTAGCGATAGGACGCATCCGCGATCTCCCGGTGGAAGAAACCGCTTTCGATCGCGGGGATCACGCCGCCCAGCGCCTCGATTTTCTGGAAGTAGTCGTACGCGTCCCGCTCGAGTTCGTTCGTCAGCGCCTCCACGAAGTACGAGCCACCGAGCGGGTCCACGGTGTTGGTCACGCCCGACTCGTGCATGATCACTTGCTGTGTGCGTACCGCGAGCCTGGCAGCCTTTTCACTCGGCAGCGCGAGCGCTTCATCCATGGCGTCCGTGTGCAGCGACTGTGTTCCCCCCAGCACGCCGGCCAGCGCCTGGATGGTGACGCGCATGAGGTTGACCTCGGGCTGCGTGTCGGTCAGGGCGACCCCGGCCGTCTGCGTGTGAAACCGCATCCACCATGAGCGCTTGCTCTTGGCGTGGAACGTCTCCCGCATCTCGCGGGCCCAGATCCGGCGCGCGGCCCGGTACTTCGCGATCTCCTCAAAGAAATCGTTGTGGGCGTTGAAGAAGAACGATATCCGCGGCGCGAAGGCGTCGATATCCAGACCGCGGTCCAGCGCCCAACGGACGTATTCGAAGCCGTTGCTCAGCGTGAAGGCCAGCTCTTGCGCCGCGGTCGAGCCGGCCTCGCGGATGTGGTATCCGCTCACGCTGACGGTATTCCACTTGGGCATCTCCTTCGTCGCGAACTCGATCGTGTCGGTCACCAGCCGCATGCTGGGGCGCGGCGGGAAGATGAACTCGTTCTGGGCGATGTACTCCTTCAGGATGTCGTTCTGCAGCGTGCCGCCTAAGTCCTTGCGGTCGATGCCGCGTCGCTCTGCCGCTGCGATGTACATCGCCCAGAGCACGGCTGCCGGCGAATTGATCGTCATGGAGGTCGTGATCGCATCGAGTGGGAGGTCGCGGAGCAAGGCTTCCATATCCGGAAGCGATGAGACGGCCACGCCGCAGTGGCCGAACTCGCCCTCGCCGTGTGGCTGGTCGTGGTCGTAGCCGAGGAGCGTCGGCATGTCGAAGGCGATGCTCAAGCCGGACTGTCCGTGCTGAAGCAGATCGTGATAACGCGCGTTCGTCTCTTCGGCGCTGCCGAATCCACTGAACATCCGAATCGTCCAGGGCCTGCCCCGGTAGCCCGTCGGGTGAATCCCGCGAGTGAAGGGATACTCGCCTGGCTGGCCCAGGTCGCGCGCGTGGTCGAAGTCGGCGTCGGCAAGGTCCGTGGGATCATAGAGCCGCTGGATCGGGCGAGAAGAGGTCGTCATGAAAGGCCCGGGTCCCTCGCGGCCTTCCGTCTCGACTGCCGCATCCCATCGCTCACGCGAGCCGCGCAGTCTCTTCAGCGTTTCGGCATCAAACACAATGCACTCTCCCCGGGAGCATCTCGGGCGCTGCACGGAAGTATAAACCGCCGGTTACGAGCGCTCTGTTGATTCTCGCCGCCCACTGGGCAGGGTGATCGAGCCGTGGGATCCGTCCCCGATCGCAAAGTTGTGCTCGCTGCCCCAGGCCCAGCAATGCGCTGCCAGGTAGGCGCAGAAGACGGCGTCTAGACAATCCTCAAAACGCTTCAGGGCGCGCCCGCGCAGATCGGCTGGGTCCGTGCCGAAAAGCGCCTCGCTGGCTGCGTTCGATCGGAGCGGCGGGTCCAGCCGCGGCAGGCATTGCCGCAGGAGTTGCGAAAGTCGCGTGAGTCCCGCTCGGCGCTCCCCGACTCGCCCGCGTTTGTACTTCACGATTCGATCGAGACGGAAGAGCTCGATCATGGCTGGATGCGGGTACACCTCGAAGGCCCAGCGGCCGCCAATGCGTCGGCGACCGGACGGCTGGTGCAAACGCTCGACGCCGGTACCCGCGAGCCGCCGGACGAGCCGTTCCGCAGGCGCGACGGCGCCCAGCTTCCTGCGATTGGCGGGATGGCAACCGGCGTGGTAGCGACCGTAGCGTCGCGACAGCTCCCGATCGCATGGGCGGGTCCCGTCCCAGTTTGGCACCACGAGCGGCGCGTCGATCGCCAGCATCCAGTCGCCCTGCAGCAGCTGGAGACGGGCTGCTATCTCCTCCACGCCCGTGATCGATTCGGTCCACTCCGAGCACAGCCCGTGCTGATCGCCGCGCACCACTGCGACCCCGCTCGGATTGCGGTTGCTCCAGGCCAAGTCGACGCCGATAAACCGCATCGCTGCTCGAGCTACAGGGGCCGGGCGGGCCGGCGCAGTTCCACGACGCCGAGTTCAGGGCGGCATCCGAACCGCAGCGGGATCCCGCTGGTGCCGAACCCTCGGCTGACGTAGGTTTGCGTTTCCCCGATCCGCATCAGGCCTGCGGGTCGCTTCCGGCCCACGCTCTGTGCGTGCCGCACGGGCGCGCCGTAGAACGGAACGCGGATCTGGCCGCCGTGCGTGTGCCCTGTCAGTGCGACGGGGATCCTCCGCGCCAGGGGATGCAGCACGCCATCCGGTGTGTGACTCAAGAGGATCTTGAAGCTCGGTGAGCTGTCCTTTCCCTGCTCGCTCAGTGCGGCGGGCAGGTCGTCGAGGCCGTGGTAGGCGTCGTCAATGCCCACAAGGCGCACGAGCTCCCCCCCGATCTCGACGGCGGCGCTTTGGTTGATGAGGACGCGTATGCCAGACTCGCGCAGTGCCTCCACAAAGGGGGAGGGGTCGCGGTCGGCCGGACGCCGGGCGAGGATTAAGTCCATGGCCCAGGCGGCGGCACCGCCTGCCCCTTCGATCGCCCGATAGCGCTCGTGGCCCCCGATCACGGCATAGATCCCCAGTCCCGGCTCGATCCGCCGCATCGCCTCGACCGCCACCGGCCATCCTGCCGCGCTCTCCACGTAATCGCCCGTTCCGAAGACGACGTCGTAGCGGAGCTGACGCACCGCGTTGAGGAAGCGAGGGAGTGACTCGCCATCGGCTGGGAAGTGCGTGTCGGAGATGTGGAGGATGCGCAGCCCCTCCAAGCCGTGCGGAAGCTCGGGCACCTCCATCACGGTCTCGGTGAGGTCGACCCACTTTGACTCACGCCATGCGTAGTAGGCGGCCCCGGCCCCCAGGGCCAGGCTTGCGCCGATCAGCGAGCGCAGCCTCACGCGGGATATCCGACGGGCGCGAGGATGCTGTTGACCTCGTCCATCTCCTCATCGGAGAGGCGCCAAGCCGTGGCAGCGGCGGCGTTCGCCTTGACTTGCTCGGGCGTTGTCGCGCCGGAGATCACCGACGAAACCACGGGCCGCGTCGCCAGCCAGCCGATCGCCAGCTCCAGCATCGTGTGGCCGCGGTTGTTCGCGAGCGTGGTGAGCTGCTCCAAACGGGTGAAGTTTTCGTCCGACGCGACGTGTCCGAAACGGTCCTTCCACGCTTCCAAGCGGCTGCCGCTGGGGAAGGGCTCTCCCCGGCGGTACTTGCCGCTGAGGAAGCCGTTCGCGAGCGGGAAGTAGGGGAGGACGCCCAGGCCAAAGTGCCGGCAGGCCGGGACCACGTCTGGCTCGATCGTCCGCTCCAGCATGCTCCACTCGTTCTGAGCGGAGATGAACCGGCTCTGGTGCCGCGTGCGCGCCGTCCAATCAGCGTCGGCGATCTGCCAACCCGTGAACGCCGACGAGCCGATGTAGCGCACTTTGCCGTCCCGGATGAGATCGTTCAGCGCATCGAGCGTCTCCTCGATCGGGGTCTCCCAATCGGGCCGGTGTACCTGGTAGAGGTCGAGATAGTCCGTCCCCAGCCGGCGCAGGCTCGCTTCCACGGCGCGCATGATGTATCGGCGCGAGGTGCCCCCTTCGTAGGGCCCCTGGCCCATGGGCCAGGAAAATTTGCTCGCGATGATCACGCGGTTGCGCTCCGTCCCCAACGCCCGCCCGAGGAACTCTTCCGAGCGCCCGTTGCCGTAGACATCGGCGCTGTCGAAGAGCGTGACGCCCGCGTCCAAGGCCGCTCGGACCACTGCTCCACTGGTTTCTTCGTCGATGCGCATTCCGAAGTTGTTGCAGCCGATTCCGGCTATGGACACTTTGAGCCCCGAGCGGCCCAGTCTGCGAAATTCCACCAACCCTCCTCGCTTTCTTGGATTTACTGCTCGAACGAACTCTCGTCCGTAGGGTCGCACGGACAGTCGAAGCCGGGCTAGACTTGACAGAACCACTCTATTACCGCATTTCTCTCGTGTTCGGAGAAGCAGTGTCACGAGCGAAGACACGTTGGTTCATCGCGCTAGGAGTGATTCTTGCCGCGTTGGCGATGCCGAGTCTGGTCAACGCGGACGATTCGGCGCGTGCCGCCGAGAACGATCTGGGCTTTCCCGCTCCTGCCGGAACGCACTGGAAGATTATCGCGGGCTACAACACGTACACACACAACCCCTCCGACCGCTATCCCGACCCCCATGCCATTGACGTTGTTCGTACTGATGGGCCGACCGAGGGCACAGTGGTGCTCTCGCCGTGGGACGGCGTGTTGAGCTGGTCCAGCAACTCCTGTGTCACCATCCGCAACGGCGATTTCAGCGTGCTGCTCTGCCACCTGTTTCCCGACCCCGGACTGCAGCGTGGGCAGTCTGTGGCTCGCGGGCAACCGCTCGGCGTCGTCGCTCCGCCGTTCTATGCCGGGAACAACGGGCTCGCGCACCTGCACATCGCCGTCCATCGCACGCACGGATCAGGGCTGATTGAAGGCACCGTTCCCTTCGTCGGCCGTTTCGCATTGGAAGGTACGGAACTGGCCGACACCTCCGAGCCGAATGCGCACGCCGGCGTCACGTTCACTGCGCAAACACGACTGGATAACCGTGATCCCGACTTTCTCTTCCCAGGTTGGAACTTCATTGCCTGGCCCAGCGATGCTGACTTCACAACCGCTCTTCAGCCCATCCAAGACGGTATCGGTGTCGTACTTGCCTTCTCCAAAGAGACGCAGTCGTATCAGAGCTATTCGCCGAGCCGCCCTGGCGCCCGCAATGATCTCGAAGCGGTCGAGCGAGGAGATGCCGTGTTGGTTTACGTGGGTGATCCGCACGGCATTGTTTGGGACCGTCCGGCCCTGCTGGAGGAACGCACCATCACGCTCCAGCCTGGCTTCAATCTCGTGACGTGGACGGGGCCGAGCAGGTCCGTTCAGGAGGCGATCGCGGATATTGAGGACGCCGTGGACGCGATTCACGCTTTCGACGCGCGTAGCCAACGGTACGTTTCGTATTGGAGCGGCCCGCCGGCGAGTGTCAGCGCCCTCGCGCGCCTGACAAGCGGTCAGGCCTTTTGGATCCAAGTCACTACCGAAGTCGAGTGGCGCCAGGGATAGTCCGAGTTCCCCAGCGACCCACCGGGCTCTTGCGCATGGCATAGGGGCGTTCGGCCTCTTGGCTGCCGGCGATCCCTTGGCCGTGCCAAGAGCCCTGCGCGCGTCCTCCGCCTGGACCGGAAGGCTGGCGGACCCGAGTAGGCCGGCGAGGGTGCGCAGCGGGCGGCGGCGCCCCGAATGGTCCGGGGCTTAGGCTTTCTTGGTGGGGCTTTCCTGCTTGGCGTGCGTCTCGCCCGAGGGCCACCAGCCAAACTCCTGCGCGCGACGGTCGGCTTTGGGATTGATCACGACATCGATCAGCGTCGGCCCGTCGCTCGTAAGCGCTTCCTGCAGCGCCGCGCGCAGCTCTTCCGGGGTGTTGGCGCGGTACCCCTTGCCGCCGAATGCCTCGATCAGCTTGTCGTGGCGGGCGTCCGGCACGTAAGCGCCGACCGGCGGCGGCCGGCCTTCAATGAAGGCAGGCGGCCCGCCGCCGATGCCGTTGTTATTAAAGATGATCCAGGTGATCGGCAGCCCATAGCGTGCCGCCACTTCGATCTCCATGCCGTCGAATCCGAACGCGGAGTCGCCCTCAAGGGCGATCACGCGCTTGTCGGGGTTCTTTACCTGCGCGGCCAGGGCGAACCCGCCTCCGACTCCCATCGTTCCCCAAGACCCCGCGTCGATCCGGGAGCGAGGGAAGTAGTTGTTGAGCACCTGCCGGCTGATATCCATTGTCTTGGCGCCTTCGGAGACGACGATCGCGTCGCGCGGCAGCGCCTCGTCGATCTCCTTGAGCGGGCGGTAGTAGTTCATGGGAAGCTCGTCGGATGCGAGCATTGAAGCAGTGGTCTGGCGCTTCTGGTCTGCCTCGCTGCGCAGCGCCGCTTTCCATTCGTTGTCTTCGGGCAATTCCCAGGGATGCGCTTCCAAGTAATCGTTGAGCTGCGCCATGATCGCTTTCGCGTCGCCGACCAGCGGCACTTCGGTGGGGACGTTCCTGCCGATCTCCTCGCCGGCGATGTCCAGTTGAATGACGCGCACGCCTTCCTTGAAGCGTGGTGGCAGGCCGAAATGCAAGATCCAGTTGAGCCGCGCTCCTACTAAGAACACCAGATCGGCGTTTCGGAGCGCGTAGCTTCGCGCTGCCGCGGTCGAGAGCGGGTGGTCGTCCGGGATTACGCCCTTTCCCATGGGCGTGGGCAGGAAGGGCACCTGCGTTTTGTCGACGAACTCCCGCAGCTCTGCTTCCGCCTGCGCCCAGGCGGCGCCCTTGCCCACGATGATCAGCGGACTCTCCGCGCTCTTCAGGGCCTCGATCGCTGCGCTCACGCTCTCGGCCGTTACCTCCGGCCGCGGCGGCGGCGGCACTCGTGGCGTCCATTCGATCTCGCTCTCGTCCGCCTTGTCGTAGACGACGTCCCCGGGCAGGTCGACGTACACGGGACCCGGTCGGCCGCCCAGCGCCTCGCGCACCGCGGTGGCGATAAAGCGCGGGATCAAGCGGACATTCGTGGGCCGCCCGGACCACTTCACGAAGGGTCGCACGTGCTCCAGGGAGGGAGACTCCTGAAAGTCGCCGCGCGTTGTCAGATCCAGCGCCGATGAGCCGCCGAGCAGCAGCATGGGCCAGGCGTTCTCTTGCGCGTTGCCCAGCGTCGTGATCGCGTTGGTGACGCCGGGCCCCGAAACGACCAGCGCCGCGCCGATATGCCCGCTCATGTACGAGGCCGCCTGCGCTGCGTATCCCGCCGCCGCCTCGTGGCGGGTGCCGATGTAGCGGATGCCGGCGCGCTGTGCCGCCTGCGCCACCGGCACCACCGGGATGCCCATCAGGCCAAAGAGTTCGTTAATGCCTTGGTCCTGTAGCGCACGCGCAACCACCTGCGCTCCGCTCAGCTCAGTCACGTTCTCGCCCCTTCGTTCGCGTTTGGAGTCGCTAGCCAAGATAACCGATTCCGGCGGCAGGTGGGATGGGGAGCGATCAGGCGTTGCCTGAAAGACATTCGCCCTCGTCGAGTCCGCGCGCCGCCGGACGCTATGGCAGGGAAACCTTGCGGCTCTCGCCCGTGGCCGTGAAGAGGAGGAAGGCCGAGCGGACCGGGACGCCCGTCCCCTGGAACGCTTCGACGTAAGCCCTGATCTGCCCTTCATATGCCGTCATGGCTTCTGGGGAAGGACTGCGCGTGCTCTTGTAGTCGACGATCACCCAGCCCTCTTCATCGCGGAACGCCAGGTCGACGTACCCTTCGATCACGCGCTCGGCGTCGACCAGCACAAGCGGGAGCTCCCGCTCGACCTGATCCGCCGCGCGCACCCGGGCGAAGAGGGGGCTCTCCAGCGTGGCGCGCAGGTGCCGCTCGACTTCGTCCGCGAGTTCGCTCTGCCCCCGCTCTAGGCACAGGCTCCTACCTCGCTCGATGGAGAGCGGCAGGTCGGCGAGCGCGGCAGTGCGCAGGGCCTCGTGGATCAGCGTGCCCAGATGGCGGCCTCCCTCGGAGCCGGTTTCATCCCATCGCCGGGGCGCGGTTTCGCGCGGCTCTTTCAAGCGGTCTTCGCCGATGCGGGACGGTGTGATGAACGCGCGCGTCGCTGCCCCAACCTTCAACGCCTGTTCACGCGCCGCCTGCCAGCGAGCCCGCGTGCCGGCGACATCGGGCCGCGGGGTTGGCGGCATCGTGCTTGGCACCGGCACAAGCTCCTCCATGCGCACGTTGTCCATCCCCGGCGCCTGCACGTCGTAGTCCAGCGTCATCCAGCCCGGTAGCGTCTCCTCCAGGTCGTTGTGGTAGCCCTTTGCGCGGTTGGTGAAGAAGGTCGGAAGTACGAGGAAATCGCGAGCGCGTGTCGCCGCCACATAGAGCAGGCGGCGCTCTTCCGCCGTCTCGT
Source organism: Dehalococcoidia bacterium (assembly GCA_963663895.2). Classification (GTDB taxonomy): domain Bacteria; phylum Chloroflexota; class Dehalococcoidia; order Bin125; family Bin125; genus JAPOXK01. Next base: position 481,470 of record CAXXRD010000001.1, on the reverse strand, counting down.
AGCGCCGTTGGCGGACCTGCTCCTCGGCGAAGTGGGGCGTTTGGAAGCGGGCGTCGCGCCGGCCGATCTGAAAGTCGATCGTTCCACGCTCGCGGTTGACCACGGCGATGGTGCGATCGGGGGTCTGGGCGCTCGCCAGCTTGGCCAGCACCACGATGGGAAACTCGAGTCCCTTGGCTTGATGGATCGTGAGGATCCGCACAACGTCCTCGTCGGCTTCGGTGACCGGCCACTCCGCTTCCGCCAAGTCCGTGCGGGTTTGCGTGCTCAGCCAGCGGACGAAGGGGCGCAGCGAATCGACCTCGTTCGCGGCGAAATCCGCGGCCCGCTGCACGATGAGGTGCAGGTTCGCCGCCCGCTGACTGCTGCGGCGGGCAAGCTGAATCTCCAGGAGGTGGGTCTCGCGGAAGACATGGTCGACGAAGACGGGGAGCGGCATCTTCGCTTTCTGCTGGAGCAGCTGCAGCAACACGGCATAGTGATCACGCAGCGGGCCGTTGTAGCTGGCGGGCAAGGCGGCCGCGTCGATCCGGAAACGGCCGCCGGCCTGCGCGAACTCCAACAGCTCCACGTCCGAGGCGGAGAACGGTGCGCTCTTCAGCGTTGCGACAACCGCGACTTCATCCGAGGGGTCGTCGAGAGCGGTCAGCAGCGCCGCCGCCTCGCGGGTCTCTTGCTGGAGAAAGAACCCCCGGCCACTGTCGAGGTGGTAGGGCACCCCCTGCCCTTCCAACGCGGCCGAGTAGAGTTCCAGCCCGGTGCGGTTCCGGACCAGCAGGCAGATGTCCCGGTAGCGGGGTCGTCGCGGCGTGACACCGTCGGATTCCCGGACCGTAACTTCCAACTCGTCCGTCTTGACGACCGTCTGAATAAACCGCACGATCGTCCGCGCTTCCTCCTCGCGCGCTTCCTTGATCCGCGGCCACTGGACGCCGCTGCTCGGCAGCAGGCGGATGACGGCCGTCCCGGCGTCTTCGCGGTGTGCCCGCAAAGGCCGATACGCCGGCTGGGCACGGATGAAGTCGGGGTCGGGCCGGATCAGCGCTTGGAACACGTGATTGTGCCATGCGACCAGATCGGGCCGCGAGCGGAAGTTCACATCGAGCGTGTCCACGCGCGAAGCGGCGGCGCCCTGCGGATGCCGCTGGAAGAGATCTTCGACCTCCGCGTAGATATCGATGTCGGCGCGGCGAAAGCGGTAGATCGACTGCTTCGGATCGCCCACGATGAATAGCCGTCCCGGTGTGACCTCGGCCTCGCGCCAGTGCGTGGCGCTCCCCTGCCCCGCGAGCAGCAGTACGATCTCGGCCTGCAGCGGGTCCGTGTCCTGGAACTCGTCGATCAGCAGGAACTTGAAGCGTTGCCGGAAGTATTCGCGTGCACTGGGCGACTCCACCAGCAGATCGCGGGCGCGAATGAGGAGGTCTTCGAACGTGAGCGTGCCCTCGCGCCGCCGCCGCTCCGCGTCGTCGACGACGAAACGATAGGCGACCGCGATCAGCTCTGTCAGCGCCTGGGTTCGCACCGCCTCGGCGTACTGCTGATGCTGCTCCTTGAGGGCGCGCCACGCTTCATCCTGGCGCAGGCGTGCCTCGCCGCCGCGTCGGCCCGAGCGGGGTGGCGTGATCTGGAGCTGCGTGAGCGCCGCTTCAAGCGCGGGCGGTGCCAGCCCTTCGAAGCCGTGCAGTTGGTCGAGGAGCTTCCGGGCCTGCGGACTTTCTCCCTCTTCGCGCGACGCGGCAATCAAATCCTCCAGCTTGCTCCGCAACGCGTCGTACACCGTGGTGGCGGCGGGGGGCGCCGCGATCGATTGGCGTGGGTCGAGGTCGCGCGTCTCGGTGATCCGGTGCGTGAGATCGCGCAGCGTGTCGAGCGACATGCCCAGTCGCAGGCAACGTTCCACCCGAGGACGTGCCTCGGGATCCCGCTCGGACCAGAGCCAGTCCTGCCAGGCCTGCTCGAACGCCAGCTGCTCCCCCACGGCATCCAGCACCCGGAAGTGCGGATCCAAGCGCGCCTCCAGCGGGCGCTCGCGCAACAGGCTCGATGCGAAGGCGTGAATCGTCTCGATGTGCGCCGCGTCGACTTGACCAAGCGCGCGGCGCAGGCATTCCGCCTCCTCGCCCTCAACCGCACGCAACGTCCTGTACAGCTCGCGCCGGACACGGTCCCGTAGCTCCCCAGCCGCCTTCTCCGTGAAGGTGATCGCCACGATCTGACGCAGTTCCGCCCGCCCCGTCCGCACCGCCTCGATCAGACGTCCGACGAGCACGCTCGTCTTCCCGCTACCGGCTCCCGCCCGCAGGAAGATCGACCTGTCGAGATCGCGGATGGCGCTGTCGCGCACCGCTTGATCTGCGGGAAGCCGCTTACTCATGCTCGTTGCGCCTGCAGCGTACGGAACGCTCGAATCGTGTCCTGATCCTGCTTCTCCTTGGCCTCGAAGCGCTGGTCCACATCGGTCGCACAGACGCTGGCGAAGTCGCAGAACGTGCAATTGGGGCGCCGCCGGCCGCCATCGGCTTTCCCTGGATAGGGGAAAAAGCGACCCGCCCGCACCCCGGCGCTGATGCTGGCGAGTGCGTCGGCCCAGGCCGCATCGGCCAAGACCGTTGCGCCGTCCAAGCTACTGCGCGCGAAGTTGCCCTTGCGCGTCGCGTACCAGTACTCGGCGCGCGCGGCGCCGGGCTCGTCCCCGAACTCCCGCGCCGCCGCCAGTAAGTAGATCGGCAGCTGTAGCGCCGATCCGTCGCGGTAGTCTTCCGCGCGCTTGCGGGAGGCTCCCGTCTTGTAGTCGATCGCGACGATGCCCTCCGGTCCCCGGTCCACGCGATCGATGCGACCGCGGAATCGGAGTTCGGTGCCGTCGGGCAGCGGGACCGCAAGGTCGCCGAAGTCGATCTCCACGCCGATGGGGCGATGGCCCTCTGCGCCGCGTGCCCGCTCCAGCTCCAGCACGCGGCGCAGGTCGGACAGGACCTCCTCGCGCACGACATCCCAGGTCGCCGGGAGGCCGGCCAAGCCGCTCAGGTCTGCGGCCGTGAACTCCTCTTGCGCGATCTGCATGAGGGGCGCCTCGTCGCGCAGGTACGTTGGCCAATCGGCTTGTCCTTCGCGCCCGGCCTCGATCCAGCGCCTGATCCAACGCTCGAGAATCGTATGGACCAGATCGCCCCGGTCGAGCGGCGTCATCTCCAGCGCCTCGCCGGGCTCTGCGACGGCGGCTACGCGCAGCACGCGCCGCAGGAAGTAGCGGTAAGGACAGGTGGCGTACTCCTCAAGGCCTGTGGCGCTTGTGGAGGGCGACAGTGGATCGCGTTGCAACGCGCCCGGCGGGATGAGGCCGTCGTACGCGCTGAAGTACGACGCGTTCCGCTCCGCGCGCGCGGCTTGGTAGCGCTCATGGTCGGGCCACAGCGCGCGCAGGACGGTCGGCGCCCCGGCGGGGGCCGCTTCGAGCAGCGCAAGCGCGAAGTCCGTTGCGTCGAGCGCGGTTTCCGTGGCGTGCCAGTCGCGCGCGGCCAGCTGCTCGGGCGAAGGCGCGGCCCCTGCCAGCCGTGCCGGCAACCGTCTGATCAGGCCTTGCTCGACTAGCTCCCGCTCGGTCACCCCCTCCTCGCGACCACTCCGGACCGACTTCCGCAAGAACGTCGACGAGAGCCGGGGAGCGCCCGATGTCGTCGTGCGCCGCGCCCACGAGATCGTGAGGAAGCGCCTGGCGGACTGTTCGACCAAGGCGAAGAGCAGCTGCTCCTCCTGCGCGCGCTCACGCTTGATCGGCAACGCCTTGCGCCGCAAGCGCCGGTTCAGCATCTCTCGCTCGTCGTCCAGCAGGATCGGATCGAGTTGGATCAGGGAAGGGAAGATGCGTTCGGCGCACTCCGTGAGGAACACGGCCTGGAAGCGCAGCCAGCGTGCGGCGTTCACGTTTCCTAGGAAGGCGCCGTCCCGCTCCAGGAAGCCGCCGGACTCGACGGCCCGGCGCACGGCGTGCGCTGCCGCATGGTGAAAGCGCGCGGCGTCGACGGGGAGGTCTGCCCGGTCAAGCTGCCGCAGCGCCTCGATCTGCGAGCGGATCGTCGACAGCGGCCCCTCCTCTTCTTCGGGTGCGAGATAGGCGTCGAGAACGCCCCAAAGCCAGTCGCCGTAGTCAGACCAGCTTGGGAGCGTTTTCCCGGCCTCCGCCGCCGCTGCGAGGCGTGCGACAACGCCCCGCAGCTCCGCCGCCGCTTGCAAGGCTCCTCCCCTCCGCTCCTGGTCTTCCCGATCGCGCAGCATCTTGACGTGCGCATCCAGTTGGGTTTGGAAGCGCTCCCACCCGGCGACCATCCCCGCGCTTTTCGAGATGCGCTCCCAGCGGACCGGCTGCGGACGCACTTGTGGCGGCACCGCCGATCCCAGCGTGGGAATATCGGGGCGCAACGCGGGATTCCCGAGGAACTCCAGCAGCCGGTGTCGCGTTGGCGACTCAAGCAGCAGATTCAGCAGCACCAGCACTGCACGGCCGGCTGCGGTGTGCCGCACGGGGTGGCCAGCGCCGCGGTAGACCGGGATGCCGGCGCGGCTCAGCACGGCGGCCATGAGGTCGTCATAGCCGTGGTCTAAACGGTGCAGGACGGCCATCTCGTTAAACGGCACGCCGTGGTCGCGCGCCAACGCCAGCATCTGGCGGGCGACCTCCTCCGCCTCGGCCTGTCTAGTGGGCGCGCTGAAGTGCGCCGTCGCCGCTCGGATCTTGGACGCGTCCGTCAGGTGGTCGGGATCGTCTTGGACCGTTGCGCCGGCCTTGATGAGCGCGTCCTTGAAGTTGTCCGCGAATGCGAATTCCGGCTCCGCCGTCGCAACTAGGATGATCTCTAGGTCGACGACCTCCGCGCACCGCCGGATGAGGGCGACTTGTACGGGAGGGGCGTCGTACAGCCCGATCACGGCGGTCGGAGCACCGCCCAACGCGCGCTGCACGGCTTCATCCGAGACGCGATCGTCGAGCGCCTCCCGGTAGAGCGCCGGCCGGTCTAGGAAGGCCGACGTGTCCTCGATCGATTCGTAAGCGGCGTACAGGGCGGCGAGGTCGTGCAGCTTGCGGGCGTCGCTCCGGCGCAGCGCGCGCCGAAACTCCCCGCTGCTGATACCGCCCTCACGCAGGTCGTTGAGTGCTCCACGGGCCGCCTCGGCGATACCTTGCAGATCGGGATCCAGCTGATCGAGCTGGCCGTTCCTGCGCAGGCGGCGCAGGAGCTCCGCGACGAGCAGGACGTCGCCGCCGTCGGGCAGACGCGGGCGGCGCGGCGCGGCGGCCGCGCGCCGGATCTCCTCCGCCAGATCCACCGGCGTGGCGAAGCGCACGTTGGCCGTGGCGCCGAAATGCCTGCCCAGCAACCGGCGAAAGTAGATGCGCTGCGCGTTCGAGCCCGTCAGGATGTTGATCCGCCGGGTGGGCTCGGTGCGGACGGAGCCCAGGAACGCAGCGAGCCGCTCCTCCGCAGCCTTCAGGGTGGGGACGGTCTGGATCGTGAACGGCATCGCGGAGGCATCATACGGCCCACGGACGGGCGGTCGCCGAAGGCGGGCCACTCCGCGGGATCAGGGTTGAGCGATGAATCCTACAGAGGGTGGCGATGGATGGCATCGGGAAAGGCCGCAGGGCTGTGATTTCCTCTTGTTATGATTTGGGCTTACTAGTATCAGATATAGTAACCATTCTTGTTATAAATTATTTAAGGATTCCTCTTGTCAGTGCCGTCAACATGCGTGAAGATGCCCGCGCAAATACTGTCTGACGGTGAAAGGGTATACGGGAGTTTCCATGCCTCACGACCAGCACGAATGTGACGACCACGAGCACCACGCTCACGAGCATGACCAGCACGAGTGCGACGATCATGAGCACCACAGCGATGAGCCGGGACACGTGCACGACCAGCACGAGTGCGACGATCATGAGCACCACGCCCACGTGCACGATCCGCACGAGTGCGACGACCACGAGCACCACGACCACTAGTCGCGCTCGGTTTCGCCAAGGGAAATTCCGGTGGGGCGCGCCGTTTGCGGAGCCGGACTAGGGCACGAGATCCGGTTCGTACTCTGGCGGGTGGAATTGTTCCGCTGCTGGGATCTCCAATTCATTGAGTCCTGCCGGTTTCGTTAGGGGCGGCAGGACTCTTCTATATGTGTCTTCTATATGTGTTAGCGTGTCCTCTCGTCGGATCTAGGGATTAAGGGAGCCGCCGGAACCGTCACAGATCGAGCCTTCTCCTCAACGATCTTTCAGTTGTGCAAGACCGGTATCTGCTAAGGGTTTCGAAGTAGTGCGCCAAGCGGTCACGTCGATATGCAGGGCGGTACTCGGGTGGTTGAAGCCGAGTACCGTGGCTGTGGGGGACGAGTACTACTCGGCGAGTGCCGGTGGTGGTGCCGAGGACGATCGTCGCCATCACGATAGCCACGATGACCACGCGGGGCACGACGATCACGAAGGCCATGACCACGCGGGGCACGACGACCACGATGATCACGGCCACGGTGGCCACGACCACGCGCACGACTTGCGGGGAAGCAGCCGCCGCAGTCTGATCTTTGCTCTGGTACTGATTTCGAGCTACATGGTCGCTGAAGTGATCGGCGGTATCGCTTCAGGCAGCCTGGCTCTTCTCGCCGACGCCGGGCACATGGCCACCGATGCCGCAGCCATTGGCCTCGCCCTCTTCGCCATGTGGATCGCGGATCGGGAAGCGTCCATCGAACGAACCTACGGCTACTACCGCACCGAGATCCTGGCCGCTCTGCTCAACGCCCTGGCGCTCTGGCTGATCGTGGGCTGGATCCTATTTGAGGCATACCATCGGTTTGAGGAATTCCACAGGCACGGCGCCAGTGAGCTGCACATCGATGGATGGCTGATGATGGGCGTGGGTATCGGCGGGCTCCTGGTGAACTTGGGCGCCGCTTGGATACTTCACCGCTCTTCGGAGCACAGCCTCAACGTCGAAGGCGCTTTCAAGCACGTCATGGCCGACCTGCTGGGGTCCGTCGGCGTGGTGCTCTCCGGCATCGTGGTGTTGAGCACGGGCTGGACGCTCATCGACCCGATCCTGAGCGTCGTGATCGCGTTGCTGATCATGTTCAGCACCTGGCATCTCGTGATGAAGGTCTTCCATGTGCTGTTGGAAGGGACTCCCGAGCATATCGACGTGTATAAGCTCTGCAGTCAGATTGAGGATATGGAAGGCGTGACCCTCATCCATGATGTTCACGTCTGGACCATCACGTCGGGAAGCGAGGCCTTTACGGCACACGTGCTCCTGGATCCTTCTTATGAGGGAGATGCCGGTCTGCTTCTCAACCAGATGCAAGAGATCGTGCACAAGGAATACGGCATCGGGCACGTCACGATCCAGATGGAGCAATCGGCGGCCGCCTGTACCGAGAGCCACCACGTAGGCCACCTCCACCACACGCTGCGTCCTACCGGGGCATAGAGAGCTTCTACAGCGACATAGATCTCTCAACCGGATTGGTAAGCGGCCCGTCGCTACCATGCCCGTATGCGGAGCCGCTGGTCCGATGCCGACGCCCCCCCTGACCCGCTGGACCTGCGCGTCTACAGCTCACGCTTGCTGGGCGCGGAGCCGTCCCTTGTGCTTTGGGGCGGCGGCAACACCTCCGTGAAGCGATCCGAGAGCGATTTCCGCCGCGACGCCATTGAGGTGCTGCGCGTGAAGGGCAGCGGCTCGGATCTCAAGACGATCGAGCGCAAGCACTTCGCCGGCGTCCGCCTCGATGATGTGCGGGCGCTGCGTCAGGTTGAGACGCTGAGCGACGAGGCGATGATCGATCGCCTCCGGCGCGCGCTCCTGGATCCGGACGACCCGCGGCCATCGATCGAGACGCTGCTGCACGGATTCCTGCCCCATCGGTACGTCGACCACACCCACGCGGACGCCATCGTGGCGCTGACCAACCAGCCGGACGGCGCGGCGGCCATCCGCCGGGTCTTCGGGCGGCGCCTTGCGGTCGTGCCCTGGGTCCGTCCCGGCTTCGCCCTGTCGCGCGCCGTTGTGGAGGCCTGGGAGGCGGATCGATCGGCCGAGGGCGTGGCCTTCGTCAACCATGGACTGCTTACGTTCGACGACGATGCACGCGCATCGTATGAGCGCACCATCGCCCTTGTGAGCGAGGCCGAGGCGTTCATCGCCGAATCCGCGCGCGCGGCCCGCCGCTTCGGTGGCTCCGTACCGCGCCCGCCCGCGGAGCTTGTCGGATGCGCCGCCACCGCGATTCGCGGCGCCATCGCGCAGCCCGTCGTGGTCGAGCACGCCGCCGCTCCGGCGCTTCTCAGCTTTTTGGCGGATCCCGGCGCTGCCGCGATCGCCCGTCGCGGTCCGGCGACGCCGGACCATGCCCTCCGCACCAAAGGCTGGCCGGCTTTCGTTCACTCGCCTGCGGACGCCGGTCCGGAGGCGCTCGATCGCGCCGTGCGCGCGGCGATCGGCGCCTACGTTCGGGAATACGAGGAATATGTCCAACGCCACGCCCGTCCGGAAACGCCTCGCCTCGACCCCTATCCGCGGCTCATCCTGATTCCGGGCCTGGGTGTCTTCGCCGCCGCCCGGTCGAGCGGGGCGGCACGGATCGCGCTCGACATCGCCCGCCGCTCCCTCGCCGTCCAGCAGGACGCCACCGTGGTCGGTGAGTACCGACCCGTCTCCGAAGAGGCCCTGTTCGAGGTCGAATACTGGCCGCTTGAGCTCTACAAGCTTGGCCTGGCGCCTCGACCGTTGCCGTTGCAGGGCCGGATCGCGCTGGTGACGGGGGCCGCGAGCGGTATCGGGCGGGCGATCGCGGAGCGGCTCGCGCTGGAGGGGGCAGTCGTCGCGATCGCGGACATCGACCGGGACGGCGCCGACGCGGTCGCCGCCGCCATCCAGGAGCGATCGCCACAGCCGCGCACCGCCCTGTCGCTGCCCATGGATGTCGGCGACGAAGGGGCGGTGCGTAACGGCTTCGTCACGCTCGCGGCCGCCTACGGAGGGTTGGATATCCTCGTTTCCAACGCGGGCATCGCGGTCGTCTCCCGCTTGGACGAGCTGGCGACCTCGGATTGGGAGCGGAGCATCGCGGTCAACGCCACCGGGCACTTCCTCGTGGCGCGCGAAGCCGTCCGTCTCCTGCGACGCCAGGGCCGCGGCGGCAGCCTGATCTTCGTTTCCTCTAAGAACGCCTTCGCCCCGGGAGCGGAGTTCGGCGCCTACAGCGCGGCCAAGGCGGCCGAGACCCAGCTCGCGCGTGTCCTGGCCTTGGAGAACGGGGACGCCGGCATCCGCGTGAACGCCGTCAACCCCGACGCGGTTTTCCGCGGCTCGAAGCTGTGGTCGCCCGATGTGCGCGCCGGGCGCGCCGCTGCCCACGGCGTCGCCCCGGATGAGCTGGAGACCTTCTACGCGCGGCGCAACCTGCTCGGCAAGCCGATCTACCCGGAGGACGTGGCGGATGTCGTCGCCTACCTCGCTTCCGACGGAGCGGCCAAGATCACCGGCGCCTCCATCCCCGTCGATGGCGGCATTCCTGGTGCCTTTCCCCGCTGAGGCGGCGAGCATCGCACCGCGGGTGCATCCGCCCCTCGCCACGGTTCTCCGCGGAGGGACCCAATACGGTTGACGGACTGGTTCCCCCAGGCTCAGCTCTCGCCGTGTCTTGAATCGCAGGCCGATGAGTCATGAGAAGTGGGGCAGGTGGGCCAGCGCTGGAAGCGGTAAGTGGCTTGAAAGATAGTAATAATCAGAATTCGATCTAATTCATACTACACTTACTCGCATTCGATTCCGTGTTGAATGGTGGGAGACCATGCGTGCACCAGGTGGGCTTGATGGCCGTGCCGTCTGGCGCGGTGCCCTCGTCATGGCGCTCGCACTGATCGCACTCGTGGCGCTCGCCGCCTGCGGGTCCGACGAGGAGCCCGCCGAGGCTCCTGCTCCAGAGCCCGTGGCGGAGCCGGCTCCCGAACCGGCGATCACGGAGCCGGAGCCGACCGAGCCTCCCGCCCCGGAGCCGGCGGCGGAACCCGAACCCGAACCGGAGCCGGCTCCCGAACCGGCGATCACGGAGCCGGAGCCGACCGAGCCTCCCGCCCCAGAGCCCGCCAAAGACCCGCAACCCGTGGGTTCGCTGGAGGACTTCGTTATCACCCCGGCGACCACCGGCCAGGATCTGCTGGACCGCCTCTCCGAGGCCGAGATCTCCTGTATCCGCGAAAGCATGGGCGAGGGCGTGTACCAGATCATCCGCGCCACGCCGCTCCTGTTGGCGGGCTCAAATGTCGCCAGCGCGGCCCCCCTCTTCAACTGCCTCACGGTGGAGAGCGTCGTGATCCTGGGCGTCGCCTTCACCGACGTACAGGCGGGCGGGTGGTCCGCGGAAACTCGCCGGTGCATGATCGAGATCGGCATGGAGCATCCGGAAGCGATCTACGTCCGAATCGGACTGGAATGGCAGGGGCCGGAGACGAGCAACCCGGCCGAGACGCTCGACTACAACGTGCAGATCTACGAGTGCATGTCCGACCAAGAGAAGATGGACTTCACCTTGAACATCTGGAGAGGCATAGATCGAAACGCCTCGGCCACCGGGACTGACATCGTCGCCCTGCTCTCCGAGTCCGAGGCGGCCTGCGTCCGCGAGGGGCTTTCCGCGGAGCAATTCGCCACGGTGCTCGACGCCAGTGTGCTGGAGGCGGTGGCGATCGGGAGTGCCGTCTCCCACTGCATCATGCCGGAGACCAACATCGCGATCTTCGTCTCCGGCCTCGAATGGGCGCTGGGCGATGTCAGCGACGAATCCACGAGCTGTTTCGCGGACTTCGCGAGGGACAACCCGGCGTTCGTGGACCTGCTCAGTTCCGGATTGAAGGATGTCTCGACGATGGATCCGACCGAGTTCCTTGCAATCGCCGACTCCAGCCTCGGGGCATACGACTGCCTGACGGACGAAGAATTGTGGCGGGTCCAACAAAACGTGACGGCTGCGCTGGCGGGATCATAGTGGCTTCCTGCCACTGAGCGGGAAAGGCGTATACCGGGGCCGGGTGAATCCGGACAGGCGGTCCGGCCCCGCCCGAAGTCGCTTGCATACGCGAGGGTCTCTCCGAGGACCAGTTCGCCGTGCTCTTCGATTCAACAGCCCACGGAGGCTTCCGGTTGGTGGAGTCGATGCGTGACTGCATCACGCCGGAGGGGTACGTTCAGATCTTCGTCGCCATGTCCGTGTCGCAAGCCGGCGGCTTGAGCGAGGAGTCCATCAGCTGCCTCACGGACTTCGCCAGGGAGCACCCGCACTACGTGGCGCTGATCGATCCCGACTCCTATGACTTGGCGGCGATGAGTGCGGCCGAGATCGCTGAGATCGCCGGTGACGGCCTCAGAACCTGGGACTGCCTGACCGACGAGGAGATCGCACGAACGCAGGGGGTGGGTGTGAGCGCACTGGGGCGATAGGAACACCCGCCTCTGACGAGGCGGATTGGGTCCTCGACGGATCGGGCGGGTTAGCTGGCCCCACCAGAAAAATACCCAAGGGACAGACCCCACTGCGTTCACCCGGCCGTTTCGGAGGGCTCAGGATGCTACCGATAGTGGTTGCCCGAGCTGCGAAGCCATGGGAAGCAGGCCGGTCGGGGTTTTCACGATGAACGCAAGCGGTCCTTTGATATGACATAAGCGAGCGCTCTCGAAGCCGTATCCGTCTACGATCGCTTCTGCATTGAGGGGTGGAACCATGCTTGCACTGGATAGGCTTCGTTGTCGTATTGGTTGGCGCAGCGTCCTCGTCACGGCGCTTGCGCTTGTCGCGATCGTGGCGCTTGCCGCCTGTGGTTCCGACTCGGAGACGCCCGAGGCTCCCGCTCCGGATCCGGTCGCGGAACCGGCTCCTGAGCCAGCGGCAGCTGCGACGCCGGAGCCCGCCGAGCCGCCCACCCCGGAGCCTGCACCGGAACCTGAACCGGCGCCGGCTCCCGAACCGGAGCCTGCTCCGGAGCCCGTGGCAGCCGCGACACCGGAACCGGCCGAGCCTGCCACTCCTGAGCCGGCTGAGGCACCTCAGCCTGTGGGCTCCATGGAAGAGCTCGTGGTAACCGTGAGCACCACTACAGCCGAGATGGTCGCCCGGCTCTCCGAGCCAGAAGCATCCTGCATCCGCGCGACGGTCGGCGGCCTCTACGACCTAATGGCCGGTGCTCCAGTCCTGGATGTCTTGGCCAACCCTACTTCGGGCCCCGTGTTCGCCTGCCTGACGCCGGAGAATTTCGCCTTCCTCGGCGTCGCGGTGATCTCTCAGCAAGCCGGCGGGCTGGGCGAAGAGACGTACCGCTGCGTGCTTGACGCGGCGAAAGAGAACCCGGACCTGATCGCTCTCAGGTCCGGAGCCGTTGAGGAGTCGGTAGCGGAGATCAGATCTTCCCCAGAGGTAAGCGCCTGCTTGGACGCTGAGGCATCCGGAGCCCCCTGACACCTTGCATGGAGGGCTGGCGCTCGCGACAAGCCTAGGGCATGTTGGGTATTGGCTTGAAATCCATTCCCGCCTGAACCAGCCTCGGGCGGGGAATACGGGTTTTAGGAGGAGCGGGAGATGGTCACGGCAGATACCCAGAATGCGATCGGTCTGGTTGCCCTCAGCGCCATTAACGCGATCGGCCTGGTTGCCCTCAGCGCCATTAACGCGGTCGGCTTGATTGCCGTCAGCGGCGGCAATGCGGTTGGCCTGATCGCGATCAGCCCGTTTAACTCAGTCGGCTTCATCGCGCTCGGCGGCCTGAATGCGACCGGCGTCATCGCCATCGGGAGGAACGCCAATGGTCTTTTTGCCCTTTCCTTCTCTGGAAGGGGCTGTGCGCGGTACATGCTCTCGCCGCACCGTCGCGATGCGAAGGCGGTGGCGCTGTTTGAGCGACTCCGAATCGCTCGCCTCGTGGGTTCATGAAGCCCACTCATCTGGCCTGGCTGGAGCGCCGCGCAAGTCGCATTGGCTCTCATGAAGGAGACGGGCGGCGTCGGCGCCGGGAGCACTCCGTCCCGACGCTCTTGCGACGGTAGCCGGCAGAGAGCCGCGTACCCCGGCCGTCGCTCGTGCCCTCGGAGCAGGCCCTACTGATTCGTGGCCGGCTCCGGTCTAGCCGCCGAAGGGGATCACCCGGACCTCCTCGATCTGGCCGTCTTCCCTGAAACGCCAGACGCCGAACTGCCCTCTTCGCAGGTCGCCGTTCCCGTCCCAGTCCAGGGTCGTCGAGGCGCCTTCGTAGTTGATCGCGCCTCCGCTGGCCAGGATTTCGAGCGCGTGCCTGATGCCCTCCGCTCCGGCGCTCACCGCCTCGCCCGATCCGCCAGCCACCGCGCGCAGGCGGTCGCGGATCGCGGCGCCGTCCGTGCTGCCGGCGGCCTGGGCCGCGAGCGCCAGGACGATGGCGGCGTCGTACGTCTCCTTCACGTAGGCCAGCACGGGCAGGCCGCCGTACTCGGCGATGTACGCCTCCTCCCACGCGACCGAGGAGGCGGACGTCCGGTCCGCGACCGCCGCGATGCCGTGCATGCCGCCCAGGCCGGCGCTGCCGATCGCCTCGATGGTTCGCGGGTCCTTCATGGGGCCGGTGAGCACGAACTGGTCGTAGACGCCGTTGTCCAGGGCCTCTCCGAGAATGACGATCGCCTCCGCGTTGAAGGTCATGGGGACCAGAGCTTCCGCTCCCCCTGCGGCCGACTCCCGTAGCTCGTCGAGATAGCTGTCCTGGTCGGGATCGATCCCGACCACCCGGATGGGACCGTCCCAGGCGGCCTCGAAGGCTTCGGCGTACTTCGATCCCCAGGGGTCTTGGCGGTAGATCACGCCGATGTTGGTGAACCCTTGGTCGCGGACCAGCTGCGCCAGGACCGGCGCCCCCGAGCTGTCCACCGGGATCGTGCGGAAAAGGAAGTCTTGGTCGTTGGCGGTGGACAGAAGGGGAGAGGTGGCCGAGGGGCTGATCATGGGAATGCCCGCCGGCGCGATCACCTGCTCCACCAGCGCCAGCGCGGTTGCGCTGGTCCAGCCCCCTACGATGGCATGCGGCGGGTTCTCTTCCACCATCTGCCGCGCCCGCTGCACCGCCACCTCGGGGTCGGTGGTGGCATCGACGATCTCGACCTGCACCGGCTGGCCGAAGACCCCGCCCGCCTCGTTGAGGTGTTTGACCGCCAGATCGAAGGAGCGCAGCATCTCCCGCTCGATCTCGTCGTTGAACGACGTGTGCAGCACGCCGATCCTCAGCGGGTCGGGTGCCTCCGCCTCGCCGTCACAAGCGGCGAGGCCGGCCAGGAGCAAACAGGCTGCGCCGAGTGCGAGCACTGCCCGCCCTCTGCCGGATATCGTTCTTCGCACTCTCTCCTACCTCCAGGAATTGCGGCGCCCACCGGATGATATCGCTCTGCTCGGGCTCGCCCCCAAGGGGCCGGCTCCGCTGGTCCCCGACTCGCTCGTTCGGCCCGGCCCGGTGATTCATCGCCGCGCTCTCCCTTGGGGCCGCGCCGTTCCCGTCCGGATTCCGGGAGCGTCCAACGCGGATCGAAACCCGCGCCTTGCCATCGATCCCTGGAAGGGTTATCTAGGGACCGTTTGGAGGCGGGAATCCCGAAAGCCGGCGAGTCAATCCGGTGTTGGGGCTCTCGCCTTCTGCGGCCGGATCGTATCGCGCGCCCCGCCTGCGGGGAGGTAGGCAGGGGGCGAGGGAACCGGCATCCCTAAGCGAGTGAACGGAGATCGGGGGTCCCGAGTGATGGTTCTCATGCCTGTTCTCAAGCGTGCGGCGGCGGTGTACATGCTCTTGCTGGCGCTGGGGGTGGCCGGGCATTTCCTAGCTACGCAGTTTTACGATCCGAGGTTGGAGGGCACGGCACTCGACGCCTGGCTCGTCTTCGACCCGCTGATGGTGGCCGGCGCGGTGATGGCGCTCGTGGTTGCCTTCGACCGAAAGCGCCGCCTGGATGCTGGTGGAGGCGACCGATCGGTAAGCCGGGAGTATCTGGAGGCGAACGGCACCCTCTACTTCACGGCGGCGCTCTTCCTCGCCCTTCTCTGGAACTGGTTCGGCGTGGAGTTCGTCGAGCCCAGCAACGCCGAGGGGCTGGTGTGGATCCTGATCGACGTCACGTTCCCGCTGCTGATGGCTTCAACCGGCATCCGGCTGCTGAGGGAGGCGTCGGCCCAGAACGGATAGCGGTGATCTACAGTCCGAGGCGATTGATCCCGTTCAAGGCAGCCGCCGGATAGCATTCGGCCAGCGTCGGGTTGCTGGTCACGCTGTCGACGAAATAGTCGATCGTGCCCTCGTGCGCGATCACCGCCTGGCCGATGTGGATCAGCTCGGCGGCGCCCTCGCCGATGATGTGCACCCCCAGCAGCTTCCGCGTCTCGATATGGAACAGCAGCTTGAGGAAACCGGCGTCGTCTCCTTTGATGATGCTGTTCACATTTTCGTGATACTCCGCTTTGCCCACCTCGTAGGGGATCCCCTCGGCCATGAGCTGCGCCTCCGTTATCCCCACCATCGCCACTTCGGGAATCGTCTTCACGGCGTAGGGAACCAGATCGGGGAATCGGTTCGCGGCGATGCCGGCCGCATGCCGCACCGCCAGCCGCCCCTGCATCTGTGATGTGGAGGAGAGGTCGGGGAAGCCGATGACGCCGCCCACGGCGTAGATGCCTTCCACGTTCGTCTGGTAGTTCTCGTCCACGCTGAGGCGCCCGCGCTCGTCGACCTCGACGCCCACGGCCTCCAGATTGAGCGATTGCGTGGCGCCCGTGCGCCCGACGCAGTACATCACGGCATCGCTCACGATCTGCTTCCCGCCCTCAAGCATGACGCGGACCCGATCTCCGTAGCCGTCCCTCAGGTACTCGATATCGAAGACGTTGCCGTTCATGATGAACGTCACGTCCCTCTGCCGCAGGTGGTACACCAGGGTGTCCGTCAGCTCGTCGTCCGCGAACGGCAGCAATCGCGGATTCCTGTCCACGAGCGTGACCCGGACGCCCACCGCCGCGAACGTGCCGCAATACTCCAGCCCGATCGCGCCGGCGCCGACGATCGTCAGCGTCCGGGGCAGATCGGTGAGGTTGAGAACATCGTCGCTGACGAAGATCAGTCGGCCGTCCACGAAGACCACGGGCGGCATCGTGGAGTACGTCCCCACCGCGATAATCACCTTCTCCGCCGTGATCGTGCGATCGGGTTTGCCGTTCTCGGTAACGAGATTGATCGTATGCCGGTCGATGAATGATGCCTCGCCGGCGATCGTCTCCACGCGGTTCCTGGCGAGCTGACTGCGCAGGATCTCCCCTTCCTGATGCATCACGTAGCGCGTTCGCAGCATGAGATCGCTCATCGTGATGTCTTGCTTCACGGCGTACGACTCGCCGTAAACCTTGCGTTCCCTGTAGCCCGTCAGGTGCAGCACGGCCTCGCGCAAGGTCTTGCTTGCGGTTGCGGTACTGATGCTGACGCCGCCGATCTCCGGGAGCCGCTCGATCACGGCCACGCGCTTGCCGAGCTTCGCAGCCTGCATCGCGGCTTTCTGGCCGGCCGGGCCCGACCCGATGATCACGATGTCGTAGTCGTAGCGCGCCATCGCCGTTCCTCCGGCTTCCAGGATGCTCCTGGACGAACCGCTGCGGGCCTGCACTGTATGTATTGGACATGCGGCCCTCCAAGTCAAGCGGCGGCCCGGCTGGCGTTTGCTTCGGGCGCGCGCGCCGCCTAGAGCAGAGTTCCGCAGGAGGAATCGAACATGCTTCAGCGTTTGGGATTAGTGGGAACGGCGCTGGCGCTTCTCGCCGCCGCGGCCGTTCTCTCGACGGACAACGTCGCAGCGCAGGATCCCGCCGAGGGCAATCCCTTCACGGTGACCGTGCGGCCGGCCTTCTCCGGCGGCTTTCTCGTCGTGTCATGGGAGGAGGCGGCCGAATTTCATCTCGCGCACTGGGTCGGGCAGCGCACCGAAGGGCAAGTCAGGACGATCTGGGTGCGAGCGCAAGAGTCCAACCGCCACGTCTTCGCCGATCTCGAGCCGGGGACCCGCTACGGAAAGGTTTGGGAATTTAGTTTATCCCGCTAGGTGCGCCTAATGACCCCGCAGGCTACGCGTTCGCCAGTGTCCGATTCCTCTGCTCCATAAGAATCGGGCCGTTCGTGCACAATGATGGCGGAGCCGTCGGCGTCGAATATGGAATGGCGCGGTCCCGTGTCCAGGGTGATGCCATCGGTAAAGAAGTCGGCCCGGGCAGCGCCGTCAGAGCCGGCGTAGAGATTGGGCAGGTCGCCGCCGTGTGTTCCACCCGATTCGCCGCGCTTCCAGGTCGAATGGATAAAGCCGTGTCCCGCCCCAGTCGGGTTGAAGTGGTCACCGGCGGCGCGGAAGTCGGGCGTACACGCACCGACCTCGTGAACAATGAAAGCGTGGCCGCCCGGGGCTAGTTCACGTATGTCGGCCATGATCAGAACCCCGGTGGCCGTTTGCCGGAACGCAACGGTGCCGATGGCGCCACCGTCCTCCGATACAAGCACGGCCTCGGCCGTCAGGCCCACGGTAGGTGCAGCCGCCTCGCTGCACCGGACGATCAACAGAACCAAGCCGACCACCAGCACGATCACGACGGGCGACAGACAAACAACCAGCGGCAGTCTTCTCTTCACGAGGGTCGCCTCGTCGATTCCGCCGTGCCGATGACGGCGGAGTCTTCTGCTTTCCGGCTGGGAGTTGGGACGCTAGTGCGAGCCACCTTCTGAACAGACGTGTGCGAGAGTGAAATGATAGTACCCATCATTCGCAAAGTGTAACTTGCTAGCAGTGTCGCTCGCTCATTCTGCTGGACTGGGAAAGCGAGGACGGCAGCCGTCTGGAGATGAGCGACTGGGTGTCCGCGGTCGCACCGGCCTCCCGGCAAGGGCGCGCCGCCTTTCGCATGGCGCTTCACGCAGGGCGTGCCGCCGGGCCGTAGTCGCCAACATCGCGGTGGATGGCAGTGGCCCGCCCGTTTCTTGCGAGAGAGCCGGGAGATCGCGCGGTCTTCGAGTTGGAGGCGGGCCGATCGGCGTGGAGCCGTCCTTAGGCGCTTCGCGGCTGCCCCTCCGGCGCCGCCCATCCCTCCGATAGCACCTCCGCCTGCTCCAGGACGGTGCGCGTCGCCTTCTCCTGCTTGTCGGGCGGGTAGCCGTGCTTGCGCAGGATGCGGCGTACCAGGACGCGCAACTGGGCGCGCACGTTCTCCCGCAGCGTCCAGTCGATGGTGACGTTCTTGCGGACGGTCTCGACCAGCTCGCGGGCGATTTCGCGGAGCGTCTCATCGCCCAGGACCTGCACGGCGCTGTCGTTGGTCTCCAAGGCGTCGTAGAAGGCGAGCTCGTCCTCCGACAGTCCCAGCTGCTCGCCGCGCGCGTTGGCCTCCCGCATCTCCCGGGCCAGGTGGATCAGCTCCTCGATCACCTGCGCCGCCTCGACCGCCCGGTTCTGATAGCGGCGCAGGCTCTGCTCCAGCAGTTCGGCGAAGGAGCGGGCCTGCACCACGTTCTTGCGGCGCCGCGCCGCGATCTCGCCCTTGAGCAGCCGCTGCAGCAGCTCCACGGCCAGGTTGCGATGGGGCATGTCCCGCACCTCGGCCAGGAACTCGTCGGAGAGCACGGAAATGTCCGGCCGCTCCAGCCCCGCCGCGGCGAAGATGTCGACCACGCCCTCGGAGGCCACCGCGCGCGAGATGATCTGGCGCACGGCGTGGTCCAGATCCTCCTCGGGGCGGGCCTCGCCCGCGGCCCGCTTGGCCAGCGCCGCCCGCACCGCCTGGAAGAAGCTGACGTCGTCCCGGATGCGCCGGGTCTCCTCGTGGGGAACGGCCAGGGCGTAGGCCCTGGAGAGATCGTGGACGGCTTGCAAACAGCGCTCCTTGCCGTCCTCCTGCGCCAGAATCCGCTCCTGGGCCGCCGGCAGCAGGCTCAGCCGTTCCTGCGGCGTTCCGCTCACCCATGTGCTCCAATCGAGGCCGTGGAAGAGGGCGCAGCAGACCTCGTGTTTCTCCAGCATGAGCGCCACCGCTTGCTCTTTGTCCAGGGCGGTTTCTCCTTTGCCGCCGCTCTCGGTGTAGGTGGCGAGGGCGCGCTTCAGCTCGTGGGCCAGCCCCAGGTAGTCCACCACCAGCCCGCCGGGCTTGTCCTTGAAGACCCGGTTGACCCGCGCGATCGCCTGCATCAGCCCGTGGCCCCGCATCGGCTTGTCCACGTACATGGTGTGCAGGCTGGGCGCGTCGAACCCGGTGAGCCACATATCCCGCACCAGCACGATCCGCAGCGGATCGGCCGGATCGCGGAAGCGCTGGGCCAGCGCCTCGCGCCGCGGCTTGTTGCGGAAATGCTCCTGCCACTCCGGCGGATCGGAGGCGGAGCCGGTCATGACGACCTTGATCGCGCCCTCGTCGTCGCCGTCTTGGTGCCAGTCCGGGCGCAGCCGCACCAGCTCGCGGTAGAGCTCGACGCAGATGCGGCGGCTCATGCAGACCACCATCGCCTTGCCCTCCAGCGCCTCCCCGCGCCCCTCGAAGTGATCGACGATGTCGCGGGCCACCAGCCGCAGCCGCTTCTCGGCGCCCACGATCGCTTCCAGCTGCGCCCACTTCGTCTTGAGCCGCTCCTTGCGCGCCACCTCCTCGCCTTCGGTCGCCTCCTCGAACTGCGGGTCGATGCGCGGCCGCTCGCGCTCGTCCAATGTCAGCCGGGCCAGGCGGCTCTCGTAGTAGATCGGCACCGTGGCCCCGTCATCCACCGCGCGCTGGATGTCGTAGACGCTGATGTAGTCGCCGAAGACGGCGCGGGTGTTGGCGTCCTGCAGCTCGACGGGCGTGCCCGTGAAGCCCACGAAGGAGGCGCCGGGCAGGGCGTCGCGCATGTGGGCGGCGAAGCCGTCGATGAAGTCGTACTGGCTGCGGTGCGCCTCGTCGGCGATCACGACGATGTTGCGGCGCTCCGACAGCAGGGGATGGCGGTCGCCCTTCTCCTCCGGCAGGAACTTCTGGATCGTGGTGAAGACCACGCCGCCCGACTCCACCGCCAGCTTGCGGCGCAGATCGGCCCGGCTGGCCGCCTGGACCGGCGGCTGGCGCAGGAGGTCCCGGCAGCGGGAGAAGGTGCCGAAGAGCTGGTCGTCCAGGTCGTTGCGGTCGGTGAGCACGACCACGGTCGGGTTCGCCATCGCCGGCTCGCGGATGATCGCCCCGGCGTAGAAGGCCATGGTCAGGCTCTTGCCCGAGCCCTGGGTGTGCCAGACGACGCCGATGCGGCGGTCGCCGGGATCGCCGCCCGGCTTGCGGCCCGACTCGTAGCGCCCCTCGCTCTCGGCCACCCCTGCGGCTGCCCGCTGCAGGGCGGCCGCGCGCAGCGTCTCGGCCACCGCGGCCCGCACGGCGTGGAACTGGTGGTAGCCGGCCATCTTCTTGGCCAGGGCGCCGCTGCCGTCGTCCTCGAAGACGGTGAAGTCGCGCACCAGGGCCAAGAAGCGCGCGGGCGCGCAGACGCCCTCCAGCATCACCTGCAGCTCGGGCAGGCGGGGGTCCGCCGGTTCCTCCCCGCCGATGGTGCGCCAGGGCTTGAACCACTCCCGCCCGGCGGTGAGGGTGCCGAGGCGCGCCTGGGCGCCGTCGGAGACGATCAGCAGCGCGTTGAGGGAGAACAGCGCCGGCAGCTCGGCCTGGTAGGTCTGGAGCTGCTGCCAGGCCGTCCAGATGGTGGCCTCCTCGTCGGCCGGGTTCTTGAGCTCGATCAGCCCCAGCGGCAGCCCGTTGACGAACAGCACGATGTCGGGGCGGCGGACGTGCTCCTGCTCGCTGACGGTGAATTGGTTGACCGCCAGCCAGTCGTTGGCGTCTGGATTATCGAAGGCGATCGCCCAGGCCTGCGCCCCGCGCAGGGCGCCGTCTGCCGTCCGGTACTCGACCGTCACGCCCTCGGCCAGCATGCGCTGGAAGGCGCGGTTGCGCGCCTCCAGCGTCGGCCCTTCCGGGCGGGTCAGCTTGCGGAAGGCGTCCTCCAGGGCGGCGGCGGGCAGGTCGGGGTTGAGCGCGGCCAGGGCGTCCCGCAGCCGCCGCGCCAGCACGACCTCGTCGTAGCCGTCCCGCTCCGCGCCGGGGCTGTCGGGCGCGATCGCCGAGCCGTGGACGGTGCGCCAGCCCAGGCCCCGCAGCCAGGCCAGCGCCGCCTCTTCGACGGCCGCCTCATCGATTCCCGCATCGCGCATGGGCGCATTCTAGGGAGCGGCGTCCCGCCCGCCCCGCCGGTACCGCATGATGCGTCTATTCTACATGTGGTATCTTCATATCCATGAAAGCGATACAGGTGACGTTCGACGAGGATCTGCTGGAGCAGCTCGACCAGCGGCCCGAGGTGCGCGAGCGCGGCCGCTCGGCGGTGCTGCGCGAGGCCGCCGCCGCCTATCTCGCGGAGAAGCGGGCCCAGGAGATCGCCCGCCGGTACCGGGAGGGCTACACGAAGTTCCCCCAGACCACCGAGGAGATCGAGTGGGCCGGCCGGGGCGCCTGGCCCGGGGAGTAGCCGCATGCCCCCGCTGCGGGGAGAGATCTGGCGCTGCCGGTTCGCGCCGCCCGACAAGCGGCGGCCCGTCCTGGTGTTGACGCGCTCGGAGGCGCTGCCCTTCCTGCGCACGGCGATGGTCGCCCCGCTGACATCGACCATTCGGGGCATTCCCAGCGAGGTCGTCGTGGGCCCCGACGAGGGGTTGAAGGGGATCTCCGCCGTCAGCCTCGACAACGTGCAGACGGTCGACCAGCGCCAGCTGCGCGGCTACGTGGGGGAGCTCGGCGAGGAGAAGCTGCGCGAGGTCTGCCGCGCCCTCGCCGTCGCCACCGGCTGCGACTAGGAGGCCTCTTCAACTTCGGCTTCGGACAGTCCGTTCACACCGCAGGCTTCGTCGGTAAGGTGGATAGTGTCTCGCTCAACCGAGCGACGAACCGGGCCCCTTCTTGCCGCAACATCTGGTATGGGCTTATGCAGTGAAGGTTGAGGCCGATGCACGCGCTCGGAATCTTGATTTTCTTGGGAGTATCGGCGGGAACCTCATGGGTGACGACGACATAGCTGTGCGCTAGCGCATGAGCGACGAGCCAGTAGTCGGCTACCTGAAGAAACGTGGCAACGGCCGCCGGATCGTAGCTCTGCCCGCTTGCCCAATCGCCGACTTGGCGGAGAGCAGGCAGTACGGCGGAATCCGGCACGAGGAAAAACCCGTCGCCGCGCTCCTCGGCCCAGTCCGAAAGCTCGTCTCTGCCAGCGCGCAGCTCATCCGCGACTTTCTCGACGCTCGCCACAGTCCCTTCCTGGTTCTCTCGGATTAGCCAGTCCCAGAACGCCGGAACAAAATCGAAACCGTAGTGCAAATTCTTGGCTTGGATGAAGACGTTTGAGTCGAGCAGGTAAACGGTCAATCCAACACCCCGGCTTCCCGCCCGAGATTGTTGAACGTCTCGACCTTGGAGACGCCGATCATTCGGAAGGCGTCTCGGTAGAGCGTTTGCCCTTCAAGCGTGCTGGCCACGAGCGCCCGAGCGAATCGGCGACTTACGCGCGTGAGAGTCGTTCGGTAGAAATCTCCGCCGCCGCTACTGCTACGGGTGAATGTCTGTAGGCGTCCGATCTCCTTCGCCCAGTGCAGATCGAAGGTCTCACGGTCAATCCATTCGGCATCCAGGAGCCGCCGGAGGACGACCAGCGTGCTGACCTTGAAGATCCGGGCGAGCCGGGGCATGGCCGCGGGCAGCTGCTCGCCGGGGCGTAATTCGGCGCGCAGCGCTTCTCGCGGCATCAGGAATTCGGCGGCCACGGCGTTGCACCAGACCTCCTCGTGGCGAGAGCCGTGCTCGGGTTTCGCTCCCATGTCCGACAGAGCCGACGAACCGAGCCACAGATGCGCAAGCTCATGGGCAAGCGTGAACATCTGCGCCGCCTTCGTGTCCGAGCCGTTGACGAAGACCAGCGGTGCCAGCGGATCGGAGAGCGCGAAGCCGCGAAATTCGGCGGGATCGAGACGGCGGCGGTTGTTGCTCATCACAACCCCGCTCACCATCACCAGCACCCCGGCTTCGTCGGCCTGCCGAGTGAACAGCCGCAAGGCATCCGTCCATGTCGGGCACTCCCGACGCGCAGAGACTTGGAAGTCCAGCGTCTCGCGCATCCGGGCCGCTACGGTCTCGGACGGCATCGCAAGGGTGGCGCTGTTGACGAATCGCAGTTCGGGTTGCCGCGAGAGCCGGGCGAATTCCCGATACCAGCTTTGCCGCTCCTGGCAAGCGTAGATCGTGTCCAGCAGGTTAGGACTCGGGCGCGTCACCGTCTGTCCGGCGACCGTGCGGAAGTCGGGAATCGGGATCGACTCCTCCGGCGGCGCACTGAGAAAAAGGTAACCCGCTGGGACATGGACGGCGTGCGCGAACGCCTCCACCTGCTTCAGAGTAGGCTGCACCCCGCCGGTCTCCCATTCCGGCAGCTTGCCGAACCGGCCGGCCAAGTCGTCCTGGGCAAGGCCCGCACGCTCACGCGCCCACCGGAGTAGCTCGGGGTTGACGGCGACGCGCATCATGCGGCCCTCCCCGCAAGCATCTCCATATGTTCTATCCGTACCTCCCAGGCGCTGGTGTTTCACAGCGGATCGAGGGGTACGTTATGGGTCTTCTCGCCTCCGCTATCCAGGATAAACGCTCTGGAGTCGGGGCGCTGTCGCTGGGCGCTGGCGGGCAGGTCGGGGTTCAGCGCGGCCAGGGCGTCGCGCAGCCGCCGCGCCAGCACGACCTCGTCGTAGCCGTCCCGCTCCGCGCCGGGGCTGTCGGGCGCGATCGCCGGGCCGTGGACGGCCCGCCAGCCCAGGCCCCGCAGCCAGGCCAGGGCGGCCTCTTCGACTTCGGACTCGGTGAAACTGGTCACGGCGTCCTGCTGAGGATCATATCTTCTCTTCCCTCAGGGAAGGCTTCGCGCTTGGGTTGGCGGCGCTTGCCCGATAGTTCCGCACTCTTGGGGATTCGGTGATCCTTTCGAGAAACAGCGGCAGCACGAAGGCGAGAATCCGAAGCTGTTCTTTTGCCGTCATGCGGCCTTGCGGACGATGGATGCGCAACGTCCGGATTCCGCTCGTTTGCAATTGAACTTTGTGCTGCCTTTTGGCTCGGTCATCGGCGTGGACCCATACCGCGCCGTTCGCACGGCACCAATCGATGATCTCGGGATCTTGGGCGCCCTTGCCACTGGGAACGGCCTCAATGCCGACGAAATCGTAGCCGACGAGTTTCAGGGCCTGAGCAACGGATGGCGCCAGCGATTCGTCGAGCAGAAACCGTCGGTTAGGCGGCTCGGAGAGCGGATTCCCAGTCACGGGCTGCCTTCACCTCGGCCGGCGAGAGTTTATATACGCCAGCCACCCACTCCACGGGGTCGCCGGCGTCGATCATCCCCGCGATCGTCCGCGTCGGTATGCGCGTCCCCTTGATACAGGGCGCCCCAAACTGCACCGTCGGCTTTAGCAGAACGTGGTCCAACGGCTCCCAGGAGGTCGCCATATGCGTGGTTTCGCTGAACATGAGGCCGTGTATTGGGATGAGGTAGTCCTGGAGCAAGCCGAGCGCCAGCTGACCGTGGCGGCTGGCCGACAGCAGGCGCTGCTTCCAGTCGACGAAGAGCTGTCCCTGTCCGGCCCAAAGGGACTCGGTGGCGAAGGGGCGCTCGGCTCCCGTCTCCTGTCGTAGCCACCGCTCCGTTCGGTCGATCTCCGACCACTTGACGCCTACCGCGCGCAAGGCGGCGATCACCCGCATCGATACGACATCCTCGAACGCGATCAGCAGGTCCTGGCCGTGGGCGTCGGCGAGATCGGGCGACGCGACGCCGCGGCGAATCCACCGGATCAGCTTGGCCGAACTGACCGGGTAGGCCCGTTCGCCGTTGATCGCGGCTTTGAGATAGCGGGCGACTTCTGGCACGTCGTAGACGCCCTCAAAGACGGGGGATGCCAAGGGGTCTATCAGAGTCGTCGTCATACGCCGTGCCCCGCGCTGTCTAACTTGCGCTCTGCGGTCCGCGCACCTCCTTGACGCCGGCTGTGCGGCAGCAGTGTTTCACATGCAGTGGCGAGAGTACGAACTTTTGTCTTCTGTCCTGCTATCGTAAAAGAACGCATGTTCTGTATTCAAGGCTTCTGCACCAGGACCACGGCTCGTAGCCCTTCCGCTCGCGCCCGACACGCCCGGCGCGAGCGGAAGGGCCGTGGACGGTCCGCCGACCCAGGCCCCGCAGCCAGGCCAGCCCCTTCGATTTCGGCTTCGGTGAGAGCAGTCATGGCGCTTTACTATCTACAGCACCTGATATATGAAGTTCGCGACTATACCA
The DNA here is from genome assembly GCA_963663895.2 of Dehalococcoidia bacterium. GTDB lineage: Bacteria > Chloroflexota > Dehalococcoidia > Bin125 > Bin125 > JAPOXK01. The sequence goes on along the minus strand of CAXXRD010000001.1, from coordinate 456,020 downwards.
ACAGCAGCGACTCCGAGAGCGATTTGAGTGTAGCGATATCTGGTTCGTAATTGACGATTATCGCATCTTATCTTGAAGATCTCCTCAGCCGTTTTGAATAGCATTCCATCACGGGTCTCGATGAAGAAGCATTCATCCGATCTATCTTTTGATAGTATCTCTGCAAGCCGCGAGTTCAAGCCGGGGTCCACACCGGTACTCCACACACCCTTGTAGCATTCCGCAGCGTAATGGTCTTCTATTCTAAATTCTGAGCGCTCCTCGACGCTCCATGAGCTCTTGAATACTTGACCATCATGAGCTCGGTGATGTTTCGCCAAAAAATGGCAGTTCTTACAACACTTCTTCACGGATTCACCTCATTGGCCGATTCTCAGCAATGGCTTAGGCAATGGACTCGGCGTTGCCTCAGCCTTGCGCAGTGGCTACAGCAGACGGTACCGAATCACCCTTATGACGATCATTTAATCATTTGCAGATGTTCTGAATCGAGAAAATCCATCAGCGCAGCGTTGTACTCAGCCGCTTCCTCAATAGTGACCACGGAAGATAGTTCAACCCCTGATCGCGTAAGAAGAACACCCGCCAATAGTTCTGCCACTGCACTCATTGGGAATTCCTTTCTGGGATCTTGAGATGAGTGCTGCAAAATCCAAGGCTGGCCTTGGTAGTATATTGATATTTCATGGAATAGATCGTTACCACTGCGAGTCGGCGCTCCTTCGAGGTAATCTGGATACGAATCGTAATGAGGGGTGATGAGCGCATACTCATTCAATATATTAAGACTGTCAAAGGGTAGCCCATACTCCGAAAGATCATTCCAGTTGGCCCGACGGCCTAAGTTGAGCACCCGGCCTTCCAGATAGTGAAGCCCGTTATAGAAAATGGCTATGGAACATAAATTGCGAAACAATTTGGCTGTGCCTTGATCAAGGTCTCGCAATAGGCCAAGGGTTTTGATGGACGTGCTGCCCGGCCTCTTCACCTCTCCGGCGAGCACCCTTGCCCAGAGGATTTGCATTTCTTCTGACGAGACATCTTGCACGTAATTGAAAAAGCTCGCTGCCCAGTCGTGATCCGGCTCGTGATCCTCGACTTCGACATCTGTCAGGATCGCAGCCGCCTGCCCGACTGTATTCGAAATATTCCCCAGCTGCCTCTCTTGCTGAAAGCGCATGTGCTGCTCAACCGCATTAGTGATTGTGAGCTTGCCCTCGACTGCGATATCAGGTGCATTCCAATGTTTCCGGGCGCTCTCTTGCGCCTCCGCAATGGTGGACAGCGCTCTTGCCTGCCCACCGGCGAGGATGGCAAGCACGTCCGCGTCGCCTACTGCAGTGATTCTCTTGGCTCCGGCTTCCCTACTAGCCCGCCAAGTCGCAAGCATCGGGCCAGCGATACTCCCGATGCCGCTCGCTGAGTAGTCCAGGAGCTTCTCGATCGCTGGTACGCGTACGGTGATCTCTACCACTCAGAAACCCCTAACTCGCATCTCTCCCGACACCAGCTTAGGCAGCAGTGCGGACCGATGAGCCGCAAGAGTATGAACCTGCTCCTCGTTCGCCAGTATAGCTGTGTGAATCGGTGATACTAAGGCATCAAATGTACGTAGTACGATCCGTTCAGGATGAATAGCGTGCAGAGCACTAAAAGTTGACTTGTTCATATTTCCGAACACCGAACCGCCCGATCCCCCTGTGGCAATATCAGATGACAAATAGCAGCATATCCAATAGAGGTACCTACTTACTGATTGGTCGTAGGGAACGATGCTGTTTATTTGCTGGTTAGTCTGCGTATTACGATGATTCAGCACTACCAAGCCCGGCGTCGCTATACAGCTTACTGATACGCTACCGGGGGGCAGTGTCTTTTTGGGTTGTGACTCAGCCCCTCGATCTGAAAGCATTAATTCGGTCTTGAGTGCATACATCTTGCGATGCATATCTGGGATACGCAGAAAAGGAATATCTTCTCCGTAGTACTCTGGTCGTTTGGTGCTTGGGGTCTTGCCGGTTATGATTTCTCCGAACGTTCCGAGTGCCTTCACCTCCCACCCCTCCGGGATCTCCCCCAGATCCGAATCCACCAGCCGGTCCGGGAAAAGCGACCACACCTCCGGCGGCAGGTAGGGCTCGCGTCCCTCCAGCTTGGCGCGGACCGGGCCGAAGTCCACGAACCAGTCCTTGAAGACGGCCCGCGCCATCGTCTCCAGCGTTGCGTTCATGCGCCGGTTCAGTTCGATCTTGTCGTCCAGCGTCCCCAGGACGTGGGCGATGGCCCGCTGTTCTTCGAGAGGCGGGAGGGGGAACTCGTACGACAGCACGTCGGCGGGCCAGACCCGCCGAATCGTGGTCCCGGTCGCATGGGCCGCCGCGAATCCCCGGAAGTCCTTGTTCCGCAGCGCGTAGTAGAGAAACTGGGGATCGAGGCCGTCGGAAGGCTCGATCTTTCCAGCATCGAGCGTAAACAGGCAGAATTCGCCAACCGACCGAGGCACTATCAGCGGACTGCCGAGAACGTCGCCCCGCTGAGTGAGATCGGTCATAGCAATCAAGACATCGCCCGGCCGAGCCACGTCCTTATCTCGATACTCGCCGGAGTACGTCCGCCCGCCATCGAGCTTCGCCCCACCGCCAGGGACGAACTGGCCGAGCCCCAAGAGTTCGGGACCGTCTTGGTTCAAGTACACACTCTTGTAGGAGAGGCCCTTCGTCAGGTTGGCGTAATCGCCCAACATCACGTCGCGCCAGTTGACGCTCGACGCTGGTTCCTGCACCACCACGCAGTCCGATGTGATCGACTTCCGAAAGCCTTCGGAGATGGCGTGCCAGTCGAGCACGTCTACCCGCATGGGCAGGTCGGACTCCTCGAAGGCTTCCTGCAACTGGCTGAGGGTTTCCCGGTCCAGCGGCTCTTCACCGACGATCGCCAGGTCCAGGTCGGAATAGTCCTTGGCGGTCCAACTCGCGCGGGAGCCAAAGGCCCGCACCTCGCATCCCGGCACGTGCGCCGCCAGGATGCCCTTGACCGTTTCCAAGTGGCGCGGGGCGAGGTCAATCATTGCGCGCTTCTAATGTCTCCAGCAGTCGCTGCGCATCGTGCGCGAAATTGAGCGTCGCCTTGTAGACCTGCTCGGCCTCCTCCTGGTCGTAGATATGGGAGGTGGCGTTGCGTGCGTTGTGGTGGTCCATCCATAGATCGACATCAAGGATGAGGCGGTTCTCGGCGGCGAGGCGAAACAGATCACGCCTCGTGACGCCATCCGCGATGCCGGGGCCAACGTGGGTGTTCAGCCAGCGCCGGATCAACTTCCAGGCGATTTCGTAGGTAGTCTCGAAGTTCTGGATGACGCCGGCGCGAATGCCGTTCCGCTCAATCTCGCTCAAGCGTTCCATGCGCTCATCGTTCTCGGCGACGGCCAGCAGGTCGGTAAGCGACTGGAGGGAGTTCCGCAGGTTAGTCAGTTCGAGCGGCATCGCCTCGTTCCTTTCGCTCAGCGCTCGGAGGGCTCTCCACCGTAGCCCAGCGTCCGCAGGTTGGCCGCGATGGCCGCGTCCAACTCGACGGCCTCGGCCCGCTGCTCCCGCCACTGGGCCGCGAGGCGGGCCATCTTCTCGGCGAAGGGCTCGCCGTCGTCCTCCTGGGGCGGCGCGCCGACGTAGCGGCCGGGGGTGAGCACGTGGCCGTGTGTGCGCACCTCCTCCAGGGAAGCGCTCTTGCAGAAGCCGGGCTCGTCGGCGTAGCCGGCGGCGCCCTCCCCGCCGCGCCAGGCGTGGTAGGCGGCGGCGATGCGGGCGATCTCGTCCCCGGTCAGCTCGCGGTGGGTGCGGTCCACCATGCGGCCCAGCCGGCGGGCGTCGATGAAGAGCAGCTCGCCCCGGCGGTCGCGGAACCGGCCGCCCCGGCGGTCCCGCGCCAGGAACCAGAGGCAGGCGGGGATCTGCGTCGAGTAGAAGAGCTGCCCCGGCAGGGCCACCATGCAGTCCACCAGCCCCGCCTCGATCAGGCTCCTGCGGATGGCGCCCTCGCCCGACTGGTTGGAGGACATCGAGCCGTTGGCCAGGACGAAGCCCGCGGTCCCGTTGGGCGCCAGGTGGTGGGCCATGTGCTGCACCCAGGCGAAGTTGGCGTTGCCGGCCGGGGGAACGCCGTACTGCCAGCGCTTGTCCTCCCGCAGCCGCTCGCCGCCCCAGTCGGAGACGTTGAAGGGCGGATTGGCGAGGATGAAGTCGGCCCGGAGGTCGGGGTGGCGGTCGTCGTGGAAGCTGTCGCCGTGGGCGATCTGGCCCTCGATGCCGCGGATGGCCAGGTTCATCTTGGCCAGCCGCCAGGTGGTGTAGTTCGACTCCTGCCCGTAGATGGAGATGTCGGCCCTGGCGCGGCCGCCGTTGCCGTTGCCCGTGGCGTGGGCGCGGATAAACTTTTCGGCCTGCACGAACATCCCCGAGGAGCCGCAGCAGGGGTCGTAGACGCGGCCCCGGTAGGGCTCCAGCATCGCCACCAGCAGCTCGACCACGCTGCGCGGGGTGTAGAACTCGCCGCCCTTCTTGCCCTCGGCGCTGGCGAACTGAGCGAGGAAGTACTCGTAGACGCGGCCCAGCACGTCCGTGGAGCGGGCCGCGGCGTCGCCGACGGTGATGTTGCCGACGAGGTCGATGAGCCGGCCCAGGCGGCTCTTGTCCAGCGCCGGGCGGGCGTAGTCCTTGGGCAGCACGTCCTTGAGCGCCGGGTTGTCGCGCTCGATGCCCGCCATGGCGTCGTCGACGAGTTGGCCGATGGTGGGCTGCCGCGCCTGCGCCTGCAAGTGGGACCAGCGCGCCTCGGGCGGCACCCAGAAGATGCTCTGGGCGCGGTACTCGTCCGGGTCCTCCGGGTCCGCCCCCTCGTGGCGCTCGGCCTCCAGCTTGGCGTGGGCCTCCTCGAAGGCGTCGGAGATGTACTTGAGGAAGATCAGCCCCAAGACCACGTGCTTGTACTCGGCGGCGTCCATGCTGCCGCGCAGGGCGTCGGCCATGCCCCACAGCTCGGCCTCGTAACCGATCGTGGCGCCGTTGCCGGGCGCTTCGCTTTTACGCCTTGGCGCCTTGGCGCGCCTGCCTCTTTTCCCTGCCGTCGCCATCGTGCCGCGCTCCCGCGCCGGAGTCCGCTGCCGGCCGTCCCGATACCGTACCGGGTTGCCGGCCGATAGGTTAGCGGCGGCACGCGAGCGACTCCCTCGATTGACAGGACCCCGGCCCCGTGGGACGCTTTTCCGCGAGATGCGTACGCGCAACGAGACCCTCGGCATGGCGATGCGCCGGGCCCTCGTCTGAAGGGCCCTTTCCTCCCGGCCGCCACCCGGCCGCCCGCCACCCCTTTGCCAGAGAGAGTCCGCCGATGTCCTTCGCCACGTCCCTGCTGTGCCGCGAGTGCGGGAAAGAAACCGAGCTCGCCCCCGTCAACGCCTGCGACTTCTGTTTCGGCCCCATGGAGGTCACCTACGACTACGCCGCCCTGCGCGGACGGGTGACCCGCGAGCGGATCGAGGGCGGCCCCAAGTCGATCTGGCGCTACATCGACCTGCTGCCGGTCGACGGCGAGTTCGTCGTCGACCTGGGCGTCGGCTTCACGCCGCTCGTGCGGGCGGACAACCTCGCCTGCCGGCTGGGGATGCGCGAGCTGTGGATCAAGAACGACACCCATAACCCCACCTGGTCCTTCAAGGATCGCGTGGTCGCCGTCGCCAGCAGCCGCGCCCGCCAGTTCGAGTTCGACACCCTGGCCTGCGCCTCCACCGGCAACTTGGCCAACTCCGTGGCCGCCCACGCGGCCCGCGCCGGCCTGCGCGCCGTCGTCTTCATCCCCCACGACCTGGAGGTCGGCAAGATCGTGGGCTCGGCCGTCTACCGCCCCACGATCATCGCGGTCGACGGCTCCTACGACGACGTCAACCGCCTCTGCTCCGAGCTGGCGGACAACCGCTGGTGGGCCTTCGTCAACATCAACGTGCGGCCCTACTACGCCGAGGGCAGCCGCACCCTCGGCTTCGAGGTCGTGGAGCAGCTGGGCTGGCGGGCGCCCGAGCAGTGCCTGGTGCCGATGGCCAGCGGCGCCCTCTTCGTCAAGATCCACAAGGGCATCAGCGATCTGGCCCAGCTGGGGCTGATCGAGGAGACGCCGGTCAAGATGATCGGCGCGCAAGCGGCCGGCTGCGCGCCCATCTCGACCGCCTGGGCCGCCGGCACCACCAACATCCGGCCGGTCAAGCCCGCCACCATCGCCAAGAGCTTGGCCATCGGCAACCCGGCCGACGGCTTCTATGCGCTCAAGACCATGGAGCAGAGCGGCGGCGCCGGCGTTACCGCCACGGACGCGGAGATCGTGGAGGCGATCGGCCTGCTCGCCGAGTGCGAGGGGATCTTCGCCGAGACCGCGGGCGGCGTGACGATCGCCGGGCTGCGCAACGCGCTCGGCCAGGGGCTCCTGGACCCCGAGCGCTCCACGGTGGCCTTCATCACCGGCGGCGGCCTCAAGACGGTCGAGGCCGTCGAGGGGGCGCTGGCGCCGCCGATCGCGGTCGCTGCCAGCGTCAGTTCGTTCGAGGATGCGTACGCCGCAGCCGGCGCCCGCTAGGCTGCGCGCGTTCGGGAGGAGCCGCCATGGTTACGAAGCGCGTCCGGCTGACGTTCGAGGGCGAGGCGGTCAAGGAGCCCGTGATCTACAAGATGGGGCATGCGTTCCAGGTGGTGACGAACATCCGCATGGCCGACGTGGAGCACGACTTCGGCTGGGTCATCCTGGAGGTCGAGGGCGAGGCGGAGGAGACGCAACGCTGCCTCGATTGGGTCGAGAGCCTCGGCGTCCGCATCGACCCGCTCGCGGGAGACATCGTCGAGGGCTAGCGCTCGCGGGATGGCGGCGGGCGCCGGGTCAGCTGGCGGTGCGCTAGAGGTCCGCTGCCTGCGGCAGGGACGCGTCGCCGAGCGGGACCGTCGCCTCCAGCGCGGCCCGCACGATGCGCCGGTCCGCGTAGCTGAGCGAGGCGCGGTCGAACGACCCCTCGCAGGTGACGAAGGTCAGCGTCGCCGCCTCGGTCGGGTGCAGGAAGCGGAGCGCGGTGGGATCGTGGACCGGCACCGCCAGCGACTCCGTGACGCGGTAGATGTAGGCGGCGCGCGCCTCCGCATCCTGGATCACGATCACGTCGCCCGCCGCGATCTCACGAACCAGCCAGGCGACCCCCGGTCCCTTCTGTCCGTAGATGTCCGTGTAGTCCACGTGCCCGTCGAGCAGCAGGTTGCCCGCTTGGCCCGGCCGAACGCCGTCCGCCCACCAGCCCACGACGTCGGGGTTGTCGGGTGCGCCCATGGCCCCGTTGGGCGCGAGCCCCAGCCCCACCACGCTCGCCCGCACCTTGGCCCGCGGGATCAGGATCTCGTATGGCGTGCGGTTGCCCACGCTCGGCACGATGCCCGGTCCGGCCAGGATCGCCCCGGCGGACCCGTCGCCGCCGTGCCGGAGATCGGCCGGGTCGATCTCCGGCAAGACCGGAGAATCTTGCACGGGGGCGGGAGGCGCGGGAGCGGCGTCCCTCGGCGTTTCCGCCTCGGCGCTACCGGTGACGGCAGCGTACGGCGCGGGCGCGGCGCTCCCTGCCGGCGGCTCCGAATCACCGGTGAGCGAATTCGTGGCGAAGAAGGCGCCGAGGAAGATCGCGACCGCGCCGGCCGCCGCTAGGGCGTATGCGAGCCGGCTTCCTCGTCGTTTCTCTGCGGCAACGTCTCGATTGGGAGGCGAGGCGCGGGATGGGGCGTCGCTCACTCTGATCCTTCGCCGCTTGCGCCGCCCGCTTCGCCGGATGCGGGATCGGCCGAGCCCTCCGCCGGCGCGCGGCCGTCCCTTGCGCCGCCGTTCGCCGCCTCGTCTTCTTGCTCCGCGCGCTCCCCGTCATCCTCTGCGTCGCTGGGGCGCTGGGTGATGCGGGAGCCGCCGGCGCCGGGGTAGATCCCGTTGTCGCCTTCGAAGCCTGACTCCTCGAACGTGATCGAGTCCGTGAGCGCGGCGACCAAGATGCGGCGGTTGGAGTAGTTGTGCGTGTTCTCGTCGAAGGACCCTTCACAAGTCACGAGCGTGAGGATCGGGTCCGGCGAAGAGGCGAGATAGGCGATGCCGTCTTCGGAGTTCCACGGCAAGGACACGACCTCGGTCACCGTATAGAGGTGGTGGACCTCTTGGGCGTTGTCGCGGATGAGCACGAAGTCGTCCTCTTGCGTTTCCGCCAGGAACCAACATACGCCCAGCCCTTGGTTCCCGTCCTTGTCGGTGAAGTCGCGGTGCCCGTCCAGCAACACGTTGCCGGGCTGGCCCGGCGCCGGGCCGTTTTCCCACCAACCGATCACGTAGGGGTTGTCGGGAGCGCCGAGCGCTCGGGAAGGCGTTAACCCGACCCGCACGAGGGCCGCCTTGATCCGCGCCGACGGAATCAGCATGACCCAGTCCGTCTTGTGGTCGGGGGAGCTGCTCTCGACGATCCCGGGGCCGACCAGAATCGCCCCGTGGTTGCCGGCATTCCCCATGATCAGCGACGACTCGTCGAAGGCGGGCAGCGGGACGTTGCGGCGCGGGGGCTCGCTTCGTTCTTCGCCTGGCGGCTCCGGCGCCGTCCCGGACGCTGGCGCCGGCGTCGGCGTTTGCTCCGGCGCTGATTCCTCTTCGGAGTCGCTCGCGACGACCGGGACCGCGACGGGATCGGCAGGCGCGACCGTGCCGGGGACTGAAGGCGCTGGCGGGGACGGGTCCGCTTCGACCGATGTGGCAGTGGCGGCGGCAGGCGCGGGCGCGTCGTCGCCGCCTCGCAGGGCGCCGACGATCGTGAACGTGATCAGGAAGACGGCCACGGCGCCGCCGATGGTCACGAGTATCCACAGCCGTCCTGCGACCAAGCGGTTGCAGGTCGCCCGCCAGTCCGCTGGAGGAGTCAGCCGGAGTCCGCTCGTCCACACGGGCCGCTTGCGGCACTGCGCGAGTAGTCGAAGTTGTCCTGCGACCCAGCGGCTGAAGGTCGCGCGCCAATCCGCCATGGGATTTGGTCTCAGTCCGTTCGCCCGCCCGTGCTGCTTGCAGCACCCCTACCAGCCTATCGGCTGATCGGGGGTGGGCAAAGTCGCTTACGGCTTCCACCGCGGACGGTACGAGGAAAACCTCTCTGCGCGAGTGACGAGGGCGCTCTGGGTCGCGACCGCTGGTTTTAGATGCCGCTTGCCGGATTAGCCTGCTGCTGGAGGCGGCAGCTTCGCTTGGGCTAGGCGCGCTTTCTCGTGGCGACCTGTTCACCCGGTGCCAGGTCCCGCGTGACCAGCGACCGCTGGCCCACGACCGCCCCATCGATCGTGACGCCCGAGGCGATGCGCGCGCCGCTGCCGATGATCGAATCGCGCACCGTTGCTCCCGCGCCGATGTCGGCCTCGTCCCACAGCACGGAGCGTTCGATCCGCGCCCCCGCGCGCACGTCGCAGCGCGCGCCGACGAGCGAAGAGGTAACCGTCGCGGCGTCTCCGACTGTGGATCCCCTGCCGATGAATCGCCCGTCCCTGATTTCCGGCCAGCGTCCCGGCGTGGGCACGCGATCGGCCACGAAGTCCATGGCCGCGTGCCGGTAGCGTTCCGGCGTTCCCAGATCGAGCCAGTACCCGTCGATGAGGAAACCCTGCAGCCGCCTTCCCTGCGCTCGGATCGCGGGGAATAGGTCGTACTCGACCGAGGCAAAGCCGCTCGGCGGGAGCAACGCGAGGGCGTCGGGCTCGACCCGCCACACGCCCGCGTTGACGAAGTGGGATGGCGCCTCTTGCGGATGCGGCTTCTCCACGAAGCGCAAGATCTCTGTGCGCGGTCCCAGTTCGACCGCGCCGAACCCGCTCACGTCGTCGACTGCGGCGAGCGCGATCGACGCTGTCGCTCCCGTTGCGGTGTGCTGCTCCGCCATGAGCGGGAGGTCCAGCGCGGTTAGCACGTCGCCGTTGATCACCCAGAACGGCTCTCGCCAGTTGGCAGCGGCCGTGCGCAGGACGCCGCCCGATCCGAGCGGCTCCTGCTCGGGAACGTAGGCGAGGTTTACCGCGAAGCCATCGCCCCGGCCGAACCGCTCCTGGATGGCGTCCGTCGCCCCGCCCGCCGCCACCGCGATCTCCGAGACGCCGTGTTGCCGGAGCCAGAGGAGCTGTAGCTCGAAGACGCAGGTGGGGCCCAGCGGCATCAGCGCCTTGGGCAGATCGTCGCTCAGCGGACGCAAGCGCGTGGCGCGGCCGCCACACAGGAGCAACGCGGGCGTCATCGCGTTGATGGTAGCTGGTGCGATCGGGGTGATGAATCGCCCGACCGCTGGGTGGTGGCAAGCTCCGATGCCGCTGGACCTTGCGGCTCCGAAGCGCTCGCGGTGCTTCGCCGGCGCCGTCCGATCAGCCTGCGCACGCTCCGTGGAGCGGAGCGCCGCCGATCGATTGACAGCGCGGCTAGCGCTGGTCGCGACCTGAAACTTGCGCGCCTGCTGACCGGATCTCAATCGAATCCTATGCCAGCAGTACGATCCCCACGACTGCGATCCCCGTTCCGACCGCTACCCAAATAGTGATCTGCTCGTGCAGAAACAGGTATCCCATCGGCAACGCGAAGAGCGGCGAAGTCGCGAACAGCACCGCCGTCTGGCCCGCGCCGATACGTTGCAGGGCGATGATGAAGAACAGGGTTGTCAGTCCCGTCCCGAAGATCCCCGACAGGGCCAGCGCGACATGGCTGCGCAGGGACACACTCCATCGGCGCACTCCCGAGTCGCGGACGATCCACGCGGCGAGCAGCAGGATCGCCGCGATCATCGGTACGCGCACCATCCCAACGGCCGACGCGTCGTAATCCGCAGATATGTCCCCGCAGCCACACCGACGACGCCGACCACATCACTCCCACCACGAGTGCCAACATGAGCCCCATCCGGAAGCTGGCGGGAAGCGATCCGTAGAGCGGCAGCCGCACGGCGTGGACGCTGTGGAGTCCCGGCTCCGGCGTCGCGCCGCTCTCCGGCGGGTCTGACCGTTGGCTGCTCCCGCCCGCGCTGGGCGGACGCCGCAGCATGGGCAGGCCCCACCGCCGGCCGGCGGTGCTAGGTTCGTGGGTCTGCGTCTTGCTGGGGCGGCCGTAGACGGCGACCAGGTAGACGCCCGCGATCACGAGCACCGACCCGAGCCCGACCTGCCAGGAGACCGATTCGCCGAGGAAGATCGCGGACCACACATACGCCAGCAGCGTGAACAGTGCCGTCGTCAAGGTGAAGGCGCGCGTCATCCCCAGCATCGCGATCGCGGCGACATAGAGCGTGTCTCCGATCGTCGGACCAACCAGTCCTTGCCCGAGGATCTGCACGAAGTCGCTGGCCGTGATCTCCGTCACCTTGTCCGTCGCGCCGCTCGCTACGAGCGCCACGGCGAAAAACGGCACCGCCCAGAAGGCACGCAGCGCGCTGATCGTGATCGTGTCGACGCGCTTGGTCTGACTTGCCAGCAGTGTGCTGGAGAGTGCCCAGATCGCCGCGGAGGCGATGGCAAGGCCGATCCCGAGGATCACGAAAGCTGTCGCAGCGGGCGGGCGAGAACGGGTACGCGGGACATTAGACGCGAGTCTAGGGGATGCGTGGACGGTCCTGGCCGCGGCATGTGTGGCCTTTTAGGATTCCGCTAGACCTGTGCTAGAGGCTCACATCGATCCGACGCGCCTGCGCTACTACCGCCGCAACCTCCTGCGCTGGTTTCGCGCGCACGGGCGCGACTTGCCTTGGCGCCGGACGCGCGACCCCTATCGCATCCTCGTTTCGGAGATCATGTTGCACCAGACACAGGTTCCGCGTGTCGCTCAGGTGTACGAGGAATTCCTCGATCGCTTCCCCACGATCGAGCACGTTGCCCACGCTTCGCTGCAGGAGGTCAAGGCGGTGACAGATCCCCTCGGCTACAAGGTGCGAGGCGGCTGGATTAAGCGCATTGCCGATGACGCCGTCGAATATCGTGCCGGTCGTCTCCCCGAGACGAGCGCGGAACTCATGGATCTGCCGGGCGTCGGGCGGTACACCGCTGGCGCCATCATGACCTTCGCTTATGACCGGCCCCAGCCGATCGTGGATACGAACGTCTCTCGTGTCCTCTCCCGTTGGTTCGCCGGGACTCTGCCCAAACACGACTCGCCTGCCGATCGGCAGCATCGACTCTGGGCTCTCGCCAGCGCCCTGCTCCCCCGCCGCGACGGGTGGGCTTTCAATCAAGGCCTGATGGATCTCGGCGCGCAGCTCTGCACGGCCCGCCGGCCGGCTTGCGATCGCTGCCCCATGCGCCGTCGCTGTCGCTACGCGCGAAGCGACGGAGGCCGCGCCGAGAGATTCGCAGTCGAGTGGAGCGAGGCTCGCCGAGCACGGGCCGGGCGATAGCTTATTCCTCCTCGACCAGGTGCTGGATCGGCCCCGATGCGAACAATCCCCGGACACCGTCGATGTCGAGCCGTTCGTAGATGTAGGCGGGAATCCCGAGATCGGCGAGCAGGAGTTCGCCGACCGCGGCGGCTCCATCGCCTTGCAAGAGGCCGGTCTTCGGCAGCGCCAGTGTGACTGTCGCGGTCGCAACCACGCCACTCGCCGCGCCCGCCCCGCTGCTGGCATCGAAACCACTGGGCACGTCTAGCGACACGACTACTGGCGGCGCTCGATCCAGCACTGCCTCCACCAACACGGCTGGATCTCCCTGTAGCGGCCCGCGCAGGCCGTACCCGATCAAGCCGTCCACGACGAGGCTTGCTTCCTGCAGCCACTCTGGAAAGCGCGCGTCGAACTCGGGAGCGGCCGGCCAGAGTGCCCGCAGGCCATCTTTGTGCAGCGCTCGCAACTGTTGTGCCGTCGCTTCGCTGAGATTGCCGGGCGGCGCGCTCAGCACCACTTGGACCGGCTGTCCCCAGTTGCGGAGATGACGTGCGGCGGCGAGTGCCCCGCCCCCGTTGCCGCCGTTGCCGGCCAGCACGAGAATCGGCTTGTGCCGCGCCGCTTCGGAGTTCTGCGGCGCTGCCCCGCTTTCCGCCGGACTGCCTCGTTGTAGGTAGGCGTCGACGACCCGTGCCAGTGAACGCCCGGCGTTCTCCATCAACTGCGGCAGCGAGAGGCCGGCATCGCGAAGCGCGAGCCGATCGACCTTGCGCATCTGCTCGCTCGAAATCGCCGGCACGGAACGAACTGAGCGCTTCGGAAAGGAGGCGAGCGGATCGGTCCGCATAATGGCGGAGTATGCGTGCGCAGCCCCTCCCGGTCTACTGCAACGCCGACCCCCGGACCGGTTGCGGCCTCTATGAAGGGCCCTGGCGGCGCGTCCTTGAGCCGCCAGGTACTGTGCGGTGGGAACTGCACACCGGCCTGACGGCTATACGTACGTTCTTCCGTGCGGCCTGCTGTAGACGCAGCGGACGCGTCCTTGGGCCTTACGGAGGGGCTTTGCGGTTGCTAAGCGCGTCCGCGGTGCTTGCCTGCATAAGCCCCGGCCGAACTCTCTCTTAACGTAACCAACCCGGGCACAAGACCCGGGTTGGCCAGGAGGCGGACAGGGAGAGCGAGAACCCTGTCCCTTTCATGGTCGGCGGCATCCAGCAAGATGCCGCTGATACCCACACGCTAGAGAGCGAGCCAAACCGAAACCGGGCGCAAAAAACGCCGACTGGCTCGGCCGAGTCGGCATCTGGAGACACGCGGTACCACCTCGATCGCCTGCGAGGTTAGCTGACGGGTTCGGCGCGAAGGGTTTACGCCTAGGGACGTTTCCGCCCCATTCACCCCAAAGAAGTCGGGTCCCCCGCTCCCTGGTAAAAGGGATTCGGCCCACTCAACTATTCAGTTTTCGAACAAACCAAGCATAACCGATTCACGGTCTATTGTGGATGAGTGCATGCTGCCGGCCTGTGGCTTGTGGCCGATTTTACTCGGTGGTAACACTGCCTCATCCCGCGATGATCCCGTTCGTGGGCGAGCCATCAGTGAGGAAGCTCTTGACTGCCAGCCAGGTTCGCGTCGGTTTCATTGGCTTAGGGATTATGGGCCTCCCCATGGCCGCCAACCTTTTGCGGAGTGGATTCCCGGTTACCGCCTGGAATCGCAGTCGTCCTGGTATTGAGGCCGCGCTTGCGAATGGCGCCGCGGAGGCCGCGAGCCCGCGCGCCGTCGCACGAAGCAGCGACGTCTTGATCACGATGGTCACCGACTCCCCCGATGTCGAGGCGGTCCTCTTTGGTCCGGACGGTGCTGCCGACGGGCTCCGGCCCGGTGCGGTCTTCATCGACATGAGCACCATTAGCCCCGCGGTCACTCGCGATCTGGCCGTCCGGCTCGCCCAACGTGGGGTCGCGATGTTGGACGCGCCCGTCTCAGGAGGAGAGGGCGGCGCCAAATCGGGCACCCTCGCGATCATGGTCGGTGGCGAGCGCGAAGTCGTCGAACGTGCTCGTCCTCTCTTCGAGGCGCTGGGCAAGACGATCGTGCACGTTGGCCCGGTGGGAGCGGGCCAGACCGTCAAGCTCTGCAACCAAGTGGCGGGCGCGATCCATCTGTTAGCGATGAGCGAGTGTCTGGTGCTCGCGCAAAAGGCTGGCGTCGATCCGGCCAAGATGCTGGAGGCCGTGTCGTCGGGCGCTGCTGCCTCGTGGATGCTCAGCAATCTCGCGCCCCGCGTCCTCGACCGTGACTTCGCTCCCGGCTTCATGATCAGACTGCAACAGAAGGACTTGCGCCTTGCCTTGGCCGCGGCTCAGGAGCTCGAGCTTGCTCTCCCCGGTACCGCGCTCGTACACCAGCTGTTCCACGCTCTTGAGGCTGACGACGCCCAGGACGAGGGAACGCAGGCTCTCGTACGAGCACTCGAGGCGATGGCCGGCGTGGAGGTGCGACGCGGTGGCTAGCGGCTCTTCAGCAGAGCCCCGCGCCCGAAGCGCACCTGCGATGTCGGAATCGGCCGGGCGATCAACACCGGGACGGGTGCCGTCCGCGCCAGCGCTTCGGCGACCTGCCCCAAGCCGCTCTTGCGGACGCCGCTGGCGCCGTGGCTGGTGATGACGATCAAGTGCGCGCCTCGTTGACGTGCTTCCTGGGCGAGCGCGTCGCTGATCGGCTGGCTCGTCTGGCGGGCCACGCGCGCGAACTGCACGCGATCCGCGTATCGCTGCCCGACTCCGTCCAGGTAGCCTTCCGCGTCCGCAGCTGTCGCGATCGCCGGCGACTCTGCCTGACTCACTGGCGCCTTTCCCGCTTCTGCCACCGTCATGACGGTGACGCGCGCGCCCAGCCGCTCTGCCAAGGTCAGGCTTACATCGATTCCAAGCTCCGCCGTCGCGGATCCGTCCAACGCGACCAGCAGATGTCCGACTTGGTACGACGCGGCTGCTTCCAGCGTCGGCGGGGCCGGCATGATCAGAACCGGACAGAACTGGGAGCGGTGCGCCATAGCAACAGGTACTTCGGCATCGAGCCACCCCTCCCCGCTTTCCTGTCGCGTCAGTACAACGATGTCCATGCGAGGCGAGATGATCGCACGCTGCAGCATGCTGACCGCGTCGGATGCTCCGGCCGTCATCACGACGGTGACGAAATGCCCCTCCTCCTTGAGATCCGCGGCGACGGTATCCATGTGGGTGCGCATCGTTCCCTCGGGGTCATGGCCGCTGTAGATCAGCCGTACTGTCCACGGCATGTTCCCCATGATCGCGCGCGCGCCCGCCAGCGTCGTTGCGGAGGCGGGCCCTTCATCCAGCGGGATCAAGATTTTGGGCATGCCGGTACCGTCAGGCGGGGAAGTCGATCATGGGGCGCAGCACCTCGCCGCGCGCCATTGCCTGGAAGCTCTCATTGATCTCGTCGAGGCGGTAGCGTTTGCCGATCATCTCGCTCAGCTTGAGGTGGCCCTGCTGGTAGAGCGACATCAGCTTCGGCATGTGCTCCCGGAAACGCGTGCTGCCGTACAGGCAGCCGATCACGTTCTTCGACTCCCAGAGGAAATCGAGTCCAGGCAGCCGGATCTCGGCCCCGGCGGGCATTCCGCCCACGATGACCGCGGTGCCGCCGCGTTGCACCATGTCGAATGCCTGCCGGGCCACGTCGACGTTGCCGATCGCCTCGAATGCGAACTCCACTCCGTCCGCGGTAAGCTCCTTCGCTGCCTCGACGGGGTTGACTTTCGCTGCGTTGATCACGTCAGTTGCGCCCATCGCGCGTGCCAGCTCCAGCCGATGGTCTAGCAGGTCGATCGCCAAGATCCGGCTCGCTCCCGCGATCCGGCAGCCTTGCACGATGCTCAGCCCTACCCCGCCACAGCCGATCACCGCCGTTACGGCGGCGCCCGGGACCCGCGCGGTGTACAACGCTGCGCCCACGCCGGTCATCACGCCGCAGCCGATGAGCGTTGCCTCTGCGAACGGCATGGCCTGCGGAAGCTTCACCACGCCGGTCTCGACGGTCAGCATGTATTCGGCGAATGACGATACGAACGAGTATTGCGTGACCGGCCGCTCGTTCCAGTTCAACCGGTCCGTCGTAAGCTCACGCA
Organism: Dehalococcoidia bacterium; assembly: GCA_963663895.2. GTDB lineage: Bacteria > Chloroflexota > Dehalococcoidia > Bin125 > Bin125 > JAPOXK01. Next base: position 439,428 of record CAXXRD010000001.1, on the reverse strand, counting down.
AGCCTTCATCGCGACAGAGGTAGGGCCGCCCCGACAGGCAGAAGTTGCAGCGACCGCAGAGCGGCATCCCGGACAGCAACACGCGGTCCCCCGGACGCACGTAGCGCACGTTCTCTCCTACCGCTTCGACTGTGCCGGTGGCCTCGTGGCCGAGGACCGCTGGGGTTTCGACCTCCCAGTGGCCGTTGGCCATGTGCAGATCGGTGTGGCAGACGCCGCTCACCGCCGTGCGCACCAGCACCTCGCCGGCGCGGGGTGCGCGCAGCGTTACCTCTTCGATCGTGAGGGGCGCTTTCGCCGCGTGTAGGATTGCCGCCTTCATGGGAGCTGCATCAGCGGGAGAAGAAGGGGAAGCCGGAACGCTCTCTCGGCTTCGGCTTGGGTTGCCACGCGGCGCGGGCCCGCTGGAGAGCGCCAAAACCGAGCAATGCAAGGTCGACAATCACAGCAGGCCCGCCTTTGCTCGTTTCCTCCAGCCGCGCATTCGCTCCGGCGAGTCCCGGGGCAACGCGTCCTTCCATGAAGCGGGTGAGCGCGCCGAGGATTCGCAGTGATAGATACCCGATCGCGCCTACTATCACCAGCGCAAGCAGTGTGAGCACCGTCAGCGCGATGAAGCCGGCGATCAGAGCGTAATCGCGGATCTCTTCCACGACGCTAGTCTACCGGTCCGCGCGCTCGTCTTCTTGTTGTTCCTACCGGCCGTAGATTCGTCTGGCGGCTGGGCAGCGGATCGCGCGGCGGGGGCGGCTTCTCGTGTTCCATAAGCGCCGCGCCCCGCCGACGGCGCGGCGCAGTGGCGCCGGTCGCGTGGATGGCATTCGTCGAGACACGTTAGGCTAAGCAGCCGAGCGAGGTGAGGCGTGCCGCGCGTCCAAGCTGGCCAGATCGAGCTCAACTACCGCGAGACGGGCACGGGACCCGAGCCGCTCGTGCTGATCCACGGGTTCCAGAGTTCGCTGCGCGTCTGGGGCGACGTCATCGATCATCTTCCCCTGGATGCGCTCCGCGTCTTCGCCTTCGATCTTCGCGGTGCCGGCAAGAGCGACGCTCCTCCCACCGGCTACTCTCCCGCGCAGTACGCGGACGATGTGGCGGCAGCGATGACCGCCCTTGGCGTTGCGACTTTTCACTACGCGGGTACTTCCATGGGCGCGGTCACCGGCATGCATATGGGCCTCCGTCATGGCGACCGACTACGCAGTCTCACGCTGATCGCGCCGGCGCCTTCGGACGGTTGGGTGGGTGAGCCGTGGGCCGCCGAGTTTCTCGCGGCCTTGCGCTCCGCCCGAGAGGATCCGTCACGGTACCCGGAGGTCAGCAGAGGGATGTGGACGCGTGCCCCCCGGCCTGAACTCTTCGAAAGCTACGTGGAGGACGCGCTCGCCTGTTCAAACGGCCACTTCGACGAGTCCTGGGAGGAGATGGGACGACTCCACATCGGCGACCAGCTCGCCACCATCCAGGCGCCCACGCTTGTTGTCGCAGGGGACCGCGACTTCCTTCGCGATTCCAACCTTGCCGACCATGCCCGCATCCCCAACGCGGCGCTGCACGTTTTCTATCGAGTCGGGCACTTCATCCCCTGGGAAGTCCCGCGCGAGTTGGCCGCCCTTCTCACGGACTTCATCACCAACGGCGCCGCCCCACAGGAATAACCTGCGCGAGGCGATTCACACATCCTCCCAGGCGCTTTGCGGTGCGGCGCGCCGTGACTAGCGCGCCGGGGCGCCTCTCGGTCGTGAAGGGCTAGACCAACGCCCCCGCTTCGATCTTCTTCACGGCCGGCAGGACTTCCTGCGCGAAGAGTTGCATGCCTGCCGTGGCCTCCGCCGCCGGCATGTCCGCGAATCCGAAGGTGACGTTGAGGTGCCCGAAGTTGATCTTCTTATGGATCTCTTCGATCTGTTCGATGCACTGGTCGGGCGTGCCCCAGGGCTGTAGTTCGAGGAAGAAGTCGGTCGCGCCTTGCTCACCCGACTTCTGCAGGATCTTGGACATCTTTCCGTAGAACTCGTAGCCCTTGATCGCGTCGAAGTGGTCCCCGGCGAACTCGTAGTGCTGGAGGATCGTGTTGTAAAAGCGCCCGAGGTACGTGCGGGCCAACTCCTCCGCGCGCTCGGGGTTCGAATGGCAGACCGTGAAAATCTCGACGACCGGCGGCGGCGCCTCCCGACCGTGCGTCTCGCGGTATACCGAGCGGTACTCGGCCAGCTCCCGATCGACTAAGTCCCACGGCTTCGAGGGGTTGATCAGCATCCCCACTCCCAGTCGCGCCACGATCCCCATCGACTCAGGGGAGATCGCCGCCGAATAGGTCCGTCCCTTGAACGACTTGAACGGCGTCGGCCGGATAGGGACCCGCGGCTGCTTGATGTACTCGCCGTCGTACTCGCAGTAGCCGCTCTCCAGCCCCGCCAGAATCATCTCCGCGCTTTCCACGAAGCGACCGCGCGACTCTTCCATCGGCACGCGGAAGCCGTTGAATTCGACGCGCGCCGCCCCGCGGCCGAATCCGAAGACGTAGCGGCCGTTCGACATCGTGTCGAGCAGGGAGATCTGCTCGGCCACCCGGAGCGGGTCATGCCAGGGCAGCACGACCACTTGCGAGCCGAGCTCGATCTCCTCGGTGCGGGCGGCGATCCACGTGAGGTACTGCAGCACGTCCGGACAGATGATGTAGTCGGTGAAGTGGTGCTCCACGCCCCAGACCGAGTCGAAGCCGAGCGGCTCGGCTTGGTCGGCCTGCGCCAGCTGCTCCCGCCAGAGCTCTTGGTCCGTTACGTGCCCCGGATTCGAGAAGACAAGGTTCAGTCCGACCTTCATCGAGTAGCCTCCTGCCACCTGGGATTATCGGTTTGCCCGGTAGCCGCATAGTAGCGTACGGATCCGAGCGGAGCGTGCGCCCGTCCGCGCGGTGAGGACAGCGGATGCGGCGGCTGAGACGCCGTCGCTCCCTGGGCGCGCCGGGAAGCCATCACGCGAAAAGCCCGCGCGCTCAGGAGAGCCCGCTTTCGTGTGGTGGCTAGGCCGGCGCCCCCACCCCGATCTGCTTGATCACCGGCAGCACTTCCTGCGCGAACAGCTTCATGCTGTTCTCCACGTCCTTCATCGGCAGATGCGCGAAGACGAAGTTCAGCGTCAGATGGTCGAAGCCGATCTTCTTCTGCTGGTCCATGATCTTCTCGATGCACTGGTCGGGCGTGCCCCAAGGCTGCAGGTCGCGGAAGAAGTTCCCCGCGCCCTCTTTCCCGACCTTGTTCATGATCCGGGACATCTTGTCGTAGAACTCGTATCCCTTGATCGAGCTGAAGTGATCGCCCGTGAACTCATAGTGCCGCAGGGCTGAGGTGTAGTACTCGCCCATGTACTGCGTGGCGATCGCCTCTGCGCGCTCCGCGTCCGCATCGCAGTAGCCGAAGACGGCGGCGACCGGCGGCGGCGCTTCCCGGTCGTGTTCGCTCCGGAAGGTCGAGCGATAGTCCTCAAGCTCGCTCAAGATCGTATCCCACGGCTTTTGCGGGTTGATCAACATCCCCACGCCCATCCGGGCGATGATTCCCATCGTCTCCGGTGAGATGGCGGCGGCGTAGGCGCGGTCCCGCAGCGGCTTGATCGGGGCTGGCCGCAGAGGCACGCGCGGCTGCTTGATGTACTCGCCCTCGAACTCGGCGTAGCCGCTGTCGAACGCTTGCAGCACCATCTCCGCGCCCTCGATGAAGCGGCCGCGCGCCTCGTTCATCGGCACGCGGAAGCCGTCGAACTCGACCCGCGCCGCGCCGCGTCCGAAGCCGAAGATGTAGCGCCCGTCCGACAGGTTATCGAGCAAGGCGATCTGCTCGGCCACCCGCAGCGGATCGTGCCAGGGCATGACCACCACTTGGGTGCCCAGCTCGATCTGCTCCGTCCGCCCCGCCGCCCAGCTCAGCATCTGCAGAATGTCCGGGGAGATGATGTAGTCGGTGAAGTGGTGCTCCACGCCCCAGAGCGAGTCGAACCCCAGCGGTTCCACCATATCGGCGAGCCGCATGTGCTCCCGCCATAGCTCGTAGTCCGACTGCGTATCGTTCATGTTGGACAGGAGGAGGTTAACTCCAACCTTCATCGTGTTCCTCCAAGCTCGCGTGTACTGGTCGGCATGCTAGGTGTCCGATCGCTGGCTGGCTAGGCGGTCACTGCCGCTCGCTGGAGCTCCGGCAGGACCTCTTTGGCGAAGAGCCGCATGCTCCGCTCCGCGTCCTCGTAGGGAATTCCTCCGAAGGCGAACGTCGCGATGAAGTGCTGGCCGCCCGTCTTGTCCATCGTGTCGCGGATCTTCTCCAAGCACTGCTCGGGCGTGCCGAAGACCTGCAGGTTGAGGAAGAACTCCCCCGCGGCGCCGGTGCCGTATTTGTTCAGCGCCTTGCTCATGTCCTTGTAGTACTCGTATCCCTTGGCCTTGCCGAAGTGCTCCGCTTGCAACTCGTAGTGGCGCAACATGGAGTCGTAGTAGCTGTCCATGTGCCGCCGCATGATCTCCTCCGCCCGGCTCGCGTCCGCATCGCAGTAGGTGAACGAGGCAACGATTGGCGGGGGGGCCTCTTCGCCCTGGATCTCGCGGTAGGTGCTGCGGTAGCTCTCCAAGTCTTCGGCGATCTGATCCCAGGGCTTCTGCGGCAGAATCAACATCCCCACGCCGAGCTCGGCCAGGATCCTCATCGTTTCCGGGGAGATCGCGGCAGCGTACGAGCGTCCGCGGAATGTCTTGAACGGGGCGGGCCGCAGGTCGCGGCGCGGCTGCGGATAGAATTCCCCGTCGCCTTCCACATAGCCGTTCTCCAGCCCGGTGAGGACCATGCGGGCGCTTTCGATGAAGCGCGCCCGCGTCTCGTCCATCGACACGCGAAAGCCGTCGAACTCCACGCGTCCCAGCCCACGTCCGACTCCCAGAATCAGGCGGCCGTTGGAGAGCGCGTCGAGCATCGCGACCTCTTCGGCCACTCGGAGCGGATCGTGCCAGGGCAGCACGACCACCATGGATCCGATCTGGACGCGCTCGGTGCGTGCTGCGACCCAGGTCAACCACTGCAGCACGTCCGGACAGAGCGTGTAGTCGGTGAAGTGGTGCTCGACGCCCCAGATCGAATCGAACCCGAGCCCTTCGGAGAGGTCGGCCAGCCGCATCTCATTCTGGTACAGGTCGAGATCGGTCCGCTTGTTGTAGGGATTCTGGAAGATATGGCCGGAGCCAACGTGCATGAGGGAACCTCCACTTAGGAATGAGGGCATGCTATCAGGTTGCCCGCGCGCGGTGACATCCCGCCGGCCTCAGAGATCGGCGTGCCTGTGGTGCCACTCCGTTGCCTGCTCGTAGGCGTGCGCGACTTGGAGCAGCGTCGGCTCGTCGAACGGCTTCGCCGCCACTTGGAGACCCACCGGCAGGCCGTCGCGGTCGACGCCACAGGGCACTTGCACTGCCGGGAGTCCCGTGAAGTTGAAGATCGCCGTATATAGGTGGAACCCGCTCAAAAAACTCAAACCGGGTGACTGCTCGGGGATGAGCGGTGGACTCTGAAAGCCGTTGGTGGGCAGGACGAGGACGTCGACCTGTTTGGTCAGCAGCTCGATTAGGTCGTCCCGCACCTGCGCCCGGCAGCGCTGAGCTGTGAGGTAGTAGCCGCTGCTCACGAGCAGCCCCCACTGCAGATACTGGCGCGTGTTGGGGTTGTACTCGCCGCTGCGGGCACGCAGTTGTCGGAAATGGATCGTGGCGGCGTCCGACCAAAGCGCCGGGTACTCGATCCAGTCCATCTCCTCCGCGCTGATGCTCGGCACAGTCACCAGCTCCGCTCCGAGGCGCTCGAACACGCGCAGCGCTTCCTCGAAGACCTCTCGCACGACCGGCTGGCAATCCTCGTACAGACGGACCGGCAGCCCGATCTTCATGCCGCGGATCTCGCGTTCCAGCTTGGCCGTGAAGTCCGGCACCGGCACACGCGCGGCGGCAGGGTCTCCCTCGTCGAAGCCGGCGCAACCCTGAAGCATCAGCGCGGCATCGCGCACGGTGCGCGTGATCGGACCGGCGTGGTCCAAACTCCATGCGAGCGGGTAGATGCCGCGCCGGCTCACTCGCCCGTACGTCGGTTTCAGCCCGACCAAGTGGCAGCACTGCGCCGGCCAGCGAATGGATCCGCCTGTGCAGGATCCCATCCCCGCATAGGCCAAGCCCGCAGCGACCGCTGCCGCGGAGCCGCTGCTCGATCCCCCGGCCTGTCGCTCTTCGTTCCAGGGGTTGCGCACCGGCGCCACCGGCGACTGCCGGCTCGGCATGCCGTATGCGAACTCGAAGGTCGCTGCTTTGCCGGCGATCAGCGCCCCCGCATTGCGTAGCTTTCGCACCGCCACGCTCTCGTTGGCGGCTTTGTAGTGCTGCAGCGTTTGCGACCCGCAGGTCGTGCGGCCGCTTTCGTAGATGTCCTTGATGCAGATGGGCACTCCATGGAGCGGGCCGCGATACTGACCCCGGGCGATCTCTCGCTCCGCGCGCTCGGCGTCCGTGCGCAGCTCGTCTGCAAGCACGGTGTAGTAGGCGTTGATCCGGGGGTTGATCGCCTCGATCCGGCGCAGCGTGAGGTCGGCGAGCTCGATTGGCGACACTTCGCGCGTATGCAGCCGCGGTGCGAGTTCCTCGATCGGCGCGAAAGCCAGGTCGGCGCCGTCAGCGGCCATGGGGTGCTAGCGCCCCGCGCTGCTCCTAGATATCCGCATGCATCGTGTGCCATGGCTCCGATTGCTCGTAGGCACGGGCCACCTGGAACATCGTTGCCTCGTCGAACGGCTTGGCCGCGATTTGGAACCCAACCGCCAGCCCATCACTGTCGAACCCGCACGGCACCTGGATCGCCGGGTGACCTGTGAAGTTGAAGATCGGCGTGTAGATCTCGAAGGCGGAGCCGATGAAGTTCAACCCCGGCGATTCCTCGGCTACGGGTGGCGGTCCTTGGAAGCCTGCGGTCGGCAGCATCAGCACGTCGCAATCCCGCGTGAGAGCCGCGTTCAGGTCGTCCCGCACCTGCGCCCGGCAGCGACTTGCCAGCATGTAGTACGCGTTGCTCACCAGCAGGCCCCACTGGATGAACTGGCGCGTGTTGGGGTTGTACTGATCCCCGCGATTGCGAATGTTACGCACATGGATCGCCGCGGCCTCCGACCAGAGGGTCGGCCACTCGATCGCTTCCAGCTCGGAAATGCCGATGCTCGGCACCTTGACGATCTCGGCGCCGAGGCTGCGGTACTTGTCGACCGCCTTGTCATAGACTTCCAGCACCTTCGGGTCGCAGCTCTTCTCGTAGAGGTCGGCGAGCAAGCCAATCCGCATCCCGCGGATATCCCGGTCCAGCTTGGCCGTGAAGTCCGGCACCGGCACGTTCGCCGAGGCGGGATCCAGTTCGTCGTAACCGGCGAGCGCCTGCAGGACGAGCGCGGAGTCCTTCACGGTGCGGGCGAGAGGCCCGGGATGGTCGAGAGTCCAAGCGAGCGGATAGATGCCGCGTCGGCTTACGCGACCGTAGGTCGCCTTGAGCCCCACGTGCAGCAGGCATTGCGCCGGCCAGCGGATCGAGCCGCCCGTGCAGGAACCCATCGCCGAGTAGGCCATTCCGGCCGCGATCGCTCCGCCGGAGCCGCTACTCGACCCCCCCGCTTCTCTGCTGAGGTCCCAGGCGCTGCGTACCGGCTCCACCGGCGACTTGAGGCTCTGGATGCCGTAGGCGAACTCGTAGGTCGCGGTCTTCCCCAAAATGAGTGAGCCGGCGTCCTTGAGCTTCTTGATCGCGACGCAGTCCTCTTCCGCCGCGTACTCCTGCAGCGCTTGGGAGCCGCAGGTTGTTCGTTTCATCTCGTAGATGTCTTTGATCCCCATCGGGATCCCGTGCAGCGGGCCGCGATAGTTGCCCCGCGCGATCTCTTGCTCGGCCCGGCGCGCATCTTCCAGCACTTCGTCGTGGAAGACGGTGTAGTAGGCGTGGATCTTCGGGTTGAGCTCGTCGATGCGCGACAGCATCGTTTGCGTCACTTCGACGGGAGAGATCTCCTTCCTTTGAATCCGCGCCGACAGCGCTTCGATCGATGAAAAAGCCAGCTCTTGTGCGGTGCTTGCCATGGCTAGCGATACCTTCCCATGTCGTGGATGACGGCTGGCTCGCTCAGGGGGAACTCCATTGCGTTCCCCATCGACCGGGTGCGGAGCATGCTCTCCAGCACTTTCTGTGACTTCAGCAGCGCCTCGTAGGCTGGCACCAGCTCCGCCAAGTCCTCTTCGCTGGGCACGATGTCCCACTCGGCCAGCTTGGCGATGACCATCTCTCTCGAGTCCATGCGGTCCCTCGCTTTTGATCGAACGCTCGATTGCTGGAGGCTAGTGATCGGAAAAAAGCGGTGTCAACGCGAGGCGCTAGCCTCGCGCGCGATACCCCTACGGAGCGAGGAGAGATGATCATGGCCAAGCTCGGCATCAAGTTCCCGGATACCGACTCCCTTCCCATCGAAGACACGCTTGAGATGGCCCGCCTCGCGGACGCGGCCGGCTTCGACTCGCTCTGGATGTCCGACTACAAATCGGGCGATCCTTTCGCGGTCCTTGCCGCCTGCGCCGTCGTGACCGAGCGCATCCTGCTCGCTCCCGGTGTCGCGGTGATCTTTAATCGGGCGCCCACCACGCTCGCCATGGCCGCCGCTTCCGTGGATACGATCTCGAAGGGCCGCTTCGTCCTCGGCATCGGCCAGGGTCACCGCGCCATCGTCGAGGACGAGAACGGTCTGACCTTCGACAACGCGACCGCGCGCATGGTCGAGTACACGGCCATCATTCGCGCCCTCATCCGTGACGGCGAGGTGAAGCACCGCGGCCGGTACTACACGCTGGGATACAAGCCTTGGGTGAAGATGTACCGGGACTCCATCCCGATCTGGTACCCACCGATGTTTCCGGCGAGCGCAGCCCGCACCGGCGCGCTCGCAGACGGAGCCGTCGGCACTCAGTTGACCGCCGCACGCGCCGGTCAACTGGTCCAGTGGGTCAAGCAGGGCGCCGCCGAAGCTGGCCGCGATCCGGCCGAGGTGGAGGTAGGGAGCTACCTGCTCACCGTCGTCACCAATGACAAGCAGGCGGGACGGGCGATGGTCAAGCGCCACATGGCCTGGTACGTCGGAACCTTCACCCGCTACGAGCACCTCATGGCGGAGTCCGGTTTTGAGGAGGCCGGCGCCGCCGCGCGTGCTTGGCGTGCCGGCGATCAAGCGCGCGCCGCGCGTTTTCTCTCCGACGAGCTCGCCGATAGCGTCGCCATCATCGGCGATATCGATGACTGCCGCGGCCGGATTCAGGAGTATCGGGATGCTGGCTTGGAGCATCCGATCATCTACCCGATGCCGATGACGGAGCGGGAGACCAAACAAGCCTTCCTGGACGCGGTCCAGCTGATCGGCTGACGCTAGGAAGCGCGCATTGCGGCGCGCAGCTCGGCCGTGGCGGCTTCGTCCACCTCGAACAGCAGGCGCCTGCGGTCGATCTCGTTGATCACCACGCCATACGTTGCGCGCGCGTGTGCGATCGTCGCGTACTCGTCCATAACGTCGGCTAGCACCCGCGCCGGATCGCGTTCCAAAGGGTCGCTGTAGCCGCCGCCGCCGTTGGAGACGAATGTCATCACGTCGCCGCGCTGCACCGGAGCGTTCACCGCGAAAGTGCCGAGGTTCTGCTCGTTCTCCGTCCCCTCTGCCAGGATCAGCCGGGCGAAGCCGCCCGTCCTGCCCCCAAAGATCCCCGACGGTCCGAAGCGCTCGCGATTGCCGATGTTGGACAGCGTCCCGCCTTGGAAGGGGAACGCGATCTGCTGGCTGAGCCCGAGGCCGCCTCGGAACGTTCCGGGCCCCTCGGAGTTCTGAGTCAGATCGCAGCGGCGGTAGAGCACCGGGTAGCGGCGCTCCTGCAGTTCGCAGGGGATGTTCATGGCGCTCGATGCGTACGGCGCTGCGGAATAGTTCGCGCCGTCGTGATCGTGGGCGCCGCCCATGCCCCCGAACCCCCAGGTGTAGTTGATGAAGGGCGCGTCGAACTCCGGCCGTTCGTCGCTACCGGCATAGGTGATGTTGAGCAGCGCCCCCGCCAGTCCCACCCCGCGCTTGGGAGATGCCTGTCCCAGTGCCAAGGTCACGGACCCCATGACGCATTCCATCGTCGTGATCGCCATCGCCGAGATACCGGAGGGGGGCTGCGCCCAGACGATCGATCCCCGCTTTGCCTTGATCGCGATCGCCCGCATGACGCCCGCGTTCATTGGCATCGGCGGCAGAATCGAGCCCATCGCGATGAACACCCCGGATGTTGTCCCGGCGATCGTGCAGTTGATCCCCGATTCCACAGCGCCGTCCGCCTCCAGGAAATCGAAGACGGCGTGGTCGTCCTCGATCGTCAGGGTCAGGCGCACGGTCTTTGGTTCACCGGTCCAGAGGTCCTGATCGACGCTGTCCTCGGCGTAGTACACGCCGTCTGGGAGCGCCCGAAACGCCGCGCGTGCCAGCCGCTCCGAGTAATTCTGGATCTCTTCCATCGCCGCCAGCACGGTGGCGCTTCCGTGCTTCGCGACCAGCGCCAGAATCCGGCGCTCCCCGCCCCGCACGGCCGCAACCTGCGCTTGCAGATCGCCGAGCCGCTCCCAGCCCTGGCGCATGTTCGCCAGCAGGATCCCGACGATGTCCTTGTCCAATACGTTCTGCTTATAGATCGTGAGCGCGGGGGATGCGCATTCCCTCCTCGAAGTGGCTGCGCGCCCGCGGATTGAGCGACCCCGGCGAGACGCCGCCCACGTCCGACCAGTGCGCCGTCGAGGACGTGAACGCGATGAGCGATCCGTCGTGGAAGATCGGCTTGATGAAGTGGATATCGTTGTTGTGCGTGCTCGCGACGTAGGGGTCGTTGATCATGTAGATGTCGGCGGGCTTCATATTTTCGAGCCCGATCGACCGAATCACCTCCGGTACCGTCAGGTGGGTGAGCCCCACGAACGCGGGGAGGTCGAACTCCCCCTGGGACACCAATGCGCCGTGCCGGTCGTAGATGCCGGTGGCCAGATCGCGCCCTTCGTTGATCGGCGGCGAGTAGGCGGTCTTCCCGACCACCAGGGCCATCTCATTGCAGGTGGCGGCAAAGGCGCTGCGCAGTACCTCCAGCGTGATCGGATCGATGTTGGGGCCGGTCGCTACCATCACGCTGGGGAACGCGCCGTACGCAGCGCGGCGCGCAGCACCTCCGTCGCGCCCTCGTCGATTTCGTACTGGAGCGTGCGCGGATCGATCGTCTTCACCACCACCCCGTACTGCTCGCGGGACCCGGCGATGGTCGCGTAGCCGTCTTTAAGATCTTCTAGCACGAGTTGGGGATCGCGTTCCAAGGGGTCGCCGTAGCCGCCGCCGCCGTTGGTCCGGAAGGTGAGCACCTCGCCCCGCTGCACCGGCGCGTTCGTCGATGTCGTCCCGAGGTGGCGCTCACTCTCCGTCCCGTCGTTGAGGCTGAGGCGCGCCACCTGCCCTGCGAGGCCGCCGAAGATCCCCGGTGGCCCGAACTTCTCGCGGTTGCCCAAGGTGGAGAGGCCGGTGCCGCCCACCTGCTCGAAGGGGAACTCCATGATCGTGTTCAGCGCCAGTCCGCCACGGAACGCCCCGGGCCCGCCCGAATCGGGCAGCAGGTTGCAGCGGTTGTAGAGCACTGGATAACGGCGTTCCTGCAGCTCACTGGGAATGGTGGAGCCGCTGGCGCCGAAGGGTGGGGCCGTGCAGTTGGGACCGTCGTGCGTTTGCGCTCCCCCCATCCCTCCGAACGCCCACGTGTAGTTGATGAAGGGCGCATCGAACGTGGGGCGGTTGTCGTCCCCCGCGTAGGTGGAATTGAGGATCGATCCGGCCATCCCCACCGCCCGCGCCGGTAAGGCGTGGCCCAGCGCCAGCGTGGCCGAGCCGATCACACAGTCCATCACGGTGATCGTCATGACGGAGACCGCGACCGGGGGCTTCGCCCAGACGATCGATCCCTGCCGGGCCTTGATCTCGATGGCGCGCATCACACCGGCGTTCATCGGCATCGGCGGCAATATCGATGCCATTGCGATGAATACTCCGGACGTCGTGCCGGCGATGGTGCCGTTAATCCCGGACTCCGCCGGGCCGTCGCTCCCGGTGTAATCGAAAACGGCATGGTCGTCTTCGATCGTGAGCTTCAGGCGGATCGTCTTGGGTTCGCCGGTGTATTGGTCCTGATCGACCTTGTCCTCCGCTTCGTAGACGCCGTCCGGCAAGCTGCGGAAGGACGCGCGGGCTAGGCGCTCCGAGTGATCCTGCACTTCGCTCATGGTCGCCAGCACGGCGGCTCGGCCGTGCTTCCCGATGAGTCCTTGGATCCGCTGGTCGCCCACTTTGATCGCCGCCACCTGCGCGTTGAGGTCGCCCAGCCGCTCCCATGACTGCCGCATGTTCACCAACAGCAGGGACACGACATCCTGATTGAGCTGCCCGCGCTTGTAGAGCGTGATACCGGGGATACGCATGCCCTCTTCGTAGTGACTGCGCGCCGCCGTGTTAAGCGATCCCGGCGCCACCCCGCCCACGTCCGACCAGTGCGCGGTGGAGGAGCTGAACCCCACCAGGGCGCCGTCGTGGAAGATCGGCTTGATGAAGTGGATGTCGTTGCAGTGCGTCGTCGCGACGTAGGGGTCGTTGATCATGTAGATATCTTCGGGCTGGATGTTCTCCGGCCCGATCGCCCGCATGACCTCCGGCACCGTCAAGAGCGTCAGGCCGACGAACGCCGGCAAGTCGAACTCTCCCTGAGCCACCAGATTGCCGTGGCGGTCGTAGAGGCCCGTGGCGAAGTCGTGCCCCTCGTTGACCGGGGTCGAATAGGCTGTCTTCGCGACCGTCAGCGCCATCTCGTTGCAGATCGCCGTGAAGGCGCTGCGCAGCACTTCGATGGTGATCGGGTCGACGCCGGTTGCGGTTTCGCCGGTTGCCGCCATGCGGCTCGCTCCTTCTCGCCGCTCCGCGCCCGGTGCGGCCTCGTGGTCAGCGGTCGAGTCTAGCGCGATCGTGAACTGGCGGAAGGGCCGCCGCTAAGCGGGGGTCGCGGCGGGGATCTGCTTGAGCACCGGCAGCACCTCGGTAGCGAAAAGCCGCATGCTCTGTTCCGCTTCGGCGGCGGGCAGGTGCCCGAAGGCGAAGTTGACGTTGCAGTGCTCGTAGCGAACGCGCTTGTGCACGTCGAGCATCTTGGCGATCACCTGATCGGGCGTTCCCCACGGTTGCAGATCGATGAAGAACTGGGCCGCGCCTTCGTCGCCCGCCTTGCGCATGACGCGCGACATCTTCCGGTAGAACTCGTAGCCTTGGATCTCTTCGAAATGCGTCCCTGAGAATTCGTAGTGCTCTAGCACCGCCGCGTAGTACGGGACCATGTAGCGGTGCACCGTCTCGCGCGCGTACTCCGGGTCCGGATGGACGAACGGGTAGGTGGTGGACACAGGAGCCGGCGGTGGCTTCCCATGCAGTGCCCGGTAGCGCCTGCGGTAAGTTGCGAGTTCCTCGCTGATCTTCTCCCAAGGCTTTTGCGGATTGATCAGCACGCCCGCCCCGAGGCGCGCGGCGATCTCCATCGTCTCGGGCGAAACCGCCGCGCAGTAAGCCCGTCCCTGGAATGACTTGAACGGCGCCGGCCGGACCGGCACGCGTGGCTGCTTGATGAACGCGCCGTCGTACTCGCAATAGCCGCTCTCGAGCCCCGTCAAGATCATGTCCGCGCTTTCGACGAAACGCTGCCGCGACTCCTCCATCGGCACCCGGAAGCCCTGGAACTCGACGCGCGCCGCTCCCCGCCCGAAGCCGAAGAGGAACCGTCCCTGCGACATCGTGTCCAGCAGCGACACCTGCTCGGCCACGCGCAGCGGATCGTGCCAGGGCAGCACGACCACCTGTGTTCCGAGCTGGATCGCTTCCGTCCGCGCGGCAACCCAGGTGAGGAACTGAATCGTGTCCGGGCAGATCGTGTAGTTCGTGAAGTGATGCTCGACCGTCCAAGCGGAGTCGAAGCCCAGTGGCTCGATCAGATCCACAATCCGCAGGTTCTCCCGGTAGAGCTCCTGATCGGTGATCCGATCGCCCGCGTTGTTGAAGAGAAAGCTGACCCCGACGCGCATGACGGATCCCTTCCTATCGCAGGGATTGGCCGCAGCGCACGGCACGGCCCGCTACGTCCACGGCGCGCTCAGCACGTTTGCCGCTCGACGCCATCCCCGCTGCCCTTTTCCACAGCCGCTTGTCCTTTTGAGCGCCCGTTCCGCTCGGGGCTCTCATCGCCTCGCCCAGCGAACTTACCCGGTGCGAGGAACCGGGACCCGCCGTCGGCGCGGGAGGGTTCATCGTCCCCGCCCCCTCTCGCGGTGACGAGTCTAGCCGTTAGAATCGGTGCCACGGCTAAGGGCTCCAAGGCAGGGAGCGCGGAGGCGGAGCGATGGCAGAGCGATTCCCGGACAAGGTGGTTGTCGTCACGGGGGCGGCTGGCGGCATCGGGCGCGCCACGGCCGAGCGATTCGCTTCGGAAGGAGCTAACATCGTCGCGGTCGATGTCTCCGACAGTTCCTTGGACGGCACGGTGGAGGCCGTGCGCCGGCTTGGGCGGGAGGCGCTCGCCGTCGGGGCGGATGTCACCGACGCCACCGATGTCCAGCGTTACGCCCGCGAAGCGACCGGCACATTCGGCAGGATCGATGTGCTGGTCCAGAACGCCGCGATTCTGGGTCCCAACCATCCCCTGGAAGACTATCCAGAGCAGGCCTTTGACAAGGTGATGGCGATTAACGCACGGGGCGTCTGGCTCGGCATGAAGGCGGTTGTCCCCGCCATGAAGCGCAGCGGTGGCGGTTCCATCATCAACACCGCTTCGACCGCAGCCCTCGCCGCTTCGCCGTTCATTATCGCCTACGGCGCCAGCAAGCACGCCGTCTTGGGGATGACTCAGACCGCGGCGGTGGAGCTTGCCCCCCATGGCATCCGCGTCAACTGCATCTGTCCGGGCCCCACCGACACGGCGATGATGCGCGGTGCCGAGCGTGGCTACAACCCGGATGATCCTGAGCAGGCACACGAGGCCTGGCGGCAGAGCGTCCCCCTCCAGCGCTACGCCGAGCCGTCCGAGATGGCTGCTGCGATCGCCTTCCTGGCGAGTGACGACGCTTCCTATATCACCGGCAGCGTCTACACCGTCGACGGCGGACTGATGTCCCAGCAGCGCTAGACGCTCCGCTTCACAGAGGTCCTTCGCCGAGGTTTCCGGGGCTCCGGCCCGGCGGTGCTGGCGCGAAAGCAAGCGCCTCGGCGCTTTACGATACCTAGGACATCTGACCACCTCACCCCTGCCGGGAGTGCGGCGCTCAGGGCAGCGCGATGGGGATCACGACCTCGGGAGGCGGGTACCCTTCGCCTTCCGAGACATCTACCTCGAATACGCGCAAGGAGCCGACCTGCGGCCCGCCAGCCGGGCTGTCGTATTCGACCGTGAACGAGAAACGCGCGGGGCCATCGAAGCCGCCGCCATTCGTGTGGCCGGAAACGAGCTCGGTGCCTGCGCGATCGTGCAGGGACCAATTCACCGTGGATTCGAAGGTGCGCGAGCAGCCTTCGACGGTGAAGCCACTGAAGAGTTGGGCGCCCGGCGCCGGCGCCGTGACGAACACAAACGAGCCGAGCTGGTCGAGGTTTTGGGCCTCGCAGGCACCCGCGCCGATCTCCACCAGCCCGCCGCGCTCGGCGGCGAAGATGCGCGTCACCGGTACCGTCGGCGGAGCGGCGAACGGAGTATCGAGCGCTCGATCGAGATAGGTGACCACGATCTGCCCGTTCGCGGCCGAGAGGCGCTGGACGATCAAGCGGTCGCCAAGCCACAGCGTCGGGGCGGGATCGTCGGTCCCAACCACGGCGAGGTAGTAGAACGTGCCGCTGCCACCGGAGTTGTGTGCCAGGATCACGGCGGCGTCCGTGGCGCCTGCGCCGTCCAACTGCCCGTATGACTGCTGGAGCAAGGTCGTGACAGCCATGCTGGCTGATCCGGGCACCACCGGCGTGGCGCTGCGGCCGTCGGTCAGCGTGACTTCCTCATCGTCGATCCGATAGGCCGCCTGCTTGGGATCGACCGCAGGCGCAGTCGGCTCGCAGCGCACGAAGAACGGTGTATCTGCCGGTAGTGCCGCTGGGAAAGCTTGGTTGAGACGCTCCGGCGCGCCGGGCACGAACAGAAGGTATCCGTTTTGGAAAACCGCGATCACGTTCGCCGTGCACCCGGCGTCGGCGAGCACGTTGACTAGTGCCGTCGGTGTCGATCTCTCCGTTGTAACGAGGAGGGCGAGCCCCCCTTCCGCAGGCACGTTGCCGCTGAAGCTCGCTCGCGTGCTCTCCGAGCGATCTGTGTGCGCGTGACCCACTGCCGTGCCCAGTGCGAACAGCAGCAGTACTCCGGCGAGCAGCGCCACAACTACGCGGGGACGGGACCGCATTTTCGCTTGCATCTGTACGCTCGCTTTCAGGATGGCTTGCGGTTCATCGCACAGGCCGGAATCGGTGGTACGGACACGGCCGCCTGAACGCTTCGCCGCTGGACCGAAGGCCCTCTCGACCGAACCGGTCGCATCCACTGGCGGACTTCCTATGACTGTGATCGCGCGCGAGGAAGGTACCACGCCGATCTCGATCCCTCTCTGAAGAGTCTGCCGAGGTCCCGGGCGGGAGATCTCCGGATCGGATCTCTGCGTTGGCCGCTGCGATAGGCACAGCGGACACCGGTGCTCACGACGGGAGCGCTAGCGCAGCATTGGGGTCGGGCTGCCGACTCGCACCGGCTCGACTTTGATCGGAGCGGCCGCGCTGTCGAGCGGGGCTTGGGTGATCTGCGCCGGGGTCTTCGCCGCCAATATCCAATATGAGGTAACCGCTTTTCGAAACTGCTTTCCGCTGCTGTATCCTCTCCCCTCTCCCTAATCCAGTTGGAGTGGGGGAGGGGGCTGGGGGCGTGCCGCGCAAGGCGCGCAGGCTGGCTCTAGAGATGCGGAGGGGTGCCGCTGGTGAATTCTGGCGATACTGCCTGGATTCTTGTTGCGACGGCGTTGGTCTTCTTTATGACCTTGCCGGGCTTGGCGATGTTCTATGCCGGGCTCGTGCGATCCAACTCGGTGCTGTCCGTGGTGATGCACTGCGTTTCCATTGCCGCGCTGGCAAGTCTCCTGTGGTTGTTCGTGGGCTACAGCCTGGCTTTCGACGATAGCGTGGGCGGCATGATCGGCGGGGTAGGGAAAGTCTTCTTCTCCGGCATCACGGCGGACAAAATGAGCGGCTCCATTCCGGAGATCGTCTTCGCCATCTTCCAGATGACGTTTGTCATCATTACCCCGGCGCTGATCGTGGGCGCCTATGTGGAGCGCATCAAGTTCTCGGGCGTGGTGATTCTGAGCAGCGCCTGAGTACTGCTCGTCTACGCACCGATAGCACATTGGGTCTGGGGCGGCGGCTGGCTGGGCGACCTCGGCGTGATGGACTTCGCGGGCGGCATCGTCGTCCACACGAGCGCTGGTGTGGCGGCTCTGGTCACCGCCGCTTTTCTGGGGAGACGGAGCGGCTTTCCCGACCAGATCCAGCCGCCGCATAATCCCGGCCTGACGGCGATGGGCGCGGGGATGCTCTTGGCTGGTTCGGTTTCAATGGGGGCGGTCAGTTGGCGGCCGACGGTGGGGCCGGCATGGCCATCGCCGTGACGCACATCGCCGCTGCCAGCGCCGCCGTGGTCTGGTCGGCGATCGAGTGGATCAAGTTCGGCAAGCCCTCGCTGGTGGGCGCCGTGACCGGCGTGATCGCCGGCCTCGCCACGGTGACCCCCACTTCCGGCTTCGTCGGTCCGGTGGGTGGCTTGATCCTCGGCGCGGCGGCAGGCGCGGTCTGTTTCTTCGCTGTTGATGTGGTGAAGAAGAAGTTGAAGATCGACGACTCGCTCGACGTGTTCGCCGTGCATGGGGTCGGCGGGATCTTCGGCACGCTGCTGGTCGCCGTTTTGGCGATACACGCCCTTGATGGCGGAGGGGTGCTGGTCGAGAGCGGCACGGTTAGATCGCAGCTAGGCGTGCAGGCGATCGGCGTGGTCGCGGCCGTGGCTTGGTCGGCCGGATTCACCTTCCTGATCCTAAAGGTCACAGCCGTTCTCACCGGCGGTTTGCGCGTTGACGAGGAAGCGGAGTTGGTAGGCTTGGATCTCACCACGCACGGAGAGCGGGGTTATGACCTGTAGGGAACGAAGAGATCGGACGCGATGAAACTAGTCACGGCAAGGATTCGACCGGACCGGCTCGAGCCGGTGCATGCTGCCTTGATGGAGATCGGGATCAGCGATCTGACCGCCACCGAAGTGAAAGGGTTCGGTCCGGAGGGGGATCATGCTGAGATCCACCGGGGCGCCCAATATCAGGTGGCGTTCATGCCCATGGTGAAGATCGAGTCGGTCGTTACAGACGATCTGGTCGCGCAAGTCGTCGCGACGATCCGTGAGGTGAGCACCACCGGTCAAGCCGATCGCCCCCATAGCTGGGTTTCTGGTGTACTGTCCGAGGAGACTGGAGAGGCCTAGCCGTAGCTTTTCCGAATTTGCTCGGCCTATCATGGGGCAGGCTTGAGTAGTGCTTCTAGAGCGGACTGTCGGCCACAAGAGTTGGCTCGTGCTGAACAAGGCGGCGGTATCGCGATGGAGAGGAACGGTCACGATTCAGGTAACACGGCCAGCTGCGCGTGATGCTGCGATGTTGAGGAGAATGACATAATGGAGCTTGAGACCAGGCGGGAAGAGGGAACCCTTATCGCAAAGGCTCAGAGCCGCGTCGACGGTGCTAACGCCCGTGAATTTCAGGATGCCTTGGAGGCTGCGATCGATGCGGGCGATCGTGCTCTCCTTCTCGATCTCGAGCAACTCTCCTACATCAGCAGCGCGGGCCTTCGCGTCATTCTGCTCACCGCGAAGACGCTCGGAAAACAGGACGCGAAGCTTGCGGTTTGCTCTCTCTCGGATCCGATACGGGAGATCTTCGAAGTCAGTGGCTTTGACAAGATTATCCCGATTCACCCTTCACAAACCGAGGCACTGACCGCACTCAAAAGCTGATCGATCCGATGCGCAAAGATGCAGGGCCGGGGTCGCTTCGTTGGAGCGAGATGCGGGCTAGTGCGGAAGTGTCGGGAATGAGGAGCCATGCCGAGGCCAGCCAAGATCCTCGTAGTTGACGACGAGCCGGACCTTGAGCCGCTCATGTTGCAGCGGATGCGACGCCACATTCGGGCTGGCCGCTATGAGTTCCTCTTTGCCCATAACGGGGTAGAAGCACTGGAGCGGCTGCGGGAGGACCCGGGCATCGACATGGTCCTCTCGGACATCAACATGCCGCAGATGGATGGGCTGACGCTGCTCGAGCAGATTCCCCAAGTCGATCCCGATATCCGATCCGTGATCATTTCGGCCTACGGCGATATGAAGAACATCCGCACGGCGATGAATCGGGGCGCATTCGATTTTGTCACCAAGCCGGTCGACTTCGAGGACCTGAAAGTCACGATCGACCGGACGCTGCGCCACCTGGCCGAGTGGCGCGAGGCGCTCGCATCGCGTGACAAGCTCGTCGCCTTGCAGAACGAACTCGATGTCGCAAGCAAGATGCAGCAGTCCATTCTCCCCGCGGAGTTTCCCAAGGGTCCCAGCTACCAGATCGTTGGCAGCATGGAGCCCGCTCGCAGCGTGGGAGGCGATTTCTTTGACGTCATGAGTTTGGAGAACGGGCGCATCGGCCTCGCCGTCGCGGATGTCTCGGACAAGGGCGTGCCCGCTGCTCTCTTCATGATGTCTACCCGCACCCTGCTGAAAGGCGCGGCCATCGGAAACAGTGATCCCGGCGCGGTGCTTCGTGAAGTCAACGACCTGCTGCACGAGGACAACGAGGCCTCCATGTTCGTGACCGTTCTCTACGCGGAATACGATCCGGCGAGCGGCGAGCTCCACTACGCGAACGGTGGGCACAATCCTCCACTCCTCGTCCACGCCGACGGAAGCTCGACGCTGCTCCCTCTGACCGATGGGATCGCCCTCGGGCTGGTACCCGACCTCAAATACGGGCAAGATAGCGTGACCCTGGCACCGGGGGACGCCGTCGTCTTCTACACCGACGGCGTCACCGAAGCCATGAATATTGAGAACGACGAGTTTGGGACGGAAGGTCTGCGCGCGATCTTCGCGGTATCTCCCCCTTCGAATTGGGAAGAAGCGAACTCGGCGATTTTCGAGGCTGTGCACGCCTTCGCGGGTGACATGCCGCAGTCCGATGACATTACCTGCGTGACGCTCTGGCGCCGTGAGTCCGAACCTTGAGCGCGACGCTGTCTCTAAAGGTCGAAACCCGCCACGACGAGTTGGATCGCATCACCGCCGCCGTCGAAGACTTCGGGGAGCAGGAGAGTTGGTCTCCGGCGCTCATCTTCCGGGTGAACTTGGTCCTTGAGGAATTGGGGCTCAACGTCATGGACTACGGCTACGATGACGGAATCCATGAGTTCGAGATCGTCCTGACCTCGGAGCCGGATACCCTCACCATCGAGATCATCGACGACGGTCGCCCTTTTGACCCGCTGAGTGACACCCCTCCGCCTGTTCTGGAAGGGTCGATCGAAGATCGCCCCATAGGCGGGCTTGGCGTCCATTTGGTGCGCGAGCTGATGGACGAGTTGCATTATCGTCGGGAGCAGGGCAGAAACCATCTGACCCTGGCCACACGTAAGATGGAATGAAGCATCTCCCCTACCGTTTGACGGATTTTCTGTTGGTGTTGGGGGTCGTGGGAGCCGTTGTCCTCGCCATCGTGGGGGGGCTGTCTGGCTGGTTTTGGTCTACCGATGTCGGTGATGTTCCGAGTCTCGTAAGCGAAGCTGCGGCTACGTCCTCTTCTGAGGAGGAGCAGCTGGATGCCTCGAGTCCTGAGCCAGGGACCTCTACGCAGGCGCCCGGCGTCTCGGATGACCGTGTTCTCTTCGGCCAGTCTGCTGCCTTCAGCGGCCCCGCCCAAGAGCTCGGCAGGAACATGCGACTCGGGATCGAGGCTGCCTTCCACGAGGTAAACCAACAAGGTGGCGTGCACGGTCGGCAGCTGGATCTGTTGTCTTTCGATGACTCCTACGAACCCGAAGCCGCCGTCGCCAACACGCTCGCGCTGGCTGGGGAGGAAGAGGCCTTCGCGCTGATCGGCGCCGTTGGCACGCCGACATCGCGATCCGCGGTTCCCGTGGCGGCAGAGGTAGGTATTCCCTACGTCGCTCCGTTCACCGGGGCGGAATTCCTGCGCGCTGCGACGTTGCGAAACGTGATCAACCTCCGCGCTTCCTACTACCAAGAGACCGAGGAGATGGTCGCTCGCTTGACCGAGGATCTGGGGTTTGATCGCATCGCTGTGATGTACCAGGACGATTCCTTCGGGCGTGCCGGCTATCGCGGCGTTCGGAGCGCGCTCGATCGGCGCGATATGGAGCCGGTGGCGATCGGGGTGTACCCGCGCAATACGACGGTTGTGAAGCGGGGATTGCTCGATCTACGCCGGGGGGCGCCCCAGGCAGTGATCCTGATCGGGGCCTATCAACCGGTCGCCGCGCTGATCGCTTGGTCGCGACACATAGGCCTGGATCCCATCTTCATGACCGTTTCCTTCGTGGGCAGCAATGCCTTGGCGGACGAGCTCGGCCCAGCCGGGGCTGGGGTCTTCGTCACGCAAGTGGTGCCCTTCCCCAGTGACGACTCTATTCCCGCCGTCGCCGCTTACCTTCGCGCTTTGGCTGCTTACGCTCCCGATGTCACTCCTGGTTTTGTCTCTCTTGAGGGCTACCTGGCTGGTCGCCTGGCGATCGCCGGCATTGAGGGCTGCGGTCCGGAGGTCGACCGGACCTGCTTTCTCGACAGCCTGCGCCGTGCGGACGCGGTCGATATCGACGGGTTCGAACTCCGCTACGGGGAAGATGACAACCAAGGGTCGGACGCGGTCTTTCTGACGGTGATCGGACAAGACGGCCGGTACCGTCCTATTGACACACTGCAGGAAGCGCAGCCGTGATTGAGCGACTGCAGCGCTTACTTGCCCGCCGTTCCCGTATCTCCACCCAGCTCTACATCGGAATCGGGGGAGCCGTCATGCTCACCGTGGCGGCGAGTCTCGTCGGCTGGTTCTCGTTCGATCGCGTGGCCAATGCCCAAAGTGATGTCAATGAAGGTCGCGTCCCCGAGGTGGTGGCCGCGTTCGGGGTAGCACGGTATAGCAGCGCCTTGGTCGCGGCTGCTCCGCGTCTTACGGCTGCGACAACGCCTGAGGACTTTACCTTCGCCTCCGACGAGATCGCCGACGCGCATGCGGCCTTCGAAGAAGAGTTGGCGGTCTTGGAGCAGCGAGATGCAGACGACGAGCGCTTCGAGCGCATCCGCAGCCGTGCCGACACACTGCTCCTCAACATTGAGGCGATCAAGGGCGAGATGTCCGAGGTCTTTGCATTGACTGACCGCCGAGAAGTGTTGCAGGTGGAGCTGACGGAGTTGCGCGTTCGTCTCGACGAGATCCTGCTCCCCGAGATCGATGACCAGCTTTTCTACACGATCACGGGCTATCGTGAGCTTGGCGACCCTCCTGCGGATCGCCTAGAGCATTTCACGGCGTTCGAGTTCGGCCGCTATAACTCCTTAGCGGCGTTGCAGGCGGACGCCAACATCGCCACACAGCTGTTGGCGAGTGCGTTCAGCTTGTCGGACGCCTCGTTTATTGAGCCGCTGCGGGAGCGCTTCGAGGCCGCCGCCGGCCGCATCGAAGGGAGTTTGGCGGCTCTCGAAGAATCTCCCTTCCGCGCCGAGGTCGCTTCGATTTTCGCGCAGCTGTTTGAGTTGGGAACCGGGGAGCAGAGCGGCTTCAATCTGTTCGACCGGGAGCTCCGGCTCGGCGCTCAGCAGGTGGAGCTGCTCGCGCGCAACCGGGACCTCGCCGTCGACCTCGTCGCCGAAGTCGACGGCTTGGTGGGCACGGCCAACGTCGCCGTGCAGGAAGCGACCCGGGCTTCCTCGCAGGCCATCCTGACCGGTCGCACCTTGCTCCTCGCGATCAGCGCGATCAGCATCGGCGGCGCCTTCCTTATCGCTTGGCTCTACGTGGGCCGGGTGCTGTTACGCCGTCTGGAGCTGCTGTCGGGTTGGATGCTTCGCATGGCCGGCGGTGACCTGGAGTCCAGGGTCGAGATCAAAGGCCGCGACGAGGTCGCCGACATGGCTGCGGCTCTGGAGGTGTTCCGCCGGCACGCTTTGGAGGTCCAGCGTCTGAACTTGGTGGAGAAGCTGGCGGAAGAGGTGCAAGGAAAGAACGCGGAGCTGGAGCGAGTGCTGGCCGACCTGCGCCGGGCGCAAGATCAGATCGTCACGCGCGAGAAGCTGGCGGCGCTCGGTGAGCTCACTGCGGGTGTGGCGCATGAGATCAAGAACCCGCTGAACTTTGTCAAGAACTTCTCCGAGGCCTCGGCAGAGTTGCTTACGGAGCTCGCCGAGACCCTTGAGGAGAGCAGTGAGAATTTGACCGAGGACCAGCGGTCGCTCATCCAGGAGATCTCCGGCGATCTCACGGACAATCTCGAGCGGATCCGCTCACACGGCGAACGCGCCAACCGGATCGTTCAAGACATGCTCGCCATGGGGAGAGGATCGGGCGAGCGGCGCCCGGCCGATATCAACCGTCTGCTGGATGAGCATGCCCGGCTCGCCTACCACAGCGCGCGGGCGACCGATTCGAATTTCCAGCTCGATATACAGCACGATCTCGACCCTGACGTGGGCGAGCTCGAAGTTATTCCGCAGGACTTGGGCCGCGTCTTCCTGAACATGGTGGGAAACGCCTGTGATGCGACCGATGAGAAGCGGCGTGCCGCTGCGGAAGCAGGGGAAGGTGCCGAGCCCTACGCTCCGACGCTGTGGCTCAGCACCCGGCGGGGAGAAGACCAGGTCGAGATCAGTATCAAGGACAACGGAGGAGGGATCCCGCCCGACGTTATCGAGAAGATTTTCAACCCGTTCTTCACGACCAAGCCCACCGATCAGGGCACCGGTTTGGGCCTGGCGCTATCGAGTGACATCATCCGTCAGCACGGCGGCGCTATTCGGGTCGAGTCCGAGCCCGGCCAGTTCACGGAAATGCTGATTGAGTTGCCCTTGGTGCCTCCCTCGGCGCCGGAGGAAGGCGACGCTGAGGAGGAGTCCCCGGTTATAGCCGAGGCAGACAGGGAGGGCGCCGCCGGCTCTCTCGCGAGCTAGCGATCGGAGGCGTGGTTTGGGCAAGGTCTCTACAGTGCCGGCGCGTGCCTGGCGGCCGAATGCGCAGCGGGTTGTGTAATGCAGCGCTGCCGGAGCGAATGCTCGCTCGTTGCTTGGCTTGCACGTGCTTCGCAGCGCGTTGTGGACGGGGATGCCTTAGGGTAACCGGGGGTCGTTGCCATGGATTTCGACAGCTACGCCCTTGATGCCGACATCTACGATGAGATGTTCCTGCCGGACGGCAGGCCGCGGGAGCATTGCCGCGGACTCTACGAAGCGCTGACACGGCTCTCCCCTGGGGAGTTGGAGAGCGTTCAGGAACGGGTGACGCGCTCGTTTTCGAATGAAGGCATCACCTTCACCGTCTATGGAGACGACGAGGCGGACGAGCGCATCATCCCTATCGACTGCGTGCCCCGCGTGCTCTCGGGTGCGGAATGGCGGCTTCTCGAAAGCGGCTTGATTCAGCGCCTCAAAGCCCTGAACCGCTTCCTGGAGGATATCTACGGCGAGGCCCGCCTTATCACTGAGGGCGTGATTCCGGTGGAGGTAGTGCGCGGGTGTCCCCAGTATCGCGTCGAGATGCGCGGCGTCTCCGCTCCTCAGGGGGTCTGGGTCGCTATTTGCGGCACCGATCTCGTGCGCACCAACGACGGCTTCCAGGTTCTTGAGGACAACCTGCGGGTTCCTTCGGGCGTCTCCTACATGCTCGCGAACCGGAAGGCGGTCAAGACGAGGATGCGTCGGCTGTATCGAAGCTCACGCGTGCGGGATGTCGAACACTACGGGCGCATGCTGCTGGCGACCCTGCGGGATCTGGCGCCGCACGGGCAGTCCGATCCGGGCATCGCACTGCTGACGCCCGGGGTCTACAACTCCGCCTTCTACGAGCATATGTTCCTGGCCCGCGAGATCGGCGCGGAGCTCGTGGAGGGCCGCGATCTGCTGGTCAACGACGGCTTCGTCTATATGCGCACAACCACCGGCCTGCGGCGCGTCGACGTGATCTACCGGCGCGTGGACGACGATTTCCTTGATCCGTTGGTTTTCCGGCCGGATTCTCTGCTCGGTGTGCCAGGGCTGCTGCACGCCTATAAGCGAGGAAACGTCTCCCTGGTGAACGCGCCTGGCACGGGAGTCGCGGACGATAAGAGCGTCTATGCCTATGTGCCCGACATGATTCGCTACTACTTGAGCGAAGAGCCGCTGCTGGCGAACGTCGAGACGTACCTCTGCCGGCGCCCCGAAGATCTTGAGTATACGCTCGATAACTTGGAGAACTTAGTCGTCAAGCGTGTGGGGGAGTCCGGAGGCTACGGCATGCTGGTCGGCCCGCATGCGACGCCCGAGGAGCGTGAAGCGTACGCTGCACAGGTGCGCGCTAATCCGGCCGACTTCGTCTCGCAACCCGTGCTCGCCCTCTCCCGTGCCCCCTGCCTGATCGAGGGGCGGTTCGAGCCGCGTCATGTGGATCTGCGCCCCTTCGTACTTTACGGACGCGAGCCTCGCCTCGTGCCCGGAGCGTTCTGCCGTGTCGCCCTGCGCCGGGGCAGTCTCGTGGTGAACTCCAGTCAGGGCGGGGGTGGCAAAGATCTTTGGGTGTTGGAGGACTGAGCCGCATGCTTTCACGCAGTGCCCAGGGCCTCTACTGGATGGGACGCTATCTTGAGCGGGCGGAGCATCTCTGTCGCCTGCTGCAGCTGCAGACGGAGGCGCTGGTGGATCGTCCGATCCGGGAGATTCATTTTGGCTGGAGCCGCATCTATAACAGCGTGAACCGGCGGCCTCCCATGGGCGATCTCGATCCCCTTGGCGGCGAGGACTACACGCTGGCCGATTCCTACACGCTGGCCGACGACCTCACGTTCGAACGCTCGAACCCTGATTCCGTCTGGAGCTGTTTCGCGCTCGGCCGGGAGAACGCCCGGCAGATGCGCCACTGCATCAGCGCTGAAATGTGGACCGGCCTGAATTTGGCCTACCTGCGGATCCAGAAGCTGGGCATTCAAGATATCTGGTCTGCTTCCCCGGAGAGTTTCTACGCGGAAACGGCGGCGGAGGTCGATACCTTCATGGGCGTGACCTCCGCCACCATGTACCGCGATAGCGGCTGGCGCTTCCTGCAACTCGGGCGCTTCGTCGAGCGCGCGCAACGCGCAGTGGCGTTGTTTCTCGCGCAGCTCGCCGCCGACCGGATGACCGGGGAGTACTCGGAAGCGGACTGGACCAGCCTGTTGCGCGCGTACCATGCGTTCGAGGCCTATGATCGCCGCTATAGCGTCGCCGTGGAGCCGGGCCAAGTGTTGGACCTGCTCGCGACGGACCCCCTGCTGCCTTACTCGCTCCGCCGGTCGCTCGACAGGGTAGCGGCGGAGATCGCCGTCATCGGTGCCGGTCCGAACGCGCAGACAAGTGATGCGGTGCAGCAGCGGGCTTCCCGCCTGGTCGCCCTGGTCCAGTCCGAGTGGCCGGTACGAGAGGACCGCGGAGCCCTTCTGCAGCAGATGGGCGCGGACTGCTGGGAGCTGCACGATCTCGTGACCGCCACCTATTTCGATTACCCGATCGCAGACCTTCCGGCGCGCTGACTTCGTGATCGGTCCCGTGCGCTACGAGATCGAGCACGTCACCTCGTATCTCTATCGCGCGCCGGTGCAGCGCTGCGTGATGTCCCTCTGCCTGCAACCGCGCGAGGACTGCGGTCAACGCCTCCTGCGCTTCGAGGTCACGACCGCACCTGCGGCTCCCGTGACCAGCGAGCAGGACTGCTTCGGCAACACCAAGCATGTGCTCAATATTCACCGGGAGCACGAAGCGCTGGCGATCACCACTCGCTCCACGGTCGAGGTGGCGCCGTCCGCTCCCCTCCCGGGTTCCCTGAGCACTGCTGCCTGGGAAGAGATTCGCTCTTGGAGCAAGGCGTTCGCGCACTGGGATTTCACGCACGCGAGTGCGCTGGCGCGGCCCTCGTCCGCCCTCACGGCCTTTGTGGAGCGGGGGAACATTAAGGCGGAGGGTGACCCGTTGGAGGCCTTGCTACGACTCTCCGACACGCTGTACCGCAGCTTCCGGTACGTCCCCGGGAGTACCTCGGTGGGCTCCCCGATGGAGCATATCTTGGAGTCCGGATCGGGCGTTTGCCAAGACTACGCCCACGTCATGATCGCCATCGCGCGTTCCTGGGGCGTGCCGGCTCGTTACGTTTCCGGCTATCTGCATGTCGGCAGCCGATCCGGTGAGCACGGACCGCAAACGGCGATGCACGCGTGGGTCGAGTGCCGGTTGCCGGATCTCGGCTGGATCGGCTTCGATCCCACGAACCAGAGCGTCGCCGACGAGCGCTACGTGCGCGTCGCGGTGGGACGCGACTATCACGACGTGCCTCCGACGCGCGGCGTTCTCCAGGGAGGGGAAGACAGCGAGCTTGAGGTCGGTGTGCGGATACGGCCCGGCTTGCGCCCGGAGCGCTAGTCCTCCCGCGATCACCGAAGCGCTTCCGCCGGCTCCCGGGAGTGGCGGCCATCAGCAAGGCGGGTCGTCCGCTGCTACTCCTCCAGTACCGTGATCTGCACTTGCACTCTGCCCTCCGCCAAGGGTACGAGTTCCTGGAATGCGGCGCGGCTGAGATCGAGCAGGATCTCTCCGCCACCCGGGTACTCGGGGTTCAAGCAAGCCGGACAGGTGTCGGTGATCCGCACGACGATGCATTGCTCCTCGTGACAGACGCGTAGCCGCGTGTTGTATTCCCAGAGCGGCACGACCCATTCGCCCGCGGCGTTGCGAAGCAGTGCGGTGGCGGCCGTCGTCGGATCGTCCGGATCGTAGATCTCTCCCCAGGCTGTGCGTTGGCCATCAAGGAGCCAATGTCCCCCGTACCACGTCACGGTCCCCACCGTCGGGCCGCTATGGGGCGGCGCCGGATCGGGCGGGCCCGGAAGACTACGTGTCGAGGCCAGCGCTGGTGGGTCGTTGGGCAACGTCACCGTTTGGGTGGTGCGTTGCTGTGTTTGTGCCTGGAACAAGCGCAGGTCGATCGGTTCGTTGGAGTCGACCCCGATCCCCACAAGGACGGCGGCTCCGATGCCCCAGAACGCGGCCTTCAGCACGAGCCACTGCAGCACGACATTCCCGCGCCAAGCGTGCGGTCCTCGCTGCGCGTCCAGCAGGAGAGGACATCTCACCGTGCGTTCGATTCAACCACCCGTTGAAGAGTTCGATCCGTAGAGGTCTCCACGGCCCGCCCCAAACCCCGCCCTAATCAGTGTACTGGCTAACGCACTTACGTCTATGCACTATGCCGAGCGCGGTGGAGGTCGCGCACGCTCTGCCCTCGGTGTCCCGCCTGGACAGAATGAGGCCTCAGCCCAGCGCTTCGTCCGTCAGAGCGAGCCCGGCCACTTCACGCGTGCGGCGGCGGATCTCCTCGGCGTGCCCGTTGCTAGGGCGACACGCGCCCCCCCAGGCGCCGGGCGCGCCCGCGCGTCAGTTCGGCGTCGCGCGTCCGCGGACCGCCGGACGTGCAAGCGCCGCCCGCGCCCGTTACTCCGCCGTCACCTTGATCCGCAAGGCCGCGCCGTTGTGGTACTCGGCCCACGAACCCGCCTCGTAGCGCGCCGCGTCCGCGATGCTCCAGCCGTTGCCCGAAGGCGTCAGCGTCTGCCCGTCGCTCAACGTGGTGGACAGGCCGCAGCAACTCCTCCGCCGTCATCGCCGCTTTGACGGCGGCAGCCGGCTGTAGCTACACTCATGTAGTGAAGGATGGGGCCGAGTTTGCGCTGGACTTGGGATGCCGCAAAGGAAGCTGCCAACCTTCGGAAGCACCGGCTCGGCTTCGAGACAGCGGAGTTGGTGTTCGACGATCCACTGGCTCTGGCAGTTCCCGATCCGTATCCCTTCAAAGACCGCTGGAAGACCATTGGCGTAGTCGGCAATCGCTTCCTCACGGTCGTCCATACCGCTCCGGATGATGAGGCGCGGGAGAACGTCAAACCAGGCCGAATTATCTCGGCTCGCAAATCGACCCGGACCGAAAGGATGGCATATGAAGAAGGAATTCGATGAGCTGCCGCTGAAGGTCCAGCAGGAACTGTCGGCGCTGGACGAACTGGCGGACGAAGATATCGACCTCAGCGATATCCCCGAGACCACCGACTGGATCGGCGCGGTGCGGGGCAAGTTCTACCGCCCGGTCAAGCAGCAGATCACGCTCAGAATCGACGCCGACGTGATCGCCTGGTTCAAGGAGCAGACCGCCGGCGGTCGCGGCTACCAGACCAACATCAACCGCGCCCTCCGCGAGCACGTGCAGAAGGCAGTCCGCACGCAGCGGTAGGCTGATCCCCGCGCCCGCGCGCGCTCCCCGAGGACCAGCGCGCTACTTCGGCGTCGCGCGTCCGCGGACCGCCGGACGTGCAAGCGCTGTCCGCGCCCGTTACTCCGCCGTCACCTTGATCCGCAAGGCCACGCTGTTGTGGTACTCGGCCCACTCACCCGCCTCGCGCTCGACTCTCGTTCGGCAGACGCTCCTCGGCGTGCCCGTTGCTAGGGCGACACGTACTCCATCCAGGCGCTGGTCACGTCGCCGATCTTCGCCCGCACGCGGAACTTGACGGGCGGCGAGTTAGCGCTCCGCCCAGGCGCTGGTCACGTTGCCGACCTTTGCGCGCACGCGGAACTTGACGGTCAGCGTGTTGTTGAAGTGGTGCGTCACAGTGGTGGCGCTGGTGGCCGCGATGGTCGTGCGGTTCCCGTAGGGGTTGCTGGTGTTGTTGTCCGCGTGCTCCACCTCGTAGCTCACGGCGCCGGTCACGCCGGACGGCTTGCTCCAGGTGGCCTTCATCTTGACAGCCCCGCTGTCGAAGCTCAGGTTCAGGCCCGTCGGCGCGGGGAGCGTGGTCGTGAACGCCGCCGCCGTCGCCAGCAGGTTGGCGTTCGTGCATGCGCTGTCGCTGTAGGCCGAGTAGGTGTACGACGTGGCCGCGCTCAGGCCGGTCAGGCTCGCGTTGCTCGCGCTCGCCGCCACGGGCCCCTGGCAGGTCGTGTGCGGCCCGCTCGTCGCCTTGTAGTACCACGCGTCGTGGTGGTCGGCGATGGTCAGCGTCGCCGTCGTGGCGGTGACGCTGGAGGAGGTGAGTGACGGATTGAGCCGGGCCGTGATCTTGAGCTTGCCCGTGTCGGAGTACTCCGGCTGCCAGGTGATGACTTGTTGGGCGTCGGTTCCGTCCGCCAGCGTCCAGCCGTTGCCAGTGGGATTCAGGTTTTCGTCGTTGTTCTCGGTGCTCTCCCAGTTGTAACGCTCGCTGTTCGAACTGCCCGCGGTTGCATTGAACATGACAAAGTAGGTCGTGTTCGGCGACAGAGTGCAGCCGTTTCCAGCACAGGCGAACCGGTAGTCGCCCGCTGCCACTGGGTTGCTTTCTACCGTCAAAGTCGCCAGAGTCGAGCGGGTGTCTGGCCTGCCGGATTCATCGGGGTGGATCGTCGCGATGAGGTCACCCAGGGCGTCGTTCGGGTCGAGCGTGGCCGCGAACCTGGCGGTGATCGCGGTCAGCGTGTAGCCGCTCGCATTCGAGCCGGTGGTGAATGCCACGGCGCAGCGAGTGTTCCCGGAGACCGGGCAGTTGTATTGGTAGGTTGCCTTGTCCAGGTTGTCCACCGCCACGTGCGTGGTGAACGGCGTCGCCGTGGCCAGCAGCGTCGAGCATGTGCTGTCGCTGTAGGCCGAGTAGGTGTGGGTCGTACCCCCTGTCAGGCTGGTGATGTTCTGACTCGTCCCGCTGACCGGGCCCTGGCAGGTGGCGCCCGCGCCCGTGTGCCGGTAGTACCAGGCGCCCGTGTGGTGGGTGATGGTCAGCGTCGCCGAATCGTCGCTGACATTGCTCGCGGTCAGAGACGTGTTGGGATGGATCAGCGGCGCCAACCGCCAGGGCGAGTTCCCCCAGGCGTTCGTGGTCCTGACGGCCAGGTCGTAGGTCTTGCTGTCGTCAACGGTGTAGGTGGTCCCGCCAACCGTCCACGAGGTGAGTGTGGCAGTGACCCGGCGGTCGCTGCCCAGGGTCGCCGTTTCAACGTCAGCGCAGGCTCGGTACGTGCCCGTGACGCCATCTTCGCGCGTGGCGCACTCGATTTCGTAGCCCGTGGAATACCGGGGCTGAGTCCATGAAACCGAGATGGAGCCGGCAGAGCGTGAGACCGCAAGGTTCTTGGGCTGGAGGGCTGGGTGCGCGTCCACCGAGATGGTCCAATCGCTGGCCTGATCTGGATTGTTGGTGACCGCGCGCACGGCGACCATGTAGGAGACGATATAGCCCAGGCGGGTCGTCTCGGCCCTATCCACCGTCAGGGTGGTGACGGAGCCGGAGTCCGTCGAGCCGCATTCCCACCAGCTCCAGCCGCTCCTGCCGGAGCAGGTGAGGTTGTAGCCGTCCGCGCCAGCCACCGCCGCCCAGCTGATGGTCAATCGTTCATCGCGAGAGGTGCTCATATTGTCGCGCGTCACCGTGATCGACGCGGGCGCGGCGAGCAGCGAGGCGGTGGAGCCGCCCGTGCTGGAGGCGCTGGCCCCGCCCGCCGGCTGGACGGTCGTCAGCCAGTCCGCCGCCGGCAGCCGCGAGACCTGCGCCCAGTTGCTCACGCCCGAGTTGTCGCGGGCGCGCACGCGCACGTGGTCGATCGTCGCGCTCGTGGTGTAGCGGTGGGACGTGCCCGTCACCTGCGCCGCGTCGTGCCAGGACGAGCTGCCGGCCGTCTGGGCCTGCACGTCGTAGCCGGTCGCGCCGCTCACGGCGTCCCAGGAGATGTCGAGGTAGCCCTCGCCGGGCGTCACGCTCAGGTTCGCGGGCGCGGCGAGGCTCACGACGGACCCGGGGTCCGCCGGCGCGACGGACGGCAGGCCCCAATTGCCGCCCCGCTCCCTCCTCAGATTCTCGTTGATCTCGTTGAGCGTGTTCCTGCTGTCGTCGTCAATGGGGGTGCCGCCCGTCCTGTCGTCGAGGTCGAAGCACGGGAGGGCGGGGAAGGGCGGGACGTGCGGGGGGCAGACTTGGCCGGACGGATCAGACGGGGACTGCGCCCCGGCGGACGGCGCATTCGCGGCGAAAACGGCCGCGCAGAGCGCCAGCAGCCCCACGGATAGGAGAGCTAGTAGGGCTCTAGTACCCCCCCCCCCCCCCCCCCCAGAACGCACGTTCGACTTCAGCATGGCCTGCCTCCTCCAACTGGATCTCAATTGATACCGCATCATTGAAAACGCCGCAACTTAAGGGGGCCTATATAAGCCCCCATCGCGCCTGGCGACATCCGCTGGGTCGTGGTACCCCCGGCAGGACTCGAACCTGCAACCTGCGGATTAGAACGCCGCGGCTCTATCCAGTTGAGCTACGGGGGCGCGTCCGCTTGTAGCTTACTCGCTGCGCGTCTCTACCTTGATCCGCCGCCATCTGCCGTAGCGGCGCTCGCCCGTGCCCGTGATGCGCAGTCCCTGCAGATCGGCGGAGGTCGTCACGAAGCGTTGCGCGTAGCGGCCGAACAGCTGCGCGGCGAGCGCGGCGGCGATCGCCGCGGCCAGCACGTCCGGCCAGCGCTGCCGGCGATCCCCGCTTCCCAGGACCGCCAACGAGGCCAGGCCCGCCAGCCCGCCGCCGAGGACGATGTTCGTCCCGCACAGCGGCGACAGCGCCAGGTGCCGCTCGCCGCCCTGCAGCCGGACCAGCGCCTCCTCCGCGGCGCTGCCGACCTGCGCGGCCGTCACGTTCCCGCTGATGTAGAAACCGCCGGGCGCCGCATGTCCCGCGAGCTGCAGCCCGAGCCCGTGCCGCGCGAGCAGGACGGCGATCGTGGCGTGCTCGAGCGCATGGTTGCGCCGCACCTTGCCGATCATTGCGCCGATCATTGCCAGCACGCCCATTTCGAGTCCCTTCGCCAACTCGCTAGCTCTGCGGCTGTCCCGCTTCGTAGGCGGGAATCTCCTGGGTCACTTCTACTACGTTGACCCGAACGTGGCGCCTCAAGACGTCGCCGTTGGGGAGCAGCGCCTCGATCGTCACGGTCGCTCCCAGCGTGCCGGCCGGGATGGCGGCTCTGTCGGCGACGAGCGTGATCGTCGCCGACAGGGGTTCCCCGGCCCGGAAGGGGACATCCATGCCGGCCGCGACGCCGGCCTGCACGTCGAGACCGAGCCAGGGCGCATCCGTCTCCGCCCGGTAGACCAGCAGGCCCGACCCGGCGTTGGCCACGGTGATCGTGGCCGTCATGCGGTTGCCGCTCGGCGTGAGAGTCACATTGGCGGTCTCCAAGTCCAAGCGCGGATCGCCGAGAATCGCCTCCCGCACGGCCAGCGCCGCCGGCCCCGGCAAGGCCGTCTCGTCCACCGGCAGCGCGTCCGGCGGCAGCGGCATCGCCATGGCGAGGAAGGGATGGGGGTGCTCAGCGCCGAAGGGCGACTGGCGGATGGCGTTCCAACCCGCGAAGTACACGGCCGGATCCAACGGTCCGCCCGCCGCCGAGAGGCTGTCGAGATCGGGGAGCTGCACCGGCTTTTCCTGCCACAGCGGTTCGCCGCCAAGCGCCGGCGGCGATTGCACGCACCCCAGCACGAGCTCCTGGTAGGCGTAGCCGTTGCGCGGCCCGTCACACGGGAAGGGCAGCGTGCGGAAGGGATCCGTCTCCGTTCCCGCGGGGTGGTTGCGGAAGTCCCAGCCGTTGTAGCCCCAGAGCGCGTAGTACCAGGACTCGACGAATGCCGGCTCGC
This sequence comes from Dehalococcoidia bacterium, assembly GCA_963663895.2. Taxonomy (GTDB): domain Bacteria; phylum Chloroflexota; class Dehalococcoidia; order Bin125; family Bin125; genus JAPOXK01. Next base: position 405,262 of record CAXXRD010000001.1, on the reverse strand, counting down.
CGAGTCCTACGATGGGGAAGAACTGGTCGTTCCACTTCTCCACCAAGATTTGGGCCCCGGTGGCGGTGTTGTAGGCGTAGTGCGTACCAACCAGGGTCTCGTTGCGGCTGGGCGGATCGCCGTCGTTGTCGAAATAGGACGTCACTTGCATGACGCCGTAGCCGCAATCCGGCGACAGCAGCACGTCCCCGATGGACTGCCAATGCACTTCCCTCGCCGTGTGCGTGGTCTTGCTCTCGATCCAGCCGATCGCGTGCAGCAGCGCGGTCGGGATGGTCGCTCCGGGCCGCGGCGCGCGGGCCTCCGCGCTCCCGGCCAGGATCTCCGGCAGCGCGAAGCTCTCGCTTTCCGGGAATAGCTGGTTGGTCGCCGCCAGCTGCTGCGCCAGCAGAAAGCGCTCGCGATCCTGCGGTCCCTCGTAGCCCTGAAAGGCGAAGGGCGGGCCGGCGCCGAACAAGCATCCGGCTTGGGCGCGTTCGCCTCCGCTCGCGTCCGCCGCGATCCAGGCCGCCGCGAGGACGATCGGCCCCACCACGGCCGTCCGGACGAGCCAGGCCCGGCTAATCCGCCCCATACCACCAGCCGAGTACGCTCACGAACCGTCCTTCGATCGCCTGGAGACGTCCGTCCGGCCCCATCACCGCTGCCTTCTCCTCGCCCACCGCGCCCGGCCCGCTTCCGCTGAACGCCCGCAGCGCCAGGTGGGCGCCGTCCTCGGACCAGGCCACGGGCAGCGCGAACCCGTCGCGGGGTTGCCCGTCGAGTGCGGAGGTACGGGCCGCGGCCACGTGAAGCGCGCCGCTCGCGGCGCGCTGGAACGTTCCCAGGCTGAGCGAGCCGTCGGGATGCCAGACCGGCGCCGCCGATCCACCACTCGTCTGCGCGTCCCCAAATCCGTCGTCGCGGTAGGCGGCGCTGGCCAGGGTGGGTGGGGCGCCGGCCAGCGACAGGACCCGCACGTTGAGCTGCAGTCCGCGCTGCTCGGTGTACGCGAGCCGTGACCCGTCCGGAGAGAGCGTCCAGTCGCGCGTGGCGCTGCCGGATAACTTGAGGGTTCGCTGCACCCGGCCGTCGTCGCCGATCGCCAGCAGGGCGCTGCCGCCGGGATCGATCAGCGCGATGTACAACGGTCCCGCCGGCGGCTTCGCGACGGGGTACACCCCGAGGGAGTCCCGGCCTTGGAAGCGCGGCGTTTCGAGGCCTGTGCCGGCATCGATCTGCACGATCCGTTGCGCCGGCCGGTCATCCTCCCCGGATCGCCGCAGGAATAGCGATTCCCCGTCCCTGCTCCAGAGCACCCCCCCTCCGATATCGAAGCCGGCGGCAAGGAAGCGTGCTTCGCTCGCTGTGCGCAGGATCAGGGCCATCTCCCGCGCGGGATCCCCGGCGCCCGGCGGTAGTACGAGGTACGCGAACGCGTCGCCGCTCGGCGAAACGGCGCCCACCAACTCCCAGCCCGGCGCGTGCGGCACGCGCCCGAACTCTCGCCGCGCCGCGGGGTACCTGGGGTCGACGAGGAAGAGCGTGCTCTCGTGCTCGCCGAATTCGCTGACGAGCAGCTGCCCGTCGCTGCGCGGCACAGCTCTGTCCAGCGCTTGCGACTGTCCGGTCGCGTTCGTGAGCGCGCCCGCCGCCGCGATCGCCACGACCGTCGCCGCGATGGCGGCAAGCAGAGGGAGACGGGTCATCGGCAGAGGCATAGCGCCTCTCCCACGTCCCCGCTCCATCCGGCGTCTATCGCATCTATCAAGGGGACCTACACTGTATCAGCGGTCCCTGCGAGGAGAAACGACACGGCCGGTGGCGCAGCGGCACGTGGTGAGTGTTCGTAAGCGCGATGCTACGATTCGAGCGCAGCGATTCTTCCGGGTGTTGCCTCCGCGCTTGGATTGCCGGGCCGCTTGCACGTGACGGCAGGAGCGCCGCTCATCCTGTTGGGACGTTCCCGAGCAAACAGTGCCTATGACCCGCATTAGCATCATCGGTCTCGGCCTGATCGGTGGCTCGATCGGCCTCGCGCTCAAGCAGGGCGGTGGCACCGACTGCGAGTTGGTCGGCTTCGACGCGGACGCTTCCGTCATGGCGGCGGCGAAAGGTGCCGGCGCCGTCGATCGCACGGTCACCGGCCTGGACGAGGCCGTCGCCGGCGCCGAGCTCGTGATCGTCGCCGTACCGCCCATCTCCGTCGAGGGCGTCTTCCATGCCATCGCGCCGCGCTTGGCCGCAGGCGCGGTTGTCACGGACACTGCCTCTACGAAGAGCCAAGTGCTGCGCTGGGCCGAGCGGCATCTGCCCGCCTCCGTTGCGTTCGTGGGCGGGCATCCCATGGCAGGCAAGAGCGACCAGGGGATCGGCAACGCCGAGGCCACGCTCTTTCGCGGCCGCCCCTATGTCTTGGTGCCGGCCGACGCAGCCTCCGAGGCGGCGGTGTCTGCGGTTGTCGGCCTCGTCGAGCGCGTGGGCGGGGATCCGCTGTTCATCGGCGCCGTGGAGCATGACCAGCTCGTCGGCGCCGTGAGCCACCTGCCGCTGGTCGCGTCGACCGCGCTGTTCACGTTGCTGCGCCGCAGTGCCGGCTGGAACGACTTCGCCCGGGTGGCGGGGCCCGCCTATCGCGATCTGACCCGCCTCGCCGCCGGCGACCCCCAGATGTCCGTCGGGATCTGTGCGACCAACAGCGACAATCTGCGCGCTTGGATCGACCGCTACATCGACGAGCTGCAGCGTCTCCGCGATCTGTTGGAGGGCTCCCCGGAGGCCCTGCTCGAAGAGTTCGAGACGGCGCAGCGCGACCGCGTGGACTTCGTCCGCGGCCCGTCCGCTCGCATGGCGGCTCCCGATCCGATCGAGCGCCCCACGATCGCCGGCAGTCTCGGCACGCTGCTGCTCGGCGGCCGTCTCTACGAGCGGCTCCGCGACTTGGCCGGCGCGTCGGGACGGACCAAGGCCGGCCGGCCGGCTTCGACCGACCGCTGACTGCAGGCATGACCCGCCGGCTTCTGCCCGCATCCGCAGTCCGAGGGACCGTGCGCGTCCCCGGCGACAAGTCGATCTCGCACCGTGCGGTGATTCTCAACGGTCTCGCGCGCGGCACGGGACGGGTGACCGGCTTTGCCCGCGGCGCCGACACGCTCGCCTCGGTGGCCGCGATGCGGGCTCTCGGCGTCACCTGCGCATTCGAGAGCGATGAGACGCTGCGCATCGACAGCCCTGGACGTGGCGCGCTGCGCCCGCCCGTCGACCCGATCGACTGTGGCAACAGTGGCACGACGATGCGCCTGCTCGCCGGCGTCGCCGCCGGATTGGCCGGCCGCGTCGAGCTGGACGGCGACGCCTCCCTCCGCCGTCGTCCGATGGACCGCGTGCTGCAACCGCTCGCCGCGATGGGCGCACGCTGCGCGGGGCGCGCTGAGGACCGCTTCGCGCCGCTGGTGATCGAGGGTGGCTCGCTCATTCCCTTCCGCGGGCGCTTGCAGGTCGCGAGCGCGCAAGTGAAGAGTGCGCTGCTGCTCGCCGCCTTGGCGGCCGACGGTCCGAGCGAACTTGAGGAGATCGCGCCGACCCGCGACCACACCGAAATCATGCTGCGGGCGATGGGGGCCCCGCTCGATATCGATCCGCCGCACCTGCGCCTCGCCCCCGGTGCGCTGACCCCCGTCGATGTCGCCGTCGCTGGGGATGTCAGCGCCGCTGCCTTCTGGCTCGTCGCCGCGAGCATTCTTCCGGAGTCGGAGCTGTTCCTCCCGGGCGTTGGGCTCAACCCGACGCGCACCGGCGTGCTGGATGCGCTCTGGGCCATGGGCGCCGATATCGAGGTGAGCGCGCGGCGCAGCGTGGCAGGGGAGGCGGTGGGTGATCTGCGCGTCCGCTCCGCACGGCTCTCCGGCACCGAGATCGCGGGTGATCTCGCCGCGCGCGCCATCGACGAGCTGCCCGTCCTTGCCGCCGCCGCCGCCTACGCGCAAGGGACCACGGAGATCCGTGAGGCCGCCGAGCTCCGCGTCAAGGAATCCGACCGCATCGCGACGACCGCCGCGGGTCTTCGGGCGCTGGGTGTTGCCGTTGAGGAGCGTCCGGACGGCCTCCAGATCGTCGGTGACGGACGTCTGCGCGGCGCTCCCCTCGATTCTTACGGCGATCACCGGCTCGCCATGGCGCTCGCCGTCGCCGCCCTCGGCGCGCGCGACGAAAGCGAGATCCGCGGCGACACCGCCGTGGCTGTCTCCTATCCTGCTTTCTGGTCCGACTTGGAACGGCTGAGCCACGCTGCTGGCTGAGCTTCTCCATCCAGTCACGGGACTTGGAGTGTGTGGTGAGCACGGAGTTGGTCCACGTGGGTTTCGGCAGCATGCTCGCCGCCGGCCGGATCGTCGCGATCGCCTCGCCCGGGGCGGCGCCTATCAAGCGATTGGTACAAGAGCGCAAAGCGGTGGGACAGATCATCGATCTCACTGGGGGGCGCCGCACGAAGGCCGTGCTCGTTCTGGATAGCGGTCACGTCGCCTTGGCGGCGATCGCTCCGGGAACGATCGCCCGTCGCGTGGGCAGCGGGCCGGCCGCGTGGCCTGCTCTGGCCGACGATGACGCAAGTGACTGAGCGTTCTCTCTTCGTCGTGCTCTCCGGGCCGTCCGGCGCTGGAAAAGACACGCTGTTGCGCGGCCTCCTCGCCCGCGACGATCGCGTCCACGGCGTGGTCACCGCTAAGACCCGGCCCCGCCGCCCCGGTGAAGAGGATGGCATGCACCATCACTTTCTGAGCGAGAGTGAGTTTGAGGCGCTGGTCGAGGCCGGGGAGTTCTTGGAGTACGCGGAGGTCTACGGCCACCGCAGTGGGGTCTTGCGGGCGCCCGTCCGGCAGGCGCTGGCGCGTGGCGCAACCGTCGTGGCGCGTACGGACTTACAGGGCGCGCGCAGCCTGCGCCGTCGTGTGCCCGGCGCCCTCCTCATCTTCGTCACCGTCCCCGACTTGGCGACGCTCGAACGCCGCCTGCGCGCCCGTGGCGATGTCTCGGAGGACGACATTCGACAGCGGCTCTCTCACGCCCGATCGGAGATGGCCGCCGCGGTGGAGTTCGACTCTGTAGTCGTCAATCATGAAGGCGCCGAAGCTGCAGCCATTGATGAGGTGCTGGGCATCCTGCAGCGGGAGCGCGAGCGGCCGGATCGTCCCCACCCCGTGGTGTAGCGCCCGCGATGGCGCTTGGACTACAGATCACTTGAGAGCACTTGGTTGACATCGGCTTCAGCGCGCGCTTACCGTCGATCCATAACTAAATAGCGAAGCGCAAAGACTGCGAACGGGAGGAGTACCCGGGTAGGCGGACCTGCAGAGAGCCGGCGAAAGGTGCGAGGCCGGTGGTTGCGCGCCAGGGGAATGGGCCCGGGAGTCGCTGCCCGAACGGTTGTCTTCGGATGACGCAAGTAGGCGTAGCCGGCACGGCGCCGTGATCATCGCCGGCGGGATCGAGCTTGGGCTCCGTCCTGGCAAAGCGCCCGGCCGCTGGGCTGGGAAGAAGGGTGGCACCGCGGGTTTCCCGCCCCTTCAAGGGCGGGATTTTTCGTTTAAGGCGATCAGCGCACGCGGAGCGATCGATGTACTATCCCTCACTCGACGAAGTTCGACTGCTGGCCGCCAGCGGGCGGGGTAACCTCGTCCCGATCTATCGAGAGGTGTTGGCCGATCTCGAGACGCCTGTCTCCGCCTTTCTCAAGGTCAAGCGCGACGCCTACTCGTTTCTGCTCGAGTCGATCGAGGGAGGCGAGCGCCCGGCGCGCTACTCCTTCATCGGTACCGAGCCGTACGACGTGCTCCGCGCCGAGGGCGGCCCCACCGCTCGCGATCCCCTCGTCGCCCTGCAAGCGAAGCTCAATCGCTTCCAGTTGATACCCAACCCCAACTTGCCCCCCTTCCACGGAGGCGCCGTGGGCTACCTCGGCTACGAGGTGGTGCGGCACTTCGAGCCGCGGGTGCCGTCGGCCGCGCGCGACGCCCTGGGCCTCCCGGAAGCGTTCTTCCAGTTCGTCGATGCGCTGCTCGTCTTCGATCACCTGAAGCACGTCATCAAGGTGGTTGGACACGTCCGGCTTGATGGGGATATTGAGGCCGCCTACGGCCGCGCCCAGGCCCAGATCGACGGGTTGGTCGCGCGGCTTGGGCAGGGGCCGCCTTCGTTGCCCGTTGACCAGTTGGACGGCGAGTCCCCCGGCGTCGTGGTTTCCAACATGGAGCGCGCCGCTTATGAGGCCAGCGTCGAGCGCATCATTGAGTACATCTATGCTGGCGACGTCGTCCAGTGCGTCTACTCACAGCGCTTCTCCCGTCCGACGTTCGTGCATCCCTTCAACGTGTATCGCACGCTCCGCACGATCAATCCCTCGCCGTACACCTACTACTTGGAGATGGGCGACCATCAGATCGTCGGGACTTCGCCGGAGCTTTTGGTCATTGTCGAGGAGGGCCGAGTCGCAACGCATCCCATCGCCGGCACCCGGCGCCGTGGCGCGACCCCGGCGGAGGACCGACGGCTGGAGGCGGAACTGCTTGCTGACGAGAAGGAGCGCGCCGAGCATCTCATGCTGCTTGACCTGGGGCGGAACGACATTGGCCGTCTTAGTGTCCCCGGCTCCGTGCGGGTCGCGCAGATGATGGATGTGGAGCGCTACAGCCATGTGATGCACATGGTCTCCCACGTTGACGGGACGGTCCGGCCTGGCGTGACCTGCTACGACGCGCTCCGGGCCGCTTTCCCCGCCGGCACCGTCTCCGGCGCGCCGAAGATCCGGGCGATGGAGATCATCGCGGAGCTCGAGCCGGATCAACGTGGTCCCTACGCCGGTGCCTTGGGCTACTTTGGGTTCGGGGGCAACATGGAGACTGCGATCACCATCCGCACGATCGTTATGCAGGATGGTCTCGCCTCCGTGCAGGCGGGAGGTGGCATCGTCTGCGACAGCGACCCTGCTGCGGAATATCAGGAGTCCGTCAATAAAGCGATGGCGCTGGTGCAAGCGTTGGATGTCGCCGAGGTGCGCAGCCGTGAGCAGCACCGGGGAAGCGGGACTTCCAGGGAGGCCGAGAGGAGCGGATCGTGACGGATCAAGCAGCCGAAGACACGGCGACTCAGGCCGCGCGCCGCGCGCGGGCTCTGGATGTGATGCATACGTTGCGCGCGGGCCGTGTGGAGGATGTACAGGCGGGCGCCGAGAACACGGAGCGCACGTGGGGAGCCATGGGCAGTTTCGCCTGCGATTTCGCCATGGGCGAGATCTGGGCACGTCCCCAGTTGTCCCGGCGTGATCGCAGCATGGTGGTATTGGCCGCGCTTACGACGCTGGGCGGGCAGCCGATGGAGGTGCGTGTCCACGCGCGCGGTGCGCTCAACCACGGTATGCAGCGCGAGGAGGTGGAGGAGGTGCTCGTGCATCTCTCCGTCTACACCGGCTTCCCCCGCGCTATCGCCGCCTTGCGCGAGGTCCAGGCGCTTTTTCGAGCGATCGACGGTGATGTGCTCTCGCCACCGCGTGCACCCGCCGCTCGCAAGGACGACGCCCGGCGCCGCCGCGACGGTCTCGACGTTCTGCGCGCCATGCACGGCTTCGCGAGCGACGCCAGCGACGAAGCGGTAACCGCTCCGATCGAGGCCGCGCTGGGGCGCTTCGCCTCGCTGGCCGTCAACTACGTTCACGGTGAAGTGTGGTCGCGGCCGCAGCTCTCCCGCCGCGAGCGCAGCCTGGTCACTATCGCGGCCGTGGCCGTGCTTGGGCGCGACGAGGATCTGCGAGACCAGATCCAAGGCGCCCTTCACCACGGCGCTACCCGGGATGAGATCGAGGAGGTGTTCGGCCAACTCTTGCCCTATGCCGGTTGGCCGGCCGGCCGGGCCGCACTGCGTGCCGCGCGCGAGGTCTTCGGCGCGCTTGAGGAGCGGGGAGACGGCTAATGCGGGACGTGTTGCTGATCGATAACTACGATTCCTTCACCTACAACCTCTACCAGTACCTCAGCGAGCTGGGCGCCGACGTTGTCGTGCATCGCAACGACCAGATTACGCTGGACGAGGTCGAAGCCTCGGCGCCCGCGCAGATCGTGATCTCCCCCGGCCCCAAGACCCCGAAGGACGCGGGGATTAGCGTGGAGTTGATCCGGCGCTTCGTCGGCCGCGTGCCGATCCTCGGTGTTTGCCTGGGCTTTCAGTGCATCGGTGCCGCCTACGGCGCGGCAATCATCGGCGCTGGGGAGATCAAGCACGGCAAGACCAGTCAGATCGAGCACGATGGCGTCGGCATCTACGCGGGGTTGCCGAATCCCTTTGAGGCCACGCGCTACCACAGCCTCGCGGTCGATCCGGCCACGCTGCCCGAGGAGATCGTTCCCACGGCATGGTCGGAGAGCGGGGTGTTGATGGGCCTGCGGCACGTCCGACATGCGGTGGAGGGCGTACAGTTTCATCCAGAGTCGATCATGACCGCGGTCGGCCACGACCTGCTTCGTAACTTCCTCGCGCTGCGGGAGGGCGGAGTGGCGGGCGAGCCTTGCGAATGAAGATCGGGCGACGGTCCGCTGGCTGGTTCCGGCGGGGACCGCAGCGAACGAGAGAGGGAGACGCTTGCGATGGAGATCACAGCCGCGCTTGAGGCGATCATCGATGCGGATCGCGACCTCAGCGAGGCCGAAGCGGCCGCTGCTATGGGAGAACTCATGGCCGACCCCGAGGCAGGCGGCGCCTCACCTGTTCAGGCGGCTGCCTTTCTCACTGCCCTGCGACTTAAAGGTGAGACCGTCGAGGAGCTTGTGGGATTCACCAGGGCTATGCGCGCCCGCTCCCTGCGTGTGGATCTCGGCGATGGTTTCTCGCGCATTGCGGATACCTGTGGCACGGGCGGCGACGCCAAGGGCACCTTCAACGTCAGCACTGCTGCCGCCTTCGTGGTGGCTGGCTGCGGCGTGCCGGTAGCGAAGCACGGCAACCGCGCCATGTCATCCGCCTGCGGCAGCGCTGATGTCCTTGAGGAGCTCGGCGCCCGCGTGGACCTTCCCCCGGCCGCCGTCGCAGCCATGGTGCGGGACGTCGGTATCGGCTTCATGTTCGCGCAAACCCTGCATCCCGCCATGAAGCACGTCGCGCCCGTACGCCGCGCGCTCGGCTTTCGCACGGTTTTCAATCTCCTGGGTCCACTGACGAATCCGGCGGGCGCCCGTCACCAGCTGATCGGCGTTGGTTCGCCTGCGGTCGGCGACAAGATCGCGGCGACCCTCCAGCGCCTTGATGCGGTACACGCCCTGGTGGTCCACGGCTTGGAAGGCCTCGACGAAGTGAGCCCGAGCGATCCTACCCAAGTCTGGGAGCTGCAGGCCGGTCAGATCCGGACATACCGCGTCCAACCGTCCGACTTTCACATCCGCGAGGTGCCGCTGGATTCCGTGCTGGGTGGAGACGCGGTCACGAACGCCGCTGCGATGCGCAGTGTCCTAAGCGGCTCCGGAGGACCGCTGCACGGCTTCGTCGCGCTCAACGCTGCCGCGGCCCTGCTCGCTGCCGACGAGGTGCCGACGTTTGCCGAGGGCATCAGCCGGGCCGTCGAATGCATCGATGACGGCCGCGCCTTACGGAAGCTTGAGCGCTTCGTGGAGGCGACACAGGCGGTTACTGATGACTGACCGGGCCGCGGCGGAGATTTCCGGTAGCGCCGCCGATTCGGTGTTGCGGCGTATCACGCGTGCCCTGGCGAGCGAGCTGCCGGCGCGCAAGGCGGCGCACCCGCTCGCCGCGCTGGAACGGGCTGCCGAGCAGCGCCCGCCCCCCCGCGACCTCCGCGCCGCGCTCACCGGTGTGTGCGGCGGACTGGTCGCCGAGGTGAAGCGCGGCTCCCCCAGCAAGGGCGAGTTTGCGCCCCACCTCGACGCGAGTGCGGCGGCCCGCCTCTATCGCGACGCCGGCGCCGTCGCCATTTCGGTTCTCACGTCCCGCTATTTCTTCGCCAGCGACGCTGATCTATCGAGCGTCGCCGAGGCGCTGCACGCCGATGAACGGGCCGGCGGGTCTGTCGCGCCGCCGTTACTGCGTAAGGATTTCCACATCGACCCCTATCAAGTCGTCGAAGCGCGTGCGCTTGGTGCCGACGCCTACCTCTTGATCGCCAAGACGCTCGACACGGAGCAACTGCGCGAGCTGATCGGGGTTGGCGCCGCGCTCGGCATGACGGCCTTTGTGGAAGTCACCGATGGGGCAGAGACGGTGAGCGCCTTGCAAGCAGGCGCCGGCCTTCTGGGGATTAATAACCGCGACCTCCATACCTTTCAGGAAGATCTCCACACAACCGAGCGTCTCCGGCCGCTCATCCCAGACGATGTGCCGCTCGTCGCCGCGAGTGGCGTGCGCAGTGCCGCAGATGTCGTGCGGATGCGCGCCTGCGATGTCCAGGGCGTGCTGGTGGGCGAGGCGCTCTCCACTACCCCCGATCCCCGCGCGAAGATTCGCGAGCTCTTTGATGTGTGAGCCGCCACTCGTCAAGATCTGCGGGCTGCGCGAGATCGTCCATGTCGACGCTGCCGTCGCAAGCGGCGCCGACTTTGTCGGAATGATCTTCGCCGAGAGTCCCCGGCGCGTTTCGCTGGAGCAGGCCCGCGCGATCCGTGCCCGCCTTGGACCGCGCATTCCCATCCTCAATGCGGAAGCCTCCGCGGTGACCGCGGCACGGAGGGCGGCGGGTCGACCGCTGCTCGTGGGCGTCTTCGCCGATCAGGCGCCCGAAGCGATTAATCGCATCGCCGTCGGCGCCGACTTGGACCTCGTGCAGCTTAGCGGCGGCGAGCATCCGGCGCTGATCGGCCGTCTTAACCGGCCGGTTCTCCGCGTCCTGCACGTCGGGCCGGAGGACAGTTCCGAGCGTCTCTTGGCGGAGGCGCGGCGCCTGCCGCCCACCATCACGCTGCTCGACACGCAGGACGCCGCCCGCCGAGGTGGATCCGGCCGATCTTTCGACTGGAGTATTGCCGCGGCCGTCGCCGCCCAGCGCCCGCTTATGCTCGCTGGCGGTCTTGGGCCCGAGAACGTCGCGGCGGCCGTCGCGCAAGTCCGTCCATGGGCTGTCGACGTCTCCTCCGGCGTCGAGCGCGCGGGTCGCAAGGATCCAGCCGAGATCGCCGCCTTCATCCAGGCCGCCGTGCGGGCGCCGGCGGCGATGCGAGACCCGTCGTGACCGCGGGCGCGCTGCCCGGTCGCTTCGGGGATTTCGGCGGCCAGTTCGTGCCGGAGGTACTGATGCCGGCTCTCGCCGAACTCGAAGAGGCTTGGGCCGCCGCCAAAAATGACGCCGCCTACCAACGCGAGCTCGGCGCCATCCTTCGGAGCTATGCCGGCCGCCCCACCCCCCTCACCTACGCTCCCCACCTCAGTGAGGAGTTGGGTGGCGCCCAGATCTATCTCAAACGTGAGGATCTGGCGCACACGGGCGCCCACAAGATCAACAATGCGCTTGGGCAGGCCCTGCTCGCCAAGCGCATGGGCAAGCAACGGATCATCGCTGAGACCGGCGCCGGTCAGCATGGCGTCGCGACCGCGACCGCTTGCGCTCGCTTCGGTCTGCACTGCGTCGTTTACATGGGTGCGGAGGACGTACGCCGCCAGGCGTTGAACGTCTTCCGCATGCGACTCCTCGGCGCCGAAGTGCGCGCGGTCGAGTCCGGCTCCCGCACGCTCAAGGATGCGATCAACGAGGCGATCCGCGACTGGGTTACCAACGTGCGTGACACGTACTACCTTTTGGGGAGCGCTATTGGCCCCCACCCCTACCCTACGCTCGTGCGAGATCTACAGACCGTCATCGGCCGCGAAACCAGAGAGCAGCTACGGACCGCTACCGGCCGCCTTCCCGATATCGTGATCGCCTGCGTGGGCGGGGGCAGCAATGCCATTGGCATGTTTCATCCCTTCGTCGAGGACGATGTACGCCTGATCGGCGTCGAAGCGGCGGGTGAAGGCCTTGATGGCCGCAACGCGGCTACCCTCACGCTCGGCCGGCCGGGCGTGCTTCATGGCACGCGCTCCTATCTGCTGCAGGATTCCGACGGCCAGATCGAGGAGGCGCACAGTATTTCCGCCGGTCTCGACTACCCGGGCGTTGGTCCGGAGCACGCGTGGCTCAAATTGCGTGAGCGCGCCGAATACGTCGCCGTCACGGACGACGAGGCGCTCGACGGCTTTCAGCTGTTGAGTCGTACGGAGGGGATTGTGCCGGCGCTGGAGCCCAGCCACGCCTTGGCCTACCTTGCCAAGCTGGCGCCGTCACTCGATGCGGGCACGTGCATAGCGCTCTGCCTGAGTGGACGCGGCGACAAGGACATGAGCATCGTGCAGGATGCGCTCGCGCGGCGCGGCGTCGACCTCGGCGCGGCGCGGCTTTCCTGACCCTTGGCTGCCGGGCTGCCGTCGTGAAGCCGTCGCAGGACACGTTCCCCGACGCTCCGCTCCCACCGCCGGATCCCTATCGCCAAGCCGATCCCGCGCCGGCCGCTCCGGGTCCTGCGGAGAGCTGGCTTGGAGCCGGCTTCGGCGTCCGCACCGTCTGGACGGGTTTGGTGATCGCCCTAGCGATCGTCTTCCTTCTCACCATCGCCGCTGTCGGCGCTTTGGAGGCGATCGAGCCGGACGCTTCCGATCGGGAGAAGCTCTGGGCCGGCTTCCTGACTACGCTCGTCATCGATCTCCTGGCGCTCGTTGCCTTGCCGATCATGCTCCTCGGCGGCGGGCGGCGCGCGCTCGCCCGCCTCGGATTCCGCCGTCCCGCCGCCCGTGACCTCGGGTGGGGGATCGCCGGTTTGGTCGGCGCGATGGCGGTGGTCTGGCTCTACGTGGGGATCGTGGAGGTTGCGGGCGTTGAAGATCTGGAACCTGTCTCCAGCATCGACAACGATGCGATCTACGCTTCGGTGAGCCTCGTTGTTCTTACCGGCATCTTGGTCGTGCTTGTGGCGCCCATCGCCGAGGAGATCTTCTACCGCGGTTTCATTTTTGCCGGGCTGGGCCGGCGCTTCGGCGTCGTCGCCGGGGCGCTGGCCAGCTCGGCGCTCTTCGCGGCCGTTCACTTCGACCCGGGTAGCCTGATCCCCTTCGCGGTCGTGGGGGTGGTGTTTGCGCTGGTCTACTGGCGCTCGCGTTCGCTCAACGGCGCCATCCTGGCGCACGGACTCTTCAACGCGATTAGCTTCGTGGTGTTGGTCTTCGATCGGGGGGTCGGATGAGCGCTCGCGCCCTGTCGTCTCGCTACGCGGAGGCTTTCGGCGCCGCCCGCGCCGAAGGCCGCCCGCTCTTCATGCCGTTTCTCACCGTCGGCTATCCGAGCCGTGATGAGACCGTCGCTCTCGTCCAAGCGCTCGTGCGCGGGGGGGCTGGTGCGCTCGAGCTTGGAGTGCCGTTCAGTGACCCGCTGGCAGACGGTCCCACGATTCAGCGCGCGAACATGGCCGCATTGCAGGGCGGCGCCTCCCTCGCCTTTGCGGTGGAGACCGTCGCAAAGTTGCGTGAAGCTGGGGTCGAGATTCCCATCACCCTGATGGGCTACCTCAATCCTTTCCTCGCTTACGCCGGCGGGGCCGGTCTGTCCGCGCTGGCCCGCGATGCTGCGACCGCCGGCGTCGATGGGTTGCTGATCGTCGATCTCCCTCCCGAGGAGTCCGATCCTTTGCGCGCGCCTCTTGCCCGGCATGGGCTTCACCTGATCTATCTCCTCGCGCCCACCAGCACGGAGGCCCGCATCCGCGCCGTCGCCCGGCGCGCCTCCGGTTTCGTCTACCTGGTCAGCGTCACCGGCGTCACCGGCGCCCGCTCGCAGCTTCCCCCCGACCTGGTCGACTGCGTTGCCCGCGTTCGCGCCGGCGTCCGCCTGCCGATCGCCGTGGGTTTCGGCCTATCAAGTCGTGCGCAGCTTGAAACTATCGGCGGATTATGTGAGGCTGCCGTCGTCGGCAGCGCCCTGATCGATGTGATTGCGGCGGCAGACAAGGCGCAGCGGCCGACTAAGCTGCAAGAGTTCGTAGAGGTGGTCACCGGCCGCCGGATCGACGAGGAGTTGCGATGAGGCCTTGCCTGCGACGGTTGCGGCCTCGCCCCGCGTATCGCGTCGATGCGGCAGCCGGCGGCTTCGGGCTCGCCTGAGCGGCCAACCCGCACGATCAGCCAGCCTCTATCCAAGGAACTTTGCATGGGCGACGCACGCCCCCTCCGCCTCTGCGGAATTCGGGGCGCTACGACGGTGGAGCACAATACGCGCGAGGCGATCGTGGCCGCAGCGCGGGAGTTGCTTGAAGCATTGATCGCGCGCAACGGCATCGTCTCGGCGCACGTGGCCTCTGCCTTGTTCACGACCACCACGGACCTGGACGCGGAATTTCCCGCTGTCGCCGCTCGGGAGATCGGCTGGGACAACGTGGCACTGATGTGCGGGCACGAGATGCGCGTTCCCGGCGGCCTGGAGCGCTGCTTGCGTGTCCTCGTCCATCTCAACACCGACAGGGAGCAATCCGAGATGCAGCATGTCTATCTGCGCGGAGCCACGGCTCTGCGGCCTGACGTTTCCGGCGACAATGACGCACAGGAGTGACGCTCGCGGCGTTGCCGTTCCAAGAGGGAATGAACGATGTTGGTAATCATGGAAACCGGGGTTCCCCCAGTGCAGGTGCAGGCCGTACTCGACCGGCTGAAGGAGGCCAACCTGGAAGGTCACCTGTCGGCGGGCGCGGAGCGCATCGTGATCGGCGCGGTTGGTCGGGTGGTCGATCCCGAGATTCGTACCGCGATCGGAACGATGACCGGCGTCGAGTCGGTCGTCCCGATTAGCCGCCCGTACAAGCTCGCCGGTCGGGAATTCAAGCCGCGCGACACCATCATCGAAGTGGGCGGCGTGCGCATCGGCGATGGCTCCTTTGTGGTCATGGCGGGTCCTTGCAGCATTGAGAGCGAGGAGCACATGGTGACGACCGCCAGGGCGGTCGCGGCAGCTGGTGCGCACGTGCTGCGCGGCGGCGCCTTCAAGCCACGCAGCTCGCCCTACGCTTTCCGAGGGTTGGGCGAGGAAGGCTTGAAACACCTCGCCACGGCGCGGGCGGAGTCGGGCCTGCCCGTGATCACGGAGGTGATGGCGGTAGAAGACATGGAGCTAGTCGCGCGCTACGCGGACATCCTGCAGATCGGCGCGCGCAACATGCAGAACTTCAACCTGCTCGACGAGGTTGGCTGCGTCCCTAAGCCGGTCATGCTCAAGCGCGCCTTGAGCGGCACCATCGAAGAGTGGCTGCTGGCGGCGGAGTACATCATGGCGCGCGGCAACCATGAGGTGATCCTCTGCGAGCGAGGCATCCGCACCTTCGAGACCGCGACGCGCAACACGCTGGATCTCGCCGCTATCGCGCTGGTCAAGGATCTGAGCCACCTTCCCATCGTCTGTGATCCCAGCCACGGCACCGGTCGTTGGAAGCTGGTGCAACCGATGGCGCGCGCCGCCGTCGCCGTGGGCGCGGATGGCTTGATGGTCGAGGTCCATCCCCGCCCAGATCATGCCCTCTCCGATGGGGCGCAGTCGCTCACTTTTGAGAATTTCGCCGCGATGGTCCGTAGCCTCTCGCCGGTATCGGAGGCTCTGAACCGGCACTTGGCACCCCAGCCGCCCGCTTCGCGCCGAGACCCTTCGGCCGTCTGACACTTCCCTGTCGGAGGCTGATCTCCGGCAACGCCCCCACGGATGCGCCCCGCGGTCAGGACTGCCCGGCTGGCGGTGTACGCTGCTGTGAGATGGTTGAGCTGCGCATTACTGGTTTTGAGGGACCGCTGGAGCTTTTGCTCCAGTTGATCGAAGAGAACCAGCTCGATATCTCGGAGGTGTCCCTCCTCCAGGTCACGGACCAATACCTCGCCAGTGTGGAGGCGCTTGGAGAGGGACGCGGCGCCGACAAGGTGGAGTCTCTCGCCGATTTCATCGTCATCGGCGCTCGACTCATGCTACTGAAGTCACGGGCACTGCTCCCCGGTGAGGCTGCTGACGCAGACGAAGAGGACGAGGATGTCGGCCGCGAGCTCGTTCAGATGCTGGAGGAATACCAGCGCTATCGCGAGGCCGTCGGCGTCCTGCACACCATCGACTCCAGCGGCCTGCGCGCCTTCCCGACTCGCTCCGTGACGGCTCCCAAGAGCCGCGCTCCCCAGAGTCTGCCGGATAGCCTCACCCTAGATCTGCTCTCCCGCTTGGTTCACGAGGCGTTGGCCCGCGCGGCGGCGCGGAAGCCCAAGCAAGCAGTCGAGCTGCAGCGCGAGCCTCTCACCGTTGAGCAGCGTGTCTCGGATCTGCGGGCCCGTCTGCGGCCTGGCACGCAGCTCTCGTTCCGGCGCTGGATTGCGGATGCGGAGACCCGCATCGAGGTGATTGTCACGTTCCTCGCCATCTTGGAGCTCTATAAATCGCGCGCGATCGAGATGCAGCAGGACGAGAGCTACGGGGATATCTTGGTCGAGTTGCGGCCCGCCGCCAGCCAGCAGGTCTCCGCACCGGGAGCGGAGACGCCGTCTGCAGCGGACCCGGAAGCGTAAGCCACACCTCCGATCCGAAGCAGTGCGCGTGGTACGGTAACGCTCGCGGCAGCGACCGCGCGAAGGGGAGCACTCTTGAGCACCGCATTGGCGCGTGAGGAGTTGCAGCGCGCTGCGGTCGGCCAGCCTACTGCCCTCACGCTCGGCATCTTCGACGGCGTCCACCGCGGCCATCAGGCGCTTATGGCGCGGCTCATTGAGAGCGCGAAGCGAACCGATCTCGCTCCTGGCGTCGTTACGCTCCACCCTCACCCGCGGCAAGTGATCACTCCCGCCGTCCAAATCTCCTACATCACCAGTCTGGAGGACCGTCTCGACCTGCTGCACGGCCTCGGCCTCCCTTGCGTCGTCCCGGTCACGTTTACCTCCGAGCTCGCTCAGACGGATGCCGCCGACTTCGTCGGCTTGCTCGTCGAGCACCTGCAGATGAGGCACTTGGTGATCGGCCCTGATTTCGCTCTCGGTCGCTGCCGTGGCGGCGATCCGGAGACGCTGCGCGCGCTTGGCCGAGAGCTCCGCTTCACGGTCGAGGTGATCGAGCTGCTGGAGGAGGCCGAGGGCAAGATATCCTCCACCGATATCCGCCGGGCGCTCAGCACGGGTGCGATCGACCAGGTGAACGCATTGCTCAGCCGCCGCTTTTCCCTCCATGGTCCCGTCATTTATGGCGTCCAGCGTGGCCGCACGATTGGATTTCCCACCGCCAACATCGCCGTCGGCGCGGACCGCGCGTTGCCTGCGGTCGGCGTTTACGCGACCATTGCCCGCGTGGCAGGCGCTCCCCTGCCCTCGGTCACCAATATCGGCGTCCGGCCGACCTTCAACGATGACGCGGCCTTGTCGATCGAGTGCCACGTCTTCGACTTCGACGGCGACCTCTACAAGCGAGACTTGCGCATCGAATTCGCTGCGCGCCTCCGTGGTGAGCGGAAGTTTGACGGTGCCGACGCCTTGGTCGCGCAGATGAAGCGCGACTCCGCCGCTGCCCGTGCGGTCCTGGGCGTATGAGCGGCGAGGGCAGCCCGGCGCTCCAGGCGGAGGTCGAGCGCCAGCACGCCCTGATCATGCGCGGCACCGTCTTTGGCGACGCGGAGACGCGCGTTACCATGGAGCGCGAGTTAAGCGAGCGGCTGGCCGTATCGATCCGCGAAGAGCAGCCCTTGCGGGTCTACTTGGGTGTCGACCCGACTGCCCCGGATCTGCACTTGGGCCATGTCGTGGGACTGCGCAAGCTGCGCACTTTTGCGGAATTGGGCCATCAGGCGATTCTCCTCATCGGCGATTTCACGGGTCTTGTGGGGGATCCCTCCGACAAGGACGCCCTGCGCCCGATGTCGACCATGGAGCAGCTTCAGGAGAACGCCCGCGGCTATCAGGAGCAAGCGTTCAAGGTGTTAGATCCCGAGCGCACCGAGGTGCGGCGCAACAGCGAGTGGCTCGGGGGGCTCGATTTCGCTTCGGTCATCCGCTTGGCGAGTCACTTCACGGTCGCCCAGTTCATGGAGCGCGATACCTTCGCCCGGCGGCTCGATCGGGGCGCCCCGGTCTATGTGCATGAGTTCATGTACGGGCTGATGCAAGGCTACGATGCCGTGGCCCTCCGTGCCGACGTGCAGATCGGGGGGACGGACCAAACCTTCAACCTGATCGCCGGCCGGATTCTACAGCGCGCCCACGGCCAGCCGCCGCAGGTCGCCATCACCTTCCCCATCCTCGTCGGCCTCGACGGCAAGGCGCGCATGTCCAAGAGCCAGGGCAACCACATCGGTATCGACGAGCCTCCGGACGAGCAATACGGCAAAACGATGTCCATCCCGGATGCGGCCCTCCCGCAGTTCTTCACGCTGGGCACGAACCTGCCTGCGGACGAGGTCGCCGCGCTCGAGCGCGACTTGGCGACCGGGGACCTGCATCCGATGGAAGCGAAGCGGCGCCTTGCCCGTGCCGTCGTGCGCGAGTGGCATGGCGCGGCGGCGGCGGATGCCGCCGCCGCGCAGTTCAAGCGCGTCTTCTCCAAGCGGGAAGCGCCGGCGGAGATGCAGGAGGTGGCGCTTCGCTTCGACGGCGCCACTGCCGAAGTGGACCTCGCCGTCCTTCTCACAACTGCCGGCGTCGTCAAGAGCAAGGCCGAGGTGAAGCGTCTTGTAGGACAAGGCGGCGTCCAGCGCGACGGCCAGCCATTCGAGGCGCCCCAGGTGCGCCTCTCGCCTGGCGATATCCTCAAGATCGGCAAGCGCCGCTGGCTGCGCGTCGTTGCGCACTGAAAAGCGGCTCGTGACGAGCAGCCGGGCCGCCATCAGCCGTCACTACACCACCGGCGACCTCAACGAGCGAATGCTCGCGAGCCTGCGGGAGTCGGGCAAGCCGATCGACGGGCTCAGGCCGGAGGACCTTGAGCCGTTCGACCAGTTCCACCTGCGCGGCGATACGGCCACTCGAGAGCTCGCGACGTTGGCGGAGGTCGGCGCCGATATGCAGGTGCTGGATATCGGCAGTGGCATTGGCGGGCCCGCTCGCGCTCTCGCTCACGCCTTCGGCTGCCGCGTCACGGGGATTGACCTCGTCGAGGAGTTCTGCCGCGTTGCGGCGATGCTGACGGCGCGCACGAGGCTCTCCGATCAGGTCCGTTTCTTACAGGGCGAGGCGCTCACCCTGCCGTTTGCGGACGCGAGCTTCGATCTGGTCTGGAGCCAGCACGCCCTCATGAACATCGCGGATAAGGCCGGCGTCTATGCGCAACTGCGGCGCGTCCTCAAGCCGGGTGGACGCTACGCTTGCTACGAGATCGTCGCGGGGCCAGCCGGTGCCCCCGACTTCCCCGTCCCCTGGGCGGATGACGCTACCATCAGTCACTTGGTCCGTGCGCCGCAGATGCGTGATCAGCTCGCGGCGGCGGGATTCCGGGCTCTCGCCTGGAACGACGATACCGTCAACGCGCGCGCCTGGATCGCGGCGCAACGGCCGTCTCGGTCTGGAGCGGAGAGCCCAACCCCGGCCCGCAACTGCGCCGTCCCAGCGGAGGCGTTTAGGGTGATGGCCCGCAACGTCCGCATCGCGTTGGAGAGCGATCGAATGCAGGTTGTGCAGGCCGTGCTCAGCCGTTAGCACGTGCAGCATCGAAAGGGAGGCAGGCGATGCAGATCGGCTATTTCATGGACACCCACGGGCTTGGTATCCGCGACGACGACGACTGGTGGCTGCAGCCGATCCCGGCTCCGGAGATGGAGCCGTTGGAGATCGCGCGGATCGGTGAAGAGAACGGCTTCCACTCGCTTTGGTTCTCGGATCACGTCGCCATGCCGCCTCAGTCTGTCCCAATCACCTATGCCAACCCCGACACGGGCAAGCGGCACTATCCGGCTCGGCCGGTGATGCTGGACGGCGCCGCCGTGATGGGTGCCGTCGCGGCGACGACGACGCGTATCAAGATGGCCCCCTCGGTCCTCATCGCGCCCTATCGCCCGCCCATGCATGACGCGCGGCAGTTTTCCACGATCGACCATCTCTCCAACGGACGCCTGATCATGGGCGTAGGCGCGGGCTGGTGTCGCGAGGAGTTCGAAGGGCTGGGATTGCGCTTTGAGGATCGGGTCTCAATGACCGAGGAGTGCATCGAGATCTACAAGCGTGCCTGGGACCAGGAGAGCGAGCTGGTCTCTTTCCAAGGCCAGCACTATCGCTTCCAGGATCTCTCGATGGATCCGAAACCGCTGCAGCGTCCCCATCCGCCCATCATCTACGGCGGCACTACTCCGCTGGGCGCCCGTGTGGCGGCGCGGAGCTGCGACGGCCTCTATCCCATGTTCCCGTCGCCCAAGGCTCGGCCCGAAGATAAGGATTCGCTGCTAGAGATCATCCGACGAGAAGCCGACCGTAACGGACGCGACCTCTCGCAGTTCGCGCTGCTCGGCAGCGTTTCCGCGCGGGTCACCGACGCCGATGATCCCCATGGCAGGAAGGTCCCGCGCCCGATCTGCGGCGGCACGCCGGAACAGGTTCTCTCCGACCTGGAGCGCTTTGCCGAGCACGGCTACTGTCTGATGGTGCTCCACCTTGACTGCCCGTCGCGCAGCGTGGATGAGCTCAAAGAGCAGCTGTACCGCGTAGCGGAGGAAGTGCTTCCGATCGCTGCGACCTTCCGGCCCCAGGGCGAATGGCGCAAGGAACTCTAGTGCAGGTTGGCCGACTCTTCTTCGGCGGCGTCCACGACCTTCTTGCTCACGTGATCGGGAACCGGATCGTAGCGCTCGAAAGTTGAGTTGAACGTGCCGCGGCCACCGGTAATGGAGCGCAGTTCGGTGGCATAGCGGCGGAACTCCGCCATCGGCCCCTCGGCGACGATCGTCGTGTGCCCTTCGCTTGCCGGCTCCATGCCCAAGACACGGGCTCGCCGGCTGTTGAGGTCGCTCATCACATCACCGGTGGCCGTGTCTGGCACTGCGATGCGAATACCGAGGATCGGCTCGAGCAGGATCGGGCGGGCCTTCTGCGACGCCTCTTTGAGCGCTTGGCTGCCGGCCAGCTTGAAGGCCATGTCGCTGGAGTCGACGTCGTGGTGCTTGCCGTCATAGAGCGTCACCTTGATGTCGGTCAGCGGGTAACGCGCCACCACGCCCGTTGTGAGGGCCTCCGTCACCCCTTTCGCAACGGCGGGGATGTAGTTGCGCGGCACCGACCCGCCGACGATCTTATCGTCGAATTCGAACCCTTCCCCTCGTCCCAGCGGCTCGACGCGCAGCGCGACCCGGGCATACTGGCCGTGCCCGCCGGTCTGCTTCTTGTGCAGGTACTCCGCCTCCGCTTTGCTCGTGATCGTCTCCCGGTAGGGGATGCGGCGATCCTTCACTACGACGTCGACCTTGAACTTGCCGCGTAGCTTGTCCGCCGCGAGTTCCACGTGCGACTCCCCCAAGCCGCTGAGGATGGTCTGCCCGGTGTCAGCGTCGCGTTCGATGCGCAGGGTGAGATCCTCCTCGGTCAGCCGTTGGAGACTTGGCCCCAGCTTGTCGACGTCCGCCTTTGATTTCGGCTCGATCGCGGCCGAGAAGACCGGCGCCGGCAGCGAGGGTGCCGCGAGTTGCACGGGCGCTGCCTTGTCGCACAGGGTTTCGAACGTGCGGGATAGACCGAGCTTGGTCACCGATCCGATCTCGCCTGCGGTGAGCTCCGCTACGTTGTGCCGGTCCTTGCCCAGGACGCGCGCGAGATTGCTGGGCCGCTCGCTTTCCCCTTGCTGCGCGTTCCAGAGCGGCGTATCCGCTTTGACCGTCCCCGTGAAAACCCGGAAGTAGGTCAGGCGGCCGACGAACTCGTCGGCGTTCGTCTTGAAGATGAGTGCGGCTGTATTCGCGCTCGGGTCGGACGCCAGTTCGACCGGAGTTCCGTCGCACTCACCCATTGCGGGGGCGATGTCCGCGGGCGAGGGCACGTGCTCGTGGATCAGGCGCAAGAGACCCTGGGTGCCGATGTTGCCGGTCGCGGCGGAGGCGAGGATCGGTACGAGCGTGCCGGCGGCGATCGCCGTCTTGAGCCCGCTGTTGATCTCGGCCTCCGTGAGCGGCTCGCCTTCCAAGTACTTGAGCGTGAGGTCGTCGTCGGCTTCGGCGATCCGCTCGATCAGGGCTTCGCGCGCGGCGGCTAACGCCTCGGCATGTTCGTCGGGTACCGCCGTTCCCTTGTCCGTGTCGCCCAAGTAGGCCTCGCCACGCAGCACGTCGATCACGCCCGCGAGGTTGTGCGCTTCACCGATCGGCAGTTGCAGCGGCGTACACTGCGGGCCGAGAGTCTTTCGAATGGCACTGACCGCCGCTGCCCAATTGCTGTTCTCGCGGTCCATGCGGCTCACCGCAAGGAGCCGCGGCATCGCCCGCTGCTCGGCGATCCGCCAGGCGGTCTCCGTGCCCACTTGCACGCCGCTTGTCGCGTCGACGGTAATGAGTGCCACGTCCGCGGCGCTGGCCCCCGCGATAACCTCGCCGACGAAGTCCGCATAGCCGGGCGTGTCGATCAGGTTGATCTGCGTGTGCTTGTGCTCGAACGAGACGATGGCGAGCTTGACGCTCATGCCGCGCTTCTGCTCGTCGGGATCGAAGTCGGCGACGGTGTTGCCGTCCTCCACGCGCCCTTGGCGGTCGATGGCGCCCGCCGCGAAGGCCAGCGATTCGGCCAGGGAGGTCTTGCCCGCCCCGCCATGGGCCATCAGTACCAAATTCCGGATCTGCGCGGGCACCACCATCGCTCTCGATCTCCTTCACGTCTTGCGCCGTTCTCGCGGTGCGGCGGCGCAGTCTAGCGAAATTCGCGCGGCCGTGGGCCGCGCACGCGTGCGTCTCAGGCGCTCGCCGGCGCGAGGTCTTGCACTTCGAGTTCGATCCGTCTCTCCCCCGCGCCGTTGGCCGACCGTAAGGACCAGACCAGGTCCACCCGGTCGCCCGCTTGGACGGGACATGCGCCCAAGCGGAAGCCGATTGCGCCCCAGCTGGTGGGGCCATCGCGCAGCGTGAGCCGCAGGTGCTCGTCCCCGTTACCTACGCGGCGCGCGTTCACGATCAAGACGTTGTTGCTGACGAAGGCGGGAGCGGGGTTGTTCGCACCGAACGGCCCTAACCGCGCTAGCCAGGCCACTTGCGAGCCCCGCAGCGCCGATAGCGGCACCTGCCCATCGACCTCAATACGGGGCTCCAGCCGCACATCCCGCAGCTTCTTCGTCGCTTCGGCCGTGAGCCGTTCCCGGATCTGCGGCATGGCTTCGGGGCGAGCCGTGAAGCCCGCTGCGGCTCGGTGCCCGCCGTATCGCTCGAAGAGATCGCCGCAGTTTTTGAGCGCCTCCGTGATGTTGAATTCCGGGATCGATCGGCACGAGGCCCGGCAGGCATCCGGCTTCTCCTCGTAGACCACCGCTGGGCGGTAATACTCTTCTGCTAGGCGGCCAGCGACCAGCCCAACGATGCCTTGCGGGATCTCCGGGTCGCCGATGATCGTGATCGGCGCTGCCGGGGCGGCCTCGGCGAGATGGGCGCGGGCACGCTCCAGCGCCTCGGCCGTCAACCGCCGCCGCTCCTGGTTGCGGTCGTCAAGCTCTTTGGCGAGCAGGCGGGCGCGCTCGTCGTCGGTTTCGATCAGCAGATCGAAAGCGCGCATCGCATGAGTCAGCCGGCCGGCGGCGTTGATCCGCGGGGCCAAGCCAAATGAGACGGCCTCCACGTCGATCTCCTTGTCCGCGTAGCCGGCGATCTCCCGCAGCGCTCGCAACCCGGGCCGGCTGCTGCGCGCGATCGCGCGCAGGCCCTCTCGCACGATGCCGCGGTTCTCGCCCGTCAGCGGCATCACGTCCGCGATGGTGCTGAGCGTCGCGAGGTCGAGCCAGCGCGTCGGCTCCGGCGAGCGTCCGCAGCGCTCCATCAAGGCCGGCGCGAATCGGTAGGCCAGTCCTCCCGTCGAGAGGGTGGTGTTGGGGTAACCGGCGTTGTTGTGCTCCGGGTGCACGATCGCCGCCGCCGCCGGCAAGGCCGTTGGGATCGCGTGATGGTCGAAGATCACCACCTCTTGGCCGCGTGCCCCCGCGGCCGCGACCTCTTCCCGCGAGGAGAGACCGCAATCGGCGGTGATCACGAGGCTGACGCCGTCGCGATCGAGTTGATCGAGGGCCGCGTCATGGACGCCGTAGCCTTCCTGAAAGCGGTCGGGGATGTAGGGGATGACTCGGCCGCCCAAGTCCCGGATCACCTCCGTCAGGATCACGGTGGCTGTCACCCCGTCCACGTCGAAGTCGCCGTAGACCGCCATCGTCTCGCCGTGGCGGATCGCGGCTTCGATCCGATCGAGGGCCGCCGTGAAGCCGCCGAGGAGGGTGGGATCTGGTTCTGGGATCGGCTCGTCGAAGAGGAAGACGGCGGCGGCGTGCTGGTCCTTCACGCCCCGCTGGCGCAGCAGCTTGGTGACGAAATCTGGGTATGGCGTTCCGGGGATCGGTTCGAGATCGCGCGGCTCGGGGATCTTCCAGACACGTCCCCGAAAGCTATCCCTGCGGGTGCGAACCATCTGGGGCTAGGGCTCCCAGCGCTTGAAGAGCAAGCAGGCGTTGTGCCCGCCGAAGCCCATGGAGTTACTGAGGGCGACGCGCACGGCGACGGCACGGGATTGACGTGGTACGTAGTCGAGGTCGCACTCTGGATCCGGCGTCTCCAGGTTGCTGGTGGGATGGACGAGGCCCTCGGTGATGCTCTTGATGCAGGCGACCGCTTCCACCGCCCCACTGGCGCCCATCAGGTGTCCGATCATCGACTTCGTGGAAGAGATGGGGAGATCGTAGGCGCTCTCGCCAAAGACCTGCTTGATGGCCAGCGTTTCGGTCTTGTCGTTCAATGGGGTGGAGGTGCCGTGCGCATTGAGGTAGTCCACGTCTGCCGGCGTCACTCCTGCTCGCGCGATTGCGGTCTGCATCGCTTGCACTGCGCCCTTGCCTCCAGGAGCGGGCTGGGTCACGTGGTAGGCGTCGCTCACGCTGGCGTAGCCGCTGAGCTCCGCCAGCACCCTCCCTCCTCGCCTCTGGGCGTGCTCGGCGGTCTCCAGCACCAAGGTGCCTGCCCCTTCGCCCATCACGAAGCCGTCGCGGTCGCGGTCGAAGGGACGGGAGGCTTTCTGTGGCTCGTCGTTGCGCGTCGAGAGGGCCCGTGCGGCGAGGAATCCGCCGACGCCCAACTCGCAGATGGGAGCTTCGGCGCCCCCGGCGAAGATCACATCGGCTTCACCGCGTTGGAGCGCTGCCATGGCTATACCGATGGCGTCGGATCCGCTGGAGCAGGCGGTGGTGCTGGCGATGTTGGGACCGCGAGCGCCCAGTGCGATGCTGACTTGGCCGCTGCCCATGTTGGGGAGCATCATGGGCACGATGAAGGGGTTGAGCTTGTTCGGCCCCTTCTGAACCAGATCGTGGATCCCGTTCTCGATGGTCGTGATGCCGCCGATGCCGGTCCCGATCATTACGCCGACGCGGTGTGAGTTGCTGTCGTCGATGACGAGTCCCGCGTCCTCTTGCGCTTCCAGAGTGGCGGCGATCGCCATCTGGACGTAGCGATCGAGGTGGCGCGCCCGTTTGCGCGTCATGAACTGCTCGGGATCGAAGCCGGCCACCTCGGCAGCGATCTTCACCTTCACCCGCTCTGGGTTGAATAGGGAGATGGTGTCGATCCCGCTGCGCCCGTTGATCAGCCCTTCCCAGGTAGCGGCGACGCCGATGCCGACCGGCGTTGTCACACCCATGCCCGTGACCACGATGCGGCGGCCGTCCTGAGCGGCGGGCTTACTCGACAAGCGGCGACTCCTCTTCCGTACCCGGCATGATACCGGACGGGTCTCCGGATCAGGCGGATCAGGCGGACGGGGCCCGCGCCGGTCCGATGAGCTTCCCTTGTTAAAGTGTTAAGGGGGAGGGTCGGCCGCGAGGCCCGGCAGTCCGCCCAGGGTGAGGCTGCCCATCGCCGCCGGCTCCTCGCCCGCGAGCGCGCGGCCCGCGAGGGCAAGGCGCGCCAAGACGTCGCTGGCCGTCATGCCGGCGGATCCACGGTCCTTGGCGGCGCGCTCTCCCGCGTCGGCGTGGAGGTAGACGGCGAGAGCGGCTGCGTCGAAGGGCGATAGTCCTTGGCCCAGCAGGCCTCCGATCGCGCCACTGAGCACATCGCCGGTGCCGGCCGTCGCCAGCCCCGGCAGCGCTGCCGCACTGATCCGGGCGCGCCCTTGACCGTCGGCGACGATCGTATTGGCGCCTTTCAGGACGACCGTGCCTTGCCAGCGCGCGCTCTCCCGCAAGGCACACGCCAGCCGCTCCCCTTGCAGCGCGTGGCTTGTGCTCTGGCTGAGCCGCGCCATCTCTCCGGGATGCGGCGTCACGACGAATGGCGCCGCCATCGCTCTCGACCACTGCGTTCCCGCGAGGGCATTAAGCGCGTCGGCGTCGACGATCACGCCGCGCAGCTTGGCCAAGGAGCGGTGGCTGAGCAGGTTCCGCACGAAGGCCTGCGTCGCCGGGGCCGTCCCCAGGCCGCAGCCGATCACGAGCGCGTCGTAGGCGGGCAGCGCCTTTGTCACGTGTTGCAAGGATTCCATCGCGATCACGCCCGCTTCCGATTCTTCGGGCAACGGCAGGTAGGTCACCTCCGGTGTGCTCGTCACCAGCCCTGGGACGAGGGAGGCCGGCGTCGCCAGCGTCACCAGCCCCGCCCCTACCTGGTAGGCGGCGGCCGCGGCCAGCAACGCCGCGCCCGGATAGTTCCGCGATCCGGCCACGACCAGCACCCGGCCGAAGCTGCCCTTGTGTGCGTCGAGCGGGCGTGCGGGCAGGAGCTGCTTGGCTTGGCGCTGGACGAGGAGCTCGTAGGGGAGCGCCTTGCACGCGTCGGCGGGGATGCCGATGGGGACGATTTCCACGCTCCCGGCCAGCGCCGCGCTGGGCTGCGCGTACAGTCCGACCTTGGCGCATTCGAAAACCACCGTTTCATCGACGGCCACCGTGAGCGGATCCGCGGCGCCGCTGTCCGCGTCGATGCCGGTAGGCAGATCGACCGCGATGAGCTTGGGAGGGGTGGCCCGTCGGCGCGCTTCTTGAAGCCGCTCGAGAACCGCGGCAAGACGGCCTTCGATCGGCCGCGCGCGGCCCGTGCCGAGCAGCGCGTCGATGACCAGTTCGGCCTCGGCCAGCCAGTGCGTCAGCGTTGCCAGATCCTGATCGTCTTCGGCTGTGCTCGTGCAAGGCAGGCCTGCGTCCAGCGTCGATTGCCACTGCGCATCGTCGCGCGCTGCCAGCGCGTAGCAATGCACGGCCGCTTGCCATTCTGCTAAGTGACGCGCTGCGACCAGGCCGTCGCCGCCATTGTTGCCCGGCCCTACTAGCACGACGATCCGCCGCTCGGCCACTTGCCCAAGTTGCATCCAGGCTTCTTGGGCGACGGCGAGGCCGGCGTTCGCCATCAGCGTGTCGAGGCTGGTCCCTGCCGCAACGGCTGCCGCTTCCAGGTCCCGCATCTGCGCGCTGGTGACCAGCTTCACGCTGAGCGCTCCTCGGCCGGGAGCGGTTGGGAGGGTGCCTCGGCGTTGGCGATGGCGAGTGCGGCCGCCGTGCCTCCCTCGTGGGTCAAGCTGATCTCCACCTCCGCGATGCGGAGCTGGTTCGCGCGGGCCAGCGCCCGCCCGTGCAGTAGCACCAGCGGCTTGCCGCGGCCGTTCGCCAAGATCTCGATCTCGCGCCAGCCGACGCCGCGCGCGCCCGTTCCCAGCGCCTTCATGACCGCTTCTTTCCCGGCGAAGCGGGCCGCTAATTCCGGCACGCGGCCGCCGCAGTAGTCCACCTCGCGTGGGGTGTAAACCCGGCGCAAGAAGCGCTCGCCGTGCCGGGCCAGCACGTCGCCCACGCGGGCGATCGTTATGAAGTCGATACCTGTGCCGCCGACTGTCATCGGTGGCGAGCCTAGCATGCAGGGCGGGGCGGCGACGGGCGTGGTGACTGGGGCTCGGCCCGCGTACGATAGACCAGTGGTGGCTCAACTGATCGACGGCAAAGCCGTGAGTGCGCAGATCCGAGCCGAGCTCGCTGTGCAGGCGGCTAAGCTCCGCGGGGTTGGAGTAGTTCCCGGCTTGGCGGTGATCCTGGTCGGCGAGGACCCTGCCTCGCAGTCCTACGTGAAGGCGAAGGCCAAGGCTAGCGCGGCGATCGGGATTCGCGGCGACGTGCATCGACTGGAGGGGACCGGTGCCCCCGCAGAGACCGAGGCAGAGACGCGTGCGCTGATCGAGGCACTCAATGCCGATCCGGAGGTCGACGGGATCATCGTACAGCTCCCCCTCCCCGATGGCGTCGCCGCCGAGGCGCTGCTGCGTGCGATCGACCCTCGCAAGGATGTCGATGGCCTCCACCCGGAGAACCAGGGTCACTTGCTGCAAGGGGCGCCGTGGTTCCTGCCGGCTACCCCGCATGGCGTGCAGCAGTTGCTGGTGCGGACGGGTAACGACCCCGGTGGCAAGCATGTGGTGATCGCGGGCCGCTCCAAGCTGGTGGGCATGCCGCTGGCCGCGATGCTGCTACAGAAGCGGGCGGGGGCGAACGCGACGGTGACCGTCTGCCATACGGGTACCCCGGATATTGCCCTACATACGCGGCAGGCCGAGATTCTCGTCGCGGCGATGGGTCGGCCGGGCGGCATCACGGCCGAAATGGTGCGTCCCGGCGCCGTCGTCATCGACGTAGGAGTGAACCGGGTCGACGATGAGAGTCGCGCGCGCGGCTACCGTTTGGTGGGCGACGTCGATTTCGAGCCGGTGCGTGCCAAGGCCTCCTTCATCACGCCTGTTCCCGGTGGGGTCGGTCCCATGACGGTGACCATGCTGTTGACGAATGTCGTGCGCGCGGCGCGGGAGCGTCGCTCGGTACGCTAGCCGCTCCTAGACTCGGCGGCAGAAACGGGGATGTTCGTGGACGAGTTGCGCGGTCGGATCGAGGCTCTGCAAGCACGCTTGACTGACCTCTTGGAGCGTCTTTGACCTGCCCAAGGTCGAAGCGGAGGTTTCCCAACTCGAGCGCGAGGCTGCTGCCCTTACTTTCTGGGACAACCCCGCGCACGCACGCTCTCAGCTCCAACGCCTCGCCGCTCGTAAGGGGAAGGTAGATCCCTGGCGCGGCCTCGAAGGACGCCTCGCCGAGGCGGCCGAGTTGCTCACGCTCGCCGCAGCGGAGGCAGACGCCGCCGTCATAGCGGAGATCGCAGCGGATGTAGAGGGCGTGGAGGCGGAGCTGGAGACGCTGCAGTTCCAGCTTTCCTTCAGCGGTCCCTACGACGACCGCAGCGCCGTGCTCGCCATTCACGCTGGTGCGGGCGGGACGGAGTCGCAGGACTGGGCCGAGATGCTCCAGCGGATGTATCTGCGCTGGGCGACGCAACGCGCGTTCATTGTGAACGTGATCGATGTCATGCCCGGCGATGAGGCTGGGATCAAAAGCACGACGATCGAGATCGCCGGGCCGCTGGCCTACGGCTGGCTGCGCGGCGAGCGGGGCGTGCATCGACTGGTCCGGCTTTCGCCTTTCGATGCCGCCCACGCACGCCATACCTCCTTCGCCTTGGTGGAAGTGATGCCGGAAGTAGAGAGTGAAGCTGAGATCACGGTCGACGAAGCTGATCTGCGCATCGATACTTTTCGCGCTGGCGGTCACGGGGGTCAGAATGTGCAGAAGAACGCGACGGCTGTGCGGGTCACCCATCTCCCTACGGGAATCGTCACGGTTTGTCAGAACGAGCGCTCCTTGCGCCGCAATAAGGAGAGCGCATTGCGAGTGCTGGAGGCGCGGCTGCTGGAGCGCGAGGTAGAGCGGCTGGAGCAGGAGCGCGCGGCGCTCAAGGGCGAGCATGTGGAGGCGGGATGGGGGAACCAGATCCGATCCTACGTCTTGCACCCGTATAAGATGGTCAAGGATCTGCGCTCGGATTACGCAAGCTCCGATCCTGTCAAGGTCCTCGACGGCGATCTGGATCCTCTTCTCAAAGCGTATCTCCAATGGCAGCTGGGGACGGACGGCGAGGCATGAGCCAGCAGGTGTGCAAGCCGTTGCGATCGGCGCTCCTAGCCGTGCTGCTGGTACTAGCCGGGGTATTGGCGGCGGAGGGTGATCGGCCCGTGAGCGCGCAGGAGGCCACGGGGATCACGAACGGGGCCGTTGGGGTTAACTTCCCGATCGAGCTGCAGTTCAGCGCCATCGTGGACGGCTCGCAAGAGATCGAGCAAGCCTCGCTGCTCTATCAGATTCCGCCCGAGGGCCCGCTAACGCGAATTCCGGCGGAGGTCACGGCGGGAGAGATCGTGCGGGTGGAGGCTGCGGTCACGACCAACGCCGGAGACCGCTACATCCCGGTTGGCGCCGATATCATCTGGCGCTGGCAGATCACGCTCGCGGACGGCACGACCCTCGAGAACGAAAGCGAGCACTATCGCTACGAGGACCCCCGCTACGACTGGCGGGTGATCGCGGGTGATGGCCTCAGCGTCTACTACTACGGCGGCGAGAACGCCGCCCAGCAGGTGTTGGAGGCGGGAGAAACGGGCCTGGTCACGATGTCCCGGGTGCTGGGCGCCGCGCTGCCCTTCCAAGTCAAGTTGTACCTGTGGGAGAGTCTCGCCGATGCGAGCGGTGTGGAGCGCGTCCGCAGTGAGCGGTTCGAGATGGTCATCGACTCGTTAGGCACACGGGTGCTGGCGGACCTCGTGCACGTCTTCGCGCCCGCGCCCTGGATCGCCGTGCACGAGCTGACCCACGTGCTGACGCATTTCGCGGGCGAAGGCGGGATCGGGGGATTGCCGGCTTGGTTGGACGAGGGGACCGCCACCTATTCCGAGGGGGACTGGGAGCGGCGCCGTGGATTCGCTCTCCACAACGCGATCGACAGCGACGACCTCCTGAGCCTGCGCAGCATGACCAGTGCTCCGGGCGATCCCTCGCGCGTCGAGCTTTTCTATGGCCAGTCGGCCGACCTTGTGACGTTCCTGATCGAAGAGTTCGGCGAGGAGCGATTCGCGGAGCTGTACGCGGTCTTCAAGGCGGGCAGCACCGTGGACGGGGCGCTGATGGATGTGTACGAGGTCGATCGGGACGGCCTCGAGAACCTTTACCGCGCTGCGCGCGGGCTGGAGCCGCGGGTCCGCGGAGAGGATCAGTCGATCGTGATCGAGGATGCGCCCGCCGATGTGCGGCCGGCCGAGGCCCCCGCTTCGGAGGAGCCCGTTGATGTGGCGCCGGATGTCGGCGCATCCTCGCCCGCCGATGTCGAACCGGCCCGCGCACAGCGCTCTCAGGAAGAGATCGAAGCACGTGTCGCCGCGATCGAGGAGCGTCAAGGCACGCGGCGCCTCCCAGCGAGCGTCGCTGGCGAGGGCAGCTTCCCGACCGACGCCGTGGTGACGGGCGTTGCGGCCGGAGGGCTTATCCTAGGGTTGCTAATGTTCTTCCTGGTCGTGGGACGGGCGGGCCCACCTCCCGCAGTTACGGAGCCTTCGGCTATGCGCACCTCTCCGCGATCCCCAGCATCTACTGCGTCCGACCCCGCCGCTGCCGCGCCGCTGCCGGATGGGGATGCAACTCGTACCACCTCGGCGAATGAGGACGCGGACGGGGTCGAGACCCTGACGTTCCATGCCCCGAAGGACGATCCCTAGCCGCCTGGGATGATCAGCCCGCCGGCGGTGCGCCGCTCCGCCGGTGAGCCAGCGGCCGGAGCGTCCTGCTGCGCTGGCTGCCAGGGTGTCGCTGTACCCGAGCGCACCGTCGGTCGGCGCAGGCGCGCCCGATCCGGACGTGCCTGCATCTCGAAGAGGTACTGCGCAAGGTCCGCTGGGTCTTCCACGACGCCTGCGAGCCCCAGCCGCTCATCGATCACCGTCGCGGGGATCGCCTGCACCGTGTAACGCTCCGCTAGAGCTGGAAACTCCTCGATCACGTAAACGTAAGCGTCGACTCGCGGCGACACCGCCGCGAGTCGCAGCGCCAGCGCTGCCGCCTCGCCGGAGTGCGGATCTTGCAGCGATCCGAACACCCGCAACGGCATGGATCGGCGCAGCTTCTTCAGCGCGCGCGCCACCTCCGGCGCCGGAGTGAGTGCTCGCGCCGAGGCGTCGACCATGGCTTGGAGGAAGACCGGGAAGAAGGGGCCGCCGGGCAGCCCGAAGAAGCGGAGCGGGCGGTTCACTTCGCCCCGCACTACGATTCCTGGTACGCGGTCGACCTGCCATCTCTTGGCCAGCGCTGGCTCGTCATCGTATTCGTAGACGTGAAGGGTGATCTGGTCCGAGGCTGCGGCGAGCTGCTCGAGGACGGCTCGTACCTCTTCGCAGCTTTCACAGGGCTCCTGGCCGGGCACGAGCAGTGCCGATTTACGTCGGTGGAAATAGTCGATCTTGAGGCGGCCTCGGAGCGCTTCCCGGAGGGACTGCTGCACGCGATCGAGCTCTGACTCTGGGATGGGCACGCTTACCCTCGCAGGATGCGCCGGATGCGGAGCCAGGTGAAGCGGCGCCGCCACGGATTCTCACTCTGGGACAGATCGAAGCCCCAGGAGTAGTGTGCAGGCGCTTTGTCCGGCGTCGGCGTGGTTTCCGCAGCCTGTCGAGGCGCCGCGAACTCTGGTGCCTCCGCCGTGGCTGCTGCCTGCTCCGCTTGCCGGACGGCCCAGAGCGCCATGGCCAGTCGCTGTAGGGCGGTGAGGAAGGTGAGCACTACCAGGAGCCAAAGCGCCACGGTCAGTTCACCAGTGAAGAGGCCGATGCTTAAGATCACGAGTCGCTCGGCCCGCGTGCCCAATCCTTGGCGCAAGTGGACGCCGAACTCGGCGGCTTTACTGCGGGTGTAGGGCACGAGCGCCGTTCCCGCCAGAGCCAGGCCCAGCAGGATGATGCTCTCGCGGTCGAAGTGGATGGGTGCGCTGAACCAGACCAGGAGACCGAGCAGGATTGCGAAGTCAGCGACTCGATCCGTGACGGCGTCCAGAACGGCGCCGACGCTGGTAGCGCGGTTCGTCGCGCGAGCGAGGGCACCGTCCAGCAAGTCGAAAGCGCCGGAAGCCAATAGGGCTATGCCTGCCTCCCAGAACTGCCCGTAGGCGGCGAGTCCCGCGGCGACGCCGCTGACCAGCAGACCGGTCACGGTGAGCGCGTTGGGGGAGAGCCGGGTCTTCGCGACGGCCAGGCCCAGGCGCTGGGAAAGGCCTGCGGGCAGGGCGTGCGGGAGGGTTGGCGGGAGAAGTCTCACGATTTTGCCCTCCGGCCCGCGATTCCGTTTCATGCCGCTGCAGCGCTCATCCCGCCGCCCGGCCTTGTCTGTTCAGATGATGATCGTACAGGGCGAGCACCTGCTGCCCCACCGTCTCGACGCTAAAGGTCTCCGCGCGGCGTCGTCCCGCTGCCCCCATGGCCGTGCGCGCGCTTTGGTCGTCCAGGAGGGTGAGCAGGGCTTCGGCCAGAGAGATGGGATCCTGCGGAGGCACCATCAGCCCCGCCTCGCTGCGACCAAGCAGATCGCGATAGCCGGGGATGGCGCTGGCAACGATGGGCAGGCCCGCGGCCATCGCTTCCACGAGGACTAGGCCGAACGACTCGCCTCCGGTGGCTGGCGCGCAGAGCAGATCGGCGGTCTGGTAGTGGTGCAGAAGCTCGCTCTGGCTGACGGCGCCGGTGAAAGTGACGTCCTTCCAGCCCTGTCGCTGGACCCCATTGCGTTGGCGCCGTCCCAGCGGGCTGAGAGGCCCGACGATCACGAGCTGCGCGTCAGGCCGCCGCGCTCGCAGCCGCCCATAGGCGGTCAGCAAGTGCGCCAGCCCCTTGCGCGGTTCTTGCCGTCCCACGAAGAGGATCGTGGGGCGGTCTTCGCGCAGGCCCCGGGGTGGGTCCGCGAGGGGCGGGGCTGCTTCTGCGAAGGCGGCGACGTCTATGCAGTTGGGGATCACTTTGCA
Source organism: Dehalococcoidia bacterium (assembly GCA_963663895.2). Taxonomy (GTDB): domain Bacteria; phylum Chloroflexota; class Dehalococcoidia; order Bin125; family Bin125; genus JAPOXK01. The sequence goes on along the minus strand of CAXXRD010000001.1, from coordinate 371,201 downwards.
TGGCCGGCCGAGGTAGCGCTGCGCCTGGGCGCCGGCGACGGCCGAAACCGCGATGCGCGCGTCGAGCCGGTTGAGCCAACGCGCAAGCAGCGGCGCGGCGATCTGTCCGAGCCGCCGCCCGATCGGTTCCGCGGCGTGAAAGGTGGCGATGTTGATGGCATGGGAATGGCGCAGGAATTGCAGGGGCAGCGTTGGCATGAGTGGCTCGTGGAGGTGCACGATGTCGAAGGCTTCGCGCCGCAGCAGGGTCCGTACGGAATGGCCCAGGCGATACGAAAGCGCGATTCGCGCCACCGATCCCCCTGCCCGCACCGGCCGCGCGCGTCCCAGCACGCGCGGGCTGGTCGATGTGCGCGGGAGCGCTTGCGAGGCCGGTCCGATCACCTGGACTTCGTGACCCCAGTTGCGGAAAGCGTCAGCCAAATACTGGGCGTGCGTATTGACGCCGCCCGGCACGGCGAGGTCGTAGGGAGTCACCATCGCGATCTTCATTCGGGGGTTCTCGCGGGCTTCGCCGGCCAGTCGTTACGAGAGCGGTGGCGTGGCCGCCGGAGGGCGTTGCGCGGCGTCGCGCAGAGCGCGCGCAGCTGTTGGCGTGCCAGCGCGCGCATGCCGATCCGCCGCAGCGCGGGTGCCTGGCGCTGCTCGGCCAGGGTCAGGCCCGCGCGCAAGGCGGCCTGCAGATCGTTGGCGGTATGGCCCGGGAAGCGGGTCACGGCGCTGCCCAGCGCCTGCGGGAAATGGGCGTCGCTGCCACCGTATTCCGGCAGACGCCAGCGGGCGGCGTTCAGCTCCCGTGCGCGAGCTTGTGTGCGGCGGGCGAGCGGAGCGCCGCTGGCGAGCTCCACAGCGTCGAGCCGCTCACCGACGCTGTCGTGCACGTGACGCGCGATGGCGCGGCGTCCGAGGCTGTAGGGGATGAGGCAGAGCGGGTGCGGGACCAGGCAAAGACCGCCTTGCGCATGGACCGCGGCCAGGGTGTAGGTCAACGAGCGAAAGGAGGGGACGGGCTCTTCCAAGAAGAGCGCGATCAGGTGCCCGCTGAGGGTGGTGATCTCCATGCCGGCGATCACTTGCAGCCGTGCGCCGAGCTGGGCGGCGGCCTCTTGCGCCGCCCAAGCTCCGCTCAGGTCTTCGTGATCGGTGACGGCCAGCACGTCGATCATCGTCTGCTGCTCGGCCCACCGTACGAGCTCGATGGGAGAGGCCATGCCGTCGCTGCGAGTGGTGTGAGTGTGTAGGTCGGCGGTCCCAAGCTGCGTTCCCGGCGAGTCAGTCACGACAGCTCCGCCAAGGCGATTCGAGCAGGCGCCACTGCTCGACATTCGTTCGGATCGGATCTTCGAAGCGCGCCATCAGTATCGCGAGGTTCGCACGGACGTCCTTGGCGCGGTCGTTGCTCTGGAGCAGGGAGAGCGGCTCCATGAACTCGACGCGGAAGCGATGATCGCGGATGCGCGTCGCGTATGCGGGGAGGAGGATGGCGTCGGTGCGTAGGGCGAGATCCACCGCGCCCACGGGGAAGCGGGCGAGCCGGCGCGCGAAGGGCACGCAGATACCGTTGCCCTGGATGTCGCGGTCGGTCAGGATGGCGACCAAGCCGCCGCCCTCTAGTGTTTCGAGCGCTTGCCGTACCCCTTTCAGGGTGGCCGGAACGAAGCGGTTGCCTGCGGACTCCCGGCGCATCCGCAGGGCCTTCAGACGCCGTTCGGGCAGGGCTTCGACGATCACGGTCGCGGTTGCTCCCAAGGGGGGCAGGGCCTGGATCGCGATCTCGGGGTTGCTGAGGTGCACGCTGACCAAGACCACGCCGCGATCGGATCGCAGGGCGGCTTGGAGCCGTTCCAGCCCCTCGATGTCGAGCCAGCGGCGCAAGATGCGCTCGGGGGATTGGCGGCGCAGCAAGGCGATATCGACGTAGTATCTCGCCGTTTCCTGAAACTGCCGTTGTACCGCGGTGTCTAGCTGCGCGGGCGTCCAGGCGGGTTGCAGTCGCTGCACCCCCGCGCGCGCACTCTGCCGCCGTCGCTCGATCAGAGGCAGGGCCAATGTGCCGGCCAAGCGCGCGCCCGCGTAGAGCCAGCGCGCGGGGATGATCGCCGCCAACGCCTCTAAGCCGCGAAGTACGGCCGCGGCGATCATCGGTTGTCCCGAGCGGCGGCCGCAATCCGCCCGCTGCGCGCGCTTTCGTCCGGCGCATGGGACGTCCCGTGGGCGGGATTGGAGTCGCCGGGCTGGAAAAAGGGGCGGAACTGGTACCACTGGTCGGGATGGCGCCGGACCCCGGGCGCGAATGCATCCAGCACGGCTTGGGTGAGGGCTTGGACGTCACGGGCGCGGGCGCCCGTCGGCGGCGGCGCGACCGCGACCGTCGCGAACCCTTCGAAGAGGAAACTTCCGCTGGCACGCCGTACGGCGCCGGCGGCGATCACGGGGGCGCCGCTGGCGAGCGCGAGGCGCGCCATGCCTGCGGACAGGCGGCACGCTTGTCCGCAGAAGGTGACGTCCACCCCTTGGTGCCGCGGGCCGAGTGGCCGGTCGATCAGGAGCGCGACGCTTTGCCCGCGTTTCAAGGCGCGCAACAAGCGCCCGCCACTGCCCGTCGCCGGCAGCAGCTCCAATCCGAGGGCGGCCCGGGTACGGCGCATGGTGGCGTCGAGGGCGGGATGTTTGAGCGGTTCGGCCGGGACCAAGAAGGCGGCGGAGCCCGGGGGCATGCGCGCCGCGAGCGCGCCCGCACAGACATCCCAGTTGCCCAGGTGCATGAGCGCGAAGATCACGGGACCGGCTTGTACGGCCGCCTCGACGGTCGGCCAGTCTGGACTGTGGAGGGCGTTGCGGCATTCGGCTCGGGCGGCGGCCGCGCCGAGGGTTTCCAGCCGTGCGGCATCGACGAGATAGGCGCCGTAACGCCGTTGCTGGCGGGCGGCCCAGTAGGCGAGCACAGCGGGGTCGTCACGGGCGAGTACGGCGCGCAGGTTCTCCCGCATCGCGCGGTGCCCGGCGGGCCAGAGGAGAAAGGCGAACTCCAGGACCAGCCCGGCGAGATGGTAGGCCAGCGGCCGGGGCAGCGCGCGCGCCAGCGATCCGAAGAGCCGCCATCCCCAGTAATACGCCATCGCGCCGGCCGTCCGCTGCCGCCGTGCCTCAGGCTAAGCGGACGCTCCCGCCGCGAAGCTCTCGACGGCATCGCGCGCCTTGTCGTCGGTCCACTGTTGGGGCGGCGACTTCATGAAGTAAGCGGATGGGCCAAGGAGTGGTCCCGCCTCACCGCGGTCCTTGCCGATCTTGGCGCAACGGATGGCGTCGATCACCACGCCCGCCGAGTTGGGGCTGTCCCACACCTCCAGCTTCATCTCCAGGTTGAGAGGGACGTTGCCGAAGGTCGTCCCCTCGATGCGGATGTGGCACCACTTGCGGTCGTCGAGCCAGGGGACATGGTCGCTGGGACCGACGTGGATGTCGCGCGAAGGGAGTTCGTAGTCGAGCTGTGAGGTGACGGCGTTGGTCTTGGAGATCTTCTTGGACTCCAGGCGCTCGCGCTCCAGCATGTTGAGGAAGTCGGTATTGCCGCCGAAGTTCAGTTGGTAAGAGCGGTCGATGCGAACGCCGCGGTCGCGGAAGAGGCGGGTCAGCACGCGGTGGACGATGGTCGCGCCGACCTGGCTCTTGATGTCGTCGCCGATGATGGGGAGGCCGGCGGCGCGGAAGCGCTGCGCCCAGTAGGACTCGCGGGCGATGAAGACCGGGATGCAGTTCACGAAGGCGCAGCCGGCGTCGAGGATCTGCTCCACGTACCATTTGGTGGCTTCCTCGCTGCCGACGGGGAGGTAGCTGATCACCACGTCGGTGTCGCGCTCCTTGAGGATGCCGACGATGTCCGCGGTTTGCCCCGGAGCCTTGGTGATCACCTGGCTGAGGTACTTGCCGAGACCGTCGTGGGTCATGCCGCGCTCGACGGGGACGCCGAGGGGCGGCACGTCGGTGAACGTGTAGGTGTTGTTGGGGGCGACGGTGATCGCCTCGGAGAGGTCCTTGCCGACCTTGTTGGCGTCGATGTCGAAGGCGGCCACGAAGTTGATGTCGGAGATGTGGTAGCCGCCCAGGGTCGTGTGCATAATCCCGGGGATGTCCTGATCCTCTTGGGCGTCGCGGTAGAAATGCACGCCCTGGACCAGGGAGGAGGCGCAGTTTCCCACCCCGATGATGGCGACGTTGATCTTTCCCATGGTTGGGCCTCCTGGGCTCCTGCGGTCTGCCGGAGATGCGCGCGACCGGGCCGCGAAGCTCGCGTCCAAGGGCGGGGCGAGTAGTCCAATATACGCGCCGTGGCCCGCTGCGCCAATTTCCCGGCGGCCGCCTTCTCGGCGCGGCCGGGAGCGGGCAGACTGGAGCGATGGATACCCCGCCGCCCCAGGGATCGCCGCGGGAGTCGCTGGATGCGTACGCTCGCTTCGCCGCGCGCTTGGCGGACGGCGCGGGCGCGATCTTGCGCGAGCATTTTCGCCGGCCGGTGGCGGTGGAGCGCAAAGCCGACGGCAGCCCCGTGACGGCCGCCGACCGCGCGGCGGAGGCGGCGATGCGGGCGCTGATCACCGCGCAGTACCCGGCGCATGGGGTGATCGGCGAGGAGGGGGGCGCGGAGCGGCCCGCGGCCCGCTACGTCTGGGTGCTTGATCCGATCGACGGGACGCAGGCATTCATGACGGGCAAGCCCTCCTTCGGCACGCTGATCGCGCTGCTGGAGGACGGGAAGCCGGTGCTGGGAGTGATCGACCAGCCGATCACAGGGGAGCGCTGGCTGGGGCGGCGCGGGCAGGGGACGACCCTGAACGGAACGGCCGCCGGGACGCGGGACTGCGCCGCGCCGGCGAGCGCCGCTCTCTACGCGACCACGCCCCACATGTTCGGCGGTGCCGCAGCCGCGGCCTTCGAGCGGCTGCGAAGCGAGGTGGCCCTCACACGCTACGGGGCGGACTGCTACGCCTACGGGCTGCTGGCGAGCGGCTTCGTGGATCTGGTGGTGGAGGCGTCGCTACAGCCCTACGACTACTGCGCGCTGGTGCCGGTGGTGGAGGGCGCGGGCGGGGTGATGACCGATTGGGAGGGAAGGGCGCTGGGGCTGGAGTCGGACGGGCGCGTGGTGGCGGCCGGAACCCCGGCGCTCCACGGCGCCGCGCTGGCGATTCTTGGCGGCGGCTAGCTGGCCTTCTTGAGGACGGGGAGCCCGGTCCTGGCGTTCTCGGCGATGGTGTAGCCGGACGGCACCGCGTCGAGGGTTTCGGCCTGGGGCTGGCGCGCGAAGTAGTAGATGCGCTGCTCGTGGCCGTTCTTGAGGGTGATGTTCTTGCCGTGCAGATAGTAGGTCTGCCCTCGCGAGTTGGTGGTGGAGAAAGACACCGCTTCGCTCCGTTCTCAAAAGGAAATATGCTTACGCTCTTCAGTGGAAAGAGCACCTAATGGCATTGAACTCGCAACCTGCGTACGAGTCAAGCCCTCGCTGTTTCTCGGTGAAAACGCTCGGCGCCGCTGGGCGGGGACGCCGCCGTCGTGGCTGGGAATCCATCGCCGTCCGTGGCCGGTTCGCCTCCGGTCGGGGATAACTTGGCTGCCCCGGTGGATGAAGCTCGCTTGCTGTCGCTTAGGTTAGGCTGAGGGCATGGGGAGAGCGGGACGCCGGACGGTCTTGGGCGTGGTGGCGCTGGTGGCGGCGGTGGTGGTGGGCGTCCTGGCGGTGGTGCTCGCGCTGAGCAGCGGCGACGAGGGCGCCGTGAGCGGCGGCGCGGCGGCGGGCCTGGATCGCTGGGACTTGGTCCAAGCCGGGGGCGAGGCGCCCTACCTGCCGACGCTGGCCAACGCCGACCTCTCGGTGGGGATGAACCGCTTGAGCTTCACTGTGCAGGACGCGCGGGGCTTGACCGTCTCCGACGTGGACGTGGTCGCGCGCATCTACGACCTGGAACGGGACCGCGAGCGGCCGCTGGACAGCGTAACGGCCTCCTTCATCTCCTTCGGGGCGGAGTCGCCGCTGCCGCAAGCGCACCGGCACGTGGGGGGCAGCGGCGTGTCGGACGCGGGGCGCTACGTGGGGGCGGGGGTCTACGTGGCGCCGGTGCGGTTCGGGCGGGCGGGGATCTGGGGGATCGAGTTCGCCATCAAGCCGCCACAGGGGGAAGAGACGCTGGTGCACTTCCGGCTGAGCGTGCGCGAGGAGTCGCAGGCGCCGGGGCTGGGGGAGACGGCGCCGGCCAGCCGCACGCGCTCCCTGGGAGACGAGCCGGATATCCGCCGCCTGACCTCGGATCCGGCGCCGGAGCCGGGACTGTACCAGTTGCGCCTCGACGAGGCGCTGCGCGGCGGGCAGCCGCTGATCGTTGCCTTCTCGACCCCGGCCTTCTGTCATTCGCGCACCTGCGGGCCGACGCTGGAGATCGTCAAGCAGGTCTGGCGCGCCTGGGCGCCGCGGGTGCAGGCCATCCACGTGGAGATCTTCGAGAACCCGCACGAGCCGCAGGCGCTGCGGGAGGCGGCCGCCTTCCTGGAGTGGAACCTGCCCAGCGAGCCCTGGGTGTTCGTGATCGACGCGGAGGGAACGATCCGGGCCCGCTTCGAGGGGACGGTGACGGTGCAGGAGCTGTCCGGCGCGGTGCAAGCGGTCCTGGGGGATGGGGCGGGATAGGGCGGGAGAGGACGCGCGGCGCCTAGGGGGCGTCGTCCTTCGGCGGCGCGGGGGGCTGGGAGGGGGGAGAGCCCTTGGCTTCGACCTTGGTGACGGTGAGGGGGATGGTGGCGACGGTCGCCTGGTCCACGAGGACGTGGAACTCGTAGGCGCCGGCCTTGGCCAGACGCAGGTTGGGCAGGCGGAAGATGACGTTCCAGAGGGCGGGCTCGCCGGGACGCCCGCGGGGCAGCTTGTGCGTCATCGTGAAGGGATCGGTGGTCTCGCCGTCCGGGGCGACGATACGCAGGCCGGTCTGCGCATCGCGGCCGAAGTCGGCGGCGCCGATGGCGATCTGGAGGACGGCCACGAGCAGGGGATGCTGGGCCGGGAGCTTGGTGGTGCGCAGCCGGTTGAAGATGCCGGTGACGTTGAGCTTGCCGTCGCTGGTGACGTTGGCGGCGTCGGCGAGGACGGCGAGGCGGAGATCCATGACGGCGGCTTGACCGGCTTGGCTAAGGCGGCGCCGGCCTCAGGGAAGCGCTTCGTACCAGCCGGAGGCGAAGAGGAGCCCGTCGTGGCGCACGGCCCAGGTGTGCTTGCGCTGATCCTGCCCCGACTCCGGGTTGCGGATGACGTAGTTGACCCAGCGGCCCGTCTCGGTCGCCGCCAGCAAATCGTCGCCGTAGAAGTAGCCCGTGGGGTCGATCCGCAGGCTGGGGTCCCGCCCGCGCAGCGCCGGGTTGTAGTGGGAGATCGTGTAGCCGTCTTCGTCGATGATGAAGACGTACCACTGGTCGTCGATGTGCTCCTCCGTGTTGTAGTAGGCGACGGTCTCCTCCAGGCCCAGCGCGTTGTAGAGGTTCACGGCCTCCCGGACGAAGGCTTGGGTGTAGGCGGGGGCGTCGGCCTTGCTCGGGCCGCGCTCGTACCAGCCGGAGCCGAAGATCAGCCCGTCGTGGCGGATGATCCAGGAGTGCTTGGTCTCCGCGCCGCCGGTGTCGAAATTGGGGAAGCTGTAGTCGATCCAGCCGCCGTCCTCGCTGGCCGCCGCCGCGACCGCCAGCCCCGAGGGATAGCCGTTCGGCCCCACCGCCGCCGAGACGTGCTGCCCCACGAAGTCCGGGTTGGCGGCGTGCGCGATCATCGTGTCGTCCTCGTCGATGATGAAGACGTACCACTGCCCGTCAAGGCTCGCTGCGGTGTTGTAGTAGGCGACGGTCTCCTCCAGGCCGGACGTCTCGTAGCGCTCCAGGGCCTGCTCCACGAACCAGCGGGTGTAGGCGTCGGGATCGGACTTGAAGGGGGCCTCGGCCGAGGCCGGAGCGGAGTCGTCTCCCAGCGCCACGATGGCGACGATCAGCGCCGCCAGGGCCAGCCCTCCTGCGGCGAGGGCCGCTAGGGCCAGGGCTGCCGTGCTCTTCGGTATCCGTTGCGCCATGGCGGGCGGCTCCTTGCTCCACTGGCGGGGCGGGCGGGGACGCCGGCCCCGCCCCGGCATGGCGAGCATAGCGCGCCGGGGCCCTGTAGTGGTTCACACCCGCTGCGGCCGGGTTGGCGGTTTCGTGGCGAGGGAAAAGGAAACTCTGAGGTAAAAGAGCTTCCATCACGCGGTGGAATGGAACCGACAGGTTCCCTTTTGCGGTGATTGGAAACTTTTCGGCTGTTTTGTTTCCAATCGTGCTGGGCGTGACCCCGCAAGGGGCCCGCAGGCTCCTGGATCGGCTTGTCAAGGCGGGCGTGCTGGCGGTGGCCGATCACCGGCCGCGGCTCTACTACGCGGACGAGCTCATCGCGATCTTGGATGTGCCGCAGGCAGAGGAGACGCCGGACTAGGCGCCGCGGGCTTCGCTCAGCGGGTCGGCGCTCGCTGGGGGAAATTGACGGACAGAACTGACGTTCTTACTCTTACTCTTACTCTTACTCTGCATAGTGAGCCCGAGGGGATAGGTGAAGCGTTGAACGAGGGTCAGATGCCTGAAGTTATCAATCTTGATCAAGAAGGGTGGCGCGTCGGGGAGCAACTGGGCGCGGGTGGCTTCGGAAAAGTTTACCTGGCTCAGTCAGGGGATGGGACGCCAGCGGTCGTCAAGCTCATCCGAAAGGACCCAGGCGCCAAACGAGAGCTTCTGTTTGAAGAATTGGATGGTCTGCCGAACGTCGTGCCGGTCCTTGATCGAGGGGAATGGGACGACTACTGGGCTCTCGTGATGCCGCGAGCGGAAAAGTCGCTGAGAGAGTATCTCGACGAAGTGGGCGGACCTCTCTCCGCCGATGCGACTGTAGAAGTGCTCGTCGATATCGCCGGAGCGTTGGTGGCGATAGAGGATCGCTGCATCGTCCATCGAGACATCAAGCCAGCAAATATCCTTCTACTGGGCGGACACTGGTGCCTCGCAGACTTCGGAATCTCCAGATATGCCGAGGCCACAACCGCTCCAGACACACACAAACATGCAATGACTCCTCCCTATGCGGCTCCAGAGCAATGGCGAGGAGACCAGGCCACCAGCGCGACCGATGTGTATGCAACGGGATTGGTCGCCTACGAGTTGCTTGCCGGGCAACCGCCCTTTCTAGGTCCCGACTACAGACGCCAGCACCTCGGGGAAGATCCAGGGCCACTACCAAACGTTCCTCCAAGGATTCAGTCTCTGGTTGCCGGATGCCTCAACAAGAGTGCTCAAGCGCGACCGACGCCTCAGAACTTGCTCACACAATTGCGAAAGAGCGTGCAACTGGCCTCGGAGGGGGCGCAGCGGCTCCAGCAAGCCAATCAAATCGCGGTTTCACGAGAAGCCGAAGTAGCTCGACAGCAGTCCGTTGCTCGATCTGAGAAGGAGCGTCGGCATGATCTGTTCGAGGCGGCAGCTAAATCGTGGGTGCACATCGTGCGTATTTTGCGCGAGCAGATCGCGGCGAACGCGCCTGCGGCCAAGATATCGAAAGGATTTGCATGGCCTCTGGATGGAGCCGAGTCGAGCGTGCAGAAACTGCTGAGCATACCGCTCGATCCTTGGTTGTGGTCTCTCAACGGGGCTAAGTTGATCGTGGATCCATTGAGGATGGCAGAATTGCAATCCGGAGAAAGATCACCATTTGAGGTGGTGGCTTACTCAAGCGTTAGCATTGCCCTCCGTGTTTCATCTGATCAGCGTGGATATACGGGTAGATCTCACTCACTGTGGTACTGCGATGCTCGCGATCCTGGCGTCTTTCGCTGGTACGAGACAGCCTTCTTTTCACTATTAGGAAAAAGCGCTTTTAAACCCTTCGCTTTGGATCCAGGGCGAAGTGCTTATGGTGCGCTTTCGACAGTCGTAGACGAGTATCAGGTTGCTCGGAAATTCACTCCTATCGATCAAGGGGACGAGGAAGACTTCATTGAGCGGTGGATGGGTTGGTTCGCCGATGCTGCCCAGGGTAGACTTTACAGTCCCCGTAGTATGCCTGAACAAGATCCCAGTGGCTCATGGCGGCTCGGACCTTAGTAGTTCTCAGCCCACATCACATTCCACTGCCCTTCTCCCTTCTCTGAAGGGACTTTGTTCTCGAATCTTTCCTACACCGCCACCACCGCCTCCGTGTCCCCCGCCGCCAGCGCGTTCATGTAGGCCAGGACGAGGTCGCGGGTGCGGTAACTGCCGAAGCGGGCCTCGTCCTCCCGGCGGACGATGGGGAAGGTGCCCAGCACGTAGTCCGCGTCCTCCCGGCCGAGGCCGTAGAGGTGGAAGTAGAGCGCGTCCAGGCGGGCGCGCAGGTGGCGGCGCTCCTCTTCGTCCCAGAGGAAGGGCGGGCCGTCGTGGCCGAGGTCCCGCGCGAAGGGCGCCATGTCGTGGGCGGTGTAGACGAGCCGCAGCACGTGGTCCCGTACCAGATCGCGGGCGCTCACTGCCCCGAAGCGGCGGTCGTAGTCGCTGGTGGCGATGACGGGGAGTTGTTCAAAGATGAACCAATTTAGATTTGCTCCCTGGATCTTCTGCCTTGCAACGAAATCCACGCAGAAGGAATTGATACTGGCCGATAGCAGCGCGGCTACTTCAGGACTTCCAACTTCTATCAACCCAAGGCTGTTCCCATAGCCAGCCCATGGAACGGTTGCGACGATCATGGTTCGCACATCCGTTGGGCGGGTAATGCTCCGGAACCCCAATGTATAGCCAGGGCTCTGTGGGAAATCCTCCTCGACCTCCTGGGCGGGCACCCAGTACTGCGACTGGGGCAGGAAATCGGGGTCGCGGTGCTGTTCCTTGCTAACCTCCTCGCTGAGGTAGGGATTGTGCGTGCTCTCCGGGTTGACCCGGACCGAGTTGGCCCGGTGGTCGAACTGGTGGATCATCCGCCCCTGGTACAGCGGCAGGAACAGATCATCGCCCCTTTTCCAGCGGTTGCCCTGGACCGGATAGCACCCCTCGGCCTCCAACTGCGCCGCCGTGCGGAAGAGGCCGGAGTCGTTGGTCATGTCGAACATGCGCACGTAGCGCACGGGCCAGGCGCGGCGCTCTACGCCGCCCGATCGGTCCACCAGCACCGGATGCCGCTCGTAGATGCGGCCGGTGATCTCGGCGTCGCGCCGCGTGCGAAAGACGGGCGCCGTGCCCGTGTTCGGGTTCACCCTCGCGAAGTCGTCCGGCGCCAGTGGGAAGCAGCGCTCCCGCTCCTTGATGGTCGCGACATCGTGCAGGAAGAAGGCGCATTCGGTCTCGGCGAAGCGCCGCCCCTCGCCGCCGAAGACGAGGGCGCAGAACTTGAAGCGCGAGTCCACGTCGGGGAAGAAGGGCGGCAGATCCGTGCCGAGTCGGCGGTTCTCGAAGTCGAAGAGGCCGGCGATGCGCCCCGCCCGTGGAGAGGGACTGGAAGAAGCGGGCGGCGCTCTTGTCGGCGTAGATCCCGGAGGGGGTGAGCAGCCCCACCAGGCCGTTGGGATTGATCAGGCGCAGGGCCCGCTCCACGAAGAGCGAATAGAGGTTGACGTCGCCGCCGCCCAGCAGGGGGTAGTGGCCGCAGCCGCGCACCAGCTTGGCCAGCGCCTCCGCCCGTCCCTTGGCCGCGTCGAACTCGGCCGCCAGGGGGTCGCCCGCCTCCCGCAGCCGCCCGATGGCGGCCCGCCGGGCGGCCGCCGTTTCGGCGAGAGCCAGCGCGGGCGAGCGCGTGGCGAACCACTCCACCTCCTGCAATTTGATCCGGTCCCAGGGCGGATTGCCGATCACGGCGTCGAACCCGCCCCGCGGCCTGTTGTCCTGCCACCCCTGCCAGACGCCGGGGAAGGCCGCCTCCCAGTGCAGGAAGCGCTCGCGGTCGGCAAGCGATCGGGCGGCCGCCCAGCGCTCCCCGAATGCTTGGGAATCGGCCGTGGGATCGGCGGCTGCCCGGCCCCGGGCCAGTAGGGCGTAGGCCTGGGCCGGCTGCCGGTCCAGCGCCTCCGCGAGCGGCGCCTCGAAGGCGGCGCGGTCCCGCTTCTTCATCCCGGCGCTCAGCCAGCGCAGCCCGCAGAGGATGTCGAGCAGCCCCCGCAGGTCGGCCGTGGTCCCTTCGACGCCCCGGAAGAGGTCGGCGGATTCCCGCACCTCGGCCACGTCGGCGTCGGACAGCTCCTCGATCCGCTGCATCCCCGAGGCGGCGCTCTCGGCGCCCGCGATGGCGGAGCTGGCGGACAGTCCCCCCAGCCGCCGCAGCTCCTCCCGTGCCTCCAGCACGCGCAGGCCGATCAGGGAATCGCCGCAGCGCAGGTGGTGGTCGAGGAAGGAGAGCGGCGCGCCCACGGTGAAGCTGTGCAGCCACAGCGCCACCTTGGCCAGCTCGACGGTGAGGGGGTTCTTGTCCACCCCGTAGATGCAGCGCTTGAGGACCATGCGGCGGATGATCGCCTGGTCGCTGAGTTGGGCCGCGTCCAGGACCCAGTCCGCCGCCCGCGCCCGCTCGATGATCTCGGCCCGGATCGCCGCTATCCGCTCCACCAGCGGCGAGGCGTAGGCCGCGTCCGCCGCGCCTTTCCCGCCCTTGCCGCCGCCGAGCCATTCCGGCACGGCCGGGACGTACTCGACCAGCTCGGCGATGTAGTCCGAGAGGAAGTCGACGGCGGTGACGAGGAAGTGGCCGCTGCCCATGGCCGGGTCCAGCACCTTGAGATCGAGCACGGCCGCGGCCGGGTCCAGCTCGCGCAGTTCGGCCAGCCGCTGGGCCTTGGGGCGGCGGTCGCTCTTGAGCGCTTTGGACTTCTCCTCGAAGGCCCGCAGCCGCTCCTCGGCCAGCGGCTTCAGGGTACGGTCCACGATCAGGTCGACCAGCTCCTGGGGGGTGTAGAAGCTGCCACTGTCCTTGCGGGCGTAGGGGTTGGGGCGGATGGTGATCGCGCCCGCCCCGTCGCGCACCGGCTCCCGCTCCAGCAGCCGCTCGTAGATCGAGCCGAGCTGCTGGACGGACATGTCGCGGTAGTTGACGAAGCGCCGCCCCTCGCGCGTCTCGGCGTGGCTGAGGTCGTAGACGATCGGGGCCACGATCGCGTCCGGCAGGCGGACCCGGTCCAGCAGCGGCGCGGCTTCGGGGGCGAAGAGGCCGCCGTTGTAGGGCGGCAGGCCGATGGAGGCGTCGCCCTGATCGATCAGCCGGCAGAGCGTCGTCAGATGGTCGCCGTAGTGGCTGGCGGTGGTGGAGAAGGTGTCGCTCTGGTCCATGCGGCCGGCGATGTCGTCGCGCACCCGCTTGCGCAGCCCGTAGTCGTCGTAGCGGGAGTCGTCGACGGGGAGCAGGCCCCGGTCCTCGGCGTAGAGCAGGAAGAGCAGCCGGTAGAGGAAGATCAGCGCCGCCTGGCGCGCCTCCGCGAGATCCGCCCCCTCCGCGTCCGCCAGAGCTGCCACGAGCTTGGGGAAGACCCGCTCGAAGACCACGCTGGAGAGGTCCTGCGCGACCTGCTCCTCGTAGCGCCGTCCCTCGGCCAGAGCCGTCTCGATGAAGGTGCCGCCCCGGCGCGGGACGAACGACTCGCGGCGGAAGAGCAGGTAGAAGGTGCGCAGGGCGTTCGAGTCGCCGGACTGGAGGATCGCCTTGAGGTCGGCTTCGAAGTAGCCGCTGGCGCGGGGCCGGGCGCGGTAGTCGTAGAGCCGCCAGACGCCGCCGTTTGTGAGGACGCCCCAGCGCAGCCGTCCGTCCGCAACCGCCTCCGCCGTCGCCAGGTAGCGCAGGATCTGGCCGTGGGGGGTGCTGCGTTGCACGGCGTCGTCCGGGTCGCGGTTGTCGAGGGGCAGGCCGAAGCGCTTGCTCTCCTCGATCAGCAGCGCGTCCCCGTAGCGCTCCTGGGAATGGCCGCGGCCGGCGGCGTGCGCCTTCTCCTCGGCGCCGGCGAAGAGCAGGAGGTCGGGGATGTCCTCGTTGCGGGCCGCGCCCTGCTGCGGCAGGTAGTCGCGCCAGCCCAGCAGCTCCAGGAGCGGGCGGATCAGATCCTGCTCGGTGGTCGCCTCGTTGGGGTCCGCGTAGCCGCTGAATGCTTTGAAGTGATCGACGACGGCGCGCGCGAAGACGGCGAAGGGCTCCGGCCGCTCCACGGACTCCCGCCACTCGGGGGTCGCCTGGATGCCCTCGCTGAGGAAGTACTGGGTGAAGAGCTGCCCCGGCATGGCGGTCACCCGGCGGCGCCCGGCGGCGCCGCGATCGAACTTGCTGCAAGCACGTTAACCGACGGCGGCGTAACGTACCCGCCGCGGCGGCTGGTCACGAGCCAGAAGCGGCTTGCTTAGCCTTGTCCATGAACTCTGCCGTAAGGCCGTAGCGGGTATTTCGGCCAGCGCCTCGCTTTTCGACCATTCCGCGCTTGATCATTCCCTTGAGGTCGGACACGGCGGTACTGTGCGACACGCCGTTGAACCTCGCGTAGAGAGCGGCGGGTATCGGCCCGACTCGGCCCATGAAAACTGCGCCTGTAACTGTTCGCTGCGCTTGGCCCGTGCCCTCCAGGGCTTTTCGTATCTTTGCGATCGTCACGACCCGCTTCTCTAATTCGAGCGCTGCCAGCGAGAGTGCGCGTGTGTGGTAATCAATGAATGGCGTGACATCGACCTCTTCTTTGAACGTAGGACCTTGCACGTCGGCCAAGACTTTGTAGTACTCATCGCGAGTTTCCAGGATCGCAGCGCTAACCGTGAGCAGGCCGCCAAGCGTGGCTCTGCCCTGGTCCATCAAGAGGTCGGCCACGGCGCGAGCGGTCCGGCCGTTTCCATCTTCGAAAGGGTGGATCGACACGAGTCCGAAATGTGTCAACGCCGCCGTAATCGGTGCATCGTCGCGATTCTCATGCCAGGTCCGCACATCACTGACGAAGTGCTCCATCAGTTCGGCAACCTGTTCGGGCGCGGGTGGTCGATACCGAACGTCGAGAGACGATTCACCGATGATCGCGCCGGGTCGAACGCGGTACCGGCCGCGAGATTCGCCTTGAGGACCTTCAACTCCACGCAGAAGGATCGAGTGCACTGCTCGGATCAGTCCCTCGTCAAGCTGTACGGTTTCGTCTAAAGCAAGATGGCCGAGCAACTCATAGACCATAGCCAAGTTGGCGGTCTCCAACTGGGCAGGATCATCCACATCCGGACCCTCGACAAAGAGTCGGAGGGCTGCGTTCTCGCTAAGGTGGTGACCTTCGATCGCCGAGGATGTGCGAGCACGCTCGTAGCGCGTCTCTTCGCGGAAGAATGGCTCGAATCCCTGTGGTATTAGACTGCTGAGGACAAAGAGCCTCTGGTTGAGGATCTCCATTCCCGCAGTTGCCCGAACCTTGTCGTATGTGAGTTTCAGACGCATTCTTTATCTTTTCCGTCGTTTATTCGACCAAATCCTACACGATTAATCGAGTTTCCTACACGTAAAATCGTGTAGCTAAGCGAATATTCGTGCAATTGCTGGTTTCGCCGCGATCACGGCGACGCTGATCCAGAGCGCGCTACTCCACGTTGCAGGGGTAGACGGTCCGCTTCCAGGCGACGTAGTCGGTGGCGATCTCGTGCAGGCGCAGCCGCTGGCGGACGGAGGTCTGGGTGACGGGGTCGCCCAGGGGGTCGTAGACGCCGCCGCGCCCGCCGAACCTCTCGCCGGCGCCGTCCCGGCCGCGCCGGTTGGAGGTGGCGACGTAGCAGCCGGAGACGATCGCGGTCATGCGCAGGGCGGCGTCGAAGATGGCCGCGGCGCCGGGGGGCGTGGCGCGCGGCACGGCGATCAGATGGGCGCCGGCCCGGCCGTAGGCCCGCGCGTGCTCGGTGAACATGATGTCCGTGCAGATGAGGATGCCGACGCGCAACGGCCCCAGGTCGGCGGTGGCGAAGCGTTGGGGGCCGGGCTCGGTCCAGGTGGTCTCGCGGTAGCCGGGCGAGTCGGGGATGTGCTGCTTGGTGTGCGGGTGCGTGAGCCCCCCCTCCCGCGTCCAGAGGAAGGCCTGGTTGCAGCGCCGCCCCTCCAGGACGGCGGGGCGGGTGCCGATCACGGCGGGCGGGCCGAGCTGGGGCAGGGCGGCGATCGCGGCCTCGTGATCGGCGATGGAGGCCTGCCAGGCGTCGGCGTCGAAGCGCTCGCGGGCGGCCAGCCAGGGGCCGAAGGGCAGTTCGTTGAGGACCAGCAGATCGGGTTGGGCGCGGCCGAGTTCCGCCGCCAGCCGTTCCCAGGCCTCGCTGCCGGCGCGCAGCTCGGGGTCGGACTCGACCACGGCGATGCGGTGCCTGGAGGCGGGGGGATCAGTGGACATGGGCCTTCGCCGCTCCTCTGGCCGGCTCCCGGGGGAGGGGGAGAGGAGCGGAGCCGCGGCGCCGGTCGCTAGGCGTCGAGCGCTTGCTGGACGAGGGCGATGATCTCGCGCACGGTTTCGTGCCGCCAACGGTCCCACTCGTCGCTGGTTTGGAGCTGGCGGTACTCGTCGTTGATGCGCTTGCGCATGTCCGCGTCGCTCTCGCCGGGGCCCTTGGTGAAGCGCTTCTGCATCCCGGCCATGTAATCGTTGGCGACCTGGGGCCGCTCGATCCAGTGGCCCAGATAGCGGTGATCTTGGGTGTAGAGCACGGCCACGGGGATGGACTCGAACTCTTGGTCGCCCTGCTTGTTCATGAACTCGGCCATGATGTCCTTGTTGTCGTCGCGCTGGAACATGCGGAAGCTCCAGCCGGCGGCCTCGGCCATGGCGGCGACGACGGGGGCGCCGCGGAAGACGTCCGGGCACCAGTCCTCGCCGAGGACGAGGACCTTGAGCTTGGGCAGCGCCCGGAGCTGGGCGATCTCGTCATCGCTGAGGGTGAACTCGTCCATGTTGCGGCCGAAGCGCTCGCTGCCGTTGGGGCGGGGCTTGCCGTTGGGCATGGGACGGCTGAGGTTTCTGCCGGAGCCGATGTAGGCGAGGTATTCGGGCCAGGTGAAGCCTTTGGCGTAGCGTTTCTCGGTGACGACGGATTGGCTGGTGGTCATTTCTTACTTTCTCCCACGCCGCGCGGCCGGGACGGGGACGCGCGGCAACCGTGCAAGCGCAGGCTAGGGTAGCAGGGGTTGGCGGCTCAGTTGGCTTCGTGGTCTTGCTCTTGGTGACAAGAGCAGGCGCACTCGTCGAGGGAGTAGCGGAGAACGTCGGTGTAGGTCTGCTCGGCGAGGCGCTCGACGAGGGTCTGGGGGACGGCGATCGTTTCGCCGTTGTGCTCGCGGGCTTGGTTGACGGCGTTGTAGGCGTAGACGGCCATGGCGGCGGCGCGGTCGATCATCTCGGCGATGTCGCTGCGGATAACGCCTTCTTCGCCGGCGTGGCGTTCGTTCGTGATCATGGGCCTTCCCGATGAGCGCGCGAACTGTGGTGTAGGGCTGGCCTCGTGAGCATAGCGGTTCGGGACCGGCAATGGCGACGGATCGCCTGACGGATCGCGCGCTGGACTGCCTGGTGCTTAACCGAATCTTGCGGCGATTCGTTGCCGGCTTGGCGGAGGGCGCTGATAGGCTCGGCGGGATTGTGGATGCCGCGGACGCCGCTGGCGGCGGCGCCGGCGGGAAGTGGAGGATTCCGATGGAGCTGGGCGTGATGTTTCCGGGACAGGGCTGGGGGATGGACGGGGCGGAGGCGCGCGACTTCGCGCAGGGGGTGGAGGGGATCGGGTTCGATTGGCTGGGGAGCAACGATCACGTGACCTATGCCTACGAGCAGGCGGGCCGGGAGCGGCCGCTCTACGCGGCGCCGGTCGATCAGCATGAGCCGCTCACGCTGCTCGCGCACCTGGCGGCGGTGACGGAGCGGCTGCTGTTGCAGAGCGCGGCCCTGGTGCTGCCGCAACGGCAACCGGCGCTGGTGGCGAAGCAGGCGGCGGAGTTGGACGTGCTGAGCGGCGGGCGGTTTCGCTTGGGAGTGGGGATGGGTTGGAGCGCGGCTGAGTACGAGTCGCTCGGCGTGGCCTTCGAGGAGCGGGCGGCGCGGTTCGAGGAGGGCGTGGCGGTGCTGCGGGTATGTTGGGGGGCGGAGCCGGTGCACTTCGCCGGACGCTTCACGACGATCCGGGCGATGAACATGGAGCCGAAGCCGCTGACGCCGGGCGGGCCGCCGATCATCGTGGGGGGCTTCGTGGAGGCGGCGGAGCGGCGGGCGGCGCGGATCGGCAATGGCTGGATCGGGATCTCGATGGAGGGAGTCGGCGGGTCGAAGCCGGTGGTGCAGCGGCTGCGAGCGGAGCTGGCGGCGGCGGGGCGCAGTGGGGAGCCTTTCCCCATTCAGTGGATGGTAGAGCTGAGCGATGATGCGGCGGCGATGACGGAGGCGCTGCGGACGCACCGGGAGGCGGGGGTTTCGTCGGTGCTGCTCATGCTGGGGGATGGGGGTGCGGCCTGGGAGACGGGGCGGGTGGACGGACAGTTGCGGCGGCTGGAGCGGTTCTGGCGGGAGGTGCGGCCCGCAATTGTGGGGTAGGGGGGCGGTCACAACTCGCCGGCGCGCTGCTCCGCTGCCGCACGGTCCAACACGCGTGCGGCGCGCGGGCGGCTCACGGAGGCTAGTGGATGGGCGTGTCGGGGCCGATCGCTTCGATGATCTTCTTGACGCGGCCGGTGAAGCGGGCGGCGAGGGCGCCGTCCAAGGCGCGATGGTCGAAGGAGAGGCAGAGGTTCATCATGGCCCGGATGGCGAGGGCGTCGGTACCGCCCGCGGCGCCGTCCGTGCTTGGAATGACGACGGGACGCTTGATGATGGCCTCGGTGGTGAGGATGGCGACTTGGGGTTGGTGGATGATGGGAGCGCTCAGGGCGGTGCCGAAGGCGCCGGTGTTGTCGATGGTGAAGGTGCCGCCCCGGATCTCGTGGAGCTTGAGGCCGCCGCCACGGGCACGGGCGGCGATGTCGGCGATCGCCCGTGCCAGGTCGGCGATGCTCATGCGATCGGCTTGGTGAACCACGGGGACGACGAGGCCGTCGGGCACGTCGACGGCGAAGCCGAGGTTAATGTCACGGCGCTCGAAGAGCTGGCCGTCCTGCCAGGTAGCGTTGAGGCGGGGGAATTGCTGGAGGGCGCGGGCGACGGCGTGGGCGATGAAGGCGAGGTAGGTGAGCGCGACGCCTTCGCTCTGGCGGAATGCGTCTTTGCGGGCGCTGCGGGCGGCGACGAGCGCGGTGACGTCCGTCTCCATGACGAGCCAGGCGTGGGCGGCGGTGCGGCGGCTGCGGGTCATGTGATCGGCGATGGCGCGGCGCATGGGGGTTTCGGGCACGGCGCGGTCTTCAGCGGGCCGCTCCGTGGGTGGGCGCGGAGCGTCCGTTACGGCGGGAGAGGCTTCTGACGATGGGGGGGCGGACCGCGCCTCAATGGCGGCGAGCATGTCCTTCTTGGTGACGCGGCCGCCGGCGCCGCTGCCGCGCAGGGTGGCGGGGTCGATATCGTGCTGAGCGGCGAGGCGGGCCACGACGGGGGAGAGCTTTGGGGTAGCGGCGCCTCTTGCGCTGCCGGTTGGGGGCTGAGCGGTCTGCGGCATGGGCTCTTGAGGCGGCGCGCTGGCGGCGGCGGCGGTGGGCGCTTGGGCGGGCCTGTCGCCGCTGGGTTGCTCCGCGCCGGCCGGTTCGCCGGTCCCTTGGATCTCCGCCAGGGGTGTGCCGATTGGGACGGTCTGGCCTTCCTCGACCATGATGCGGCTGAGGGTGCCGGCGAAGGGAGAGGGGATCTCGACGTTGACCTTTTCGGTGTCGATCTCGACGAGGGGATCGTCAAGGGCGACCTGGTCGTTGGGTTGCTTGAGCCAGCGGATGACGGTGCCCTCCGTGACGCTCTCTCCGAGCTGCGGCATGGTGAGGGTGGCCATCAGTAAGCGGCCAGGCTGCGCGCGGCCTGTGCGATGGTGTCGGGGTTGGGGAGGAAGGCTTGCTCGAGGGCAGGGTGGTAGCCCATTGCGGGGACGTCCGGACCGGCGAGGCGCTGGATGGGAGCGTCGAGGTGCTCGAAGGCCTCGGCGGCGATGATGGCGGCGACCTCGCCGCCGATCCCGCCGGTGAGGTGGTCCTCGTGCACGATGAGGACCTTGCCGGTGTGGCGAGCGGCATTGAGGATGGCGGGCTTGTCGAGGGGAAGGACGGTACGGAGGTCGAGGACGAGACAGTCGATGCTCTCGGCTTGGAGTTGCTGGGCGGCGGCGAGGCTGTGGTGGAGGGCGAGTCCGGTGGCGATGATGGCGATATCCTGCCCGTCGCGGCGGAGGGCGGCCTGGCCGATGGCAACGGAGGGAAGCGGCTCGGGGATCTCTTCCCGGATGAGACGGTAGGAGCGCTTGTGCTCGAGGAAGATGACGGGATCGGGGTCTTGGACGGCGCTGTGGAGGAGCGCTTGGGCGTCGGTGGGGGTGGCGGGCATCACAACTTTGAGTCCGGGGACGTGGGCGAAGAGGGCTTCCATGCTCTGGGAGTGGTAGAGGCCGCCGTGGACGCCGCCGCCGTAGGGCGCACGGACGACGAGGGGGACGGTCCAGGTGCCGAGACTGCGGTAGCGCATTTTGGCGGCTTCGGAGATGAGTTGGTTGAGAGCGGGGAGGATGAAGTCGACGAATTGGATCTCGACGATGGGGCGCATGCCGCCTATGGCGGCGCCGATGGCGGCGCCGGTGAACCCCGCTTCGGAGAGGGGGGTGTCGAAGACGCGGTGGGGCCCGAACTCGTCGAGGAGCCCGTTGGTGATGCGGAAGACGCCGCCGGCTTCGACGTCCTCGCCGAGGAGGATGACGCGCTCGTCGTCGCGCATGATCTCGCGATGGGCGCTCTGGATGGCTTCAGCGATAGATGTTTGCGTCACGGGGGGCTTGAGGTGGGCAGGGTGGTGGAGTCCGCGTACAGGTGGGTGGCCAGGGAGGTGGGGTCCGGGTCTGGAGCGGCGGCGGCGAAGGCTTCAGCGCCGCGGAGCTCTTCGGTGGCCTTGGCGATGAGTTCATCGGCCTGCTCGGAGGTGAGGATGCGGGCTTCGAGGAGGTGCTTGCGAAGGCGGTCGATGGGATCGCGCGCGCGCCAGAGGTCGAGCTCTTCACGGGTGCGATAGCGGCGGTCGTCATCGTCGGAGGAGTGCGGAACGGTACGGTAGGTTTTCGCTTCGAGTAGGGTAGGGCCGTGGCCGCGGCGGGCTGCCTGCACGGCGATTTGCATGGCGCGGTGGACCTCGATCAGATCGTTCCCGTCGACGACGGCGCCGCGGACGCCGTAGGCCTGGGCCCGGTCGGCGACATCCGTGATGGCCATCTCTTTCGTTTGGATCTCGGTGATGGCGTAGCCGTTGTTCTCGACGACGACGACGAGCGGGAGACGCTGGACGGCGGCGAAGTTGAGACCCTCGTGGAACTCGCCTTGGTTGGTGGAGCCCTCGCCGAGGTAGGTGACGGCGACGGCGTCGTGCCCCTGCAGCTTGGCGGCCCAGGCGAGGCCGGCGGCGATGGGGAGCTGCGTGCCGACGACGCTGGAGCCGGAGACCATGCGGAGGCGCTTATGGCTCCAGTGGGCGGGCATCTGGCGTCCGCCGCTGTTGGGGTCGTCGGCTTTCGCGAAGACGTTGAGCATGAGTTCGCTGGGGGTCATGCCGAGGGCGAGGGCAACGCCAAGGTCGCGATAGTAGGGAACGACCCAGTCCTTGCCGGCGGAGAGGGCCGCGACGGTACCGACTTGGGTCGCTTCGTGGCCTTGGCCGGTGATGACGAAGGGAGCTTTGCCTTGGCGATTGAGGACGAACCAGCGCTCGCCGATCTTGCGCGCGAGCACCATCTGGTACCAGCGCCTGATGAGCTCCTCGTTCGTGAGGCCGGGGCTGGAATGGGTTTCATCCGCGTGCTCGGTGCGGGCGGGTCCGGTGGAAGCGGTGGGGGGCTGTGGCTGCTGGGCGGTCGTCATGCGTTCCCTCTGCGCTTCTTTCCGGAGGGCTCTGCGCAGCTCGTCCCCGAAGCATCTATCCCTATGATAGTCCGCGCGCGGGGCGAGGATGGGGAGGTGGAGTATTAGGAGCCGCTCGCGCGTGACCGCCCGTGCTAGCGCGTAAGCCGAGGCTCGACGAGGACCTTGACTTGCGTGCTGGGCTGCGCGAGGGCGGTGAACATGGCGGGGACTTCGTCAAGGGTGATGATGTCGCTAATGAGCTGATCGGCGGGGATGGCGCCGCGCGCGAGCGTGGCGAGCGCCTCCTGAAATTCAGCGCGGGTGTAGGCGAACACGTAGTGGATTTCGAGTTCGCGGCCGTGAGCGGTCATGGGCTGGAGCTGGTAGGGCTGCAGACAGACGCCGGTGACGGCGACGCGGCCGTTGCGGCCGGTGAGGCGCATCGCTTCTTGCAGGGCGGGAGGCGTGCCGACGCATTCGAAGACGACGGCCGGCCAGGCGCCATGGGCGAGTTCGCGCAGGGTAGCGGTCGGGTCGGCTTGGTTTGGGTCAAGGGCGGCGTCGGCGCCGAGCGCTTGGGCGAGATTGCGTCGGGCGGGCGCGGGGTCGGAGACGACGATGGGATGGGCGGCGCGCAGCTTGGCCCAGACGAGCGTGAAGAGGCCGATGGGGCCGGCGCCCATGATGATGCAGGGTTCGCCGGGGGCGAGCCGCACGCGGTTAAGGCTGTGCAGCGCGACGGCGAGGGGCTCGGTGAGGGCGGCGTGCCGGTCGGAGAGCGTGTCGGGGATGGAGAAGAGGGCGTGCGGACTGACGCGTACGTACTCGGCGAAAGCGCCGGGAATGGCGGCGTGGTTGAGGCCGTGGCCCAGGGATCGGACGCAGCGCCAGTCGTAGCCGGCGGTGCATTCGGGACAGGCGCCGCAGGTCATGGCGGGAATGGAGACGACGCGATCACCGGGACGCCAGGGGCCGGCGTCGCGGGTGACTTCGGCGACGACGCCGGAGAACTCGTGGCCGAGGATGGTGCCGGGTTGGGTATTGAAGGTTTCCGGGTAGCGGAGGGCGTGGAGGTCCGTGCCGCAGATGCCGCAGTCGCGGACAGCGAGGAGGACCTCGCCGGGTTCTGGGTGGAGGTCGATGTCTTGGACGGCGAGGCACTGGTTGGCGGTAACGCGGACGGCGCGCATCAGTCGGATTGGGCTGCGGATGCCGGATCGGCTTCGGCGGCTTGGGCTTGACGCTGCTCTTGTTCGAGGAGGGAAGCGGTGCGGAGCGCGGCCATGATGAGATGCTGGGCATTGTCGCAACGGAGAGCGCGATGGCGGAGGGAGCGCCGGACGGCGCCGTGGTGGCCGGGGCTGCGAATGAAGACAAGATCGGCGGCGCCGAGTTGCAGTTGGAGCAGGAAGCGTTGGGCTTGGAGCAGGGCAGCCCGGTAGCGGGTGGCGCGGTCGATGTCGCCGCGGCGGCGGGCGAGTGCCAAGGCGGCGGCGATGCCTTCCGCGTAGGCGGCGGTTCCGACGCCGGGACCGCCTTCAAAGCCCCCGGCCCAGGCGGGGATGGGGTGGGCGGACAGGTACTGCCGATCGAGGGTCCAGTCGGCCATGTCGTAGGCGAAATCGGCGGCGCCGGCAGTGGCGGGAATGGCGTCCGCGAGCTCGCAGGCCTGGATCATCCAGGCAGGGAAGGCGAGGTCTTTGTTGGTGTCCTGTGCCCACCAATCGCGGTAGTGATTGAGGGCGGCGCGGACGGCGTCGGCGAGACGATCACGCTTGGTGGTGAGATAGCGGTGGGCGAGGGCGAGAGTGCACTGTCCGGCATAGTAAGTTTCACTGCCCTCCAGGTCGGCGCCGCGGGCGCTCTGGGTAAAGGCGCCGCTGCGGTCTTGGAGGGCGAGCAAGGTGGCGGTGAGGTCCTCCGTGGGAGAGATGGGGCCCTGGGCGCGCCCCTCGATTTCGGCGAGGGCGAGGAGGGTGAGAGGGATGGCGCCCACGCGGCGGTGACCATCTCCGTCCGCGAGGGTGGCGAGGCTGCCGGGGCCGTCGCGCCGGAGCCCGGTCTGGAGAAGGCCGGTAATGGCACGGGCGGCCGCGGCGACGAAGGGCTTCTGGCGGGTGGCGCGGGCGAGCTTGGCCATGCTCCAAGCGCAGCCGGCTTGGCGGACGATGGAGTCGGCGGGAGACCACTGGTCGCGTTGGGGGACGAACTCGTAGCGAAAGAGGCCGTTGGGGCGCTGGTGCCGGCCGAGCCAGGCGCCGGCTTGCAGGGCGGCGGCGAGCAGGCGGTCGTGGGTGACTTCTTCTTGCGCGACGAGGCGCGTGTCGCCGTGGAGTTCGGCGATGCGACCGGGTGGCGGGTCGCCGTTCGCGGCGGCGGGTGGTTCGAGCAGGGCGAGCAGGCGGTTGGCGGTGAAGCGCTGGACGGTCACGGATGCGGGAAGCCAATAGCCGGGCGGGCGGGCTTGCTTGAGGAGACCCTTGATCCAGTACGGCGTGGGCTCGCCGGCGTGCAGGGGATCGCTGGGCCAGCCGCCGCTGGGCCGTCCGTCGTGGGAGAGAATGAGGCCGTCGCAGGGGGTGCGGACGCTCTGCAGAAGCCCGGAGAGCCCTTGCGGGTTGATCGTCTCGATGGCGCCGGCGGTTTCGATCTCGAGGAAGGCGGGGGGTGTGGGCGGCGATTGCTCCGCGGCGGGCGGCTCTTCGAATTCGTTGTGGAATTGGGAAGCGGGTGCCTCGGGGGACGGCGCTTCTTGCTCGGCGGGTTGCCGGTCGGCGGCGGCGCGAGCGGCGGCGGCGCGGACGGCGGTCCGCGCATCGGGATCGGCGGCTTCGCCTTCGCCGATGATCCAGCCCTGCTGCCAGATGCGGACCCGGGCGCGGCCGTGCCAGCTTGCCGGAGGGTCGCCGGCGGCGTCGCCATCGGCGACGCCTGCACGGGCCGCGGCAACGAGTGTGGCGGAGTCTGAGTCGGTCATGGGGTTGCATGCTAGCGTCCCCCGCAGGAACGGACGCGAATCGCCGTAGTTGAGGACAAGCTGGTGTGCGGGCGGTCGTAGCGGCAGGGGGACTATGTTTGACGAAGAGAACATATGTACTTAGCTTGGCAGAAGCGCTGGGAGGTTCGCCGTGACGCAGGTGCACTTCAGGAGCAACGGGAATGGAGCGTGGCCGGTTGCTGAACTTGTCGCATCCGGTGAATCGGCGGTGTTCGTGGGTGACGCGAGGGAAGTGCTGAAGACTGTGCCGTGCGAAGTCGTGCAAAGCACGGTCACCTCTCCGCCTTATTGGGGCCTGCGGGACTACAAGGCGAAGGATCAGATCGGCGCAGAGGACGACCCAGATGACTACATCGCAAACGTGGTCTCTGTGCTTGAAGAAGTGCGACGGGTCACGCGCTCCGATGGGACTCTGTGGTTAAACATTGGAGACTCGTATACATCTGGCGACCGGGGGTGGCGCGCTCCCGATAAAAAGAATCCTGTTCGTGCGATGAGATATCGTCCACCCACGCCTGATGGTCTGAAACCCAAGGATCTGATTGGTATTCCATGGAAGCTAGCGCTCGCCGTGCAACAGGCCGGTTGGTACCTTCGTGCTGACGTGATTTGGTACAAGCCGAACTGTATGCCTGAGTCAGTCAAAGACCGGCCCACTCGCTCGCATGAGTACCTCTTTCTCTTCAGTAAGAATGAGCGCTACTTGTACAACCACGAAGCTATGAAGGGTCCTAACGGAAGGAATTTACGGACTGTCTGGGAGATTCCGACCGTCCCATTCCGAGGTGCGCACTTCGCAACGTTTCCGACAGGGCTTGTCGAGCAATGCTTACGCCTCACGACGAACGAGGGAGACTTTGTTTTAGATCCTTTCATAGGGTCCGGCACAGTTGGTGTGGTCGCACTCCAAGAACGGAGACGCTTTATCGGTGTAGAACTCTCCATTGATTATTTGCCTCTCATTGAGTGCCGAATTAGAGAAGAAGTTCAGTCGGTGCTCTTCAGCTAGAGTTACCGCGCGATGGCATCAGAGACTGCTCCCCTGTCACCTGCTCGGGCGATCGATTTGTTCGACGGAATTCTTCTGGCCCGCAAGCAGAATCTTCAGCCTGCTCTGAGGGAAGCTGTTGAGCGAGTCGGAGTGGAAACGTTGAACGATGAACTCGATGAGTATGCACCTTCGGAAAGTTTGACCAAGCTCGCGAGTCTAGGGTTGCGCGGAGAACTCATCTTTCCGGTTCCTGCGGTTATCGAGGCGAAACCTTCACTCATCGGGTATTACCGGATGTTGATCGGCGTGTCACAGAAGGCTTTCAGTCAGATGTACGGCTATGGCCGGTTCGCCTCTGCGGAACGGAAAGGCGTTCTTTCGAGTGATCAGGCGGCAGAACTTCCGGAGTTGTGTCGAGCGTTCGCCGCAGCTGCCAGCGCACTTGTCGCTACCCTCGACAGCTTCACGGCTCGTGACTTGTCTGATCTCACGCTTTTGACGCTCGGATCAACCCTGTATGGCAGCCACAATAATCAGATTGGTGCGGTTGCGGTCCAGGGCGTATTTCAGGCTATTGGAGAGGCGCTCGCTGATTTCTTGCAGGTCAAGACTGGAAGCGAAATCCGCCTCAAGAACCCGGCTGAGCGTGATGTTTTGGTCAAGCTTGGGAGCGATCCGGATGTCGCGGTTCTCGAGCAAGTGGGCGACAGTTTCGAGTCACGAATCGCTATAGAGGTGAAAGGAGGTACGGATGTGTCGAACCTCCATAACTGTCTGGGTGAGGCTGAGAAATCGCATCTGAAATGTTCAGACTTTCGTGAGCGATGGACGCTGATCCATCCAGGACGGTTCGCGCTTGACGAGTTGACCAGTTGACCAGTGAAACGCCTTCCACCGATCGTTTCTTTGATGTTGGCCATGTGATTCGGCAGAAGGGTGACTCTTGGGATGCTTTCTTGTCGCAGTTTCGTGCCGCAGTTGGGCTACCAGAGCATGCCGACGCTTAGCTGCTACCCGCGAAGTGCCGACAGGATCGCGCGGGCGTTGGCTTCGTCGGCGGGGGTGTCTCCGGGGTTGGAGCCGTCGGGGATGGAGAGGAGGACGGTGGAGCAGGGACCGAATCGCTCGCGCAGTTTGGGAGCGATCGCGTCTGGCGGGCCGACGACGCCGAAGGTCTCGATCATTGCGTCACTGATGAGGTTGGGCATCTCGTCCCAGCGGTCGGCGGCGGAGAGGTCGTGGAGCTGGCGCTGGAGGTTGCCCCAGCCGTGCAGGCCGAGGACCTGTTGGTAGATCTGGGTGGATCCGTAGAAGGCGATGAGGCGGGCGAGTTCGGCCTTCCCACGGCGAACGGTTGCGTCGTCGGTGGCGACGATGACGCGGGCACTGGCGGCGAGATCGACGTCGGCGAGGGAGCGGCCGGCGCGGCGGGCCCCGGCCTCCAGGTTGGGGAGGATGACGCCGCTGAGGTACTTGGCCGAGCAGAGGGAGTGGAGGCGGAGGCCGTCGGCGACCTCGCCGGCGAGGCGGCACATGCCGGGGCCGACGGCGGAGAGGTAGACGGGGATGTGGGGGTGGGCGATGGGCGGGGGGCGGAAGAAGGGGGTCATGAGGGTGAAGGTGTAGTGCTGGCCCTGGAAGTTGAGGGGGCCGCCGCCGTTCCAGCAGTCCCAGATGGCGCGGAGGGCCTGGACGTACTCGCGCAGGCGGGGAACGGGGGCGGACCAGGGGACGCTGAAGCGGCGCTCGTTGTGGCCCTTGACCTGGGGGCCGAGGCCGAGGCGGAAGCGGCCGTTGCTGAAGCGTTGCAGGTCGTAGCTGAGTTGGGCCGTGATCATGGGGCTGCGGGGGAAGGCGATGGCGACGCTCGTGGCGAGCGTGAGGGTGGGAGCGCGCTCGGCGGCGAGGAGGAGGGGGAAGAAGGGGTCGTGGGCGGTCTCTTGGGTGGCGAGGCCATCGTAACCGAGCGTTTGGGCGTGGCGTGCCTTGGCGGGGAGATCGGTGAGGCCGGTGAGTCGAGTTTCGACGCGCATTGGGGTTAGCCGGTGTGGAAGGTGTCGATGAGACGGCGGAGGGTCGCGTCATCCTCGGCGCTGCCGGGGGGCATGTCCAGGGAGACGGAGGAGCAGGTGGCGCCGTAGCGGGCGATGGCGTCGCGGGCGGCGACCTCGGGCGGGCCGATGGCGGTGAAGGCTTCCAGCATGGCGTCGCTGACGAGTTCGGGCATCTCCTGCCAGCGGTTTTGGATGGATAGTTCGTGGAACTGGGCGGTCAGGTGCCCCCAGCCGTGGATGTCGAGGACCGGCTGGTAGGTGCGGGTGGAGGCGTAGAAGGCGATGCGCTGGGCTACGGCGGCTTTGCCGCTGCGGATGGCTTGGTCGTCGTCCGCGGGGATGAGGAAGCCGCCGCAGACGAGATCGACGTCGGCGAGGGAGCGACCGGCGTCGCGGGCCCCGGCTTCCACGTTGGGGAGGATGATGTCGCTGAGGTACTTCACGGAGCAAAGGGGATGGAGGCGGAGGCCGTCGGCGACCTCGCCGGCGAGGCGGCACATGCCGGGGCCGACGGCGGAGAGGTAGACGGGGATGTGGGGGTGGTCGAGGGGTGGGGGGCGGAAGAAGGGGGTCATGAGGGTGAAGGTGTAGTGCTGGCCCTGGAAGTCGAGGGGGCCGCCGCCGTTCCAGCAATTCCAGATGGCGCGGAGGGCCAGGACGTACTCGCGCAGGCGGGGGGCGGGCGCGGACCAGGGGACGCTGAAGCGGCGCTCGTTGTGACCCTTGACCTGGGGGCCGAGGCCGAGGCGGAAGCGGCCGTTGCTGAGACGTTGGAGGTCGTAGCCGATGTTGGCGGTGATCATGGGGCTGCGGGGGAAGGCGATGGCGACGTTGGTGCCCAGCGTGATGCGCTGCGTGTGCTCGGCGGCGAGCACGAGGGGGAAGAAGGGATCGTGCTGGGTTTCGTGTGTGTTGAGCGCGTCGAAACCGAGGCGCTCGGCGTGCTGGGCGTAGGCGGGGACCTGGGCGAGGTCGCAGTCGATCCTGGCTTCAACGCGCATGGTTCAGGAACTCCTCGTGTGATGGGATGAGGTGTTAGCGGTAGCGGGAGATGCCCGCGCGGTGAGGGAAGCAGGGTTGGACGTGGGCTCGCTGGTGGGACGAGGCGCGTTGCTCCAGACGACGCCGAGGATCGGCTTGCCGGCTGCGCGTAGGGTTTGGCCAGCGGCGCGGAGCTCTTCGAGATGGGTGCGGTTGGCGTCGGCGACTAGGAGGATGGCGTCGCAGGTGCCGGCGAGTACAGCAGCGGCGTTGCTCTCGATGAGATCGGGGGCGTCGAGGATGGCGAGCTCGGCGCTGCGGGGAAGCTCGGCGAGGAGGGTAGCGAAGCGGGGGGTAGCGAGTAGCTCGGAGGGGTGAGGCGGGAGCACGCCGCTGGTGATGACACGAAGGGGTATGCCGGGGATCTCCTGTGCGGGCGGGGTGAGGTTCGAGAAGCGGGCGTCGGTGAGGCCGTGCTGGTTGGGGAGCTGGAGAAGACGATGGACGCTGGGCTGATGGAGATTCGCGTCGATCAAGAGGAGGCGCCGGCCGGTTTCGGCGAAGGCGAGCGCGAGGTTGACGGCGATCGAGTCGGCGTCGGCCTGGGCGTCGACGCCGGCGACGAGGATGGCGCGGAGGCTCTCGGCGGTGCGAAGCCCCTCGATCGTGGTTTGGAGATCGCGGAGGGCGGTGGCCTCTGGCGAGTGGGGCTGGCTGAGGAGAGTGGGGCTGTCCTGGTTGCGGGAGCTGGGGATGGATCCGAGTGTGGGGAGGCTGGCTAGCCACTGCATATCGCCGGCCGGTTGGAGGGGACGCTCACGGGAGGCGAGGACGCTGGCGCCGATCAGGCCGATTACGAGAGCGGCGGCGACGGCGCTGGCGGTGTAGAGCGGGGCGTTGTTGGGGAGAGGCTCGCGCGGGACGGCGACTTGGCCGAGCTGAGTGGGGGCGGGAGCGTCCAACGAAAGTGGCGCGCTGTGGACGATGGCGTTGCTGATCCCGATGGCGAGGAGTTGGGCGAGGGCGGGAGAGGGTGCGTCCGCTTCGATGGCGATGAGCGTGCCGTCGGTGCGGGCGTGAACGTCGTTGCGGAGGGCGTCGGCAGTAGTGTCGAGATGGAGTTCGCGGATGATCGTGGAAAGGAGGATTTCGCTGCGGGCGAGTTGAGTGTAGTCCTCGGGCGCGATGGGGCTGCTGGGAGGGACGATGAACTCACTGCGCGCGCGATAGACGTTGTCTTGGGAGGCGACGATGGCGTAGGTCAGGAGACCGGCGATGGCGGCGAGGGTGAAAGGAACCCACCAGAAGAAGATGGTGGGCCGGCGCAAGTCCGTGCGCGGATACGCGGGCGTGGTCGGTGGGGGCTGGGGAGAGGGGCGTTCGGCCATTGCTTGTGGAGTGTACCGGGCGTGACCGATTGGGTCGGGATTCGGCTTCAGAGGGTGAGCCGGGGTCCGTTGTGGTGGAGCCAGCGACGGCAGGCGCGGTGCTGCGGGAAGCGCTGGTCCAGAGCGTGCCAGAAGCGCCGAGAATGGTTGTGGACGGTGAGGTGGACGAGTTCGTGAGCGACGACGGCGTCGAGAACGGGGGGTGGAGCCATGACTAGGCGCCAGTTGAAGCTGAGGGAGCCGTTGTTGGAGCAGCTGGCCCAGCGCGTTTGCTGGTCGCGGATGCTGATGCGGGCGACAGGGGGATCGGCCGCGTCGTGGAGAGCGTGGACGCGGTCGGTGATGAAGCGGCGGGCGAGATTGCGGTACCAGCGCTCGAGCTGGGCGCGAACGGCGGTGGGATCGTGCGGATGGGGGGTGGAGACCAGGAGGGTATCGCCGGTGTGGACGGCGCGAGGGGTGGGGCTGGTGTTGAGGGCAAGGGTGTACCAGTGGCCGCGGAGGGGGAGATGGACGCCGGTCTGCAGGGGCGGGGGGGTGCGGGTGGCGCGGTGGAGTTCGTCGGCATGCTTCGCCAGCCAGCGCCCTTCCTTACGGAGGAGCATGGCGGCGCTGGCGGTTGGGACGCCCGGGGGGAGGACGACTTCGAGACCACGGCGGGGATGGATGTGGATGGAGGAATGGCGGGCACGGGTGGATCGCCGGATGGTGTAGGCGACGCGTTGATCGCCGACGAGGACGGGGGTGGGAAGAGATGGAGTGCCAGTCGGTGCGCCCACCAGTCTAGGTTAGGTGGGCGATCGATTAGGTGCAGTGGATGTCGTGCCGTTCAACAGCGGGCGACGCTTACTTCGGCTGCACTTGTCGCGGCCAAGCGCGCAGGGACAGGCGCCTCGCTCTCCCTCGTCCGCAGGCGCCGATAGAGATCAACAGGCGACGGTGCTGGCAATCAAGGATAACTAGTACGAGCGGGGCATGCCGAGGATGTGCTGCCCGACGTAGTTGAGGATCATCTCCTGGGCGACGGGGGCGAGGCGGAAGAGGCGGACGTCGCGGAGAAGGCGTTCGAGGTCGGAGTCGACGGCGTAGCCGTAGCCGCCCATGGTTTGGATGGCGCGATCGCAGGCGGCGAAGGCGGCCTCGGCGGCGAGATACTTGGCCATGTTGGCTTCGGCGCCGGCGTTTTGATCGTTGTCGTAGAGCGAGGCGGCCTTGTAGTTGAGCAGACGCGCGGCTTCCAGGGTGATCTTGATCTCGGCGAGGGGGAATTGAATACCCTGGTTGGCGCCGATGGGACGGTTGAAGACGATGCGGTTGGAGGCGTAGTCGGCGGCGAGGCGGAGGGCGATGTCGCCGCTGGCGAGACAGCCGGCGGCGGTGACGATGCGTTCGGAGTTGAGGGTATCGAGGATGTAGCCCCAGCCTTTGCCTTCCTCGCCGACGAGCCCGTCGGCGGGGACGCGGACATCGTCGAAGAAGACTTGGCAGGAGTTGAGGCAGCGGGTGCCGAGCTTTTCCATGGGTTGGTAAGTGAGGCCTTCGGACGGGAGATCGGCGACGAGCAGGCTGAGGCCGAAGCTCTTTTTGGGAGTGTCCTGGAACGGGGTCGTACGGGTGACGACGAGGCACTGCTGCGCTTTGTCGATGCCGGTGATCCAGACTTTCTGCCCGTTGACGCGGTAGCTGTCGCCGTCGCGGACGGCGGCGGTTTCGATCCCCAGGGTGTTGCTGCCGGCGTTGGGCTCGGTGAGGGCCATGCTGAAGTCGAGTTCGCCGGCGGCCATGGGGGGCAGGTACTTTTGCTTTTGCTCTTCGCTGCCGTGCCGCTTGACGGTCTCGGCCCCGAAGACGGGAGTGACCATGAAGAGCATGGAGAGGGTGGAGCCGCCGCCCGCGCGGCAGGCTTCCTCGGTGACCAGGCCGAGTTCGAGGACGCCTTGGCCGGCGCCGCCGTACTTTTCCGGGATGGCGACCCCGATCCATCCCCCTTGGCCGATGGCGCTCCAGAGTTCGGTGGGGAACTCGTGGGCGCGGTCCTTGTCCCGCCAATATTCGAGGCCGAAGTCCTTGACGGTGTCGCGCACGCCCTGCTGGATCAGGCGCTGCTGTTCTGTGAATTCGAAGTCCATGATGTTGTTCTTTCCTTGTCGGTCGCCGGGCGATTCTACGCCGTGGCTTGGCACTGGGGTAAAGAGGCGATACGTTGCGGCGGGCGCTCCTTCGGCTGTTCGCGGATAAGCGCGGATACGACAGTGAAGTTCGATGGAGGGCGGCGCGGCTCGGGGGAAGCAATGGTATCGGAGCGGTTCCATGTCGAGCGGCCGGATGCGGGCGTGATCACGATCACGATCGATCGGGCTGATCGGATCAATTCGTTCGACGCGGCGATGGTGCGGGAGATGACGGAGACGGTGGCGGCGGTGGAGGAGGAATCGGCCCGGGTGGTGATCCTGCGGTCGGCGCTGCCGAAGGTATGGGTGGCCGGGGCCGATATCACAGCATTGCGAGGGCTGACGGTGGAGCAAGGGGCGCGGTTCGTATATGCGGGGCATGCGATGTTGCGCGGGATCGAGCGGAGCCGGAAGGTCTACATCGCGGCGATAGGAGGAGCGGCGCTGGGAGGTGGGACGGAGATGGCGCTGGCGTGCGATCTGCGGGTGGCGTCGAAGGCGGCGTCGTTCGGGCAGCCGGAGGTATTGCTGGGCGTGATTCCGGGGTGGGGGGGGACGCAGCGGTTGCCGCGGTTGCTGGGGGAGTCGCGGGCGAAGGAATTGCTGTTGACGGGACGCCGGATCCGGGCGGAGGAGGCGTATGAGATCGGGTTGGTGAATCGGTTGTGCGAGCCGGAGGAGTTGGACGCGGCGGCGCTGGGGCTGGCGCGGGAGGTGCTGGCGAGTGGCCCCGGGGCGGTGGAGCGGACGAAACGGGCCGTAACCGAAGGGATGCGGGCACCGCTGGATCAAGGGCTGGTGATCGAGGCCGAGATGTTCGTGGGGAATCTGGGGTCGCCGGAGCGAGACGAAGGATTGCGCGCCTTCGTGGAGAAGCGCAAGCCCCAGTGGGAATCCGGAGAGTAGGGGAGAGAGCGATGCCGACTGCGGGGCAGGCCGGTGGATTGTCGGACCGGGACGCGATCCTGAACCTGATGGAGCGGTACTGCTGGACGGTGGACCGAGGGGATTTCGCGGCCTGGCTGGAGTGCTTCACGGAGGATGGGACGTTTGATGTGCGGGGGCAGCGGCCTTCGGGCCGGGCGGCGCTGCGAGCGTTCATTGAGAAGGAGGTGGGGGAGGCGTTCAGCTACATCCGGCACTTGATCCATAATCCCTCGGTGGAGCTGGTGAGCGAGCGGGAGGCGCGGGGACGGAGCTATTTCGAGCTACGGGGGACAACGCAGCGTGGGAGCGATTTCGAAGCGCTGGGGTCGTACGAGGACACGATTGTGAAAACGGAGGCGGGGTGGCGGTTCCGGGAGCGGAAGGCGCGGTTCGACTACTTCGTGCCGAGAGGCGAGTCACTGAGCGCGGGTGGGGATCAGCAGTAGGAAGCTTCGCGTAGGACGGGCACGCCGTGCGCCTCGCTCACCGAGTTCTGGGACGGTTTTGGCCTGCGCTGCTTCGCGTGCCTTGGAAGGGGTGCGCTAGAGGCGCGGAGTCACCTCGCGCATGAAGAGGTGCATGGAATCGGTGACGCGGGTGTGCGGGATGAGGCCGCCGGCGTTGAACCAACACATGATCTGGCCGGTGCCGTAGTCGTCCTGCGCGCGTTGGAGTCCGGCGAGGACTTGGTCGGGGTCGCCGGCGATGCACATGGTGGCGAGCACCTCGGAATAGGTGATGGTGTTGAGTCTTTGGGCGAGGGGGGGGATTTGCGTAGGGTCCGTGCCGTGATGCATGTAACCGGCAAGCATGGTCTGGGCGATGATGCGGATGTAGCGCATCATGCTGTCCTCCATTTGGTCGAGGGCGGTTTGGCCAGTTTCGTGGACGAAGATCGGGAAGAGAACGGCGATGTCGTCTGGGGTGGCGGGTTTGCCGATCGATTCGCGGATGCGGCGGTAGGTGTGGCAGCGCTCGATGAGGTCGCTGCGGGCGTTGGTGATGGGGGTGATCATGATGGGGATGGCGAGTTGAGCGGCGCGCTCGAGAGACTCGCCGCTGTTGGCGGCGATGCGGAGCCTGGGATGGGGGCGTTGGAGAGGTTTGGGAGTGACGTTGACCTCTTGGTAGTTGAAG
Source organism: Dehalococcoidia bacterium (assembly GCA_963663895.2). Classification (GTDB taxonomy): domain Bacteria; phylum Chloroflexota; class Dehalococcoidia; order Bin125; family Bin125; genus JAPOXK01. The sequence goes on along the minus strand of CAXXRD010000001.1, from coordinate 336,566 downwards.
TGCTGACCGTGGAAGGTGAGGGGTGGGTCGTTCCAGGCGCCGAGCAGAACCTCTAGGGCTTCGGTGAAGCGCTGGTCGCGGTCTTCCACGGGGATGCCGAAGCCGTAGTAGTGGGCGGGACGGCCGCCGCGGCCGATGCCGTATTCGAGGCGGCCGTTGGAGAGGATGTCGAGAGTGGCGGCGTCTTCGGCGGCGCGGAGAGGGTCGTGGAGGGGGAGGAGGATGACGCCGGTGCCGATGCGGATGCGTTGCGTCTGGGCGGCGACGGCGGCGCCGACGACGATGGGGGAGGGCATCACGGAGTACTCGGGTTGGAAGTGCATTTCGGCGAGCCAGGCGACATCGAAGCCGAGCTGGTCGCCGAGGACGATCTGGGCGATCGTTTCGTCGTACCGAGTCTTTGTGTCCTGCTCGGGCCAGGAGGGGAGTTGGTAGAAGAGGCCGTACTCCATCGCTGGAAGGGTAGGCGAGCCGGTAGTATCCCGCTAGGAGGCGGGCCGGGGAGGGTTGTCATGGCGAGTGGGTTGGCTGGCTTGGAGGTTGTGCGGGAGCCGGCGCGCGAGACACCGGTGCGGGCGGAGACGGATGTGCTAGTGGTGGGAGGGGGGATTGCTGGGGTGGCGGCGGCGGTGGCGGCGGCGCGGAATGGGGCGGAGGTGCTACTGGTGGAACGCTACGGCTATCTGGGCGGGCTGGCGACGGGGGGCATGATCATCTTGCTGCTGACGATGGACGACGGGCGAGGCCGACCGGTAGTGGGAGGGTTGTGTCAGGAGGTGACGGATCGGCTGGCGGCGCGAGGGGCCGCGTATTTCCCACCGACGGGGCAGTGGGGTTCCGAGGATACGGATCTGGTAGAGGATGCGCGCCGCTGGGGGTTGGTGTGGGGGCGGGGGCCGCACCGGGTGCGGTACTCGGTGGCGTACGAGCCGGAGGCGTTGAAGCTGGCGCTGAACACAATGGTGGAGGAGGCGGGGGTGCGGCTGCTCCTGCATGCGTGGGCGAGCGAGCCGTTGCTGGAGGAAGGGCGGGTGCGGGGGATGGTGTTTGCGAGCAAGGCGGGAAGGTTCGCGGTACTGGCGAAGGTGGTGATCGACACGAGCGGAGACGGGGATGTCCTGGCGGGGGCGGGATGTGCGCATGAGAAAGAGGAAGTGCTGCCGTGGCTGTGGTTCTGCATGGGTGGCGTGCAGGATCCGGAAGCGGCGATCGAGCGGGGCGGGTGGTACTTCCGGACCGTCGGGGAAGGGAAGGTGCTGTTGCCGTGGGGGGCGACGGAGACGATGTCGCGCCGGATCGATGCTACGAAGCCCGAGGATCTGACGTACGCGGAGCTGGAGGGTCGCAAACGAGTGATGGCGGAGGTGGAGCGGCTGCGGCAGGAGGTGCCGGAGTTCGCGGGGGCGCACGTGTGCCACGTGGCGGATCAGCTTGGGGTAACGGAGAGCCGGCGGTTGCAGGGGGAGTACGTGTTGCGCCGCGAGGATTTGGACAGGAAGTTCGAGGACGTAGTGGCGGTGACAGGGCACTGGACGAAGTATGACGTGCTGTACCACATTCCCTATCGGAGCTTGCTGCCGCGAGAGCTGAGCAATGTGCTGGTGGCGGGGCGGTGCATCTCGGTGGACCATCGCGTGCATCACGCGACCAAGGAGATCCCGTCCTGCATAGCGACGGGAGAGGCGGCGGGGACGGCGGCGGCGCTGGCGCTGACGACGGGGGTCGAGCCGAAACAGCTGGACGTGCAGCTGCTGCAGCGCCGACTGATCGAGCGCGGGGCCATTCTCTGGCCGTCATGAGTCCGCGAGGATTCGTCCAAGGCTCTCCGGCCGGGAAGCGTCTTCAGGGAATGCGGCGTCGGCTGATCTCGCGTGCCCCGTCGGCGCGTCGCGGGTAACTGGTCGCGGCGCGACGGTTGAATCGAGGTGGCGCATCAGCGATGGTGCGGGCAGCGAGCGTTGTGAGTGAGAGAGGGATTTGCGATGGCGACGCTGGAAGTGGTGAACCCCGGCTGGGAGTGGAATCCGAAGTACACGTTCTCCCCGGCGGTGCGCAAGGGGAATTTGCTGTTCATCTCCGGCATGACGGGGACGGACGAGAGTGGGGAGCTGGCGGGCCCGGACATGGAGTCGCAGACGCGTCAGATCTTCAAGAAAATGGATCAGATCTTGAAGGCGGCGGGCGGGAGCTTCGACGATGTCGTGCAGACCACGGACTACATCACGACCACGGAGGGGTACCGGGCGACGGCGGATGTGCGCCGGGAGTATATGAAGAACGGGTTCTCGGCGGCGACCGGCGTGATCGTAGCAGGGCTGCTGCGCGATGGAGCGCTGATCGAGATCGACGCGGTGGCGGTGTTGGATAGCTGAGACCTGGGAGATCGGGAGTTGCGATGGCGCCGCCGACAAAGTATTTCGAAGACTTCGAGCTGGGAGAGACGTTCACGATCCCCTCGAAGACGTTGACGGATGCACACTTCCTCTTTTTCGCGGGACTGACGGGGGACAACCATCCGATCCACTACGACGTGGAGCACGCGAAGCGGACGCGGTTCGGGAAGCCGATCGCGCACGGGCTGCTGGTGGCGTCGATGACGGCGGCGGGAGCGTCCACGCTGAGTCCGCACACGGAGGGATCGATCGTGGCGTTTCTGGAGCAGTCGTCGCGGTTTTTGAAGCCGGTGCTGCTCGGGGACACGATCTACCCGACGTTGGAGGTGAGCGAGTTGGTGCCCAAGCGGGAGGTGGGAGTGGTGCGGCTAAGGAGCCAGGTCAAGAACCAGCGGGACGAGATCTGCTTGGAAGGCATGCACGCGTATCTGATCAAGAAGCGGCCGGCATAGCGGGCGCACGCGCGGGTTAGCTGAGCGGCTGCCAGGCGCGGCCGTCATCGGTGGTGGCGATACGCCCGAGACCAGGCGCGAGATGTGAGGAGGCCACGATCTCACCGCTCTCCTCCAGGCGAGTGAGGACGGTTTGGCGCGTGACGCGGGCCTGGGCGCCGTCAACGTCGAAACCGTTCTCGAGGGTGGTATCAAGGACATCAAGGGGGGAGAGCAGAACATCGCCGAGGATGAAGCCGTGGGCGCCGCCGGAGTTGATGACGAGGCTGGTATGTCCGGGGGTGTGACCGGGGGTGGGAACGGTCGTGAGAAATGGAGAGAGGCTGTGCTCGCTGGTGAAGTAGTCGAGCTGGTCGGCGGTCGCGAGCGGCGCGAGATCGCGCTGGAAGTTGTCGGAACCCTGGGCGCGGAAGTGATCCCAGTCGGCTTGCGGGACGAGGTAGCGGGCGCGGGCGAACGTCGGGCGGCCGGTGTTGCGGTCGATGTTCCAAGCGGTGTGATCGGGATGGAGGTGGGTAAAGACGACGGTGTCCACCTCATCGGGCTGGCTGCCGGCGGCGGCGATCTCGGAGAGGAGTTGCGCTTGGCCGGCTTCGGCGTAGCCAGTATCGACGAGAATGGTGCGGCCTCCCGCGCGGAGGAGGAAGCAGGCGCAGATCATGGGCAGGGCGCCTTGGTCGGTGAGGAGACCGGCGAAACGCTGGGAGGCGTCTGGGACGTTGGGGTAGACGTTGTGGACGGGGAAAGCGAAGGAAGTGTCGATAAGAGCAGCGATCTCGACGCTGCCGACTTGGGTGCGCAACATACGAAACTCTCCAAACTGAGCAGCGTGGCGGCGAGGATAGCGGATCAGCTCGGCGGAAAGGCCTAGACTGCCCCCACGCGGCGCGGCGCCGATCCGCAGCGTCCACTGTTCCGGGAGAGCGGTCGAGGAGAACTGATGGAGATCGTGAAAGAGCCGGTGCCGGTGCGGGAGGCGGAGGCGCTGGGCAAGCGCGAGGTGCGGGCGTCCGTCGAAGGGTTCAACCCCACGGTAACGCTCGAGCGGGGTGCGCATCGATGGATGTTGGACCAGCCGGTGTCGGCGGGCGGGAGCGACCTGGGGCCGACGCCGGTGAACGCGTTCCTGGGCGCGCTGGGCGGTTGCATGCTGATCACCCTGCAGTTGGTGGCGGAGCGGCGCGCTGTACCGCTGCGCAAGATCGAGGGGCGAATGGTTGCGAACGCGGAGCGGCAGGTGGAGTCGGTGCGGCTGGAGCTGGATGTGTGGAGCGCGGCGTCGCAGGAGAGATGGGAGGAGTTGGTGGAGCGGGCGGAGCGAGGCTGCTATGTGAGCCGGGTGCTGAAGCCAACGATCGACTATCAGGTCTGCCTCCGTGTGCACCCGGCGGATTAGCGGCGTCCTTGATTGAGGATTGGGGAATGAGGATTGGGCAGGCGAGGCTTGGGGATGACTAGCGTTCGTTCCGCGTCGCAAGAGAAGCGTGGCTTGCCGGAGCAGTTCGTCTATCGCTTCGGCGGTGGCCGGGCGGACGGTGGAGCGGCACTGCGCGACCTGCTGGGCGGCAAAGGCGCGGGGCTGGCGGAGATGAGCAACCTCGGGATTCCGGTGCCGCCCGGGTTCACGATCACGACGGATGTCTGCCGGGTGTTCTACGCACAGGGGCGGACGTATCCGGCCGGCTTCAAGGAGCAGGTCCGAGCGGGAATGGAGCGGATCGAGCGAGATGTCGGGCGTGCGCGCTTCGGCGACGCGGCGGCTCCCCTGCTGGTGTCGGTGCGGTCGGGGGCAAGGGTGTCGATGCCGGGGATGATGGATACGGTGCTCAATCTGGGGCTCAACGATGCGACGGTGGCGGGACTGGCGCGGCGAACGGGGGATGCACGCTTCGCGTACGACTCATACCGGCGCTTCGTGGCGATGTACGGCGACGTGGTGCTCGGGGTGAAGCGGGCGTCGGCGCTGGATGAGGATCCATTCGCGGTGATGCTGGAGCGCAAGAAGGTGGAGCGTGGGGTGACACGGGATGCGGATCTGCCGGCCGAGGCGCTGCGGGAGTTGGTGGGAGAGTACAAGGCGGAGATTAAGCGGCAGTTGCGGATGGATTTTCCGGATGATCCATGGGAGCAGCTGTGGGCGGCGGTGGGGGCGGTGTTTGAGTCTTGGGAGAGCGATCGAGCGGTGGTGTACCGGGAGTTGCAAGGCTATCCCTCGGACTGGGGGACGGCGGTCACGGTGCAGGCGATGGTGTTCGGAAACTTGGGTGATGACTGTGCGACTGGGGTGGTGTTCACGCGGAATCCCAAGAGTGGAGAGACGGGGTTGTTCGGCGAGTATTTGGTGAACGCGCAGGGGGAGGACGTGGTGGCTGGGGTGCGGACGCCGCAACCGGTGCAGGGAGCGGGGTCGCTGGAGGAGGCCGCTCCGGAGGTATACGCGGATCTGGTGCGGGCTTGCACGGCGTTGGAGACACACTACCGGGATATGCAGGACGTTGAGTTCACGGTGCAACAGGGGCGGTTGTGGGTGCTGCAAACCCGCAGCGGGAAGCGGACGGGGACGGCGATGATCAAGATCGCGGTCGACCTCGTGGATGAGGGAGTGATCGACGAGCGGGAGGCGGTGTTGCGCCAGGAACCGGAGCAACTGACCGAGATCCTGCATCCGGTGTTCGACGAGCAAGCGGATCGAACGGTGATCGCGCGCGGATTGGCCGCGTCGCCTGGGGCGGCGGTGGGCCGGGTGGTGTTCTCTGCGGCGGAGGCGACGGCGGAGCAGGAACGGGGCGAGGATGTGATCTTGGTGCGCAGCCAGACGAGCCCGGAGGACATCGCAGGGATGGCGGCGGCGCGGGGGATTCTGACGGCGCGTGGTGGGATGACGTCGCATGCGGCGGTGGTGGCGCGGGGCTGGGGGAAATGCTGCGTGGTGGGGTGCGAAGCGCTGGTGATCGACTACCAGCGGGGCCAATTCGTGGTGGAGGCGGACGGTTTGGAGCCGGTGGTGGTGAAGCGCGGCGATACGATTTCGATCGACGGAGGCAGTGGAGACGTGATGCTGGGGAAGGTGCCGCAAGTGGAGCCGGTACTGCCTCTGGAATACGAGCGATTGATGACGTGGGCGGACGCCGCGCGCACGCTGCGCGTGCGTGCGAACGCGGATACGGGATCCGACGCGGCCCGGGCGCGGGCGTTTGGGGCGGAGGGGATCGGGCTCTGCAGGACGGAGCACATGTTCTTCGGTGAGGATCGCATCCTCGCGGTGCGGCAGATGATCCTGGCGGGCAGCGCTGCGGCGCGGCGGACGGCCCTCGCGAAGATCCTGCCGATGCAGCGCGCGGATTTCGTGGAGATCTTCAAGGCCATGACGGGCTGGCCCGTGACGGTGCGGTTGCTGGATCCGCCCTTGCACGAGTTCTTGCCGCATGGTCAGGATGAGATGGAGCAATTGGCTGAGGCGATGGAGGTGGATGAGAGGGATGTGGCGCGGCGCGTGCAGTCGTTGCAGGAGTTCAACCCCATGCTGGGGCACCGCGGGGTTCGGCTCGCGATCACGTACCCGGAGATCTACGAGGTACAGACGCGGGCGATTATGGAGGCGGCTTGCCAGTTGGCGGCGGCCGGTGTGGTGGTGCTCCCGGAGCTGATGGTGCCGCTGGTGGGGCTGCGGCAGGAGTTGGCGGCGGTACGAGAGCGGATCGTGGCGGAGGCGGAGGCGGTGATCGCGGAAACGGGCACCGCGGTGGAGTACACGGTGGGGACCATGATCGAGTTGCCGCGGGCATGCGTCACGGCGGCTGCGGTGGCGGATCAGGCGGACTTCTTCTCGTTCGGAACGAACGACCTGACGCAGACGACGTTTGGGCTGTCGCGCGATGATGCGGGGCGGTTCTTGCCATCGTATCTGGAGCAGCAGGTGCTGGAGCGGGACCCCTTTGTGGAGCTGGATCGAGAGGGGGTGGGAGCCCTGGTCCGGATCGGGATCGAAGGGGGGCGGCGCGTGGTGCCCGATCTGAAGATCGGGATCTGTGGGGAGCACGGCGGCAATCCCGCATCGGTGGAGTTCTGTCACGAGAGCGGGATGGACTACGTCTCCTGCTCGCCGTTCCGGGTGCGGATCGCGCGGCTGGCAGCGGCGCAGGCGGCCTTGCGGAGCGAGCGGGCAGGCGGATCTTCGTAACGGCGGGCTGCTCGATCCCGTCGCGGACGCGGGTGAATCCCGCGCCGTGGCGGCGGACGGGGTGCTGGAACGCTGTCGGGCTTAGTCGGCGCCGCCGATCCGGGCGGAGACGTGGGGAGCGACGATGCGGCAGCCGAGCGCCAGCCCGCCGGTCATGAGCAGCCAGGGCCAGTAGAGCTCCTGGAGCCCCCACGGGTCGGCGCCAACGCCGCTGATCTGCGCCCCGAACTCTAGCCAGAGGGTCAGCACGACGAAGAGTCCGGTGGCGACGTTGAGCGGACTCGTGATCGGTCCGGCGAGGCCACGGCCCGCGATCCAGCGTCCGATAAAGGCAAAGGCGATCAGCGCGACGCTCCAGGTGAAGGGCGGCTCTGGGAACACGGCCTCCGCTGTCCAGGTCCCGACGGTCATCCAGAAATAGAGGAACATGAGGACGAGCAACCAGATGTTGAGCGGTCGGAGGAGATGCGGCGCGATGAGCCGCGAGCAGACTTGGATCAAGGCGAAGACGAGCGAGAACGGCCAGAAGATCGGCTGATCGATGAAGGTCGGACCGACGCTGGTGTAGATGTAGATCACCTGGGCAGTGACCAATCCGGCGATGCCGAGCAGCAGACTGATGTTCTCCACGTCGCTCAGCTGGCCGCGCAGCGGCCGCAGCGTGAGCCCGCGGGAGATCAGGATCAGCGAGACGAGCATCGCGGTCCACATCAGGCTGGTGCCGACTGGGGCGTCGCCGACCACCATGAACGTTTCGAGCAAGAAGGTCAGGAACGAGGCGATGATCGCGGTTCGCCAGCCGGTATCGTCCCAGATGTGGCGCAGGAATCGGATCGTTTCTTGCATGTCTGACTCCCGGTTTTAGGCGGGTCACGCCGTGGAGGCGGAGTTGGGTGGTCGGGTCAGCGCGCCGGTACGATAGCGCCGCGTTGCGCGCGCTGTCGACCGCGGGCGGCGCGCGGCATTGATGGTGAGCGTCCGGTTACGGAGATCGCGGTGCTGGCGCGAACGCGGTTATCGTGGAGCAGGGCGGGGGCGGTTAGCCGTTGGGGGGCTGTGAGCGGGCGAACTGCTGGGCGACGTCGATCGCGCGGGTGAAGCGCACATTGGGGAAGGTGCGGATGTACTGGATGAGGCGCTCGATCAGGCGGAGGCGCCCGGGGCGACCGATGATGGAGGGGTGGGTGGTGAGGACGAAGAGGGCGCGGCGTGCGTGGAGCTCTTCGAAGGCGGCGGCCCAGGTGTCGAGGACGTGTGCGGGGGAGGCGGGGAGGCGGCTGGTGTCGAGGGCGCTGAAGTTGAAGTAGGGATAGTCGTCTAGGGCCCAATGGACGGGGATTTCGACGAGCCCGTTGCCGAGGGCGTAGGGGCGGTCGTCGCCCATGAGGCTGGAGTCGTAGAGGAAGTTGCGGTCGCGGAGAAGGGCCAGGGAATGCTCGCTGAGTTCCCAGGCTGGGGAGCGGTAGCCTCGGAGAGTTGCGCCGGCGAAGGGCCGGAGGATGGCGGTGGCTTTGTCGAGGACGGCGGCTTCTTCATCCGGGGAGAGGGAGGCAGGAGGCTCGTGGAGGTAGCCGTGATGGCCGATTTCGTGGCCGGCGTCCGCGATACGGCGGACGAGGGCGGGATGGCGTTCTGCGACCCAGCCGGGGATGTAGAAGGAGGCGGGGATGTCATGCGCGGCGAGCAGGTCGAGGATTAGGGGCGTGGCGACGGCAGGACCGTACTCTCCTAGCGAGAGCGTGGAAGGACGCCGTTCGACCTTGGGATTCTGGCTGATGGTGGCCGAGGGACCGTCGAGGTCGAAGGTGAGGACTACGGTGCAGTCGCCTTGCAGGCTGGAGTCCCTCGTGCGGGGGCGGCGGGCGCCGCAGGAGTCGCAGAAGCGGGCGTCCGGGCGCTGATCGCGATCGCAGATCGGGCAGTGTGAGATGGCTATTCCCGTTCGGTCCGATCGCAGGCGGGTGTCGAGTGGTAGGTGATCGTGTGGAAGGTTAGCCGGTGCCGGCGCCGACCTCGGTGGGAGCGTCGGTCGCCGTCGTTGCCTTGAGTTGCTTGGTGAAATCGGCGCGGCCAGTGCGCTCCTTTTGGGTGAGCTGGAGCACGGTTTCTGGAATCCAGAAGGGCATGTCGGGTTCGGCACGGGAGGGCGCGAGGAGATCGTCCAAATCCATGACGAGTTCGCGGCGGTCGAACTTGGATTGCTCGTGGCCCTCCCAGATGGGGAGCATGGCGATGGCGTCAAAGGGGCAGACCTCGACGCAGATGTTGCAACGCATGCAGCGGCCGAAGTCGATGTAGAAGTCGTCGATGACGGATTTGTGGTTGCTGCGGCCGTCGGCGAACGCGGAGTTTTTCTTGAGGGTGGTGGTCATGCAGTCGACGGGACAGGCCTTGGCGCACTTGCCGCAGCCGGTGCAGTTGGGCTCGTCGAGGTCGTGGTTCCAGATCAGGTAGGGGAAGGTGCGGGCCCGGGTGGGGAGACGGCGCTTTTCGTCGGGGTAATGGATGGTGACGGGCTTGCGCCCGAAGACGACGGCGCCGCGGCCGAGCGATTTGAGCATTCCGCGCATGGGCGCTCCTTCCCTGATCGTGCAGCGATGATACGGGGGTGCTGTGGTGGCCTCAAGCGGCGGGGGGCGTGAAGGTGGAGCCGAGGGCCTCGTAGATCGCGCTGAGGAGGCCCCACCAACGACGGTCGCCGCCGTCGACGCCGGTGAGCAACTGGTTCATGACGTAGGCGACGCTGAGACGGGCTTCGGGGTCCGCGAAGGCGAGGGAGCCGCCCATGCCGGAGTGCCCGAAGGCACGGGGGTTGTCGGAGAAATAGCGCATACCGGCGGGCAGCATGAAGCCAAGGCCGAAGCGGCTTTCAAGATGGAGGACCATGTCGTCCCCGCGGGATTGTTCGGCGCGCGCGGCATCAATGGCGGCTGCGCTGAGGAGACGGACGGCTGAGTGCTCCTCGCTGGCGGGAAGTGCGCCGCCGTTGGCGAGGACTGCGTACATGCGGGCGAGCGACCAAGCGTTGGCGTGGGCGTTGGCGGCGACGAGTTCGGCGGCGCGCCACTCCCGGGTGTTGGCGGCGCGCCGGCTGAGGGGCGGATTATTGAAGGCTTTGTAGGGCATGGAGGTGGAGTCTTCGAAGACTGCGGCGAGGCGGTCGAACTCGCCGGGCGAGGGTGGAGGCGCGGGGATGATGTCGGCGATTCGGGAGTCGAAGGCGGGGCCGAGCCCGATGTGGGCGTCTAGGGCCAGGGGTTGCGCGACTTCATCACGGAAGAAGGCGCCGATGCTCTTGCCGGCGACGCGCTTCACGACCTCACCGATGAGCCAGCTGTAGGTGAGGGCGTGGTAGCCGTGAGCCGTGCCGGGCTCCCACCAGGGCTTTTGGGCAGCAAGGGCGGTGGTCATAGTGTGCCAGTCGTACGCGGCTTCGCGGGGAAGGTCGGACTCGACGGCGGGGAGACCGGCGCGGTGGCTGAGCAGCCAGCGCACGGGGATCGTGCCCTTGCCCTGCTGGGCGAACTCCGGCCAATAAGAGGCAACGGGCGCGTCGAGATCGAGCTGGCCGCGTTCGACGAGGATGTGGGCGCAGAGAGCGCCGATCCCCTTGCTCGTGGAGTAGAGGTTGACGAGGGTGTCGCGCTGCCAAGGGGCGGGCTGGCCGGGAGCGAGGTAACCGCCCCAGAGGTCGACGACGGGGGCGCCATCAACGGTGACGGCGAGGGCGGCGCCGACTTCCGGGAGGGCGGTGAAGTTGTGGGCGAAGGCGTCGCGGACGGCGGCGAAGCGTTGGTCGGTGACGCCCTGGATGGGGGGAGTGGTGGTCATGGGGCGGGCCTCAACCGGTGAAGATGCCGGCGTCGACGTAGAGGATCTCGCCGGTGACATAGGCCGATTCGTCGCTGGCGAGGAAGAGGGCGGCGTTGGCGATGTCGGCGGGCTGCCCAAAGCGCCGGATCGCCATCATGTCGAGCATCCAGTTGGCGCCGACCTCGGAGGAGCGAACGGCGGCGTTCATGGGGGTTTCGATAAAGCCCGGACCGACTGCGTTGACGCGGATCTCGTGCTGGGCGAGCTCTTGGGCGAGGACCTTCGTCAGCATCCAGACGCCGGCCTTGCTGACGGCGTAATCGGCGATCCCTTTGAACGGCAAGGTGGCGCCGACGGAGGAGACGTGCACGATAGAGCCGCCGTTGCCGCACGCGATCATGCGCCGGGCGCAGGCGCGGCTGGTGAGCATGACGCCGGTGAGGTTGACGCTGAGAACGCGCTCCCAATCCTTGAGGGGCTTGTTGACGAGGAAGCCCATCTCCCAGACCTCGGGCCAGGGGATGGGAGCTTCTTCGTGTCCCTCGCGGCTGACGTAGTGGGCGTGGGCGAGACCGGCGGCGGTGAAGACGATGTCGAGCCGGCCGAAACGATCGACCGTGGTCTGAGCGAGGGCTTCGCAGGCGTCTTCTTGCGCGGTGTCGGTCTCTTGGTAGAAGGCGCGACGCCCGAGCGCTTCGACGGCGCGGACGGTTTCGGCGGCGCGCTCTGCGTTGATGTCGGCGACGGCGATGTCGGCGCCTTCTTCGGCGAAGCGGATGGCGGTGGCTTTGCCGAGGCCGCTGGCGGCGCCGGTAACGACGGCGACCTTGTCTTTGAGTCGGTGGGCGACGGCCATGCCTTTCCTTTCGATGGTGCGGCCCGCGTCTGCCTGCGCACTTTCCGGACGCGAAGCTCGCACAGGAATCTAGCAGGTCGGGGGATGGCATCGCTGGTCTGGACGGTGACTTAGGCGTCCGTTCTACTGGCGCAGGTTGAGCCGGGCCGTGCGGACGACGGCAAGCTGCGCCACGCTAGCCTCGCCAAGCTGCTCTTACCCTGCCCCCTGGTGGGTACACCGCGCGCTGCGGCGAGCGCCTCCGGCAGCGCATTCCCCTCATCCGTTCCCTCACTGGGTCGCAGGCCGGGGCAGGGACGGCTCTCCCTGGGGCCTATACTGCCGGCGATGAAGCGAGCCGCGTACCTGGACGATCCCCACGTTTGCGACTTCCTCGACTGGGCGGCGCCGCTGGCTACAGGCAAGCGCTCTCTCCCACATCACTGGTACATCCCGCGTCGCTGGGACGGTCGAAAGTGGGGTCCGTGGAGCTACGAAAAGCTGTTCGATGCGTTCAGCGAGTACGAGTGGCGGTTCAAAGTCGACGTGCCGGGCCGTGGCGAGTGCCGTGGCCGGTGCTACGCGGACACGGTTTGGGTTCTCGACGAGCTCTCGCAGCAGCTTCGGCGGAGCGCCGATAGTGGCGATGCGACCCGTTTCCTTAAAGCGGCCATCGCGGTCGTCCGCTGGGGGAGGGCAGGTGTCAAGCAGAATAGGGATAAGCTCCGCACCCTCGGGGATGAGGCCTTGCCCCTGATCACCACCAACGCCCGGCTGCTCGATCCGGATGCGGCTGACCTGTGCGGTCTCTCCGGTGTCCGGCCGATGAACTCGGGGTTCAGCAAGATCTACTCGCTGCTGGCCGACGGCTTCCCAATCTACGACAGCCGCGTCGCCTGCGCGCTCGCCTCGCTCGTCCGTCTGTTCTGCGAGGAGACCGGACACGAGCGCGAGGAAGTCCCGTCGCTGCTCGCGTTCGGCACCATCCGGGGCCGCGGAGGCCAGAATCGCAATCCATCCTGCGGGCAGCTCGACTTCCCAAAGATCGATGGGAATTCTCATGGCTACGCCCAATCGAACGTCATGGCCGCGTGGCTGCTGGACGCCCTCTCTGCGCAACCGCCCTTCTCCGATGAGCGGGAACCCCAGCGCGCTCTTCAGTCCGCGATGTTCATGATCGGTTACGAGGTTCCGGCCTTCTTAAAAATGACCAGCCGGAAGCAGAACAGCACGACGCGGCGGACCGCCACGAAGGGGCGGGCCACTACCACAAAGGCCAAGGTCCCCGAGGACCAGAAGGTCGCCCCCGTAAAGGTTCCTCCGCCCACGGAGGGGAAGTTGACCGGGCAGGCGCTGTCGGACCGCAAACGTCTGGCGGGGCGCGGAAAGTCGACGGAGGCCGGGACCCACTTCGGCAGCCGCTGGACGGACGAGGAGCGCCAGGAACTGACCGAGCGGTACCAACAGCAGGGCCGGATGGCAGCCGCCAAAGGGTTCGCCGCCAACCATCCGCACCGCACCATGCACGGCATCGTGTACCAACTGGATACGAACATCATCCCGGAAGTGAAGGCCGCAGCCAGCCAGGATGCCGGTGCTTAGAACGTGCGGCAGATGATCGCGGAGGCGGCCGCCTGATGCAGATCGGGATCTACATGCCGACGCACGGAGTGGGGCTGCGCGACGAGGAGGCGTGGTTCTGGCAGGACGTGCCGGCGCGGGAGATGCGGCCGGTGGAGGTGGCGCAGCAGGCGGATCGGTTGGGCTACCACTCGGTGTGGTTTGGGGATCACGTGACGATGCCGAAGACGACGGTGGGGGCGCACCCCACCAACCCCGATGCGACGGCGCGGCGGGCGTACCCGATCGACGTGAACATTTTGGATGGCCTCGTGACGATGGGAGCGGTGGCGGCCAAGACGAGCCGGATCCGGCTGGCGCCGGGAGTGCTGATCGCGCCCTACCGGCATCCCTTGCACGATGCGCGTCAGTTGGCGTCCGTGGACGTGCTGTCGAACGGGCGGCTGCTGGTGGGAGTGGGGCCGGGATGGAACGCGGAGGAATTCGCGGCCCTGGGCGTGCCCTTCGCGGAGCGGGTGCCGATGATGTTGGAGTGCATTGAGGTGTACAAGGCGGCGTGGTCGCAAGACGACGTTGCGTATCACGGGCGCTATTACGACTTTGCCCAGCTGTCGATGGATCCGAAGCCAGTCCGGCAGCCGCGCCCGCCGATCTTGATGGGGGCGCTCACGCCGGCGGGCGGGCGGCGGGCGGTGCAGTGCTGCGATGGGCTGTACACGGCGATCCAGGCGCCCTACGACGATGTGCGGATGTTCGACGCGACGCAGGAGGCGGTCCGGGAGGAGGGGGAGCGGCTGGGCCGGGACCTCTCCCGCTTCTACATGTGGACGGTCACGTCGGCCTACCTGACGGCCGCCGATCACCCGCTGGCGGCAAAGAAGGTGCGGCCGCACTGCACGGGGACGCCCGCACAGGTGCTGTCCGATCTGGCAGGGTTCGCGGCGGCGGGCTATTCGCTGGTGAACCTGATCTTCGACGCCCCCTCGGGGACGGTGGGGGAGCTGCAGGAGCAGGTGGAGTGGTTCGGCACGGAGGTGCTGCCGCACTGTGGAGAGATCGCGGCTGCGGGAGAGTGGAACAGCGTGGCGCCGTAGGGATCCCCTAGTCGGGCATTTTGTAACCCTGGTCGCGTGGCGTGTCGAGGAGGCTGAGGCCTTCGAGGGCGAGGCCGTAGCCGAGGATGTCGTGCATCATGCTCTTGAGGTAATGGGTGACGAGGAGGCGGCCGTAGCGAATGGTGAGGGGTGGTTGGGTGACGATTTGGGAGGCGAGCTCCCAGGCGCGGGGCAGGAGTTGGTCGCGGGGCAGGATCTCGTTGACGAGGCCGGCTTCCTTCGCTTCTTGTACGGAGAGTTCCTGCCCGGTGATGAGGAAGTACCGGCCGCGGTTCCAGCCCATGAGCAGCGGGAAGACGATGTGGACGCCGTCGCCGGGGACCATGCCGTTGATGAAGTGGCCCGAGTCTTGGACTTTGGTGTCGGTAGCAGCGAGGACGATGTCACAAAGGAGCGGGATCTCGGGGTGGCGGAAAGCGGGCCCATTGATGGCGGCGATCATGGGAACCTCGATGCTGAGCTCGTTCCAGAGGAGCTCGCGGCCTTCCCAGTGGATGACGTCCCACTCGGCGGCTTCGACGTTGGGGCGGGTGCCGGGGTTGCCCTTGGGGCCGGAGAAACTGTCGCCGGTCCCAGTGAGGATGACGGCTTTGTTGCCCCGGTCGGTGGCGATGTCGCGGAAGGCTTCGGCGCACTCACGATGGGGCACGAGACCCCACTGAAAGGGACCGTCGTTCGTGTGGAAGGTGACTTGGAGGATGCCGTCGCGGCGCTCGAACTTGATGTGCTGGTACTTGTTCGCGTAGTCGTCGAGCGTGGTGGCCATGGGAATCCTCCATCGGTTGCGGCGTGCGTTGATTCGAGATGCGGGCAGGCTAGCAAAGGGCGGACGCTGGCGGCGGGGCGCGGGAGTGCCTAGGCTGCGCGCCGCTGCGGGAGGCACGAGTACGTGAAACTCGGGGTGCTGGACCAGATCCCGGTGCGACAAGGAGGGACGCCGCAAGAGGCGATCGAGGAGACGTTCCGCCTGGCGGCGGCCGCGGACCGCCTGGGGTACTCGCGCTACTGGTTGGCGGAGCACCACAATCTGGCCGCGCTGGCGTGCGCGGCGCCGGAGATTCTCATTCCCCAGGTGGCGGCGCGGACCTCCCGCATTCGGGTGGGGTCTGGCGGAGTCATGCTGCAGCATTACAGTCCGCTGAAAGTGGCCGAGGCCTTCCGCACGATTGAGACGCTCCACCCGGGCCGGATCGATCTGGGGATCGGCCGGGCGCCGGGGTCGGACGGGCGGACGGCGCGCGCTCTGGTACACGGGCCGGGAGCACTGGGGATCGAGCATTTCCCGGAGCAGCTTTTGGATCTCCAGGACTTCTTGTGTGATACGTTCCCGGCTGATCACCGGCATAGCGGGGTACAGGCGGTGCCGGCGAGTCCCTCGATCCCGGAGCTGTGGCTGCTGGGGTCGGCGAACGTGAGCGCGCATTATGCGGCGCAGATCGGGTGGGGATTCTCCTTTGCGCATTTCATCAGTCCCGATGGAGGCGCGGGGGTGGTACGCGCCTACCGGGAGGCGTTCCAGCCCTCGCCGACGCGCGAGGAGCCGGCGGTGAGCTTGGGAGTCCACGTGCTGTGCGCAGAGGAGGCGGAAGAGGCGGAGCGGTTGGCGTGGACGCGCTGGTGTTGGCGGATCCAGAGCAACCGAGGGATGTACACGGCGGGGCTGCCGTCGGTGGAGGAGGCGCTGTCGTACGACTATACGGCGCGGGAGCGCGATTATCTGGAGTATCTGAAGCGTACGTCGATCTACGGGACGCCGGCGCAGGTCGTGGATCGATTGGCGGAGCTGTCGTCAAGTTACGAGGTCGACGAGTTCGTCGTCGTTACGATCACCTACGACTTCGCGCCCCGGCTGCGGTCCTACGAGCTGCTGGCGGCCGAGCTGGGGCTCCATCCCGCCTGAGAGCTTCTCTCCGTATCGGGGCGGGCGGTGGGTTCGCAGACGCGGTTACTATCCGCGTATGCAGGCAGCGGTCGCTCCGGCAAACGGCGGTCTGGAAGGCGCTGGTCACTACGACGTGATCGTGGTGGGGGTAGGCGGGATGGGCAGCGCGACCGTGTACGAACTGGCGCGTCGAGGGCGACGGGTGCTGGGGCTGGAGCAATACGCGATTCCGCATGTGCTGGGCTCTTCGCATGGGTATTCGCGCGTGATCCGGCTGGCGTACTTCGAGGATCCGGCCTACGTGCCGCTCCTGCGGCGGGCGTACGATCTGTGGCGGGAACTCGAGGAGGTGAGTGGGAATTCGTTACTGCGAATTACGGGTTCGATCGACGCGGGGCCACGGGGCGATCGGATCTTCGAGGGGTCGCGGAAGGCGTGCGCGCTTCATCGGCTGGAGCATGCGGTGCTGTCGAGCAGGGAGCTGAACGAGCGGTTTCCTGCGTACCGGCTGCCGGCGGAGACGATGGCCGTGCTGCAACCGCAAGGCGGGTTCTTGGACCCGGAGCGCTGCATCGTTGCCTATGTGGAGGCGGCACGGTCGTTAGGGGCGACGGTGCGCACGGGCGAGGCGCTGGCGGGTTGGGAGATAGATGGGAGCGGAGTGCGGGTCGTGACGGAAGCTGGGGAATACCGCGCCGAGCGGTTGGTAATTACGGCGGGGGCTTGGGCGGGGAAGCTCGTGGAGCCGTTGGCGGGATCGCTGCAGCCGGAGCGGCAGGTGCTGGGCTGGTTCGCGCCGTCGCGCCCGGAGTGGTTCCGGCCGTCGCACTTTCCGGTTTTCAACATGACGGTGCCGGAGGGGCACTTTTACGGCCTGCCGGTGTATCCGGAGGCCGACGGCGTCTCTGGGTTCAAGGTAGGGCGGTACCACCACCTAGAGGAGGCGTGCGATCCGGACACGGTGGATCGGACGCCGCGAGCGGCGGACGAGGCGGTGCTGCGATCGTTCGTGGAGCGGTATTTCCCGGCGGGAGCAGGGAAGACGGTAGCCCTGCAGGCATGCCTGTTCACGAACACGTCCGATGAGCACTTCATCTTGGACCAGCATCCCGATCATCCGGAGGTGGCCGTGGCGGCAGGATTTTCCGGACACGGTTTCAAGTTCGCGAGCGTGGTGGGTGAGATCATGGCGGATCTTGCAACGGCGGACGCGACGGCACACGCGATCGGCATGTTCCGGGGCGACCGGTTCGCTAAAGGATGAGGCCACCGGAGGGAGCGCTTCGTTATTCGGCGCGGGTGGCTTGACTGAGCGATTAGCGTTGCGGCAGGAGGCCGGTACGAAGGTTGGCTTGGTGACCGAGCTTGCGGTGCCGCTCCCGTAGCGCCGTGAGAGGAGCGTGTGATGAGCGAGGGGATGCAGCCACTTGGCGGGATCCGTGTGATCGAGTGTTCGACGTGGGGCTTCGGGCCTTTGGCGGGATTGATGCTGGGGGATCTGGGGGCGGACGTGATCAAGATCGAGAGTCCCACGAGGCCGGATGGGGCGCGCACGCTGGTGTGGGGTGGGGGGATGGATCAACGGATGCCGGACGGTCGTGGGGTGACGTACGAGACGATGAACCGCAACAAGCGGTCGCTGGCGCTTGATCTGAAGTCACCGGAAGGGGTGCGGATCATCAAGGAGCTCGTGCGGGGGGGCGACATTTTCTTGGAGAATTACCGGCCGGGGGTGATGGACCGGCTGGGAGTGGGGTACGAGGCGCTGCGGCAGGTGAACCCGCGGATCATCTACGCGGCGGCGTGCGGGTATGGATTCAAAGGCGAGGAGACGGAGCGTCCGGCCTTCGATCCGGTGGGGGCGGCGCGGAGTGGTCTGATGTGGGCGGCGGGGACTCCCGATGATCCCCCCGTGTGGATCAACCGGGCCCTGGCGGACATGTCCGGTGGAGCGACGCTGGCCTATGGGATTCTGGCGGCGCTCGCGGCGCGCGAGCAGCACGGGGTGGGGCAGCGCGTGGAGGTATCGCATATTATGGCGACACTGTGGCTGCAGCACTGGGGGGTGGGGAACGCGCTGGCGAAGGGGATGTACGAATGGCCGCGGTTCGACCGGCGGAAGGCGCCGAACCCGATGTTCAATTGGTATCGCTGCGCGGACGATGAGTGGATCATGCTGAGCATCGCCGATGACGAGCGGGACTGGCCGAAGTTCTGCGAGGCGATGGGGCTGCAGCATCTGCAGGACGATGCCCGGTTTCGGAGCCGGGAGCTTCGGGCGCAGCACTGCGAGGAGGCGGTCCGGGTCCTGGATGAGGTGTTCGCGACGCAGCCGCGCCCTGCCTGGGAGAGGCAGCTGCTCACCCAGCCGGATCTGATCTTCGATCGCGTGCAGCATGTGGGGGATCTATTGGAGGACCCGGCCGTGCGAGCCAATGCCTACATCGTGGATGTGGACCATCCGCGCTACGGATCACTGCCGTTCCTCAACCATCCAGTGACGTTGACCGAGACCCCGGCGTCGATCCGGCGGGTGGCGCCGGAGCTGGGCGAGCATACCTGTGAGGTCTTGCAGGAGGAGTTGGGCTATGAGGCAGAACAGGTCGCGGAGTTGGTCGCTGCGGGGGTAGTGGCATGACGATGACGGATCTACCGCCGACGGCTGGGATTCTGGAGGGGATCAAGGTCGTCGAGTGTTCGACTTGGGGATTCGGGCCGCTGTGCGGGGTGATGCTGGGGGACCTGGGAGCGGACGTGGTCAAGATCGAGAGTCCGACGGCGCCGGACGGGGCGCGGGCCATGATCTTCGCTGGCGGGATGGACCTGCGCTTGCCGGACGGGCAGGCGACGACGTTCGAGACGATGAATCGCAGCAAGCGATCGGTGGCGGTCGACTTGAAGAAGGCGCGGGGCGTGGCGCTGCTGAAAGAGCTGGCCAAAGAGGCGGATGTGTTGCTGGAGAACTTCCGCCCGGGGGTGCTGGACCGGCTGGGAGTGGGGTACGAGGCGCTGCGGCAGGTGAACCCGCGGATTATCTACGCGGCGGCATGCGGGTACGGGTTTAAGGGCGAAGAGGTGGAGCGGCCGGCGTACGACCCGGTGGGGCAGGCGCGGAGCGGGCTGATGTGGTCGAACGGGAGGCCGGGGGATCCGCCGCAGTGGAACAACCGGGCGCTGGCGGATATGGCGGGGGCCTCGTTGCTGGCGTACGGGGTGCTGGGAGCGCTATGGGCGCGGGAGCGTCAAGGGATCGGGCAAAGGGTGGAGATCTCGCATATCCAAGCGACGCTGTGGATCCAGCACTGGGGGATCGGCAACGCGTTCTTGAAGGGGATGGACGAATGGCCGCGCTTCGATCGGGATAGGGCGGCGAGCCCCATCGCGAACTGGTACCGCTGTGCGGACGACCGTTGGATCATGCTGAGCATCACCGACGCGGAACGTGATTGGCCGAAGTTCTGCGAGGCGATGGGATTGCAGTCATTGGTGGACGATGAGCGGTTCTGCTCGATCGAGGCGCGGGCGAAGAACAGCCGCGCGCTGATCGCGCTGCTGGACGCTCTCTTTGCCTCGGAGCCGTTCGCGGAGTGGGAACGCCGGCTGAAAACCCAACCGGACCTGATCTTCGATCGCGTGCAGAAAGTCGGGGATCTGCTCACCGACCCGGCGGTGCAGGCGAATGAGTACGTCGTGGAGGTCGATCATCCGCGCTACGGACCGCAGCCGTACCTGAACCATCCGGTCACGTTCACGGAGACGCCGGGGTGTATTCGGGGGGTGGCGCCGGAGTTGGGGCAACATAGCGCCGAGGTGCTGACGCAGTGGTTGGGATACGACGACGAGCAGATCGCCGAGCTGGTGATCGAGGGGGTCGTGGGCTAGGAGAGCGGCGCCTAGCGTGGGCGGTTGAGGAAGCTCTTGAGGTAGGTGCGGGGCTCGTCCGTTGCGAAGGCCTCGGCGAAGACGGGGATGCCGACGGCGATAGCGGCGGTGAGGGGGAGGGACTCCCATTTGTGCATGAGCGTTTTCTGGGCGCGAATGGCGCGGGGGCCGCAGGCGAGGATGGAGGTGATCCAGCCGTCCACGGCGGCGTCGAGTTGATCCGCGGGCACGACCCGTTCGATCAGGCCCCAAGCGGCGGCGGTGGCGCCATCCACGGTGTCGCCGGTGTAGAGAAGCTCGCGGGCGCGGCCCCAGCCGATGATGCCGGGGAGGAGGGCGGCCTCGATCACGGAGGGGATACCGACGCGCACCTCGGGCATGCCGAAGGTGGAGCGGTCGCTGGCGGCGCGGAGGTCGCAGGCGGCGGCCAGGGCCATGCCGCCGCCGAGGCAGTGGCCGTCGATGCGAGCGATGACGGGGATGGGGCAATCGCGCAAGGCGGCGAGGAAGCGATGGAAGCTGGTGATGAACGTCTCGGCCGTGCGGGCGTTGAGCTCGACGAGTTCGAAGGCGTCGGCCCCGCCCACGAAGGCGCGGTCGCCCGCGCCGGTGATGACGATGGCGCGGATCTGCTCGTCGGCGCTCAGCCGGTGAACCGTGTCGATGAGGTCCTGGATGATGGGCGTGTTGAGGACGTTGAGACGCTCGGGATAGTCAATCGTGATGGTGACGATGCGTCCGCCGTCACGGTCCTCGCTGGTCAGTCGGACGCGTTCGGATGCGGACATGGCGGACTCCCTCATGGTGTGGTTCGCGGCGCCGATAGGATGCAAGCGCGCCGCAAGGATAGCGAGGGAAGTGGGATCGCGCTTGGGGAGCCGGGAGATGGCGGGCGAGTGAGCTTGTGCGCGCGTTGCGCTTGGACGCGAGTGGTGGAACGTGCGCGCGCAGTAGCACGTGATGACCGGCGAACATATCCGGGCCAACGGTGCTGCGGCGATAGACTTGGTCCGCTCGGTGGTCGAGGACGACGAGGCGATGCCGACCGCGCTAGCGCCGGCGGATCGTCTCACCCGTGGATCGCTGAGCGCCATTTCAGCCTTTGAGGTGCCGGTCAACGAGTGGATCAAGTTCATGTCCAACTTGGCGCGGCCATTCTCCTTGGCGATGGACGGCATGACCATGAGCGGGACGGCGGCGGCCGAGCCCCGGCCGCCTTCCGCGAGAAGCGCGAGCCGTGCTCTCAGGACTAGGCGACGGCTCGCGACTAAGCAGACACGGCGTTACGCTCGCCGCGATGCGGAGTCGCGGCTGGTTCTGGTCGTTCGTTTGCGTGCTGGCGGCGACCGCGCTGGCCTGCTCCGATGACGCCGCGCCGGACGCGGAGACCGCCGAACAGCCGGCATCGCAAGTCAGCGTTCAGCCCAGCCCGAGCCCACGCCTGCGCAGGCGCAGATGCAGCAGGAGGAGCCGGCCGCGGTTGCTGAAGCTGGCTATGGTGCGGACGCAGGCGAACCCACGACGACACAGACGGATCCGCAGGCGCCGCCACAGCAGAACACTTACGGCGGGCCGCCGCCGCGCGTAGCCGACCCACGGCAGGCTCTCGCCGCGGGCGTGCCACTGCTACCGAGCGCATCGGCGATGGGCGATGAATATGGCTGGTCGGCTGCGATCGATGGCGACATCATCGCCGTGGGCGCGCCGTACCATGATGCGGTCGCGGAGAACGCTGGCGCTGTGTTCGTCTTTGAGCGGCAGGACGGGGAGTGGGTGGAGACGGCCCTGCTGCTGCCGCCCTATGGCGAGCGGCTGGGCTGGTTTGGGCGCTGGCTCGCGCTGGATGACGGCCGCCTCGTGATTGGCGCTCCGTATGAGGATGTCGCACTCGTCGGTAGCGAGGACCTGGTCGTCGATGCCGGCAGCGCCTATGTGTACGAGGTGATCGGTGGCGTGTGGCGGCGTACGGCCACGCTGTTGCCGGAGCCGGTGCTGCCGGGGGCCTCGTTTGGCTGGTCGGTGGCGATCGACGGCGACCGTCTCGCGATCGCCGCCTGGGGTGACACCGTGGACGAAGAGAGAGTCGGCGCTGTCTACGTGTACCGCGAGTCGAAGGGACAGTGGCGGCTCGAAGCACGCGTGGTCCCCCCCGATCCGCAGCCCTCACACCAGTTCGGGCGCGACATTGATCTGCAGGAGAACGCGCTGGTGGTTGGCGCGCCGGGATACGACGGAGAGTATTCCGACGTCGGCGCCATCTACGTTTACCACCAGTTCGAATTCGCCTGGAACTTTACGGGCAAGTACGTCGCGCCGGACGGCGGCGCGGGTGACGGGCTTGGCACGCAGGTCGCCCTGGACCTGCCTAAGATCGCGGCGGGCGCTCACGGTCACGACCAGGAAGGCTGGGATGCCGGGGTGCTGTACCTGTGGCGCCTGTACGACACTTGGGAATACGACACGCGTCTGGTGGCGTCCGATGGCGCCGCCAATGACTGGTTCGGCTACGCGTCGGCGATCGATGGCAACATAATGGTCGTGGCATCGCCGGGCCGTGCCGATCCGGAAACCGGTCTCTATCGCACGGGTGCGGCGTACGTCTTCGAGCTCGTCGACGAGGCCTGGGTTGAGCGTGGGGTGTTGGGGCCGGTCGATCCGGCGACGGCTGGCGAAAAGGCAGAGTTCGGCTGGGTGATCGATCTCAACGCGGGCGAGGTCGTGATTGGTTCGTGGCTGGCGGATGCGGCGGTCGGCGAGGACGCTGGCGCAGCAGCGGTCTTCGTGATCGCCTCGAACGAGCCCTAGCGGTCGGGCCCGCGCACAGTCACGCTACCATCGACCGCCGGAATCACTCCGGTCACGTCGCGCGCTTCATCGGGGGCCAGGAAGACGGTGGCCCAACCGATGTTCCAGCCTTCATCCTCGATCTTGAGCAACGAGGTATTGCAGCGCCGCTCGCACAGCTCGTCCGGCATGCCGCCCGAGTAGACCATGGACGGATAGACCGGTCCGGGCATGATGCAGTTGGCGTGGATGCCATCGCGCCCGTGGTCGACAGCGA
The DNA here is from genome assembly GCA_963663895.2 of Dehalococcoidia bacterium. GTDB lineage: Bacteria > Chloroflexota > Dehalococcoidia > Bin125 > Bin125 > JAPOXK01. The sequence goes on along the minus strand of CAXXRD010000001.1, from coordinate 313,372 downwards.
GCGCCCGGGTCAGGGTGGCGACGGCGGCTTTGCCGACGCTGTAGGAGGTCATTCGGACGCGTTCGGATGCGACCACGGCGGCCTCCTCCCGGTTTGATCTGCGGCGGCGATAGGGCGATAGGATGCAAGCGCGCCGCAGGGATCGCGAGGGAAGCGGGATCGCGCTTGGTGGAGCCGGGGCATGGCGTGCGGGTGGGCTTGTGTGCGCGTTGCGCTTGGACGCGCGTCGTGGAAAGCGCGCGCGGGTCGCGGTTCGTCCGGTGCGGGCTCTCGGACTCGGATGCGCGCTTTCGGAGGTATCCGCCGCTGCCGGTGCATCGCTGTGAGGGGTTTCGAGCCGGAGACGACCCCGGCGCTTCGGGGCGCCGTTCGCGGCGGTAGATCGGACGGTCCGCTGGAGGCTGCCGGCATTCGACGGCGCCGATGCCCGTGCCTATGATGCGGCCACGGTGGCCCAGCGTCGCGCGCGATCGTTACTGAAGCCGTTACTGAAGCCACAGGAGAGACGCTCCGGACGCGACGTGACGAGACGAGGCGCACCGCCTCTTGTGGAAGGGTGAGGAGCCGACATGGCGACGCTCGAGCAGCGGGTGCAGCGACTGGAAGACATTGAGGCGATCCGCCGGTTGAAACAGGAGTACGCGGGCTACTGCGATGCCGGGTACGATCCGGACGGGATCGCCTCGCTGTTTACGGAGGACGCGACCTGGGACGCGATGGAGCTGCACTTCCATCTGACGGGGCGGCAGCGGATCCACGATTTCTTCGCCGGGGTGTCCAACGACAACAGCTTTGCGCTGCACTACATCCTGGGGCACCTGATCGACGTGGCAGATGATGGGGTGAATGCGCAGGGCACTTGGTATATCTGGATGCCGGCCACGATCCATGGCGACGCGACTTGGACGGCGGCGCAGTACACAGATACGTACAAGAAGGTGGACGGCCGCTGGCTGTTTGCGTCGGTGCGGATCGACTACGGGTTCTTCACAACCTATGAGAAAGGGTGGGTGGAGGAGCGGATCCGGGTCGACGAGCGCGATTACGCCTGAGTTTCGTTGGGGTGTAACTGCGCCGGGCCTGCCCCCGGCGGGGCGACCGGCGCGCGTCTTTGCGGGAAGGCGGAGCGTGTTAGCCTGCGGCTCCACGGATTGCTGGTTTTGAGAAGGAGAGGCCATGGCATCGCTTGAGGAACGGGTGCAGCGACTGGAGGACATCGAGGAGATCCGGCGGCTGAAGCAGGTCTATGCCAAGCTCTGCGACAACGACTACGAGCCGGTGGGCCTGTCGAATCTCTTCACGGAGAACGCGACCTGGGACGCGGACGAACTGGGCTTCCATCTCAAGGGAAAGCAGGAGATCCACGACTTCTTCGCCGAGGTCTCCGGCAGCTACACGTTCGCACTGCACTACACCCTGGGGCACATCATCGACGTGGATTCGAACGGGACCGACGCGCAAGGCACCTGGTACATCTGGATGCCGGCGACGGTCAACGGGCACGCGACCTTCTTTGCGGCGACGTACGAGGACACCTACAAGAAAGTGGACGGGCGCTGGCTGTGCGACACGGTCCGCATCCACTTGGGCTTCTTCACGACCTACGAGAAGGGCTGGGTGCAAGAGCGGATGGCGGAGGTCTAGCGGCCCCGCCTTCCCTGTTCCGTGGCCGGCGTGCTTGGCCGGGGTATTGGGGCCGCTTCGACGGGAGCGGGCCGGGAGTGCGCCTGACGCGCACGCGAGCGAAGGAGGCGGCGGGATGGCGCGGCATCACTTCATCGTGCTGAGCAACCCGGTGACGGATCGCGAGGACGAGTACAACGACTGGTACAGCAACCGGCACCTGGACGATGTGCTGCAGGTGCCGGGGTTCGTGGCGGCCCAGCGCTTCCGTCTAGCGCCGATGAACCCCGCGCAGGAGTCGCCGTACGGCTACCTGTGCATCTACGAGGTCGAGTCCGACGACTTGGACGCGACGAAGGCGGCGATCGAGGCGGCGGCCGAGGGAATGGTGATCAGCGGAGCGCTGGATCAAGAGGACCTATTCGCCTGCTACTACACGCCGATCACGGAGCGGAAGACCGCAGAGTAGTGCCCACGCCGCGGTTGCGAATGCGGGGAGGGTAGCGGAGGGTCTAGCGGTGCGAATCGCCGTCGGCGCGGACCACGCGGGCGTTCCCTTGAAACGGGACCTCCTCGCCTTGCTGGAGGCCGAGGGACACGAGACGCTCGATCTGGGGAGCGACGGGCCGGAGCCGGTCGACTATCCCGACTTCGCGCGGGCGGTGGGGGAGGCGGTCACCCGCGGGGAGGCGGAGCGCGGCTTGCTGGTGTGCGGGAGCGGCATCGGGACGTCGGTGGCGGCCAACAAGATCCCCGGCGTGCGCGCGGGGCTGAGTCACGACACCTACTCGGCGCGCCAGGGAGTCGAGCACGACGACGTGAACGTGCTCTGCCTGGGAGCGCGGGTGATCGGACCGGAGCTGGCGGCCGAGATCGTGCGGGCATGGCTCGGGGCCCGGTTCAGCGGCGAGGAGCGGCACGTGCGCCGGCTGGGGAAGTTGCGGGCGATCGAGGTCCAGTACTGCCGGGGCGAGTGAGGTCCCGATCGCGAAGGACTCCGAGAGGACGCCAGGTGGTTCGTCGAGAATCACCCGCATAGGACAGGACGCGATAGGGGTCCTCTTTTCCAGATCGACGATAGGAAGCAGGCAGTAGGCGAACCGCCGCCCACAGGAAGAGCCCGGCTGCGAGGCTGGGGCTCGCGTGCCCAGGCGGCCCGACGATTGGGTGGGTCGACTCTATGTGTGGTGATCCCCGCGCGGGTTGACGCCTCGCCGATCCAGTGCTCGTATCCGATCTAGGGGGTGGCACATGGCGTTATGGGTTGCGCGAGCGGGACGGCACGGCGAGAACGAGAGCTACGCGCTCTCCAATAACGTGGTCGTGGTGGGGTGGGATGATCTGCCAGACCTTAGCAGCTTCACCTCGCGCGACGCGCTACTGGCATCCATGTTGGATACCTACTCCGACGAGAACCCGAATGCGGTCAAGAACTGGGAGAGTCAGCTTTGGGCTTTCAGCAAGCGCTTCCAGGTCGGCGACATCGTCGCCCTCCCACTCAAGATGCAAGGCGCTGTAGCCTTCGGCCGGGTCACCGGACCATACCGATACCAGCCGGACGCGCCTTCCGATGCCAAGCATCAGCGCCCGGTCGATTGGCTAGCCACCGACATCCCGCGCAGCAAGATTGACAGCGACCTCCGTTTCTCCCTTGGTGGCGCGATGACGGTGTTCGAAGTCAAGCGCAACAACGCGGAGGCGCGGATCCGGGCGATGCTGGAGGGCGAGAGGCTTCCTCCGCCTGCTATATCGACATCGCCGGATAACGACGACAGCGGCATTGAGAACGCCGCGATTGACCTCGCCACCCAAGCGACAGACCAGATCGTCGACTTTATTGGTCGCAAGTTCCGGGGACACGACCTTGCCCGCCTCGTCGCTGGTGTGCTGCGAGCTCAGGGCTATACCGTCCGCACCTCTCCGCCGGGTGTGGACGGCGGCGTCGACATCGTGGCGGGTCAGGGTCCCATGGGCTTCGCTGCCCCGCATCTTTGCGTCCAAGTCAAGTCAGGCGATGACCGCATCGACGTGACCGTGCTCCGGGAACTCCAGGGTGTCATGAAGAACTACCGGGCGGAGCATGGCCTGATCGTCGCTTGGGGCGGCTACAAACAGTCGGTCAGACAGGAAGCGAGGCAACTGTTCTTTGAGATACGGCTCTGGGACCAGACCGACCTCATCCGAGCAATCCAGGAAGCCTATGACCGACTAGACAAGGAACTTCAAGCCGAGTTGCCGCTAAAGCGGACGTGGATGTTGGTTATCGAAGAGGGATAGGTCGCTTCCACGTAACGCGCTGCCCGTTGCCTCCAATGAGGGGGCCGCAGTCCACCCCAAGTACCCGATCCTGCTGGAGGTACGTGTGGCCTGCGAAGTCCCTGGAGAACGATGTGACGATCACCGTCGTGAGCTGGAATATCGCCAAGCGACACGAGGCGTGGCGTCAGCTCGTGCAGATGGATGCCGATGTCGCGCTGCTCCAGGAGACGACGGGCCAAGTGCCGTCCGCCGTGGCCGGTGCAGTCAACGCTGGGCCCGTGGAGCACTGGCGCGAGAGTCGCTGCGAAGGCTTGTACGATCGGGGGCCGATGGTGGTGAAGCTGTCGGACCGCGTGGAAGTCGAGTGGTTCAAGCAGGTCGGCCCGATCAGCGAGACGGCTGCAGACGAGATCGCGGTCAGCGGGATCGGCACCATCGCCGTCGCCCGCGTGATTCCGAGAGCGCGCCGCCGTTTATCGCGGTGTCCATGTACGCGCGCTGGATCAAGCCGCACTCCTTTGCCGGCAGCAAATGGCGCGTGGGGTATGCGGATGGCTCGGCGCACCGGATCCTCTCGGACCTGTCGGCCTTCATCGGCGACATCGATCCGAGCACGCACCGCATCCTGGCGGCCGGGGACCTCAACATGATCTACGGCGCCACCGATGATAATCCGTTGGCGCTGCCGGCCCGGGACCGCACGGTCACGGACCGGATGGCCGCGCTCGGTCTGGAGCTCTTGGGTCCTCGGTGCCCGGATGGCGGCCGGCAGGCGTGCCCCACGCCACGGGGCCTGTCACCGGATACCCGCAACGTCCCCATGTATTACAACTACTCGCCGGACTCCTGAGACCGCCCAGAACCAACTCGACTACGTCTTCGCTTCGCGGGGCTTCCACCGGAGCGTGACGGTGCGCGCGCTGAACGCCGTCGATGCGAGCAGGGCTCCACCTCCGCGCCTCAGTCATGCTCCAGGTCGTCGTGGCTGACCCAGCCCTTGGCGCCGTCCTCCGTGCGGACGTGGACCCATGTGGATCGGGGGCCGGCCTCTGGCTGCGTCCAGGCCACCGCGGGTGGGGTTGGGACGGAGCGTCCGGGAAGCCGGGCAAGAGTATGAACGGTTACGGCTTGGGGGCGGGGCCGAGGACCTTGTACTTTCGCTCCGCGGTACGCTCGGCGACCGGCAGCACCTCGACGACCACCCGAGACAGCCCCACCACCTCGCCGTCGGAGTCGAAGCGATAGTGGTCCCCGATCGCGCCGCTCCAGGTGATGGCGTACATGCAGTCCCGGAAGCCGTCCGCGTCCTGGTCGTCGCCGGTCTGCTTGAGGCACTCGGCCGCGATGTACACGTTGTCGTACGCCGATCCCAGATGCCACGGCAGCGTGACGTAGTCGTAGCGCTTCCTGAAGTTGGCCAGCACCTCCTGCCCCTTCGCGTTGGCGGGGTCCAGGTCGGCCGTGATGGCCTTCATGCCGTCCGCCGCCGGGCCCGCGACATCGAGGGCGGTCGTGCCCACGGATATCGTCTCCGCGTAGATCGGGCCCTGGTACCCTAGCTCCCGCGCCTGCTTGACGATCGTCCCCGCCGCGAACTCGGACTGGGGAGCGATGTGCAGTGCGTCCGGCTCGGCGGCGAGCAGCTTCGTGAGCTGGCTCCTGAAGTCAATGTTCTCGGACCCGAACCGCTCCGCGGCTACCACCGTGCCTCCGCGCTTCTCGAACTGTGCGACCGAGGTGCGCCTGACGCCCTCGGCGTAGTCGGTCGTCTCGGTGATCGTGGCCAGCTGGCGGATGCCGTCGGCCCAGAGGACATTACCGGTGGCGATGCCCACGTGGATGTCGCTGATCTGGGTGCGGAAGATGTAGTCACCCGCCTTGGCGATGTCGGGGCTGCTCGCCAGTCCGGAGAACAGGATCACGCCGTCGGCCTCTGCCAGCGGCGCGGCGCCGAGCATCGCGCCGCTGCACGACGTTCCCAGGATGATCTTCACGCCCTCCACGTCTGTCAGCTTGTTATACGCGGTGATCGCGCTTTGGGCGTTGCATTGGGAGTCCTCGACGACCAACTCCAGCCTGCGCCCGTTGATGCCGCCCGCGGCGTTGATCTCGTCCGCGGCCATCTGTTTGGCCTGATGCGCGACCGTGCCGTAAGTCTCGCCAGGGCCCGTCAGCGATTCCATGACCCCGATCCTGAAGACGTCGTCGTCCCCTCCACAGGCCAGCACGGCCAGCGTCAGGACCACCATCGAGCCGAAGACAAGAATGCGCTCAGGCCACCGTCGCATGGGATATCTCTCCCGGTGCAATATAGGTTGGTTCGCTGTCGATGTCCGCGTAGCCGTCCATTATCCCCCTATCGGTCCCCAAGCATGCACTGGTGCCCGCCGCTGCGAGCGTGCCGACAGCATCCGTGCCCAACTCCATGTCCGGCGTCATGATTGTTGCATCCGCATCGGTGGGGGTGGGATCGGCAGGCGAGGTCTCCGCCGCTGGACGGGCTGGCTTGGGCGTGGGCGGCTCGGCTGCTGAGGCTGTCGGCGGTTCAGTCTCCGCGGCCGCTGGTTGGTGATCGTCGCCCGCGGAGCCGCCGCACGCCACGAGGCTACTCGCCAGCAGTAATGCAAGGCCGGGAACCAGCATGAAGCGCCACGACCGGCGTGGCTGCCGGACCGGCATAGCGTCCCCCTTCCGGCCGTCTTATTCAGGTTAACGACGCTGCTACAAGAAGGGTTCCGCATGGGGCCCACGATCGAGTCGCTCCACGCGCGGGAGCGTGACTTCGTGGCTCGTCAGTGGACCGCGCGCAGGCCACGAGACCGCCGTCACGTCGCATCTGATCTGGGTGAGTGAAGCCGGCTGAGGGATTCGAACCCTCGACCTGCTGTTTACGAAACAGTAGCTCCAGTCGAGCCGACGGCCTCGCGCACTCCTGCGGTCCGCATGTCTCCGCGAACAATCCCGATGGTCCTGTCAAGCGTAACGCCGTCGCTATCAAGGGGGTTCTGCTAGCTCGCAAGCGAGGGCCTACATGGCCCCTCAGTCGTGCTCCAGGTAGTCGTGGCTGACCCAGCCCTCGGCGCCGGCTTCCGTTCGAACATGCACCCACGTGGATCGTGGAACGAACCTCGGTTCTGTCCAGGCAACCGCGGGATGGGGTTGGGGGCGCCAGAGGTCGTGCGGTGGCTCGTTCGGTTCGGCCAGCACGAGGCGTGCGCCATCGGGAAGGCAGTCCTGGGTCTCACTTTCCTCCCCCGGGGCCGCGCGGAGGCGGAGGCAGCTGCCGGTCCCGGCCACGCGAAAGGCGATCTCATTCCTGAACGGGGGGAATTCGATCTTGGGCGGCAAGAGAAGCCACTCGAGCCAGCCGTCTGGCCCCCACACGTACGGGAGGATCTGGAACCAGCGCTCGCGGTGGGAATCTCCCCATCCGGCCGGACCGTCTCGGAAGAGGACAGGGCCAAGCCAGCGGTCCTCAAGGGCGTCGTACACTCGCGCGCCGTACCCAAAGTAGCGTCCGTCCCCCGTGGGCGCCGGTTCACCCGACCCAGGCAAGCGGACCAGATCAGGTGTGGGACGGACGCGCACCATCATGCCGCCGTCACGCATATGGATGACGAATCCGTCGCTGCTGGGCAGCCAAGCAGCCTGCCACGTAGGCGAGAACGTTTGTGCCGATCGCACGCGGAAGAGTGGGGCACAGGTGGCCGCCTCGGTGATGACGAGCGACGGCCAGGGGTCTTCACGGGCATGCACGCCGGAGTGCGTTTCGTAGACGTAGCCGCCGACGGGCCGCGCCACGTAGCGACCGTCTGGAGAGGGCTGCCCCTCGCAGGAGACGGGAGTTGGATCAGAGAGCGACCCGTCCTCCCAACGGAAGTAGTGCTCTTCCCGATGGGTTTCGTCGGATTCTTTCGTGTATTCCGCCCTCACCAGGAAACCGGGCCCCTCATACCGCAGGTCGATCCACGCTGACGTCGGACCATCATGGGCTCCGGCTTGAAGCAGGACGGTGGGACGCGCCGACTCCACCGCGATGAGGTAGACACTCCCTCCCTCCCCTCCCCTCCCCTCACTGAGCGCGATGGTGCGTCCGTCCGGCGAGAAGACGGCACGTGGGTCCCATCCAGAGGCGATGGAGAAGCGACCCACCTCTTTCATCGCGCGATTGGTGATCGTGAGGCGACCGGTGAAGGGGGGAGCGGAACGGGTTATTTCCGCGAATAAGAGATGCTCGCGTGATGCTGCCACCAGCTGCAGGGCGTTCGACGGCCAGCTCCACGATTGCCCCGTTGCTCGGTGGAGCACGAAGCTCGATTTTTGCTGGGAGCTGCCATCCGCGACGATCCAACCCCCGGAATCTAGCCATAGCCAATACCAGTCGTAGCCATCCAGCATCGCCTCCGCGACGGCGTAGCCCTCGGTGCGTCCGGTTTCGGGGTCGAGGACCAAGATGCCGTGCGTCCAGTCAATACGTTCGCCCGCCGCAAAGGTATGGTGCTCGAAGGCACCGGGTGCCGGCTTCGATCAGCGCGACGCCGGGATGGGAGGGAATAACGGTCTCTGTGGAGATGGCCTCCGCGGTCGGTGTCGGTGGGTCTGACGCGGATGGTTCGGTTGGCACGGCGGGTGGATCCGGCACGGGCGGCTCCACCGATTCGGCTGACGGCTCGGGGATGGCTGCCGGGGTTTGTGCAGCCTCGGCCTCCGGTGAAAGCGCGGCCACGACAGCTGGCTCGCCTGGCACCGGGGACAGGGTGTCGTTGTCCGAGGACCCACCACACGCCACGAGGCTGCTGGCCAGCAGCAACGCGAAACTGGATATCAGCAAGAAGTGCCACGGTCGCCGTGCCCGCCGGACCGGCATCACGCCCCCTCTCGGCCGTCTCGTCCAACTTAACGCCACGGCCAGGGGAATAAGTTCCGTACGGGATCCCCGATCGCACGTTTTCACGTACAGGGGCGCGATTTACTGGCCCGTCAGTGGCCCGTGGACCGGACCGTCGATCGGGCTATGTTCGGAAACCCCTGAAATCCTAGAGAGATTGTGGTCGGGGCGACTGGATTTGAACCAGCGACCTCTTGACCCCCAGTCAAGTGCGCTACCGGACTGCGCCACGCCCCGACGGCCGGTCGGAATGATGCTAGCAGGCGGACACGTTAGTGCCGCGGCCGGGGCGGGCGAGGGCGGCTCGTCTATCCGTCGCGGATCACGTTGATCAGAATGATGACGATGAAGATGACGAGCGGGATGATCCAGGAGCGGTTGCGGCGGCGGGCTTTCTCGCTCGATTGAGCATCTGGGATGGGACCTCCCTCCGGAGTACCGGCGCGGGAAGGGGCGGCCATGGAGGGCGGTGGTTGTTCTGCGCCGGGCGCGGCTTGGGTGCGTTCGGCCCGGTTCGCGTCGCGCGCGATGCGGGTGGCGTCGCGCTCGGCGTCTTTCCACATGCTCGCGCCGGAGTTCTGAAAGGGGTCCTCGAAGTCGTCGGATTGCTTGTAGGGGTCGTCGCTCATGGGGGCTCCTCGGTTGCAGTGTAGATCGCGGACGCTTATGGGTGCGCTGCAGGTGACGGTACCGAGGCGGCCGGCTGCGTGCTTCCGTCCGGATGGAGCCGCAGCAGGGTGCGGAGCGCGGCCTCCAGGGCGGATAGCCAGTCGTCGCCGAGCGCGCGGGGCTGAAACCGGATCAGGGTGCGGCCGATTGCGACGCCGGGCGGCAGCGCCGTCGGCGGCAGGGGTGGCGGTCGGCTGCCCGCGGTCAGGCGCAGGACGAACGCGTTTTCCTCGCGCGCGAGTGACGTGGCGCCGAGGTTGGCGGCGAGCGTACGGATGCGGACGGCCGCGATGAGGGTCTCCAACGGAGGGGGGATGGGGCCGAAACGGTCGACGAGGGCGGCGGCGAGGTCGTCCGCGGCCGAGAGCTGGGCGACGGCCGCCAGCTCTTGGTAGACCGCCAGGCGCAGGTTGGTGTCCGGGATGTAGCTTTCGGGGATGTGGGCGGCGATGGGGAGGTCGAGGGCGACGGCGGGGGCACGCTCTGGCGGCGCGGGAGGACGGCCTTCCTGTGCGGCGCGCAGCTGCTCGACGGCCTCGGCGAGCAGCTGCGTGTAGAGCTCGAAGCCGACGGCGCCGATGTGCCCGCTCTGCTCGGCGCCGAGCAGGCTGCCGGCCCCGCGGATCTCGAGGTCGCGCATGGCGATCTGGAAGCCGGCGCCGAGTTCGGTGGCTTCGAAGATCGCCTGGAGCCGCTTTTGGGCGGGCTCGGTGAGGCCGGCGTAGCGGTCGTAGAGGAGATAGGCGTAGGCCTGCGTGGCGCCGCGCCCGACGCGCCCGCGGAGCTGATAGAGCTGCGCCAGTCCGAGGCGGTGGGCCTGGTGGATGATGATCGTGTTGACGTTGGGGATGTCCAGGCCGGACTCGATGATGGTGGTGCAGACGAGGATGTCGGTCGTGCCGGCGGTGAAGTCGAGCATGATGCGTTCGAGGTCGCGCTCCGGCATCTGCCCGTGGGCGACGGCGATGCGGGCCTCTGGGACGAGGTCGCGCAGCCAGCGGGCGACCGTTTCGATGGAGAGGACGCGGTTGTGCACGAAGTAGAGCTGCCCCCCGCGCTCGAGCTCGCGGATGATCGCCTCGCGCACGGTTTGGTCGTCGGTCTCCATGACGTAGGTGGCGATGGGGAGGCGCTCCTCCGGGGGCGTCTCGATGGTGGAAACGTCGCGAATGCCCGCCAGAGCCATGTGGAGGGTGCGGGGAATGGGGGTGGCGGAGAGGGTGAGGACGTCGACCTCCCGTCGGAGCTGCTTGAGACGCTCCTTGTGGGCGACGCCGAAGCGCTGCTCTTCGTCGATGACGACGAGGCCGAGTGATTTGAACTGCACATCCCGCTGAAGGAGCCGGTGGGTGCCGATGAGGATGTCGATGCGGCCGGCGGCGAGGTCCTGGAGGATGGCGCGTTGCGCGGCGGGGGAGCGAAAGCGGGAGAGGACCTCGACGCGTACGGGAAAGGGGGCGAGGCGGGCGCGGAAGGTTTCTTCGTGCTGCTGCGCGAGGACGGTGGTGGGGACCAGCATCGCCGTCTGCTGCCCGGCGGTGGCAACCCGGAAGGCGGCGCGGACGGCGATTTCGGTCTTCCCGTAGCCGACGTCGCCGATGATGATGCGGTCCATGGGGCGGGGGCGGGCTTGGTCGGCGCGGACGGCTTGGGCGGCGGCGGCTTGATCGGGCGTTTCAACGAAGGGGAAGGAGGCTTCCAGCTCCATATGCCAGGGACCGTCGGGCGGGATGGCGACCCCCGGCAGGATCTCGCGCGCGGCGTAAAGTTTGAGGAGGGATTCCGCGAGCTCGCGGACGGAGGCGCGGACCCGCTGCTTGGCGCGCGCCCACTGCTGGCTGCCGAGGCGGGTCAGGGTTGGGGGCGCGTCGCTGGCGCCGACGTAGCGCTGAAGACGATGGAGCTGGTCCGTGGGGACGAGGAGACGATCGTTGTCGGCGTAAGCGAGTTGCAGATACTCCCGCTGCCGGTCGCCGACCTGCTCGCGCGTCAGTCCTACGAAGCGGCCGATGCCGTGCTCGATATGCACGACGAGGTCGCCCGGCTGCAGGTCTTGGAGGAAGGTGGCGTGCTTGCGGCTCCGCTTGGCGACCGTACGGCGCTGCTTGGCGAAGCCGAAAATCTCGGCGTCGGTGAGCAGGGTGAGGGGATCTTGGTCGCGCTGGAGGCGCCAGCCTTGGGGCGCGGAGCCGTGCAGCACCGTGAGAGCGGTGCCGTCTGGGGTGACGCCGACTGCGAGGCTGTGCTCGGCGAATAGCGAGACGAGGCGGGGTGCCTGCTGGGTGATGAGAACGGTGCGCGTCCGGGATGTGCGCGGTCGGCTGAGGTCTTCGATGAGGGTGCGGAGTCGGCCGCCGTAGGCCTCCACCGGCTGGAAAGGGAGGCGGGTGACGTGAGTGCTGTGTGCGTCGCTGGCGAAGCGAGCGAGGTTGATGCGGGAATGGGTATCGGCGGGACTACTGACGGCGGAGAAGGCGGCGTGGGGGAGAGGGAGACGTGCGGGGATCCGCCCGCCCGCCTCGAGATCGTCGCGGACGCGCTTGTCTTCCTGAACGATGTCGTCGAGGAGGGCGCGGGATTCGTCCGGCTCATCCCAGATCACGAGCGTTTCCGGCGGCAGGTGGTCCCAAAGGAGGCCGCGCGCGATGAAAGGCGTCCAGAAGCTGAGTTGCGAGGGCAGAGAGACGCGAGTGATCTGCTCCAGGTCGGTGGCGAAGGCGGTAGCGGCTTCGCCGCGGAGACCTTCCAGATCAAGCGAGGAGGCCAGTGCGATGGCGTCCTCGCCCGCTTCGGCCTCGGTCGCGACGCCGAGTGGGGTTTCCCGCAGCGTTGCGATGGAGCGCTGCGTGGCGGGATCAAAGCGGCGCAGGCTTGCGATTTCGTCACCGAGGAGTTCGATGCGGAGGGCGGCGTCGTCGGTAGCGGGGAAGACGTCGACGATGCCGCCGCGGCGGGCAAAGGCGCCGGGCTCGTCGACCACGGTGGCGGATCGGTAGCCGCCGCTGTCGAGAGCGGCGAGAAAGGGGTCGAGGGGGAGCCGTCCGCCGACCTGGAGCCGGGGGAGGCTGAGTCCGGCGTGCGCCTTGGCGCCGGCGGTCGCGGCGCGCGTGCGCTGTGCTAAGGCTTGCACGTCCGTGACGACGAAAGGGCGGTTGCCGCGGGCTGCGAGAGCGGCGAGGACGCGCAGGCGGGCATGACTGGCGGCGCTTTCCCGCGAGGTGCGCTCGTAAGGGAGCGACTCACGGGGCGGGAAGAGCAGAAGTGCGTCGTCCTGATGGGGTGGCAGCCAAGCGCGGAGGTCTTCCAGATAGTCTTGCGCGAGGGTGGGTTTAGAGGTGATCAGGAGGATCGGCCCGTCGTACAAGCGCCGCAGGGCAGCGACCACGGCCGCTTTGGCGCCGTCGGGCAGGCCGAGGGTGTGGGGTGCTCGCCGGGTCCGCGTCGGCGCGCCGCCGATCGCCTCGCGCACGGCCGCTTCGATATCGGGAAGCAAGGCCGATAAGAGGCCTGCGGATTTGATGTGGACCGAGTCAGGGCTGGCGCTCACCCGTGCTGCCGTCCTCGTCAAGGCTTGGCGGAGACCGGCCGCGTGGTCCCCTCCGCCGTAGCGCTTTGATGGGTTGAGTGTAGGCCGCTCGAATGCGGCGGCCTTCCGCGCTCCTGCCGCGTGCGGTGGAAGGGCTCTCCGGTCTAGCCGTCCACGGCGGCGTTGAAGCGGTTCATGGCGGTCTCGACACCATCCCGCAGGATGGCGATGACCGCTTCGGCGGCTTTCGCTTCGGCCTGCGCGAGCGCGGCGGCTTGGTCCAGTCCGGGGTCGGCGAGGACGTAGTCGCTGACGGCGCCGGGGTCCCAGGACGGCTGACCGTGGACGAACGGGCGGCCGATGCCGATGCGAACGCGGGGAAAATCCAGCGAGCCGACCGCTTGGGCGATCGAGCGCATGCCCTTCTGGCCGCCGTCGCCGCCGCCGGGGCGGATCCGGACGCGGCCGTTGGGCAAGTCGACTTCGTCGTAAACGAGGATCAGGGCGCTGGGATCGGCGCGGTGGCGGGTGAGCAGCGCCTGGACCGCGCGGCCGCTTTCATTCATGTAGGTGCGCGGCTCGGCGAGGACGACCGGGCCGTAGGATGTTCGGCCTTGTCCGCTCCAGACGAGTTTGGCCTTGTCTTCTAGGGGCAGGCGCAGGCGCTCCGCCAAGCGCTCAACGACACGAGCGCCCACGTTGTGGCGATGCCTGGCGTACGTGACGCCGGGATTGCCGAGACCCACGACGATGCGAGCGTCGGGCAGCGCCGGGGAGCGGACGCGCAGCAGACGGGCGAGGCGGCGCCTGGGCATATTGGGAGACTAGGTGAGGGATAGGCTCGCGGCCAGCGGCGCGCGCCGCTCTCGCTGCGCTGCGCCAGGGCCGGTTGCGTGTGCCTCTCGCGGTCGCCGTCTGGGCGGCTGGGTGAGCTGGGCGCGAGGGCGGCGGCGGTGGCTTAAACCGTGCTGGGAGTGGCGGGCGCGCCCGCGCGCAGCGCCGACACGATGCGCGCCAACTCGGTGAAGATGCGGTCGACATCGGCCGGCGTGTTGGTGAGGCCGAAGGAGCAGCGCAAGCTGCCGGCGGCTTGGTCTTGGTCGATGCCCATGGCGAGCAGGACGTGGCTGGGCTCCCAAGATGCGGTGGTGCAGGCGCTGCCGCTGGAGGCGTCGATGCCGGCGCTGTCGAGCGCTTCGAGCAGCGCTTGGCCGTCGGTGCCGTCGAAGCGGATGTTGGCGTTGTTCGGGAGGCGATCGCTGGCGGGGCCGTTGCGTACGGCGCCGGGGATATCGTCCAGGGCGCGACGGAGCAGGCGATCGCGCAAGGCGGAGGTGTGGCGGACGAAGTCCGCGCGTTCGGTCTCCGCGAGGTCGAGGGCGGCGCCCAGGCCCACGATGCCCGCGACGTTCTCCGTCCCGGCGCGGCGGTTGCGCTCCTGCCCGCCGCCGGTCTGTTGCGGAAGGAAGGGGGTGCCGCGCCGCAGGTAGAGGAGACCGGCGCCCTTGGGCCCGCCGAACTTATGCGCGGAGAGGCTGAGCAAGTCGACATCCAGGGCCTGGACGTCGAGTGGGAGTTGGCCGGGCGCCTGGACGGCGTCGGTGTGAAGGGGAATGCGGCGGTCCAAGGCGGCGCCTCGCTGGCGGACGGCTTGGGCGATCTCGGCGATGGGTTGCAGGGTGCCTACCTCGTTGTTGGCGAGCATGACGTTGACGAGCGCGGTGTCCGGGTCCATGGCGCGGACGACGGCGCCGGGGCTGACCGTGCCTTCGGCGTCGACGGGAACGTGGGCGATCTCGAAGCCGAAACGCTCCAGATAATCGCAGGTGTGCAAGGCGGCGTGATGCTCAATGGGCGTGGTGACGATGCGGTGCCCCGCTCCGGCCAGACGCTGCGCGAAGGCCACGCCCTTGAGAGCGCTGTTGATGGACTCCGAACCGCCGCTGGTGAAGATCAGCTCGCCGGGCCGGGCGTTGAGCACGGCGGCTGCCACCGCGCGCGCGTCGTCGACGGCGGTTGCGGCGGCGCGTCCGAGCGCGTGGAGGCTGCTGGGGTTTCCGAAACGCTCGCTGGCAAAGGGCGCCATGGCCGCAGCCACTTGCGGGCGGACGGCGGTGGTCGCTGCGTGGTCGACGTAGATGCGGTTCCTCATTCGGTTCGCCTCTTCGCACGATCCCGGTCGCCGAGCGGCTTCGTTTCGGGTCCCATATTCGGTGCGCGCGCTGGCGCGCGACGATAGCAGGGACTCAAGGCTCGGCTCGCGCCGCGTGGAAGGCGATCGCTTTCGCCAAGGCCGTGGCGGCGCGGGCAAAGGTGGGGTAGGTCGCGACGCCGCGCTGTTGGAGGGCGTCGCGCACGTCAGCGGCCTTCGCCTCGACGTGGCCGGGGTAGATGATCACGGCGAAGGTTTTCGTGCTTGCTCGGTTGAAGGCGGCCACCGTGTCCAGGAGCGCTTCGAGCAGCGCAGGGTCCTTGGCCCAGCGGCCGTGCATGATGTAGGCGGACACCTCAAAGGCGATGGCGTCGATCTTGGGGTCCTCGTTGAGGATGTCGAGAACGCGGCGCACGGCGGTCGCGTCGTAAAGGACGGTGTTCACGAGATCGAGGGGGTTCTCGGCCGAGCCGCCGATGACGTTGACGAACTCGCGGAGACGGGCGCTGGAGGCGGCGCTGAAGATGGGGATTTCGAAGCCGGCCTTGGCGAAGTCGTCGGCGATGACGACCGACTGCCCACCGGTCATGGCGGCGAGGGCGACGCTGCGGCCGGTCGTGGGGTGCGGGTGGCGCAGCGCCTTCACGACGTCGAGCATTTCGTCCAAGCTATCGACCGGGATGGCGCCGGCCTGTTTGACGAGGGCGTTCCAGACGCGGCTGTTGGTCGTGAGGGAGGCGGTGTGGGAGAGGGTGGCCCGCTTCCCGACTTCCGTTTGACCGCCCTTCCATACGACGACGGGCTTGCGCCGTGCGACATCCCGGAGGACGCGGGCGAAACGGGGACCGTCGCGGACGCCCTCAATGTACATGCCGATGACCTCGGTGGTGTCGTCGTCGGCGAAATAGTCGAGGTAATCGGCGGCTTCCAAGACGGCGCCGTTGCCGAACGAGACGAGCGTGCTGCAATACAACCCGTGGAGGGCTGCCCCCAGGCTGAAGTTCAGGCCGTGGGTGCCGCTCTGGGAGATGAAGGCGATGTCCCCGCCGGCATGGACGGGCTGGTCGGTGCTGAAGCGAACACCAAGGCGGGGAATGTGCAGGCCCATGCAGTTGGGACCGATGAGGGGGAGGCGGGCGTCGCGGGCGAGTTGGATGAGTTCTTGCTCGAGCTGCTTGCCCTGCTCATCGCCGTGTTCGCTGAAGCCCGAAGTGAAGAGGGCGATTCCCCCCGCGCCGACGGCGATGCAGTCGCGGACGATATGGGGAGCAACCGCGCGAGGGGCGGCGCAGACGACGAAGTCGATGGGCTCGGGGATGTCCGCGAGGGCCCCAAAATTCTTGACGCCGAGTTCTTCGATGCCTGGGATCTCCCGTTCGTCGACTTGGACGGAGTAGAGGGAACCGGTGAAAGGCTTGAGGCTCTTGAGCCAGCTGTAGTTTCGGACCTGTTTGTCGCCCACAACGGCGATGCAGCGTGGGTTTAACACGCGCGCTAGGCGCTGTCGCAGCTCGGACTGGACGGCTGCGTGCGTCGCGTTGGCCTCGCCGGCGGTTGTCACGGGGAGTGCTCGTTCTCGATCAGCACGATACGGGCGTCGACCGCGCGCGCGCCGTCGGGGCCGGCGATGACCGGGTTCAGGTCGAGTTCGGCGATGTCGGGATTCGCGACGGCGAAGCGGGAGACGGCGAGGAGGATCGCCTCAATGGCGGCGAGGTCTGCGGGCAGGGCGCCGCGGTAGCCCTGGAGTAGAGGGAGGCCTTTGATCTCGCGGATCATCGCGGCGGCGTCGGACGGGGTCAGGGGAACGAGGCGAAGCGCGATGTCTTCCAGCAGTTCAACCAAGACGCCCCCCAGCCCCACCATCACGACGGGTCCGAATTGGGGATCGCGCGCGAGTCCGACCACGAGTTCGACGCCTGGAGCGGCCATCGGTTGGACGGAGACGCCCTCGAAGGCGGCGAGGTGGCTGGTAGCGGCGCGGATCTCGTCGTAGGCGGCGCGCACCGCTGCCGCGTCTGGGAGGTTAAGGAC
Source organism: Dehalococcoidia bacterium (assembly GCA_963663895.2). Taxonomy (GTDB): domain Bacteria; phylum Chloroflexota; class Dehalococcoidia; order Bin125; family Bin125; genus JAPOXK01. Next base: position 296,221 of record CAXXRD010000001.1, on the reverse strand, counting down.
AACGCCGCCGTGGTCGCTTTTGTGGGAGATGGCGGTAGCGACGACTTTGAGTGCGACGGGGAAGCCGAGGACAGCGGCGATCTCGGCGGCGTGACTCGGGCTCGTGGCAAGCTCGGTAGGAATGATGGGGAGACCAGCGGCCGCGAGGATCTGCTTCGATTCGACCTCGTTGAGCACGGTGCGGCCCTCTGCCCGCGCTTGATCCAGAAGGGCCTCGCTCATCATTTTCTCCGGCAATGCGCTGTGTGGCTGCAATCCAAGGCGAGTTGAGGCTAGCCGAGCGAGCGTGGCGTGGTCGATTAAGTAGGATCCCAGGAAGGGACCGAGACTTTACTAATTATATCCCTGCCGGTATTATTACATATGCAGATGAGCGAATAGAGATGGAGCGGTCGTGGGCGAGGCGCCGTTCGAGAATTACCTGGACTTGGTCGAAGCTGCGCGCGAGCTGTCGGTTCATCCGCAGAGTTTGCGGCGCCTGATCAAGCAGAAGAAGGTGCCGGCGACCTTGTTCGCGGGGAAGTATTTGATCGAGCGCGATAAGCTCGAGATGTTCAAGGCGAACTACGATCCGCGGCCCGGCCGCAAGCCGCTGTGGCGGCTGTTGTAGACGCGCGGCTTTCTCGACCCCTCAGTACTCGTTGGTGCGCTGGATGTAGGCCATGCAGCGGGCGTACTGCGCCTCGGTGATGCGGTTGGATGATTCGAGGTAGTTGAGCAGCATTTCGAGGGTGAGCAGGGCGTGCAGCTGGATGCCGACGGCCTGCAAGCGCTGCTGGCCCCCCGCTTGACGGTCGAGGAGGGCGACGGCGTCGTGGACCATGAGGCCGGCGGAGCGGAGGGTCTCGGCGGTGGCGAGCATGCTGGTGCCGCCGGTGATGAGGTCGTCCACGATGAGCGCGGTCTGGCCGGGGAAGTATGATCCCTCGATCTCTTCGTAGTGCTCTGTGCCGGCGCGCGGGTGGGGGTAGATGAGCGGGAGGTCGGCGACGAGGGCGTAAGCGGTCGCGATGTGGAGGCCGCCGATAGGAACGCCGGCGACGAGTTCGAAGGGGGCCATGGCGGGGCGCAACATGCCGCTGAGGGTGCGGGTGTGCTCGCGGATGAGCTGACCGACCGCGCGCAGGGCACGCGGGTTGCTGACGATGCGTCTGACGTTGACCCAGATCGGGGAGTCGGTGGTGGAGCCGACGTTGAACTTCCCAAACTCGACCGCGCCCGAATCCCAAAGGATGCGGGCGAGCCATAGGTTGCCGGGGTCGCTACTACTGGCGCGCATCCGCTGCCGAAGGGCCCGTCGACGGGGTCGCGAACTCGGTGTTTTGGTGCTGGCCGCATCCTAGGCGGAGGCTGAAAACAGCGTCAACGCGTGCGCGGCTCTGGAGGCGGGACTTGGTGGGGCAGGGGCTGGCCCCGGAGACCTGCGAGGAGATTATCGACCGCCAGATCGGCCATTTTCGTGCGGGTGGCGAGGCTGGCGGAGCCGATGTGCGGGAGGACGATCACATTGGGCATGGCGAGGAGGGGGTTATCGGACTTGATGGGCTCGGTCGTGACGACATCCAGGGCTGCGCCAGCGATCCGCCGGTTACGCAAGGCTTCGATCAGGGCCGCTTCGTCGACGAGGGGACCGCGAGCGGTGTTGATGAGGATGGCGTGTGCGGGCATGCAGGCGAGAGCGTCTGCGTCTATGAGGTGGTGAGTTTCCGCTGTGAGGGCGCAGTGCACGCTGACGAAGTCGGATTGTGCGAGGAGCGCGGGCAAGTCCTGGTAGCTGGCCCCGAGGCGCTCTGCCGCCTGGGGCTTCTGCCGGCGCGACCAGTAGAGCGTGCGCATGCCGAAGCCGGTGGCGCGGGTGGCGAGGGCTTGGCCGATGGCTCCAAAGCCGATGATGCCGAGGGTGGCGCCGTGGATGTCTGCGCCGGCCAGCGTGGTGGGCGACCAAGTGCGCCACTGTCCGAGACGCACGTAGGAGGCCGCTTCGACGAGGCGCCGGGCGGCAGCGAGGAGCAGAGCGAAGGCAAGATCGGCGGTGGTCTCGGTGAGGACGCCCGGTGTGTTCCCGACGGGAATCCCGCGCGCGGCGCAGGCGGCGACGTCGATATTGTCGACACCGACGGCCATCTGCGAGACGACCTTGAGCTGCGGGCCGGCGTGCTCCAAGAGCTCTGTGTCGACGCGGTCCGTGATGAGACAGAGGAGGCCGGCGGCGTTGGCGGTGCGCTGCAGCATGGCGCGGCGCGGTGGTGGGAACTCCTCCGGCCAGAGGTCGACGTGGAGTCCCGGCTCGTGGCGGAGGCGGTCGAGGCCGCGGCCGGGAAGGTCCCGTGTGACGAAGACTCGCATGACGGCGGCCGAGCGGACTAGGCGGGTGCTTGACGCGCCTTGTGTTTGGCGATGCGTGCGAGGCGTTGTTCGGGTTCCTTGCCGCTGAGATAGCGTGGTTCGTAGTCGGACGGGCGGTCCTGGATTTGGGCGGCATGCTGGCGGTCGTGCCGGTACAGGGAGCGGAGCCACTGCATAACGGTGAGTTCGCCGAACTCGTTGTCCTTCGCTGTGCGCTCGAAATCGGAGGGGGAGAGCGTGGCGATGAAGGCGAGGGCGCGAGCCCGCTCCTCCTTCATGGCGGCGACGATTTCCGGGATCGAATGGCCGGGCGCGTCCTCGATGGGGATGGCGACTCCCTCGCCGATGGCCGTCCGCAGGCCGGTGATGTCGGCGCCGTTTTGTTCGAGCGCGGCGCGCGCGAAGTTCACATGCATGCGGTCGGACTCGAGGAGATGCGCGAGTTGCTCCTTGGCCGTCCACTGCTCTTCCCCCACGGCGTTCTGGGGGACGGCATTGGCCCGTCCCTCGGTGAGGCTCTCGGCGATGGCGAAGAGCGCGGCGCGTTCAGTTGCCATTTTTTCAGTCAAAGCGGCGATGTCGGCGTTGGAGTATTGGGGCATGGGAGGACCTAGTCGTCTTCGAGGGTGCTGGTGTCGCCTTCGGGCAGACCGAGCTCTCGCGCCTTGAGGAGGCGGCGCATGATCTTGCCGCTGCGTGTCTTGGGGAGTGAGGGCAGAAAGTCGATCTCGCGAGGAGCGACGCCGGGGCCGAGCTTCCGGCGGGCGAAGCCGATGAGCTCGTTGCGCAGGCTGTCGCTGGGCGTGTAGCCGTCTTTGAGGGCGACGAACGCTTTGACGATCTCCATGGCGATGGGGTCGGGCTTGCCGATCACGCCGGCTTCGGCGACCGCTTCGTGCTCAATGAGGGCGCTCTCGACTTCGAAGGGGCCGACGAGGTGGCCGGCGGTGTTGATCACGTCATCCGAGCGGCCAACGAACCAAAAATAGCCGTCGGCATCGCGGCGGGCGCGATCGCCGGTGAGGTACCAGCCGTCTTTGAAGCGGCTGGCGTAGCGTTCTTGGTCTTCCCAATAAGTGCGGAACATGGAGGGCCAGCCAGGGCGGACCGCGAGGTCGCCTTCGACGCCGGGCTCGACGACCGCTTCGTACGTTTCGCTGGCCTCGTTGTGTTGGATGATGGCCGGCTCGACGCCGGGCATCGGGCGGCCCATGGACCCGGGACGGATGTCTTGGGAGGCGTAGTTGGCGATCATGATCATCCCGGTTTCGGTCTGCCACCAGTTGTCGTGGAAGGGGATGCCGAACGCTTCTTGCCCCCAGAGCACGGCTTCGGGGTTGAGGGGCTCGCCGACGCTGGCCATGAAGCGCAGGGCAGAGGTGTCGAAGGACTTGACGACGGCAGTGCCGGCTTTCATGAGCATGCGAATGGCGGTAGGGGCGGTGTACCAGACGGTGACTTGCTGGTCTTGCAGAACGCGATACCAGCCGCGCGCGCCGAAGCCGCCGGCGTAGATGATGTTGGTCACGCCGTTGGTCCATGGTGCGAACATGCCGTAGGAGGTGCCGGTGACCCAGCCGGGATCGGCGGTGCACCAGTAGAGGTCCTCGGGGTGGAGGTCGAGAGCGTATTTACCCGTGAGGTAGTGCCCGAGGACGGCGCTGTGCACGTGGGCGGCGCCTTTCGGTTTGCCGGTGGTCCCACTGGTGTAATGCATGACGGACCAGTCCTCGGCGGCGGTCGGTGGGATCTCGAACTCTTCGGAGGCGGCGTTGAGAAGGGCGTCGAGGGGCTGGGTGCCGGGGATCTCGGGGACCGTGGCGCCATGGTCGGTGAGGAGGACGTGCTCGAGGTGGGGGAGGTCGGCGCGGATCTGCTCGACTTTCTTGTAGAGGGCGGGAGTGGTGACGAGGACACGGGCGTGGCTGTGCTGGAGGCGATCGCGGACGGGCTCCGGTCCGAAGGCGGAGAAGAGCGGTCCGATGATGCTGAGGTTCTTGAGGGTGCCGAAGACGGCGGCATAGAGCTCTGGGGTGCGATCCATGAATACGAAGACCCGGTCGGTTTTCTGGATGCCGAGATCGCGGAGAGCGTTGGCGAACCTGTTGGAGAGACGCTTCATATCCGCGTAGGTATAGTCTTCGCCCTCACCTGCGGCCGTGACCCAACGCATCGCCACCTTGTCGGGAGTGTTGTTGGCGTGGCGGTCGATCGCTTCGTGGGCGAGGTTGAGGCCGCCGCCGTTCGGGAGACCGTCTAGCTCGGCACGGACGGCATCCCAGCTGTGTGCAGCGCGACGCGCTTTCCAGTCATTGAGGTTGGGGGAGACGGAGAATTGATCGAGCGGTGGCTTGACGATCGGCTGGTAGTCCATGGTCGCCCCCCGCGGGCGGCGCGTCGCCTAGCTGCATCCGCGCGGCGTGGTCGCTACGGCGGCGGGAGGCTAATTGAGCTGCAGAGAGGCGGTCAACCTGCGCATGGAGCAGGCGGTCGTGCTGGTGGCTGGGATACACTGCGGAGAAGTATGGGCGCGAGGGCCGGTGTGGCCTGGCTGACGAAGGTGACGATGATGAGTGAAGAGCTGGCGGAGCCGTTCGAGCGGATCACGGTACAAGAGGCACGCGAGTTGCAGATCGCGGGCGTGCCGGTGATCGACGTGCGCGAGGCGGATGAGTACGCGGAGGGGCACGTGGTCGGTGCCCCGCTGATTCCGCACAAGCACGTGTTCTCGCGCGCGGCTGAAGTAGAGCAAGTGGCGGGCAGCAAAGAGGCGCCGGTGATGTTCATCTGTAAGAAGGGTCAGCGCAGCGCTGTGGCGGCGGAGTTCGCGGCGGCGGCTGGGTTTACCAAGCTGTACAATATCGAAGGTGGGACGGACGCTTGGATCGAAGCCGGGCTGCCAACGGAGAAGTAGGCGCCCTCACCCGCTGCCAGTGAAAGCGGAAGGGTGTGCTTTTCCCGGTGCGGTGGCCCATGTGGCCGGGGATCCGATCGGCGGTCGCCCGGTCTGTTGATCTTGACTGATCTTGAGAGAAGATCGGCTGACTCCACCGGCGTGCGACGGCCGGACGACGCTCGTCGCCGCGCTGGGGATAGCCCGCTATGGTCTATGCACGGAGTCGTGCGCCGCAGCGGCAGGGGAGTAGCCGGGTGCTTGCGTTTGATGAGGCAGGCGGCCGGCCGGACTTGATTCGAGGATTTTTGCAGATCAGGGGGCTGGATCCGGTGGTGATCGAGTGAACTGGCAGGTCTTACGCAGCACACAGGTGTTCGCGTTGTTCGTTGGCGCGGTGGTGGTGGCGGTGGTGGTGTTCTTGTTCGCGACGGGCCAATTCGAGTCGGGTGATGACGAGGATCCGCTCGCCCTCTCCTCGGAGGGAGCGTCCGAAGTCGGCGACGCCATGGGTGGGCGGGTGGAGTTTGCCGGCGCCGTAGTGGCGCTGGCGGAGGCGTTCCAAGTGGGAGACCTGCGACTTTTGGTTACCGAGCGCCGCTTTGGCAGTCAGGTGGGGGAGAACCGCGACGGTGTTGACGCGCAGGGGCGCTTCGTAGTGATTGCGTTGACGGCGCGCAACACAGGAATGGATCCGATCACGCTGCGCGAACGAGTACAGCTGCTTGACGAGCTGGGTCGCAGTTATTCGCCCGTGCCGGAGGCGAGTGCGACCGCTGCGCTACGGGACCCCGCGCGGGAGGACGGGCTGACGGTGGAGCTTCAGCCGGGGTTGACCGTGGATTTGGTGTTGGTGTTCGACGTGCCCGAGGAGGCGAAGGGTCTGCGCCTGCGGGTGCGCGGCGGCTTCGCGGACGTCGATCTTGACGACTGAGGCTGCGTCCGATCCAGCGCCTGGGCCAATCGTTCTGTGCGATATCGATGGCACGCTGATTCGGGTGGGCGGCGCAGGCGTGCGGGCGCTGGCGCTGGCGTTTGATCAGATGTTCGGCGTGCCAGAGGCGCTGCGCTCGATCGAGTTGAGCGGCCGCTCGGACTCGTGGATCGTGGGGCGAGCATTGGCGCTGCATGGACTGCCGGACCGCACCGAAACCCGAGCCGCCCTCCTGGATGCGTATGCTTCGATTCTCCCGGGGGTCTTGGCGAAAACGGACGGTTGCGTCTTGCCGGGCGTGCGTCAGCTCCTGCGCACGTTGGGGGCGCGGGGGGCGGTGCTGGGGCTGGGGACGGGGAACTTCCGGCGATCGGGATTTATCAAGCTGGCGCATTTCGGCTTGCAGGGCTACTTCGGCGACGGCGGCTTCGGCGAGGACTCGGAGGAGAGGGCGGAGCTATTGGCGATTGGGGTTTCGCGCTTGCGGCCACGTGCGCCGGACGCTGCCGTGGTGGTGATCGGGGACACGCCGCACGATGTTCGAGCAGCCCGCGCGATCGAGGCGCGGGCGGTAGCGGTTGCGACCGGTTTCGCGACCCGAGAGGAGCTGGAGGCGGCGAGGCCGGACGTCACGTTACCGGACTTGTCGAACCTTGAGGCGGCAGTCAAGGCGCTCGGTGCTTAAGGCAACCTGGATCGGGAGTTGCTGCGGGAGGTAGTGGGGACGGCAGCGGGCTGCGGGTGTCCTTTGCGGGGTTTTACTGTCTCTCGGCTCTGTCTTCGGTCGCGGAGTGGAAGGCGTCGATCGCGACTGCGATGTCGTCCGGGCTGTTAGCGCCCGTGACGGTGAGCGCTATGAGCCAGGTGGCGCGGCGCTGGATCTCGGCGGCAAGCGCGTGAGGAGTGGCCTCGATCACGGCGGCGGCGCGACGGCGGGCATCCTCGCTTTCGAGGACGACGTAGGCGTCGTGGCTGCGGTCCCACCAGGCTAGCGGCACGATGGGCGCGCCCGGTGCGAGGGCGAAGAGCTGCGCCACGCGGCGGCGGCCCGGCTCCGCGGTCATGGTGAGGATGAGGTCGCAGCGCGCGAGATCGTCCGCGGGAACGCCGCAGCCGTAGTGGAGCTGCCAGAGACATTCCTCGGCGTGGTTGGCGTGCATGGTTCCGGCCAAGGCATAGCCTTCCCGGAGGAGGGAGAAGGCGCGCTGAACAGGTGGCCCCCAGAGATAGGTGGAGAGGTGATCGCTGATCTCGTTGATGAGGATGAAGGTGGGCGGATCGCCGGCCTGGCGGGATGGGAGGTCGGCGAAGGATTCGCCGAAGCCTTGGGTGTAGTAGGCGGTAGTCGCGGGCGGGAGGAGGGAGAGGAGTGCGGTGAGGAGCGTGGTTTTGCCGGCGCTCTGGGGCCCTGCGGCCACAATGAGAGAGGCGCCGCCTTCGAGCATGGTCCATAGCAGGGCGGTGAGTTCCGGTGAAAGGGTCTTCGCCTCCATGAGGGCGGTGATGGAAAGTGGGGAGGGAGCGCGACCGGGCGGTCCCCACCAGCCGCTTGCGTCGTTGATGGCGCGCATCGCAGGGGAGGGTGCGAGTGTGCTAGTTGCCTGCGCCGAGGCCGTGCAGCTTGTGGCGACGGTGGAGCAGCAGGCGCTGCGCGAGCGATTGATTCTCCTTCTGCAGCACGCGCAAGAGAAATTCGAGGCGCCGGAACGCTGTGGGCTCTCCCAGGACTTCTTGCTTCACCTGTGTGGAGACGTCGAGGCGGGCGGCGATGTAGTCGGCGAGGAAGACGGGACGGATGGGGTGGGGTACCTCGCGCTGCCAGCTGTCCTGGAGGGCTAGGGCCAGGGCGGAGTATCGCCGGAACTGCGCGGCCACGGCGGGAGAGAGGCCAGCGACGGGTTCGTCGTTGGCGTCTTGGGGCTCCGGCAGGAACTCTACTTCGGCGCGGAGGTAGGGGTCCGCGCTGAGCGGCTCCAGGACGCGGAAACGCTGGACGCCTTGGCAAATGATGTTGTAACGCCCGTCCGGGAGTCCTTCAATGTGCCGCAATTGCACGGCACAGCCGATGTCGTGTGTGGTGGCGGTGCCTCCAACCTCCTGCCCTTCGCGGATGAGAGCGATGCCGAAGGGTGTGCCATTCTCCCTGGTTTCCTGGACGAGCTGACGGTAGCGCGGCTCGAAGATATAGAGCGCTTGCCTTTGTCCGGGGAAGACGACCTGATCGAGCGGGAAGAGCGGTAGTACGGACATGCGCCTGTACTGTTTAAGCCGGTGCGCCACCGGGGATCGTGCTGGCTTCTCTCGGGGCGTCCGCGGGACGGGTTAGAGCCATGGCGCGGCGACCACATAGGCAGCCTGGATTTCGGCCAGGGTGCGATTCACGTTGCGGCTGATGAGGTCCATCTTGGCGAGTTGCTCGATACGTGGCTCGATGCGCTTGAGGCTGTCGCTTGGCAGCAGCAGCTCTAGGAGGGAACAGGCGCTGGCGAGACTCACCAATGCGACTTCCTCGGGCGCGGGGATTTCGCTACTCAGCAGCACGTCTATCAGGCGGCGGTGCAGATTGCGTGTGGTCATCGGATCGACCGGCGGATAGCGCTCCGATTTGAATACCAGCAGCCGACGGCCTCGATCCTTGCGGATCAGATTGCGCGCGAGAAGGTCATTGATCAATTGCTGGCGCAGGCCGGGCGCGTAGCCGGCAATTTCCGAGATCCAGTACGACGTTGGCTGATCGGGCGGACCAGCGCTGATGTTTTTGAGCACCGTGTCGAGTAGCGGATCACCGGTTGGCGACTGATCGATGACGAAGAGGCGCTGCAAGTCGGTGTCGATGCGGTCTTGGAAGGCGAGGTCGATGAGTGTGGTCCCGGCGATGGCGTAATCGAGCTGCCTATCGCTGGGGCGGTGAAGCACGCCGTTTTCGCCGAGCGCGAGGAGGATGATTTGGTCGCTGATCGAGAGGTCGGGCACGGGCATTCCTTGTCGAGCAGACGGTCTTGGGTGGTCGCCGCGCATCGTCGCGCGGCGCCCTAGAGTCTAGCGGTATGGGCGCCGCTGCCAAGTATGGCGCGAGGGGGCGCCTGGCATGTCTGATCCTGCCGTCGCTCCATGCTCGATCTCGGTCCGATTCGATCTTGGGTGTAGCGGGATCGCTTCACTGCGGTCGGCGAGTTGGTGCTCCTCGGATGCGCGGGGATATGAGGCTAGACGCCTGCCATGCGGTTGGCGAGGTCGATCACGCGCTTGGCTGTGCCGTTCTCCTGATAGGCGCGGAAGATCTGGAGCTTTTCGGCTTCCAAGGAGCCTTCCGCGTGAATGGCCAAGACCTCCTGGTAGGCGCCGTAGTCGGAGGAGGTGAGATCGCGGATGAAGTTCATCATGCGGAGACGCTGCTCGCCACCGATGCCCTCGCGGCCGGCGAGGTATTTGCTGAGGAAGGGACGGAGTTCCTCGCTGGCCCAGTCTTCATCGCCGGGACCGGTGACGAGCAGGCCGCCGGCGAGCTCTTGCACGTGTTGCACGGCTTCGTGGTAGCCGTGAGCAAAGTGACTCTTGGCGAGGTTGACGGTCATCGGATCCGGGGCGACTTGGTTGTTGGGTTTGGGGATGCAGCGCTGCGCGGCGAGCTGGGTGAGGCCGCGGACCGTCTCGGCGTAGGAGATCAACGCGACGAACTTGTCGCGGACGTGCCCGGCACCCACGATGCCGTTGGCGTCGGCGATGAGGGCGGCGGCACCGTTGAGCGCATCCAGGAGGGGGAGCTTGTAGGAGACGGCCGTGAAGCGATGGTACTCGACGAAGGTGAGAGCGAGTTGGCCGGCGGCTTCACGCTCGCCGTTGAGGAAGATGCGATCGTTGGGGATGAAGACATCGTCGAAGATGGTGATGGTTTCCATCATTTTGTGGCGGGAGGCGACGGGACGCTCGCCGGGCCGGTGGTCGCCGTCGCCGTAGGGACTGGCGATCAGCCGGAGACCGGGCGTGTTGACGGGGAGCGCGAAGGCGATGGACCAATCCTCCTCGCCTGCACCCATGGCGCGGGTAGGGAGAACGACGATCTCGTGCGCTTGCGTGGAGGCGGAGGTGTGCACCTTGGCGCCACGCACGACAACGCCGTCGTCGCGACGGTCGATCACGCGCAAGTAGAGGTCGGGGTCGGCCTGCTCACTGGGCCGCTTGCGGCGGTCGCCCTTGACGTCCGTCTGGGCGACGGCCACGGCGAGGTCGTTGTCCCGACAGTATTCATAAAAAGCGCGCACGCGCTCGGCATAGGGTCCGTCCAGGAGGGCGGTGACGGCGAGCAGGGCGAAGATCGCGTCGGTGCCGATCTCCTTGATCAGGATCACGAGCGTATCGCCTTCGGTGGTACCGGCTTCGATGAGCTGCGATCGCTTGAGCAGATCATCGGCATCACGAGGGATCTTGTAGAAGCGGCTGAACTCGCGGCCGTCCTCGTGGATGATGGCGAGGTCGCGGTAGGCGGGATCCTCGGCCATGCGGTAATCAATGGCGGCGTGGTCGGTGGCGATGCGCATGACGGGATGGGTGGTGACGTCGTCGACGCGCGCGCCGCGGAACCAGACCTCGCGACCGTCCCGTAATGAAGCGACGTACTCTTGGCGCGTCTTGAGGGGCATAAGGCACTCCACTCTGCTGCTGAGCCGGGTCGTCTGGCGGAGGCAATCCTACGGCGGGAACCAGGGGCCGACAATGGAGCGGGTGCTGCTGTGCGGTTCGCGGAGCGGGCGACTACGAGATGACCTTGTTGAGCGGATAGGAAACGAGGCCACTCGCGCCGGCGCGCAGGAGTTCCGGGATCATCTCGCGCTCGATGCGCTCGTCGAGGATGACCTCCAGCGCGACCCAGTCCTCATCCGTGAGGGGGCTGATGGTCGGGGAGTGCTCGCCGAAGGAGCCGATCACCGCCATGACGGCGTCCAGGGAGCGGCGCGGGGCGTTGAGCTTGAGTCCGACCTTGGCGCGCGCCGTGATGGCGCCTTGCAGCAGGGTGTCAAGCGCTTCGATCTTTTGGCGCTTGGCGGGGTCGCTCCAAGCGGCATGGTTGGCGATAAGGCGTGTGGTGCTGACGAGAACCTCGTCCAAGACACGGAGGTTGTTGGCGCGCAGGCTGGAGCCGGTCTCGGTGAGTTCGACGATGGCGTCCAGGAGACGCGCCTTGACTTCGGTAGCACCCCAGCTGAATTCGACGCGAACGTCGATGCCGCGCTGCGCAAAGTATTGACGGGTCACGTTGACGAGTTCGGTTGCGACGATGCCGCCCGCGAGCTGGGCCGGCGTCTGGACGTTACCTCTCGACGGGAACGGCGAGGACCCAGCGGGCGGGCTGGGAGGTCGCTTTGCTGTACCGGAGATTCGCTGACCTCGTGGACGTCGGCGGCGCTCTCCTTGATCCAGTCGTGACCGGTGATGGCGCAATCGACGATGCCGTCCGCGGTGTAGGCGGCCAGCTCTTGGGCGCGGAAAAGGACGCATTCGAGTGTGGGGTCGTCGATCCTGGGGAAATAGGAGCGGTGTGCGCACTTCGATCTCGAAGCCCGCGCGCTGGAAGAGGGCGATGGGTCGCCTCTTCCAGGGAGCCCTTGGGCAGGCCAAGCTTGAGGAGAGGTGCGGTCATTATGCTGCGCGGCTCGGTGATCGGCCGCGTCCTGGTGGCTGGCTGCTCGATCGTGTCTTGCAGGATCGCATAACAGGTTGTGCTGTGCGACCGCGCATGCGTCACGCCAGCTACGGGTGCGCTTGTTCGCGTCACTGTGGAGCGTCCGCGGGACGGGCCAGCGTTCCGAGGCGTTTTGGGGATTGTGATCGGTGAAGGGAACGTGACGGTGAGTGTGGTGGTGCAGCCGCTCAACTGCGGGGGAGTGCACGGCGAATGGAAGCGCGCCAGGCAGGACGACCCTATCCCTAGCCGGGTGAGTGATCGGCGCGTCGAACCGGCTCGGGCGCAGCAGTACCGCGCGATGATTGCGGAGGAGTTGGAGAGCGCCTGGATCTACGAGCAATTGGCGCGCGCGGCGCGGCACGAGGCGACGGTGTCGCTGTTGGAGGAGTTAGCGGAGTCGGAGGTAGAGCATGCCCGGCACTGGGCGGCACTGCTCGGCGACGAGTCGCTGTTGGTGCGGCGCCCGGGTCCGAGTTTGCGCGCGCGGATGCTGGTGTTGCTGGCGCGGGTGGGTGGATTAGGGATCGTCTTACCGCGGCTGCGGACGGAGGAGCTGGCGAATATCCGCTTGTACCAGGGCGATCCGGAAGCAGCCCGCTCTTGTTGATGAGGAGCGCGCGCATCGGGCGGCGCTGCGCACCTTGCTGGACCCGGATCAACTGGCGCAAGCGGAGCACGGCTTCGCGAGTAGCAACGCGGCGAGTGTGTTCCGCGCGGCGTTGTTCGGACTCAATGACGGGCTTGTGTCGAACTTGAGCTTGGTGGCCGGGGTTGCCGGTGCATCTCTGGAAGGAGATGCGGTGTTGATCGCGGGGACGGCGGGCCTGCTGGCGGGGGCGTTTTCCATGGGCGCGGGGGAGTACATCTCGGTGCGGAGCCAGCGAGAGCTGCTGGAGCATTTGCTGGCCAAGGAGCGGATGGAGTTGGAGCTGGACCCGGCGGAAGAGCGCCAAGAGCTGTTGCACATCTACCGCGGCAAGGGGATCAGTGAGGAGACCGCTGCTCGCTTGGTCGACGAACTGATGGCGGATCCGGCGCGGGCGTTGGATGCGCTGGCGCGTGAGGAGCTGGGGCTGGATCCGGACGACCTGGCCTCGCCGTGGTCGGCGGCGGCCGGGTCGTTCTTGGCGTTCGCGCTTGGGGCGATCGTGCCGCTGCTGCCGTTTCTCATCGGAGGAGGGTACTCGGCGTTGATCGCGGCGGTCGCGGGCGGCGCATTCGCGCTCGCGGTGGTAGGGGGTTTGTCGTCGGTGTTGACGGGACGGAGTGCGTTGTTCGCTGGGGCGCGGATGGTCGTGATCGGCCTGACGGCGACTGGAGTGACGTTCGGGATTGGGTCGGTATTACCGCTGGACTGAGCCGTCCTCGCCGGGCCGGACCGTGACACGGGTCTCATTGCCGTCGAGGAGTTGGTTCACGCTTCCGCCGGCGACGAGAGCGGCGATGTGGACGGTTCCCTCTGGGACATCCTCCGTCACTTTGGCGGGAAGCGTGAGCGTTGTGCCGTTGGATCCGATCCGAGCGGCTTGTCCATCGCTGAGACCGAGGTCCGCTGCGTCGCGCGGGTGGATTTCCACGGCTTCGCTCCGGTGGAGCCGGTCGGCGTCCGGAAGGCGCAGGGCGGCGGCTTCCCGGTCCGTGTAGAGATCGCGGCTGGTGATCAGTACGAGGCCCGCGTCGACATCTGTAGTCGCCGTCGGCTGGGCGAGAGGCAGCAGCCCTTTGGCGGTCGCGGGTTTACCGGGAAGGCGGCGACCGCGAAGTAGTTCGCTGTAGGCCGTGTTCTGGTAACCGGCGACGGTGTGGCTGATCTCCGCCATGACGTCTGCGGCTGAGTCGTACTTGAAAGACGCAGCGTCCGCGGGGCGCTGGGCGGCGTTAGCGAGAGCCATCCCGAGGGCGGCGAGGTGAGTCCAGGCGGGAGCCGCGTGGCCCTGCCCGGTCAGCGCCTGACGCTGACGCAGCAGCTGGCGGTCGGCGGTGGTGATGGTGCCGTCCTTAGCGTAGGGCGAGACATCTGGAAGGAGATGGGTCGCGAGCGCGGTGGTGTCGGTCGGGATGTCGTCAATGACGAGGCAGAGGTCGAGGGCTTCGAGCGCGGCGCTGGTGTGGGCACGGTGGGGAAGGGTGAGTATCGGATTGTCCTTGGCGATGACCAGGGCTTTGAGCGTGCCCGCGCGGGCCGCGTCCAACATGCCCGCGATACCGAGGCCGGTGTCGCCGGGATGAACACCCATCTCGCGCAGGCCCACGGCGTTGGCGTCGGCGGGTAAGAGGTGTAGGGCCGCGGCGGCGGCCTTGGCGCCTCTGAGGGCGATGGCAAGGTTGGTGGCGACTGCGGCCTGGGCGGCGGCCTGGGTGGGATCGGAGCGCGAGGGCGCACAGATGACCGCGAGGCTGTTGCCGTGCCCGGCGGCGAGGATGCCTGCTGCCTCAGCGATGTTGAAAGGAACGGTCGTGGTTGGGAGATCGGGGGCTATGTCGCCGAGGTCGGCGCGAATCGCAGCGTCGGCAAGCAGGGCATGCAGCAGGGCCGAAGCGGTGCCCGCCGTGTTTCCACGCGGGGCGCGGAGGACGACCGCTGCGAAGTCATCGATCTCCGAGGCGCGCGGGCCGATGCTGACGAGCTTGGCGCCGCGGTTGACAACGGCGTCCTTGATACGCAGCGCGGCGATGTTGTGACTGGATTCGAGGTCGTCGGCGATGACGAGTAGCGCGTCGGCATGCTCGATGTCGGCGAGGGAAGCGGGAAGGCGTTCGTGGCCGAAGGCCGTGCGGAGTGGTTGGGCCACGGCCCCGTCGATGTAGCCGGCGCTCGAGTCGAGGTGAGGACTGCCGATCAGAGCGGCGAGGCGGCGGAGAAGGTAGTTGTCCTCATTGGTAGCGACGCCGGAGCCGAGGAAGCCGACCGCCTCGGGGCCGTGCTGTGTGACGATCGCGTGGAGCTTGGCGGCGGCGTCTTCGATCACGGCCTGCGGGTGGGCGTCCGTGGCGTCGGGGCCACGGACGAACCGTCCGGTCTTGAGACGGTGCTTATCGCGGATCTGGTCGTAGCCGAAGCGGCCGCGTACGCAGATCTGGTTCCGGCTCACGTCGTTGCCTTGTCCGGGGCGGACGATGACGCCCCGGCCGTTGCGCACGCCGAGCTGAATGGTGCAGCCGATGGAGCACTCGGTGCAGGCGGTGCCGACCCAGCGGTCGGGCCGGGCGATCCACTTGTTCGGGGCTTCCATGAGCGTGGCGGTGGGGCAAACGTCGATGCAGGCGCCACAGAAGTCGCAGTTGGACTCGTCGATGCGGCCTCCGGCTCCGAAAGCGATACGGGTGGAGAAGCCGCGTCCGGCCAGGGCGATAGCCGTGGTGTGTCGGAGTTCGTCGCAGGCGCGCACGCAGCGCGAGCAGAGGATGCACATCTGGGGATCGAATTCGAGGAAGGGGTTGTGCGTGTCGGGGGGAGGCTGATCGTACTGGTAGAACGTACGGGCCTCGTCGAGGTAGGGCTCGATGTTGGCACGACCGATCGCGGCCATGTCGGAGGCCGTCTGGAGCTCGCACCGGTAGTTCTTGGAGCAGGTGACGCAGCGGTGCGTGATGGTGTTGTCGCGCAGACAGATCTCGCCGGTCTTGCAGTGCTCGGTGCGATGGCAGGTGAGGCAGCGATCGGAGTGGTTGGCGAGGATGATGGCCATGACCTCTTGGCGCATGGCGAGAACGGCTGGCGTATCGGTGCGGACGGCCATACCGTCGGCGACGGGGGTGCTGCAGGCGAGGGGGAGGCCACGGGCGCCCTCGACCTCGACGACACAGGTACGGCAGCCGGCGTGCGGAGGCAGACCGTCGATATAGCAGAGGTTGGAGATGTAGAAGCCTTGTTCCTTGATCACTTCGACGAGCGGGCGCCCCTCTTCCACGTCGAAGGGCTGCTTGTTGATGGTGATGCGGGCCACGGGCGTGC
Source organism: Dehalococcoidia bacterium (assembly GCA_963663895.2). Lineage (GTDB taxonomy): Bacteria > Chloroflexota > Dehalococcoidia > Bin125 > Bin125 > JAPOXK01. Next base: position 280,410 of record CAXXRD010000001.1, on the reverse strand, counting down.
TCGGCTTAGTGGTGCTGCCGCTGGTCGGCAGGGTGGATCGTCTGGGGCACGGCGGGCTGGCCGTTGGGGTAGAGCCAGTCGTTCTTTTGCAGATAGTCGTTGGCGAGTTCGATGAGCTTGGGCTTATCGCGGTAGAGCTGGTTGGGGTTCGGTGACGACATCGTTGTAGGGGCCGCCGACTTGGATCGCTTCGTAGGGACAGGCCTCGACGCAAAGGGCGCAGTACATGCAGAGGCGGAAGTCGATCTCGTAGCGCTCAACGAGGAATGAGCCATCCTCGCGCGGCTGGGTTTGCACGAGGATGCAGCCGTCCGGACAGGCCTGGGCGCAGGTGCTGCAGCCGGTGCAGCGCTCGACGAACCAGACGAGGTTGGTGCGTGCGCGCTTGGGGATCGGGCGAGTTTCGTCGGGGAACTGGACGGTGACGGGTGGGCGGACCAGGTGCTTGACCGTGGTGAGCATGCCCTTGGCGACGCCGAGGCCGTACATTAGGAGTTGCCGCCGATGAGGGTGTCGTGGGGCAGGGCGCCGGTTTCAGGATCGCGAGGGAGCCCGTCCTTGCTGAGGTAGGGTGGGAAGAGCGACTCCAGTTCGCGGCGGATGGGGTCGTCTGGGGGGAGCATCGTGGAGAAGTCGCCGCTGGGCTCGGGACGCTGTCGCTTTCCGGTGAGCCCCTCTTGCTTCATGACGTCCTGCAGCAGCATGAGTCCGGAGAGGAGCGATTCAGGGCGGGGTGGGCAACCGGGGACGTAAACATCGACGGGGACGACGTTGTTCACGCCGGGCAGCACGCTGTAGCCATGTGCGAAGGGCCCACCAATATTGCTGCACGATCCCATGGAGATCACATATTTTGGCTCGGCCATCTGGAGGTAGATGCGGCGGACCGGGACGGCCATCTTCCAGGTGACGGTACCCGCGACGATCATGAGATCGGCCTGGCGCGGGGAGGCACGGAAGACTTCGGCGCCGAAGCGCGCGATGTCGTAGCGGGAGGTGGCGGTGGCGATCATCTCGATCGCGCAGCAGGCGAGCCCGAACATCACCGGCCAAAGCGAGGAGCGGCGAGCCCAAGTGAGGACGGCGTCCACGCGGGTGAGGAGCAGCTGCTGGCTGAGATCGGCCTCAATGGAGTCGGCGCTTGCGTCAAGCACCGGGACGAGGTTGGGATCGTGCGGCATCTTCCGCCTTTCGCTCTCTGGCCGCGCGCGGCACGGGCTGAGTTTGGAGAACCCTTGCCGCTGCGCTTGGGCCAATCATATCTGCTCGTGGCGTCTGGGGCGCGTTAAGCGACGGGGGAAAGGGAGCGGAGGCGGTCGATCACTTGTGGGAGCTCCGCCGCGACCCTGTCAACGTGGGAATCATCGTTCTCGGCGCCGAAGCTGAGACGGACGGCGGCGTGGGCGAGGTCGCTGTCGACGCCCATCGCGGTGAGGACGTGGCTGGGCTCGGTGGAGCCGGTGCTACAGGCCGAGCCGCTGCTGGCAGCGATGCCGGCCATATCGAGCTGGAGGAGGATGCTCTCGCCCTCCACTCCACTGAAGCAGAGACTGAGGTTGTTGGGGAGGCGGCGGTCGAAATCCGCGGGGCCGTTCAGGTGAAGGCCGTCGATGCGCTCGCGCAGATCAAGCCAGAGTTTGTCGCGGAGCCGGCGGACGTGGTCACTGTGCTGTTCGCGCTCCCGGATGGCGAGTTCCAGCGCTGCGGCGAAGGCGACCGCGCCGGCAACGTTCTCTGTGCCCGCGCGCCGCTCGCGCTCTTGACTGCCGCCGAGGATCTGAGGCTCCAGCTCCGTGCGCTGGCGAACGTAGAGGAGGCCGATGCCCTTTGGGCCGTAGATCTTGTGGGCAGTGAGCGAGATGAGGTCGACGCCGAGGGCGTCGGGGCGAATGTCGAGAACGCCGGCGGCCTGCACGGCATCGGTGTGGACGAGGGTGCGGGGGTTGCGTTCCTTGACGGCGCGGGCGATCGCGGCGATGGGTTGCAGGGTGCCGACCTCGTTGTTGGCCGCCATGATGGTGACGAGGGCCGTGTCTTCGCGGAGAGCGGCCTGGACGGCCGCTGGATCGACGAAGCCTTCGCTGTCGACCGGGATCAACGTCACGTCGTAGCCCTCACGATCGAGGGCTTCCAGCGTGTGCAGGACGGCGTGATGTTCGATCGGAGTGCTGATGACGTGCCGGCCGAGCTCTGAACGGGGGGCGAGCGCGCCGCGGATGGCGAGATTGTCGGATTCGGTGCCGCCGGACGTGAAGATAATCTCGGTGGGCAGGCATTCCAGCAGGTCGGCGACCTGCTCGCGGGCCTCGTCGAGACCGCGCCGGGCCCGCTGGGCCTCCATGTAGATGCCAGAAGGATTGCCCCACGCGTTCTGGTAGTAGGGGATCATGGCCGCGAGCACGCGGCGATCGACGGGAGTGGTGGCGGCGTGGTCCAAGTAGATCCGGTCGGGCATGGTACGCTCTCCCGCGGAAGCGCCCGCTGATTCCAGGCTATAGACGCTCTTTCATGGGGGTCAATATGATGCAGGGGAATCGGCAACGCCGGAGGTTTCCCTGTCGAGGGCGAGGCCTGCCGGACTGCAACTAGAGTCGCCGGTGCGACGATCTTGCGGAGAAGACCTAATGACGACGGTTGTGCCAGAGATCCTTACGGTGACCGACCTCGCGGCCGAGAAGGCGGCGGCCATGCTCAAGGAGAAGGGTTACGAGGACGGATACCTGCGCGTGTTTGTAGTGGGCGGCGGTTGCAGCGGCTACCAGTATGGGATGGCGCTGGCGACGGAGAAGGAAGAGGACGATACCGAGATCGTCAAGGGCACTGTGCGCTTCCTCGTGGACTCCGAGAGTGCGCCGCTGATCGGGGGGTCGCAGGTGGATTACATCGACGACGTGATGAAGCAGGGTTTCAGCATCTCCAATCCCAACGCGGCGCGGTCCTGCGCCTGCGGAACGTCATTCGACACGGCGGCGGGGTCGGGGGCGAGTCAAGCACGGTCCTGCTGCTAATCGCACTCGCGTTGTGAGTTGAACGGCCCGCTGTCAGCGGGCCGTTTTCTTTTACGATCTCTTTCTGGTTGCCGCGCTTCGAATGGAAGCGACCGAGCCGCTAGGCTGCGAGTGGAGCGATACGCAGGCGTGACGGCAAGCGATCAGAGCCCCGTGGACTACCGACTCCGGCGCAAGCTGGATGCCGGAGAGTGGATTCTGTCCGTGGAGCTAGATCCGCCCCACGGGCTTGCAGCCGAGGATGGGGTCGCTGCCGCCGAAGCCTTGCGCGAAGCCGGCGTGGATTGCGTCGATGTGGGCGATAATCCGATGGCGTCGGTGCGGATGAGCCCGCTGGCGTTTGCGGCGGAGGTACAGCGCCGGACGAGTGTGGAGGCGATCGTTCACTTCGCCGCGCGCGACCGGAACTTGATGGCGCTCCAGGCGGATCTGTTGGGTGGGCACATGCAGGGGATTCGCTCGGTGATCGCGCTGTCGGGCGACCCGCCGGCGCTGGGCCGCTATGCCAACGCGACCGGTGTCTGGGACGTGAAGGCGGAAGGCTTGATCGAATTGATCGCCATGCTCAACGGCGGCGTGGATTCGGCGGGTAACGCGCTGGGCGGCGAGGCGGCGTTCACGATCGCGGCGGCCGCGAATCCCGGAGCCTCCGACTTGGACGCGGAGATTGCGCGGCTGGGCGAGAAGGTCCGACGCGGAGCCGACGTCTTCTTCACGCAGCCGTCGTACGAGTTGGAGGTGATCGAGCGGTTTTTGGAGCGGGCGGAGGCGATCGGGCGGCCGGTGATTTTGGGGGTGATGCCCTTAGTGAGCGGTCGCAACGCGCGTTACATGGCGGAGAACGTCCCCGGGATCACGGTGCCGCCGACGGTGGTGGAGGCCATGGAGCGTGCCGGCGATGGTGCGGCGGAGCTCGGTCTGGAGATGGCGTACGAGTTCGTGCAGACCGTGCGGGGATGGAGTGCGGGTGTGTATGTGATCCCGCTGCTGGGCAAGATCGCGGGCGTGGTGGAACTGGTGCGCCAGGTCCGTCAGTAGTCTCGGGAAGGAGCCGTCCGCAGGCCGCGTAGCACGTCGTGCTGATACGGCCTGCTCCCGGACGGAAGGAAGGGTACGGGCGGGCCGGGGTATGCTCGGACGCGAGCGAGGCGCTTCGTAGCCTGCCCGCGGCCGCGGTGGCGGCGTATCGCTCCTGTTGTGAACGGGCCGATGCGGTGATGCAGAGGCCGGGCCACGTTGGGTGAAGCGTCGCGTTCGGTGCGGCGAGGAAGGAGCGCTTCCGTGCTGACGGAGATCTGGGAATCCGATCCGTTTTCGGAGAGGAAAGAGTCGCTGATCGACACGCTGGATACCGATTACTTTTGGTCGAAGGGAGATACCTTCGTGGTGACCAGAGGCGGGGGGCGGCGACGCTTTCGGGTGCTGTCCGCCCAGGTGGAGTTCGGCGATGCGGGACTCAGGCGGGAAGTGCTAGCGCTCAAGATTTAGCGAGATTCGGCGGCTGATGCGCGGGCATGGTGCACATGACGCTGTCCCAGACACTGGTATCGCTGAGCGATGAGGCACGCCGCTGCCGCCGTTGCCCTGGCATGCGGGCGGGATCGAGTGTGCTGGGGCCGGCGAACGGAGCGGCGCCGGCGGCGGTCATGTTCGTGGCGGAAGCACCGGGCTATCTGGGCGCGGTGCGCAGCGGCGTACCCCTGCGGGGCGACCGCAGCGGCGATAATTTCGAGCGGTACTGTGGGTTGGCCGGCATCGATCGCGCGGCGGCGTTCGTGACCAACGCGGTCTTGTGCCACCCACCCGATCCACGGGGTGGCAACCGGACGCCCAGCGTGGGAGAGGTGGCGGCCTGCTCGCGATTCCTGCGCCGGCAGATTGCGCTTGTCGATCCGTCGTTGGTGGTGGCGCTTGGGCGGGTGGCCTTGGATGCATTGGGCAGGATTGAGCCGCACGGGCTGCGGTTCGGCGTGGATGCCGGACGGATTGCGCCTTGGGGGGAGCGGCATATCGCATCCCTCTATCACCCGTCGGGGCAGACGATGGGCCGGCGCTCGCGTGCGCAGCAGGGCGCTGACTACGGCGCGGTGGCTGCTTGGCTGGCGGAGCGCTGAGGGCGGCGCGCGAATCGCGGAGCATGTGAGCTGTGGAATCCGACGCCCTGCCATACGTCCTGTTCTTGGTGCTGGCCGAGCTCGCCCTGGGCGCGAGCATGGTGATGCTGGCCGTGGACCTGCGGGGCAATGCGACCGTGGGGTTCGTGCGGGCGACGACGCTGATGGTGCCGCCGGTGATGGGGCTGGCGCTGTGGCTGGCGCTGGAGCTGGATGGGGTTTCGGTGAACGGCTACCGGCTGGATACGGGCCCGCGTGACGCGATCGCGGCGCTGCTGGCGGTCGCCACCGGGCTGAGCGCGCTGTACCCCGCGCTGCTCTATGCGAAGCGCCCGCGCGCGGGCCGGGTGGCGGCGGGTTGCTTGGCGGCGCTGGCGGTGGTGGTGCTGGTGCTGCTCGCCATGATGCTGCGCCTGCCGGCGTGGAACTTCGGATTGGTGTTCGTGAGTCTGTTGGCGGGCACGCTGACCTTGGGACTGGCCGCGGTCGGCTTGAGTTTGGGCCACTGGTATTTGGTGACGCCGCGACTGCCCGCCAAGCCGCTGAACGAGGTGACCTTCCTGCTGCTCGTGCTGCTGACGGTGCAGGTGCTGCTGCTGGTACTGGCGGTGGTGGCGCCGATCGACGAGCGGCCGGCGGGGGGGCGGGACCTGGCGATCGAGGCGAACCGGGCGTTCTGGCTGCGCGTGGGAGTGGGCCTCGCCTTCTCGCTGGTGCTGGGGTGGATGGCGTGGTCCTCGTCGCGGATACGCTCCATGATGTCGGCGACGGGGCTGCTGTACTTGGTGACGGGAGCGGTCCTGGCGGGCGAGCTGCTCGCGCGGGCGCTGCTCTTCGATAGCGGCCGCGCCGTCTGAATCGATTGGAGGGAGATCGATGGACAATCCGACGCGTGCCGAGGCCTGGGCGCTGCTTTGCGAGTTCACGCAATCCGACTCACTGCGGAAGCACGCGCTCTGCGTGGCGGGGGTGATGCGGGCGTTCGCGCGGCAGGCGGGAGCGGACGAGGAGCAGTGGGCGATCGCGGGCATGCTGCACGACTTCGATTACGAGCAGCATCCCGATGTCGACGAGCACGCGCGCGTCGGCGCGGGGATCATGCGCGAGCGGGGCTGGCCGGAGGTTCTGGCGCGGGCGGTGGAATCCCATAACCCGGCGACGGGGGTTTCACGCGATTCGGCCCTGGAGAGGACGCTGTACGGCGTGGACGAGCTGTCCGGCTTCATCGTGGCGGTGGCGCTGGTGCGGCCGTCGAAGTCGATTCACGATGTCAAGGTGAAGTCGGTGCGGAAGAAGCTGAAGGAGCCCGCCTTCGCGCGCGCGGTGAACCGGGACGACATCATCAACGGGGCGCAGGAGTTGGGCGTCGAGTTGAATGATCATATCGGAGAGGTGATCGAGGCGATGCGGGGCATCGCGGAGGAGATTGGGTTGGCGGGAGAGCCTGCGGGGACCAGCTAGCCTGCCCTGTTCTTAAAAAGTGACCGGGACAAAGCCTAGGATACTAGATACTGTATGTAGCGTTTTGGTTGCCGGCCATTTCCTGACCCACTAAAATCACCCCCTGCTGCATGTAGTCCCGTACGTCGTTTTGGTTGCCGGCCATTTCCTGACCCACTAAAATCACCCCCTGCTGCATGTAGTCCCGTACGTCGTTTTGGTTGCCGGCCATTTCCTGACCCACTAAAATCACGCGGAACTGATTCCGCAGCCGTTCGCGGTTTTGGTTGCCGGCCATTTCCTGACCCACTAAAATCATCGTGAGCACGGGCCGGCTCTTGTCCGTGTTTTGGTTGCCGGCCATTTCCTGACCCACTAAAATCGTGATACCTGCGGATCTGACCCTCACTGCGTTTTGGTTGCCGGCCATTTCCTGACCCACTAAAATATGCGTGGTATAGCCGATGCGCCCTAGACGTGTTTTGGTTGCCGGCCATTTCCTGACCCACTAAAATCGCGGCTAGCAGGTTGTCACGATCCCATTGGTTTTGGTTGCCGGCCATTTCCTGACCCACTAAAATGACCGCCTATGCGCTCCAGGTTCCCTTCACGTTTTGGTTGCCGGCCATTTCCTGACCCACTAAAATAATCCTCGCTCCGCTCCCGCTCTCCCGTGTGTTTTGGTTGCCGGCCATTTCCTGACCCACTAAAATCCCAGCGCTCCAGTCAGCGTGCCGCTGCTGTTTTGGTTGCCGGCCATTTCCTGACCCACTAAAATTCGTCTGGCCTGCTCACAATGGGGAGAGCAGTTTTGGTTGCCGGCCATTTCCTGACCCACTAAAATAGATAGCCTGGCGGCCAGGGCGAGCCGTGGACTCGCGCCATCCCGTCCGAGGCGGCGCAGGCGCTACAGCATGAGCAGCTGGCCGCGCTCCGCTTTCCGGGACTCGCGGCTGCCGCTGCTGAACACCCGCATGCGTCCGTACTGCTTGTCCGTGAACACGAGCACGCTGACCCGCCCCTGCACCGGCACGCGGCGTTCGACGCGCGCGGCTAAGGCGTCCGCGGCGTCGCGCCCCCCGCAGAACTTCATGTAGACCGAGAGTTGCGCCATCTCGAACCCGAGATCGAGCAGGTCGGTGCGGAACTTCGTCGCGCGTTTGCGCTGACGCTTCGTCAGCACCGGCAGGTCGAACATCACCAGCATCCACATGAAGCGATATCCGCTGAACGTGCTCATCCGGCGATCGCGGCGCCGTCGGGGAGGTGCAGCAGGTCCTCTCCATCAAGCACCGACTGCGCGAGCGACTGTGCCGCCCGCTCGACGCAGCGGCTGAGCGGGGCCGCTCCGCGGTCGGTCCGCACCGTCTCCGCCATCACCGCCGCGAGCGCTGGCTTCGTCTCCGCCGTCACCTCCTCGCGGCCATCCCTCCAGAGCGCCAGCACGGCGCGATCGACCGCCGGACGGAAGGGCTCCATGAGGTCGTCGGCAAGGCAGAAGGCGTTGAAGCGGTTGCGGTGGTGCAGGCCGATCGAGGGGTGCAGCCCCGCCGCGCAGAGGTACCGTGCGACCGTCGCGCGCAGAATCGCGTAGCCGTAGTTGAGCAGGCCGTTCGGCGGCCGGCCGTGGCGCGCCCGCCGGAAGAAGTCGTCGAACAATAATTTCCAGTAGAGGCGCGCCGCCTGCGCCTCGACGTTGCTGCGGTCGCCCGGCTGCACGGATCGAGCGAACTCCAGGAAGCCATCATTCCCGGAGCCCTCGCCGCGGACGACGGCGGCTTGGGCCTCGATCTTGGCGGTCACGATGCGCGCCCACAGCGCATCACGCAGCGGCTCCGGCATCGTCGCCTGCGCCGCCATGCGGCGGCTCTGTTCGAAGTTCGCCTCGGCCGGCCACAGCCAGGCGACCGGCGTGTGCGTCTTGTCGCAGCAGACCACTGGGATGCCGCGCCGGGCCAACTCGGTGACCGCCGCATTCGAGTAGGACGCCTGCGGGGCATGCACGATCACCGACTCGATCTCATCGAATGGCACGAGCGTCTCGCACGCCTCGGGCGTGCCCGGATCGCGGGTCACGAGCAGCGAGCCGCGCCGTTTCGAGAGATGGCGCCGCCCCTCGGCGATATCGAGCACGCGGCGCTCCATCGGCTCAGCTCTTGCTGCTCTTGCCGCGTCCGTCGGAGTCGAACGGGCCGCCGTCCTGCACGCGCCCGGTGATATCCACGGATACCTTGCGCAGCCCCTCTTTGAGTACGCGGGTCGCCTGCTTGCTAACCAGCGGCATCTCCTTAGCTTTGCCAGCCTGCTTGTGCTCGACCAGAATGATCTTCTGGCCTGACAGTTCCTTGACACGCAGGATCCGTCGGTCTTCGCCCTCGCCAAGGGCGACCATGTCGTCGCGGTGGAGGCGCATGAGCTTCTTCGCGGCCGGGTGCTCGGCCTTGACCTTTGGTGGGAAGTCCCGCTGGTGGGCGTCGAAGCGGCTGACCGTCTCGCCTCGGGTCTTCCCGCCGGGGAGCAGCCAGACGTCCATGTAGGCGTTGCCGTCGGTCTTGTACGCCTTGTAGATGCGGCCCGACTGGTCGCGGATGCCCGACTGGTCGCGGATGAAAGCGAGGCTCTCCTCGCCCAGCCGAACCAGCACGCGCACGCGCCGCACGCCCAGTTCCTTCCTCGCACGCTCGGCGAAGTGCTGCCGCACCTTCGCACTCTCGCCCGCGTGCTCCGCCTCGACGCGATCCCACAGTGCCTGCAGGCGCTCGCGCAGCGCGGGGTCGCGGATATCTTCAAGCTTCCGCGCATCGAGCGACTCCAGGGGCTTGGTTTCAACGAGTGTGATGTTGCCTCGTTCGTCGCGCTTCGGTTCTCCGTCGCCGTCGCAGACGACTCCGTAGGCCGTCTCGTTGTGCAAGCTGCCGCTGGTGCTGCCGCGCGCGGGCTGGAAGTGGTCCGGGCGGTGGCGCACGGTGCAGCGCTCGACCAGATCGCCGACATCCTGACGGAAGCCCTCCCAGGGCGGCTCGGCGGCGGCGATCACGCTCTCGCCGTCCTCGCCGCGTCCGCTAGCGCGGGCGACCTTCTGCAGCAGTGAGCGCGAGGTGAGGCCAATCACCGCTGCGTCGATCAGATGGTGGCGGTGATCGTTGCGGTTCTTCCAGTCATTGTCCTCGGACAATATGGCGTTGAGACCCCAGCCGCGCCGTAGCATCGCCGTCATCCGGCCCGGTGTCACCCAGATGCGCTTGGGCACGACGGCTGCTTCAAGGTACTCACGGACGAGACGCGACAGGTAGCTGTTCTCGTTCAGCTGGCGATCCAAGAAATCACGGCTGCGCTCCCAACGCTCCATCGCATCTTCCTCAAAGCGCCGCTGCTTACCCTGCGGCAACAAGCGGGCGCGGGCGAGGACGGCGTCGTAACGCTCACGGTCGTGGCCCCAGGCCATGAACGGCGTACGGTTGCCCTTCTCACGGTTCGCGTAGCGCATCGCGACGACGGTGTTGTTCATGCTGTTATCGAGGCTGCGGCTGTACGGCAGGATGTGCTCGATCTCGGTGGCGTCGGAGAGCACGCGCTCGATCGAGAGCGGCTCGCCGCTGAATGGACAGACACGGCCGTTCGGCGGTCCCTGCTCCTCCCACAGGCGCAGCTTGCGCATGTCCACCGGCGAGGGGTCCGGGTGACCGGCTTGTGCGGCCAGCTCGCGCAAGCGCTCGTTGCGGTCACGGTTTTCACGTTGTCCCCGCTGGTAATCGAGGCGTTGCTGCTCGTTCTGTTTGAGTTCCCGGGCGAGTTCGACGACGATTTCAGAGGGCTTGCCATGGCGATCAGCGATGGCGTTGAAAAGCCGCCGCACTTGGCCGAGGGCGATGTGCACGGTCGGATTGGCGACGCGCCCGTATCGCTCTGCATCGTTGCGACCATTGGGGCGGCCACCGATAACGTGCCGTTCCAACACTTCGCCGTAGTAAGGCAGACGATCCATGCTTCCGTCGCCGCGCAGGTCTGAGTGGTGGCCAAGCCCAGCCGCCTGCACGGCGTCGTGGTAGCGCAGTTCTCGCCGCATGTGCGGCAGCAACCGCTCGATCGCGGCCAATGAGAGGCGGCCTGTCCCTGAAGGGAGGGGTGCCGAGGCGACTTGCTCGGCCGCCGCTTCAGTTAGTCCAAATTCATCCCGTAGCCAGTCTTCTAATACGTCTGGGTCCTCGTCCTCGATCAGCCGCTCGACGACCTCCTGCTGGCGTTCGAGGCTCAGTTGCGCCCAGTCCGCGCCGAATCGCTTCTTCGCGCGCAGCACGTACGCGGTCTGGTCGCCGTCGATCTTGTCGCGGGCGGCAGAGCGGAGGTTGACACGGGTATCGTCGGGCAGGCCGAGCAACGCCACGACTTGATCGAACGTCTGGTCCTTGCTGCTCAGAAGCTTATCGACGAGCCTTTCGCGCTCATTGGTGTCGAGCGGCCGGTAGCTTTTGCCGGGCGGTGCCACCTCAATGTTCAGCACTTCCTCGCGGATACGGAAGCGCTGGAACAACGGATACGCCTTGTACGCCCTCGGCTCTTCCGGGATCAGCGTGCAGCGGCCGCGCTCGACGGGCCTGAGCGGACGCTGGAACGTGATCGCCGCGATGATGCCGTCCCAAGTCTCGGGCATCATCGATGGATGATGCGCGGCTTGTGCGGCACGGATCGCGGTGAGTTCATCCTCGATCATCGCGCGTTCGGGATACAGGCCGTTGCCGAGGCGGGCGCGGATGGGCTTGCCGCGCCGCCGCCGCCGCCACAGGTACTCGCCAAGCGTGCGCGAGCCGGTGTCTTCGATCCGCCGCCGCAAGATGCTGACGTCCGTGCGGATGGCGCCGTCCTCGCCCCCATCGGTCTTGCGGTTGCTTTTGAAGCCACGGCGGTCGGCGAACGAGAGTAGTGCGCGGCCGAGTTCGTGCGGCGTGAGCGGGCGGTCCAGCGCCTCGGCGCGCAGCTGCAGCGGATCGAGGTTCCTTGAAGCCTTGCGAGCCTCCTCGCCGTCCGGCAGCAGTCCAAGGCTGCGGAGCAGGCGTGCGGCGCGGCGGCGGCGGCGCAGCATGCGATCGCGGTTACGCCGCATCCCGCGCTTCTCGCGTCGCACTGCAGCGTTGGAAGCGCGGCTCTGCGGGTTGCGCCCGTCCGAGTGGATCAGCACGCCCCCGTCGATCAACGCCACGGGCTCGGGGGGATCGCCGTCGTCGAGGCGGTAGAGCGCCCAGCCGATGCTGTTCGTCCCAAGATCCAGGCCGAGCCGCAGCCGCGGCTCTTCAGCGCGATCGTCCACAGCGCTCTCGTCGCCGTATACTTCTTCAGCCGTCGGCATGCAGACCTCCGTCGGACTTCTAATCGCTCGCGAGCAGTTGGAGCCGCTTGCAGTTTTATGGTAGATTAAATGTGGGTCAGGGAATGGCCGCTTCGCATTCTCGCAATGTGGCCAACAACAAGCTGAGCCCTTCGGGGCGATATGCACCATGTTGTAGGGACGGGCTCCGGCCTGTCCCTGTCCCGTTTTCGGATGTGTTCCAGCCAACCGTGCCTAGCGGCGCCTCTCGTCAACGACATCCTGGGCGCCGGCGTCAAAGGTGAGGCCGGGCGGGAGCGGCGGCTCTTGGCCCGGAGCGAAACGCGAGGGCGGGGGCCGGTGCCTGGGCTCGGCCGCGGCGGCCGGCGACTTTTTCTGCGTAGGTTTCTTCGCGGGCTTGCCGGCACGGCCGGCTTGCTTGGCGCGGGTCCGGGGCTTGCGCTCGCTGATGGGGGGCAGATCGGCGGGCGCTTTCCATTCCGGGCGGGCGTGGTCCAGGAGCTTCTCGACGCCCTCAAGCCCCTCGGCGATGCGGGGGCCGTACCACGTGAGCCAGCGTCCGTCGCAGAGATAGATCCGGTTGCCGCGGACCGCGCGGAGATCGCTGAGGACGCGCAGCTCGTCGCGGTGGCGCGGACGAAAGCGGTAGGGTTCGTCCGGGAGCAGGATGACTTCGGGGTCCGCGGCCTTGATCTCGGCGAGGGTCACCTGGGGATAGCGCGCGCCGCGGGGGTGGCTCTCGAACACGTTCTCCCCGCCCGCGAGCCGGATCAGATCGCCGGCGTAGGTGGCGCCGGCGATGGCCATGTAGGGGTTGCGCCAGATGGGGCAGAAGACGCGGACGCGGCGGCGGGTTTGGTTCAGCGTTTCTTGCCGCTCGATCGCCTCGTTCATCTCTCGCACGATTCTGGGGCTGGCGGGGGTGCCGACCAGCTCGCCGATCGTCTGGAACTCGTCGATCGCTGCGCGCACGGTGCGGGGATAGCCGACGAAGACGGTGAGGCCGGCGTCGATCAGGGCCTGGACGTCTTGCCGGCGGTTCTCCTCGACGTTGGCGAGGACGAGGTCGGGCTTGAGCGCGGCGATGGCGTCGATGTCCGGGTCCTTGGTGCCTCCGACTTTGCGTAAGGCGGCGGTGAGGTCCGCGGGCTCGGCGCAGAACTTCGTGCAGGCGACGAGCTTGTTTCCCTGCCCGAACGTGGCGACGGCTTCCGTGACGCTGGGGACGAGAGAGACGACCCGCGCGGGGGCGCGCTCCAGCGTGACGGTGCGGCCCAAGGCGTCGGTAGCGGAGGGCATGAACCCGTGGGGAACCTCTTGATCGCGGCAGGACGGCGGCGAGTATAGCACCCGTCCGGGGGCCGGCTTGCCTGCGGCCGGGACGCGCGCCCGATCCGTACGGCCCGCGCATACAACCGAAGACGCCGGTGGATCGTAGGAGTACGCAAAGGCGGAAGTACCCTCGGGTATCCTCCCCAGCGTGGAACGTGCCGAGCGAAGCGATGAAGCATTGATGGATGCGATCGGCGCACAGGACGTGCGAGCTTTCGAGGCGCTCTACGACCGGTACGCCCGGCTGGTCTACTCCACCGCCTACGGCGTCTTGGAAGATGCGCAAAGCGCCGAAGACGTGGTGCAGGAGGTACTCACGCGGCTGTGGAAAGCGCCGCAGCGCTACGTGCCCGCGCGCGGCAAGTTCTTCAGCTGGCTGCTGAGCGTGACGCGCAACCTGGCGATCGATCAGTACCGCGTGCGGCGGCGGCGCACGCGCAACGCGCGTTGGTGCGAGAGGCGCTGGGGACGCTGCCGCCGGAGCAGCGCACGGCGATCGCGCTGGCCTATTACAAGGGCATGACGCAGTCGGAGATCGCGGCGGCGCTGGACACGCCGTTGGGCACGGTGAAGACCCGCATCCGCTTGGGGATGCAGAAGCTGCGCGCGGGCGGCGGCACGCGGCTGCGGCGGAGCTGCTGGCGGAGTACGCGCTCGCCGCTCTCGATCCGGAGGAGCACGCTCTGGTCGAGCGGCATCTCGATGACGACTGCGAGGATTGTGGCCGCACGCTGGCCGCGTTCCAAGGGTCGCCGGCGCGCTGGCGCTGGCGACGCCGCTGGTGACGCCGGCTGCGCGGCTCAAGCAGCGCGTTCTCGCGCAGGCGGTCCGGGTGGAGGGTGCGGAGAGGCAGCGGAGCAGCCTGTTCACGGGCGGCATCAGTGCGACCTGGCTCAGCGCCTTCCGGCGTCCCGGCGGCGTGGCGGCGATGGCGGCGTCGGTCGGGGTAGCGGCTGTGGTCGGGCTGGCGACCTGGAACGCCGTGCTGCACGATCGCGTCGGTGAGCTGGAGGGCGAGAGCAGCGTGCTGGCGGTGCCCGTCCAGGAGCTTGCATGGGAGGGGGACGGCACGCTCGCTGCTGGGGGGACGCCCGAGCCGGTCTTCGCCACGCAGGAGGCGCTGTTCTCGCTCTCCGCGCCGGACACCGAGATCATGTCGTTGCGACGAACCGAGATGGCGCCGGCGGCCAAGGCGCGCATGATCTGGGAGCCGCAGAAGCGGGTCTACACCCTGGTCGCGGACGGATTGCCGCCGACGGTACAGGGCACGGTCTATATCGTGTGGGTGGAGACGGCGGACGGGGGCGGGCGGGTCGGGCATTTCTACGTGGACCAGTCGGGGCGCGGCTTCGTGCGCCGCTACTTGGAGGAGCATTGGGATGAAGCGACGAGCCTCGTCGTGACGTTGGAGCCCGGCATGCACGTGGGTCAACGCACGGCCGACCCGGTGCTGCTGCTCGACTACTAGATCTTTTCGCCCGCCGGATCGCTGCAAGCTGCTAGGCTACATTGCTCCCGAGCGGTCCTGGAGGATTCATGACACCTGCGTCCGAAGCCGTGCTTGAGAAGACGGCCCCGCGGGCGGAAACCGCTGCGATCGCGGTGGAGCAGCTGACGACGGGGTACGCTGGTCATCATCCGGCGATCGAGGGGGTCGAGTTCGCTATTCCACCCGGGGAACTCGTGGGGCTGATCGGCCCCAACGGCGCGGGCAAGAGCACGCTGATCAAGACGTTGCTGGGGTTGATCGAGCCTTGGCGGGGTCGCGTGCGGGTGTTGGGGGAAGAGCCGGCCGAGGCGCGGCGGCACGTGGGCTACATGCCGCAAGCGGAGCAGGTGGATTGGAACTTCCCGGCGACGGTCGGCGACGTGGTCGCTATGGGCGCCTACCGGCCCTGGTTCGGACGGCGGCAGCCGCGGCGCCGCGTGTCGCGGGCGACCATCACGGCGGCGATGGATCGCGTGGGAGTGCGCGCGTTGGAGAAGCGGCAGATCGCGGAGCTCAGCGGCGGCCAGCAGCGGCGCGTGCTGCTCGCGCGGGCTTTGGTGAAGGATCCGGCGGTCTTCATCTTGGACGAACCGGCCGCCGGGCTCGATGCGGGCGTGGAAGAGGACATGCTGGATCTCTTCGATGAGCTCGTGGCGGAGGGGAAGACGCTGATCGTGGCGACGCACGACATCGCCTGCGTCTACCGGCGCTACAACCGGGCCTTGTTGCTGGACCAGCGCTTGGTGGCGCAGGGGGTGCCGCAGGAGGTCCTGACGGAGGAGACGCTGACGGGGGCTTTCGGACGCCACGTGATGGTGTTCGAGGTAGGGAAGCAGACGTACGCGGCGGAGCCGCACGCGCACCCGCACGGGCGTCATCCCGCGGAGTTCGAGAGCCACTAGACGCCGGCGCTCTCTGTCGGGAGCCCTTGCGGAAACACGCCGGTCGCGAGGGCCGAGTCGGGATACGTACGCCGCTCGGTTTCAAGGTGGCGACGCCCACGCACGGCCTCAAGGCGCGTTGGGGGGCGCGAAGAGGCTGCGGGCGATGGCGATGACGGCGTCGACATTGCTGCCACGCAGGCTCTTGGTGTACCCGTGCAGCACATGGACGCTCTCAGCGGCCGCGGCAAAGACCCACACGGACACCGGGAAGAAAGAGAAGTTGCCGGGCCCCGGCGGGCTGTAGATGACCTGCGCCGGGCGGCCGGCGATCACGCGCGTTTCGCGAACGCCCAGATCGGCGCCGTTGGGCCGCCAGGCTGCCTCTCTAGCCCCGCCCCGATTCCCCGTGAAGGCACCCTGGATGAGCAACCCGGGATTCCCTCGGGGGGTCAGATACACCGCACTGTACCCATAGGTCAGCTCGGTGGGATCGGCAATGGCGCGGCAGAAGGTCCAGCCGGCGGGCAGGGCCGGGTCGCGCCAGTAGGGCAGGAGCCGGGCCTCGGCCAGGACTTCGGTATAGCTGGGATTGTCGAGGACTGGCGCTTCGTGAACTTCAGTCGTCCCGACGGCTCCGGTCCAGTTCTCGGGGACGAGCTGAAAGGGGCCGTGGCGGATGGGCGCCGTGAGGCTGGTCCCGCCGAGATCGGGTAGGACCGCGCCCCAGGTGACGCTGACGGCGGTGGCGGCGGTGCTGATCGCCCCGCTGCAGCCGGTGAAGGCGTAGGTCATCCAGGCCACGCCCAGCAGCTTGCGCGGGGGATCGCCCGCCGGGTCGTCCTTGACGTCATTCACCGTGTAGCGCACGAAGCAGTCGCTGGCCTGGCGCTACTCGAAGAGGTCGCCGGTGGCCACGGCTTCGTAGCGTTCCGTCTGCGGAACGCCGTGGGCGTCCGTCGTGTGGATTAGCAGAGCCGTTGCTGTGCCGTCGCGCAGCCCCCCTCGTAGGTGGTGACGGCGGTACTGGTGTCGGCGGGATCTTCAAGGAAGACGTAGTGGCCCGGCTCCGCCACGGTGCCACTGAAGTCGTAGGTGTCGTAAAGGAGGGCCATGGTCTCGGCGGCCGCCGTGGCCTCCGCCGGCGGCGGGGGCGGATCACCCAGCGCTGCGGGCGGTTCCGGAGTGGGGGGATCGGGCGTGATTCTCGGGGTTTGCGTAGTCTCCGCCAGCGATGTGGGCGTAGCCGTCGCAGGCGATTCGACTGGCACGGGCGGCTCGGCTGGTGCTGCGGTTGGCGGAGCGGTCTCGCTGGGTGCGGGCGGGGGATCGTCGTCCGCTGACCCACCGCACGCCGCCAGGCCGCTCGCCAGCACCAGGGCGAGGCCGGCTGCGAGCAGAAGTACTGCAAAGCGCCGCGCGCGGAGCAGGGGCATGGCGCTCCCTCCGGCCGTCTTGTCCAAGTTAACGCCGCCGCCAAGGGAATGGTTCCGCCAGTCCTGCACTGCTGCGCGCGCGCCTCTCCGCGCCGGGCCGGTGCGGTGCGGTTCATCGGCTCAGTCGAGCCACTCCTCTTCGACGATGCGCTGGCGGCCGGCGAAACCGGCACTGATCTCGTGCCACCAGTCGATGGTCGGTTCGCCGCGGCGCCAGCAGAGGTAGACGCGGCGGCCCTCGCGCAGGGCGGGGAAGTCCAGCAACCCTTGATCCGGGTCTTTGAGCTCGGCGCCGAGCTCGTGCAGGGCCTGGAGGGCACGCCGGAGGTCCGCGCCAAGCTCGGCGGTTTCCCGCTCTTGCGCGCGCGTGTCCGCGTGGGCGGAGCCGCCGTTGGAGGCGGCGGAGCGCCGGATCGTCTCCATGATGGTCTGGAGCGTTTGCAGGCGGTCCTGCTTGGTCGCGAACTCTTCGATGATCGGCGCGACCCGCGGGATCAGGTCCCGCGCTTCCGCCAGCGTGAAGGTGCGTTCAGGCATGCGGGCACTCCAGGGCGCTTAGGCGATGGGGTCGGGGTCGACGGCCGGATCGCGCTCGGCCACGTGCACGATGGGAGCGAGGGCGCGCCGGACGGCGGCTTCGACGGCGGGCTCGGCGAGCACCGTGAGGAGATCGTCGGCCTCGATCTCCACGTCGCCGCGGGGGATGACGACGGCGTCGTCGCGGTGAATGGTGGTCACGACGGCCTCCTTGGGCAGCGAGATCTCCCTGAGACGCCGGCCGACCAACTCGGAGTCCGGCTCGACGGCGACCTCGATGAGGACCGCGCCGGCGAGGCGCTGGACGGGGCTGGTGGGGCGCTGGGGTGGGGCTTGGCCGGCGGGGCGGCGCGAGAGCGCACGGATGACGTCCTGGTGGCTGATGATGCCGAGCAGCCGCCGGCGGTCCCAGCGTGCAACCACGGGGAGGTGACGTATGCCATGCTCCGCGAACAGCGAGACGACAGTGCGCAGGCTATCGTCCGGGTAGGTGCGGAGCGGGCTGCTGACGGCGAGGTCGCGCGCGGTGAGCTCGGCGTCGGTGCGGTCGAGCGCGGCGGTGAAATCGGTGGTGGTGAGAATGCCGCGGAAATGTCCCTCGGCGTCGGTGACGGCGATGATGCTGGAGTCGGTTTCGCTGAAGACGCGGGCGAGCTCTTCGAGCGTGGCGTCGTTGGCGGCCAGGGGGATGTCGGTGCGCATCGCTTCGGCGACGGTCCCTTGGTCCATCTCGAAGCCGCCCGGCTCTTCGCGCAGCTGGATGCCGGTCCGGCTGAGCTTGATCGAGTAGATCGTATCGCGGGTGATGATCTGGGCGAGGGCGGTGGCGATGGCGACGCCGGTCATGAGGGGCAGAATGAGGGAGTAGTCCCGGGTGAGCTCGAAGACGATGAAGAGCGAGGTGATGGGTGCGCGGGCGGCGGCGGCGAAGACCGCCGCCATGCCGACGATGGCGTAGGCGCCCGAGGGCGCGACGGAATCGGGGAAGAGGCTGGCGTAGCCTTCTCCGAGAAGGCCGCCGAGCATCGCCCCGAGGAAGAGGGAGGGAGCGAAGACGCCGCCCGAGGCGCCGCCGCCCAGGGTCAGCGAGGTGGCGACGACCTTGAGCACGAGGAGCAGAGCAAGGGTGCCGGTGGCGATGCCGCCGACCGTGGCCGCTTCGATCGCTCCGAAGCCGGTGCCGAACAGCTCGTCGTGCCAGAGGCCGAGAGCGCCGACGCCCAAGAGGGCGAGGGTGAGTTTGAGGTAGGGCGAGCTGGGGAGCCACTCGATCAGGCTCTCGAAACCGTAGAGGATGCGCACGAAGAGGATGCCCGTGACGGCGGCGGCGACGCCGAGGATGGCGTAGAGTCCGATCTCGATGGTGGACTCCAGCTCGAGTTCGCGGGGGAGGAGAATGCCGGGCCGGTCGCCGAAGAAGGCGATCGCGATCATGTTCGCGACGACGGCGCTGACGACCACGAGCGTGAAGTTGCGAACGTTGAAGCGGCGCAGGATCACCTCCAGCGCGAAGAAGACGCCGGCGATCGGCGCGTTGAAGGTGGCGGCGATCCCGCCGGCGGCGCCGCCCGCGACCATGAGCGTCACCATTTCGGGCGGCTGGCGCATCACCTGTCCGATCGACGAGGCGAGGGCGGCGCCGATCTGGACGATCGGGCCCTCGCGCCCGACGGATCCCCCGGCGCCGATCGTGAGCGCGGAGGCGAGCGTCTTGGCGGCGGCCACGCGGGGGCGGATGCGCCCGCCCTGGGTCTCGACGGCGCGCATGACCTCGGGAACTCCGTGGCCCTTGGCCTCGCTGGCGAAGCGGAAAACCAAGATGCCGACCGGGAGGGCGACCACGGCGGGGATCAGGAACAGGGTCCAGTGCCCCAGGGCGTTCTCCAGCGCGCCGGCTAAGTCGCCGAGGAGGAGGTCGTTGAAGCCTTCCAGAGCCTCGGTGAACGCGACCGCTCCCAAGCCGGCCGCGACGCCGACGGCGAGCGCGAGCGCGAAGGGGGTGAAGTCCGCCGGCACCCGCATGCGGTAGAGGGTGCGGAAGGGCGCTTGGACGCGGGATGCCGTCGCGTCCGCGAGGGTCATGGGTTAGGCACGCGCAGCAGGCGCGGAGTCATGGGGTGCTGCTGGGGAGGGGTCGACGCGATTCACCTGCGATCGGTTCCGTGGACCGATTGGAAGCACACTCTAGAAGGGGCAGAGCTCCTCCGTGCCTGGGGCGGTAGCGGCACTGTAGCCGAACTGGCTCCAGAAGTTACGGAACTGATCGGCGAGGGGGGCAATCTCGTTGTTGAGGGTGGCGCAGCCGGCGCTGATGTCGTTGCTGCCGGCGTAGCCGCTGAGGAAGGCGTTGGCGAGGCGGGCGTGCAGCCCTTCCTCGGTTGCGCCTAGCTGCGCTGCGGCGATGGCGGCGGCCGTATTGCCCTGGAGCGCAAGGACGATGGCCTGGCGCAAGTGGGCGAAGGCGGTGAGTTCGGCTCGCTCGTTGGGGATCTCTCCGGTTTGGAGGGCGGCGTTGCCGACCGCTTCCTCGTAGGCGGCCAGTGCGTCCTGGTATGCGCCGGCGGCGAAGGCTTCGTTGCCGGGCACGATGGTGCAGATGAGGGAGTCGCTGGAGCTGCTGTCCGCTTCGATGAGCTGAAGGGTGCCGGAGTGGGCGCTGTAGAGGAGGTCGCCCGCGCCGCAGGCCGGTCCGGCGTCCGGGGAGCTGGCGGCGGCAGTGGCGATGGTGATATCCGCAATGCCGTCGCCGGTGCGGTCACTGAAGTCGAAGGAGGCGGCGCCGGCGATCTCGATGAGGCCCGCAGCGAGGTCCACGTAGGTTTGCGTGTCGCTATCCCAGCTGAGGACGTGCAGAATGGTGATGCATCTGGAGGCGCCGCAGTCAACTTCTTGGAAGGTGATGTCGGGCCACACGTCTCCATTGATATCGCGTGTGTGCAGGACGGCGATGTCGAAGGCAGGACCGGTCGCGGAGAGTTGGTAGGCGACACGGAAGCTCGTGCCATCATCGCCAGACGGCTCGAAGATGACGAGGTCGCTGCTGATCTGTGAAAAGTCAGAAGGGGTGGGGTCCGTGAAGATAATAGCGGCGCTGCTGTAGCCGTCCAGGTTGGTGTCGACGAGGTTGCAGCGGTCGCCTCCGAAGACGGGCGGCATGCCCCATTGATTGAAGAGCGGGATGATGCAGTCGCCGACGCTTTGGCGCGCGTCGATCCAGGCGAGGGCGCTGTCGGCGAAGGCGGTGAAACCCGCGGGCCGGTCCGGCACGGCGGTGTCGTCCGGAACGGTTTCAAGGCCGACGTCGGCCGCTTGGGGCGGGATGATCAGCTCTTGGCCGATGTCGATTCTGTCCGGGTTCGTGAGGCCGTTGGCTTCGATGATGGCGTTGATGGTGACGCCAAACTGCACCGCGATCAAACCGATCGTGTCGCCCGGCTGTACGGTGTAGACGATGTCTCCCTCGCGGGGCTCGATCTGGCGCGGGGCGTCCGGGACGTTGGCGGGACTGCCCGCTTCCAAGATGACGGCAGGATCTTCGGGAGCGACGGGGCGGTCTTCCGAGCGATCTTCAAAGGGGGTGTCGGCAGGCTCGCCGGGGGCCGCGTCGGTAGGAGGGGATTGGACGCCCGCGGTGGGGTCGAAGTCGTCGAAGTTTGGGGCGCGGTCCTCGCCCGAGCCGGGCGCCACGGTTTCCGGACTGAAAAGGTCGTCTCCACCGCCGCACGCCACCAGGGCCACACACAGAAGGGAGATGCCCAGGAGGGCGATCGGTCGGCGCTTCCGCATCATATTCTCTGCTCGTCCCCGACCCTATTCGGTACTGTAGCGCGACACGTTGGCTGGCGCTCGCGCGGCCGGCCGCGACACCTCGCTTTCACTAGGTTCCAACGTTCGGCGACGGCAGTTGGTTCCCCGGCCTTAGCGGCCGCTGGATCCGAAGCCACTGCTGCCCCGGTCGGTCGTGGTCAGTTCGTCGACTTCGAGAACGTCGGTCCGCAACACGGGGGCGACGACCAGCTGTGCGATGCGGTCGCCGTGACGGATGGGGAAGGAGCGGCCGGGGTCGCCAGGGAAGGCCATGTTGACCAGCACCTCGCCGCGGTAGTCGCTGTCGATGGTGCCGAAGGCGACGGCGACTCCTTGGCGAGACAGCCCCGATCGCGGTCGGACTTGCACCTCGCAGCCGGGCGGGGGCTCGACGGCGATGCCCGTGCCGACGAGTTGGGGCATAGCCGTGAGGTTGAGAGTCTCTCCGGCTCCGCCGAGGTCGGCGTAGAGATCCAGGCCGGAGCTGCCTGGGGTTGCGCGCACGGGAAGGCGGGCGCTGGCGCGCAGGCGCTGGACTTTGAGGGCTGGAATGTCCGCACTTTGCATATCAAAAATTCACTTATTTCATAGATAAAGCGACCAATATTTGATCACTAATTATCACTTAGTGTATCCCGGACGATTTGGTGCCTTGGGCGCATCTGTTGCCGGGCAACTGCAGCGAGCAGGTAGGCGATGCAACGTTGAGATTTCGCCCGCATAATCGTCCCGTTTGCCCTTCCGTGGGCGATAGGCCGTGGCGTAGATGGCGGCGACCGCATCGGCATCAAGGACGGCGACCTAGCGCTGGGCGCTGCCGCGCTGCTTGGCCAGTTGGGTCAAGGCCATCCGCACGGCCCCGCCCTTGGCGCAGGGATTGGGCTCGTGGGCGGCGTTGTGGACGGCGGCGATTCCACCGGCATCGGCCCGCAGGGTCGCCAGGGCCCGCCCCTCAGCGGCGCGCTCGAGGAGATAGGCGCGGACATCCTGCCCGCGCGCGGGCAGGACCGGGGCGCCGTGGGCCGTGGCCCAGGCTTCCCAGGCGCGCCAGGCGCGCAGATAGGCGCGGCGGGTGTTTGCGCTCCAGCCGGCCACGCGCTCGTACGCGGAGAACTCCGCCTCGTCGGCGTCGGGGGCGGGCGGCACCACAGCGGCCACGGTGGATGCAGCGCGGTCGACGGGGACCAGGGCAGCGCGCCGGCGCTCGCCGAGCCGGGGGTCCACCACGCGTCGCTTTGGGGCCATCAGGAGTGCTGCCGTTCTAGCGGTACCGACCGATAAAAGCGTCTTATCGGACACGATCAGGGCATATCGCAAGGGGCGACGTGTGGGAGGACTTACTCTCCCCTCTTGATCGCTTTCCCGAATCCTGATCAGGACGATCAGGAGCAGTGAGATGTGAGTATCATACGTCTACCCCTATCCCCACTACACGGTGGGGTTAAGTGAAGAGTTCCAAGAATGAGCCACCATGAGTAACGAGTTGTCCGCGACCCCCGACTACACGATGGGGTTCAGTGAAGAGTTCATGGAAGCGCTCCGGCGCTACACGGCGGAGACCAGCGCCGCCTATCTGCTCCCCCATCTCCGGCCGGGGCTGCGCGTGCTCGATTTCGGCTGCGGCCCGGGCACCATCTCCGTGGGGCTGGCGAAGGCCATCGCGCCCGGCGAGTTGCACGGCGTCGACATGGAGGAATCCCAGATCGCCCTGGCGCGGTCCGTGGCGCAGGCGGCGGGGCGTGACAACACGGATTTTCGCGTGGGGGATGTGACCGCCCTTCCCTACGAGGACGGCTTCTTCGATGTCGCCCACTGCCACAACGTGCTCATGCACATCCCCGACACGGCCGCCGTCCTCGCCGAGGTCCGGCGCGTCCTCAAGCCCGGCGGCCTGCTCGCCTGTCGGGAGATGATCACCGGATCATCCTTCACCCATCCCGACTTCGGCGTGATCCGCAAAGCGTGGGACATGTTCGAGGACCTGCTGACGGCCGATGAGGGGCACCCCCAGATGGGCAAGGATATGAAGGGGCATATCCTCGCGGCCGGCTTCACCAACCTGCGCATGACGGCCTCGTTCACTGTGTACAACACCCCCGAGGATGTCGCCTTCATCCATCGCATCGCCAATCAGTGGTTCCTGTCGCCGGAGATCACGGAGGCGGCCATCAAATACGGGGCGGCGACCGAAACGTTGTGCAAGCACATCCATGACGCCTACGAGCAGTGGAAGGACCATGCCGCGGCGTTCGCCGCCCTCGCCTACGGCGAGGCCGTCGCCAACAAGCCCCTCGCCTAGCCGGAATCGCGCGCGCCGCGGCGGGACCCCCCGGAGACCCTTGCGTCTAGTGGTTTAGCGGGGGGGGGGGGGGGGAGGCGATGCGCATGTAGTTGGCGAGGATCCTGGAGACGACGGACGCGAACACGTCCAGATCTTCCTCCGCGATGTTCTTGGTGAGCCTGACGTCGTAGGCGCGTAGCCGCTGGTGGAGCCGGGCCGTCAGGGCGGCGCCTTCATCGGACAACCGCAGCATCACGATGCGCCGGTCGTTGCGCAGCCGGCGGCGGCTCAGCAAGCCCTTGTCAACCAGCCTGGTCACGACGCGGCTGATCCGGGACGCGTCGACCGGCAACACGACCGCGAGCTCCGTCGCGGTGACCTCGCTTTTCTCCGCGCAGACCCTGAGCAGACTGAACTCCAGGGGGCTGAGGTCATGAGGCCCCAGCTCTTCCGCCATTCCCTTGGCGACCGCGTTCAGCAGATCGGTCGAGCGGACCACGAGGTCCACCGTCGCCGACGGGGGATCGCGGCTGGGATCCGGCGGCGGCTCGTCGTGCTGGGGATCGGGCATACGCGTCTCACCGGACTCATCGTAATAGAAGGTTGGCGTACCGACGGCGGAGAAAACCTAACCCGGACGGGCCTCTGCCGCCAGGATACTTGTACTCCCCAACACATGCCAACGGCAATGCGTTCCGATGGCAATTGTTGCGGTTGACAACTATCGGTAGTGCCACTAGTGTCCGCAGCAACAGTTGTCATTAGCAACGATTGCGGATCGCACGCGCATGGCTTGGTTCGGTGGAGACAGGGGTGCTGAGCTGAGATTCCTCACTGCTAGACGACAATCAACCCCCCCGCGGCGCCGGCGGGCCGCGCGGCGTTCCCATCGCCGGCTTCGCTCTCTCGCCCTCCTGGCGCTCACCGCCGCCCTCCTGATCCCCACGATCGCTCAGCCCGCCCAAGCGGCGTCGGAGGAGACCCCGCCCGCCACGCCGTCCTCCGTCAGCGTGACCCGCGCCGATGGGACGCTGACGGCATCGTGGGCCGCCGTGGACGGCGCGACCAGCTACCACGTCACCTACAGCTCGGACGGCGGCGGCAGCTGGAGCCTGGCCGCCCTGAACCACGGCGGGACCAGCATCACCATCAGCGTCTCCAACAGCGCGACCTACCTCGTGGGCGTGCGCGCCCGCAACGGCGGCGGCGACAGCGGCTGGCGCAACTCCCCGGCCGCGGGGCCGTTCACGCCGCCCAATGCCACGCCGCCGCCCGGCCCCGTCGGATCCGTCTCCGTGACGCGGGCCGACGGCTCCCTGACGGCAAGCTGGTCCGCCGTATCGGGGGCGACGAGCTACCACGTCACCTACAGCTCGGACGACAAGCAGAGTTGGAGCCTGGCGGCCCTGAACCACGCGTCCGCCAGCATCACCTTCAGCGTGGACAACAGCAAGACGTACTTCGTGGGCGTGCGCGCCCGCAACGGCGGCGGCGACAGCGGCTGGACCAACTCGCCGGCAGCGGCGCCGTTCGCATCGCCCGCGCCGGGCCGCTCCCTCACCTTCGGGAGCCACACGGTCCCGAGCCAGTCGTGGACGAAGGACGCGGCCATCGACACGCTGCGCCTGCCCCTGGCCACTGTCAGCTGCAACGGCGCCATCTGCGCGACCGTCGTCCCTGAGATCACCTACACGCTCTCCCCGAGCCTCCCTGCCGGAGCGAGCTTCGACGCGGCGGCCCGGACCATCAGCGGGACGCCGACGGCGGAGGCGGCGAGCGCGACCTACACCTACAGCGCCGCCGCCGACGGATACGACGCGGCCAGCCTCACGTTCACCGTCGCCGTCGCGGCGCCCGGCCTCTCCTTCGGCGGCGCGACCGTCGCCGACCAGTCCTGGGTGAAGGACACCGCCATCGACACGCTGACCCTGCCCGCCGCCGCCGGCGGCGCCGGGAGCCTCACCTACGCCCTCTCCCCGGACCTGCCCGCGGGCCTGACCTTCGACGCGGCGGCGCGCACCATCACGGGCACGCCCACGGCTGAGGCCGTCAGCGCCACCTACCGCTACAGCGCCAGCGACGGCACGGACACCGCCACGCTGTCCTTCAGCATCGAGGTGCTGACGGCGGAGGGCGCGTCCGCCCAGTCCGGCCTCTCCTGGGTCACCGCGCCGCCCACCCTGCTGGAGTGGACGCAGGGCGTTGCCGTGAACGTGACGCTGCCCGCGGCCACCGGCGATCCCCACATCACTTACAAGCTGTCGGAAGGCGGCGGCAACAAGGGGGCGCAGCTGCCCCCCGGGATTTCCTGGAACGCCTCCACCCGCACCCTGAGCGGTACGCCCACCAAGTGGTTCTCCACCAGGGTAGCCAACTACGACGCCTACGCCTCCAACAAGAGCACCCCGGCCGTAAACATCCGCATCAGGGTGTCCGACACGTCCGGAAACCACGCGCCCTACGCCAGCATCAAGAGCAGCGGGTCCCAGCTTATCGGGCAACTCTGGTCGAAATACGGCCACTGCTACAGCGGCTCCGTCACCTATGCCCCCAGCAGCGGCCACACCAAGCACTTCTACGACCCGGAAGACGACACGCTGACCTTCACCGCGGGTTCGAACAAGCTCGTCAGCACCACCATCAATTCCTCCGGCTACGCCGTGGCGACGCTCAGGCATCCGCCCCTGGACTGGTACTCATTCCACTACACGGCGACGGACCCCGACGGGCTGTACGACGCGATCGCCCTGTATGTGAAGCATTTCAACTGCAAGGAAACGTTGAGCGTCCAGGAGAACAAGCCCAAGGACACCGTGGTCGGCAGCGTGGGCGGGCCAAACAGGGCCGATGGCAGCAGCTTCTCCCTCAACGGCGACGCCGCCACCTACTTCGACATCGACTCCAGCACCGGCCAGGTCACGGTCAAGGACGGGACGACGCTCGACTACGAGACCAAGACCTCGTACAGCGGGACTTTCCGCTACAGCGTCGAAAACACGACGGTGGGCGGCAACATCCAGATCAACGTGAACGATGTCCGGGCCCCGAACGTGGACCGGCCGACGCTGGCCCAGAACTCCACCAACCCGACCACGGCCCTGGACGTGTCCTGGACCGCCCCGACCCCGATGACGGGCACCACGCTGAACGACTACGACGTGCGGTACCGGGAGTGGACCACCAGCTCCTGGACGGAGATGCCGGACACCACCAACAGCACCGCCACCAGCACTACCATCACCGGCCTGACCGCGGGCAAGGAGTACGAGGTGCAGGTGCGGGCTTCCATCAACGACGAGGGCGACGGCCACTGGTCCGGGTCGTCCGTCATCCTCTACCTGGCGGAGAACACGGCGGTCAACGGCAACGTGGGCGGCAAGTTCAACGTCAACGCCACGGACTACTATCCGCTGCAGTTCAGCCTGGGCGGGACGGACGGCTCCACGTTCAAGCTCAGCACGGACACGGGCTACAAGACGGCCCAGTCCGCCCAGATCCAGGTCAAGACGGGCAACGTCCCGGACTTCGAGAGCAAGTCGAGCTACAGCCTCACGCTGCGCGCCGTCGAGAACAACCTGCAGCGGAACATCCTCGACGTCACCTACAGCGTCCTCGTCATCGTGACGGACGTGAGCGAGCCGCCGGCCGCGCCGGCCGCGCCGACGGTGGCCGCCAACTCCACCACGCCGACGACCAAGCTGGACGTGTCGTGGACGGCCCCGATCATGACGGGCAAGCCCGCCATCAGCGACTACGACGTGCAGTACCGCAAGACCGGCGATTCCGCCTGGACCTCGCACAGCTTCACCGGAACGGGAACCTCCACGACGCTGACGGGCCTGACCAAGGGCAAGAGCTACGAGGTGCAGGTGCGGGCCGTCAACGCCGAGGGCAACGGCGACTGGTCCGACTCCGGCACGGCGATCACCGACGCCAACGCGGTCACGCGCAGCATCGCCGAGAACTCGGCGGCGGGAACCAATATCGGCGCGGCGGTGACGGCAAAGTCCACCAATACCACCTACACCTACACGCACGCGCTGAGCGGGACGGACGCGAGCAAGTTCGAGATCGGCTCGTCCACCGGGCAGATCACGGTGAAGACGGGCAACATCCCCGACTACGAGAGCAAGACAAGCTACAGCGTGACGGTGACCGTAACGGCGGCGGCGAAGACGCAGGGCGCGAACGCGCAGTCGGTGGATCCCAATGCGCCGGGGGACTACAAGGTCCCCGTCACCATCAGCGTGACGGACGTGAACGAGCCGCCGGCCGCGCCGGCCGCGCCCACGGTGAGCGCCAACAGCACGACGCCGAGCACGAAGCTGGACGTGAGCTGGACGGCCCCGGCGATGACGGGCAAGCCGGCCATCACGGACTACGACGTGCAGTACCGGCAGACCGGAACCTCCACCTGGAGCAGCCACAGCTTCACCGGAACGACCACCAGCACGACGCTGACGGGCCTCACCAAGGGCAAGAGCTACGAGGTCCAGGTGCGCGCGGTCAACGACGAGGGCGACGGCGCCTGGTCGGGCTCGGGCAGCGCCATCACGAAGGCGGGCGGCGTCACCCGCAGCGTGGCCGAGAACTCGGCGGCGAACGCCAACGTGGGCGCGGCGGTGACGGCCACGGCCAACCCCAACGGCTACGCCCTCACGCACGCCCTCAGCGGCACGGACGCCTCCAAGTTCGCCATCGGCGCCAGCACGGGCCAGATCACGGTCAAGGCAGGCACGGCGCTCGACTACGAATCCGGCACGACCTCCTACAGCGTCACCGTGACGGTGACCGCGGCGGTGGCCCAGGTGCAGAGCTTCAGCCTCGCCCCCAACGCGCCGGGCGACTACGTGATCCCCGTCACCATCACCGTCACCGACGTGAACGAGCCGCCGCTGTTCTCCGACGACACCGCCACCCGCTCCATCGCCGAGAACTCGTCCGCGGGGACGAACATCGGCGCGGCGGTCGCCGCCGGCGCCGACCCCGAGGGCGACACGCTCACCTACAGCCTCACGGGAACGGACGCCAGCAAGTTCGAGATCGGCTCGACGACAGGGCAGATCACGGTCAAGTCGGGCAACATCCCCGATTACGAGGCCAAGACCTCCTACAGCGTCACGGTCAACGTCACCGACAAGAAGAAGGCCGACGGCACCGCCGACACGGCCATCGACGACACCATCGCCGTGACCATCAACGTCACCGACGTGAGCGAGCCGCCGGCCGCGCCCTCCGCGCCCACGGTGAGCGCCAACAGCACGACGCCGAGCACGAAGCTGGACGTGAGCTGGACGGCCCCGGCGATGACGGGCAAGCCGGCCATCACGGACTACGACGTGCAGTACCGCCTCTCGGGCGGCTCGACGTGGACGGACGCCTCCTTCACCGGAACGACCACCAGCACGACGCTGACGGGCCTGACCAAGGGCAAGAGCTACGAGGTCCAGGTGCGCGCCGTCAACGACGAGGGCGACGGCGCCTGGTCGGGCTCGGGCAGCGCCATCACGAAGGCGGGCGGCGTCACCCGCAGCGTGGCCGAGAACTCGGCGGCGAACGCCAACGTGGGCGCGGCGGTGACGGCCACGTCCAACCCCAACGGCTACGCCCTCACGCACGCCCTCAGCGGCACGGACGCCTCCAAGTTCGCCATCGGCGCCAGCACGGGCCAGATCACGGTCGCCAGCGGGACCAGCCTCGACTACGAATCCGGCACGACCTCCTACAGCGTCACCGTGACGGTGACCGCGGCGGTGGCCCAGGTGCAGAGCTTCAGCCTCGCCCCCAACGCGCCGGGCGACTACGTGATCCCCGTCACCATCACCGTCACCGACGTGAACGAGCCGCCGCCCGCCCCCGACGGGCCGACGGTGACGCAGAACACGGCGACGCCCAAGACCAAGCTCGACGTGTCCTGGACGGCGCTGACGACCACGCAGATGGCTGGCAAGCCCGCCGTCAACGACTACGACGTGCAGTACAAGAAGAGCAGCGACTCGACGTGGACGGCGCACGGGTTCACCGGCACGGGCACCTCCACGACCCTCACCGGCCTCGACGAAGGCACCAGCTACGACGTGCAGGTGCGCGCCGTCAACGACGAGGGCGACGGCGCCTGGTCGGCCAGCGGCAGCGCCAACACCCAGGACAAGAACGTCCACGCCGAGTTCCCGGACCAGACGGCCACGCGCAGCATCGCCGAGAACGCGGCGGCGGGCGCCAACGTCGGCGCGGCGGTCACCGCCACCGACACTGAGGGCCACACCCTCTACTACTCGCTGAACGGAACCGACAAGGACAGCTTCAACATCGGCCTCAACACCGGCCAGATCACGGTCAAGGCCGGCAACATCCCCGATTACGAGGCCAAAAGCTCCTACACCCTCACCGTCGAGGTCAGCGACCGGAAGGACACCGACGACAACCCCGACACGAAGATCGACGACACCATCGCCGTCACCATCACCGTCACCGACGTGGACGAGCCGCCGCCGGCCCCGGCCGCGCCCACGGTGGTCGCCAACGCCACCACGCCGAGCACGAAGCTGGACGTGTCCTGGACGGCCCCGGACATGGCCGGCAAGCCGGCCATCAGCGACTATGACGTGCAGTACCGGCTCTCGGGCGATTCCGCCTGGACGGACGCCTCGTTCAGCGGCACGGGAACCTCCACGACGCTCAGCGGCCTCACGACCGGCAAGAGCTACGAGGTCCAGGTGCGGGCGGTGAACGCCGAGGGCGACGGCGCCTGGTCCGGCTCCGGCACGGCCATCACCGACGCCGACGCCGTCACGCGCAGCGTCGCCGAGAACTCGGCGGCCGGGACCAACGTGGGCGCGCCCGTCACGGCCACGGCCAACCCCAACGGCTACGACCTGACCCACAGCATGAGCGGGACGGACGCGGCCAAGTTCGTCATCGACGGCGGCAGCGGCCAGATCACGGTCAAGGCGGGCACGGCCCTCGACTACGAGACCAAGAAATCCTACAGCGTGATCGTCACGGCGACGGCGGCCGCGGCGGGGGTCCAGGCGCAGAGCTTCAGCCTCATCCCCAACGCGCCGGGGAGCTACACGATCCCCGTCACCATCACCGTCACCGACGTGAACGAGGTCCCCCAGCTGCCCAAGCTGGACCCGGGCGACACCTCCCTGGCCCGCAGCGTCGCTGAGAACTCGGCGGCGGGAACGAACGTGGGCGCGGCGGTGACGGCGACCGACCCGGAGGGCGACGCGCTCACCTACACCCTCACGGGCGCGGACGCCTCCAAGTTCGACATCGGCGCCGCCACGGGCCAGATCACGGTCGCGGCCGGCACGGCGCTCGACTACGAATCCGGCACGACCTCCTACAGCGTCACCGTCAACGTCAGCGACGGGAAGGCCGCCGACGGGACCGCCGACCCGGCGATCGACGGCGCCGTCGCCGTGACCATCACCGTCACCGACGTGGACGAGCCGCCGGACAAGCCGGCCGCGCCCACGGTGACCAACCTCGTCGGCAACTCCGGCTCCGCCGGCCAACTCTCCGTCGCCAGCGCCCGCGGCAGCTATCTCCACGCCGCCGCCCTCGGCGCCAACAGCGCCAACAGCGCCGACCCGACGAGTACGCTGAACGTGTCCTGGACGGCCCCGGACATGACCGGCAAGCCGCCCATCACGGACTACGACGTGCAGTACCGCAAGAGCGGGGATTCCACCTGGACCGACCACCCCTTCACCGGCACGGGGACCAGCACGACGATCACGGGCCTCGCGGCGGGCACCAGCTACGACGTGCAGATCCAGGGCAAGAACGACGAGGGAGAAAGCGTCTGGTCGAACTCGGGCAACGGCATCACCAGGGCGAGCACGATGGCGCGGAACGTGGCGGAGAACTCCCCCGCCGGGGCCAACGTGGGCGCGGCCGTCACGGCCACGGCCAACCCCAACGGCTACGCCCTCACCCACAGCATGAGCGGGACGGACGCGGCGCAGTTCGCCATTGACGGCGGCAGCGGCCAGATCACGGTCAGGAAGGGCGTGACGCTCGACTACGAGAGCAAGCGATCCTACCGCGTGACCGTCACGATGACGGCGGCCGCGGGAGGCCAGATCCAGAGCCCCAACCCCAACGCGCCGCAGGCCGAGCGCCTCGTCCCCAACGGCCCGGGGGTCTACACCATCCCGGTGGACATCAGCGTCACCAACGTGCACGAGCCGCCGGACGCCCCGGACGCGCCCAAAGTGGTCCGCAACAGCGCCGCCCCGGCGAGCGCCCTGGACGTGAGCTGGACGGCCCCGGACATGACGGGCAAGCAGCCCCTCAACGACTACGACGTGCGGTACCGCGAGAGCGGGGATTCCACCTGGACCGACCACGCCTTCACCGGCGCGGGGACCAGCACGACGATCACGGGCCTCGCGGCGGACACCACCTACGACGTGCAGATCCAGGCGAAGAACATCGAGGGCGCCAGCCCTTGGTCGGACAGCGGCAGCGCCAGCACGCAGGACGAGAACCTCCCCGCGGAGTTTCCCGCCGACACGGCCGCCCGCTCCATCGCGGAGAACTCGGCCGCCGGCGCGGCCATCGGCGCGGCGTTGACCGCGACCGACCCGGAGGGCGACGCGCTCGCCTACAGCCTCGCCGGGACCGACGCCGCCAGCTTCGCCCTGGACGCGGGCACGGGCCGGCTCCAGGTGAAGGCGGCGCTCGACTACGAGAGCAAGCGATCCTACAGCGTCACCGTGAGCGTCAGCGACGGGAAGGCCGCCGACGGGACCGCCGATCCGGCGATCGACGACACCATCGCCGTGACCATCCGCGTCACCGACGTGAACGAGCCGCCGGCGGCCCCGGCCGCGCCCAAGGTGCGCGCCAACAGCGCCGACCCGACGGGCGCCCTGGACGTAAGCTGGACGGCCCCGGACATGACCGGCAAGCCGCCCATCACGGACTACGACGTGCGGTACCGTAAGAGCGGGGAGTCCGCCTGGACCGGCCACGCCTTCACCGGCACGGGGACCAGCACGACGATCACGGGCCTCACGGCGGACACCAGCTACGAGGTCCAGGTTCGGGCGGCGAACGACGAAGGCGCCGGCCCCTGGTCCGCGACGGCGACGGCCAAGACCGGGCTGACGACTGCCGGCGCGCCGCCCACGCAACCGACCCGGCCCACGCCCACGCAGCAGCAGCCGCAGCAGCCGACCCAGCCCACGCCCACGCAGCAGCCACAGCAGCCGCGGCAGCCCACGCAACCGACCCAGCCCACGCCCACGCAGCAGCAGCCGACCCAGCCCACGCCCACGCAGCAGCCACAGCAGCCGCGGCAGCCCACGCAACCGACCCAGCCCACGCCCACGCAGCAGCAGTCGCCGCAGCCCACGCAGTCGCAGCAGCCCTCGAAACAGGTGTCCAGCGCGCCGCAGTGGTACCTGCCGCCGGAATCGGGCCCGAACGCCCTCGTCTACGGCTACAGCTACCGGTTCCCCGTCCCCTCAATAGAGGTGGCGGAGGCGGACGAGCGGACGACTCGCGGCCCGGCGACCCAGATCGGGGCGGGCGATGGGTCCGGGTCGACGGCCTGGTGGCCGTGGCTCCTGCTGGGACTGATCCCCCTCTTCCTGTTCCTGATCGCCTGGCGCCGCCGCCGGAAGCGCCAGGAAGAAGAGGAAGCCTCCGCCCATGGCGGCGTCTAATAGCAATAGCCACTGATAGCCGCGCGATCTGACATCCGGGCCCGCGCCCCTGGGGACGCTGCGTTGCGCCCGCAACCCCCGGCGGTCCCCGGGCGCGGCGGCAGGCCCCGGCGGGCGGCTACTGCGCCTCGAGCAGGTGCGCCTCCCCGTTGACCGTGACCGTGTAGGTGCGCCCCGATGTGAAGTCGCTCCCCAGCGGGATGCTCGTCTTCGTCATGGAGATCATCATCGCGCAGGCGTACGTCGCGAGGTCGGCGGGCACGCTGTTGAGCACCGTGATCGTGATCGCGTCCCCCTCCCGCTCTTCGCTATAGCCGGCGAACTGATGGCAGGCGTCCGGCTGCACCGAGGTCACGTGCACGAAGTACTGCGGCGGCCACGATTCCGCCACCACGATGGTGACGTCCGCGATCTCCGCGTCGATCACCACGCGTTCCTCGTCGCCGAAATCTTCGCCCGGCTCCTCGTCCGGCCACGGCTCCTCCCCCGGCCCCCACGCCACCGGATCATCGTCCTCGCTCGACGAGCTCCAGCCCGCCGCCTCGCAGTCGCAGTCGCTCCAGGCCTCCATGTCACCCCAAGCCTCCATGCCGCCCGCCAGCAGCAGGGTCAGCCAGGTCCACAGCGCATCGGCTTCGAGGGATCCCGCCACGGCCTCGCCCTCAAGCCAGGCCATCCATGCCCATATCTCGGTGGCGTCCTCAAAGCCCCCGTCCTCGCCGGGCCGCCATTCCTCCAGCTGCGCCTCCCAGGGGGCGTCCCCGTCGCCGGGTTCCCCGCTCTCGCGCACGCCGGCCGCCGTCTCCGGCGCGTCGTTTTCAAGGCTTTCAAGCTGCGCGGCGGGACGGGGTTCGGGTTCGAGGGGGGCCGCCGCGGGCTTCTCGGGCGCCTCGGTATCGATCTGCACCGCCGGCGCGGCGGGGGCGTCCGGCGCGCGCCGATCGCCGTTCTTGTCACCATCCTTGTCGCCGTCCGCGACCAGGGCCACGACCGCCACCGCCAGCGCCGCCGCCGCCAGCAGGCCCACCGCCGCGCTCAGCCCCACTGCCGCGAGGGGATGCCGGATCCATCGTTTCATGGGAGGTCCTCTTTTCCGTGCCCGCCGATCCCCTGCCTGATGGTATCGTGCGCGGGCGCGTGCGCGTGCGCGTGCAGCGAGCGGCGGGCCGTTGCTAGCGT
The DNA here is from genome assembly GCA_963663895.2 of Dehalococcoidia bacterium. Classification (GTDB taxonomy): domain Bacteria; phylum Chloroflexota; class Dehalococcoidia; order Bin125; family Bin125; genus JAPOXK01. The sequence goes on along the minus strand of CAXXRD010000001.1, from coordinate 245,900 downwards.
GCTATCGTGACCTTCTACGGCGCGGCGGCCCTGCTCCTGGCGCTGCTGTGGAACTGGTTTGGCGTGCAGTGGGTGGAGCCCGGCAACGACAGCGGCCTGCTCTGGATCGTGATCGATGTCACCGTGCCCCTGCTGCTGGCGTCGACCGCCCTGCGGCTGCTGCGCCGCGAGGAGGTATGGCGGTGGTTCGTTCTGGAGTAGGCTGCCGGGCCGGCCGTACGCCACGACGGGCTCCTCTTCGGCTCCGGATGGTACGAGGAGCTGCCGTGAGGCGGGGGCGCGGGACGGAGCGCCCTATCACGCTATCAAGCTGGCCCTGTCCCACGAAAAAGGGGCGGCGACGCCGATGCGGGCGCGCCGCGGCTCGTGCGCTTCGCCATGCTAAGGTAACGCTGAAAAGCGCGCGGCGCCGCGAAAGAGCTCACCACGATGTCCGCCACGACGACCTTCGAAGAACAAGTCACGGAATCCTTCGCGACGGTGATGGGCGAGATTCGTCGCGTGGAAGGTCGAATCGAAAGTCTCCAAAAGCAGTTCGACGGCTTTGAGGAGCGGCTTAGCGGCGTCGAAGGGCGGCTCAGCGGCGTCGAAGGGCGGCTCAGCGGCGTCGAGGAGCGGCTCAGCGGCGTCGAAGGGCGGCTCAGCGGCGTCGAGGAGCGGCTCGCTGCGATCGAAGAAAAGCTTTCCGTCCTCGTGCGAGAGTTGACTTAGCCTCATCGCGGAAACTCAGAGATACAGCCGACCGGGTCATCTCCCTTGCTCCCCCGTACTTCGACGATCTCAGAGTCGAACAGCGTTAAAAGAAAAGAAGGACCGACCTCTCGATCTACGGGTTCTACCTGTCTTGAGGCGTGTATCGTCGCGGCGGCCTTGCATCTTGGGCGGAAGCGTCCAAGCAATCACCGTGCGAAAGAAGAGAGAGCGCTCACCCAAAGAAAAGACGGCAGCAACGCCGTCCTTTCGAGAAAGAGAGGGATCCTAACCTGACGTGCAACGTGCGCCGGACGCCAGGGATGATGCTGTCGGCAGTGTCCAAGACGCTAGGGGGTCTGTCAAACGTGCCTAGAGCGTCAACTAATGCAGGAAGAGATGGTTCCTGACGTGGAGAGCGTGAACCCGCGCTACCGAGGGCGACCCCGGAGGACGTAGCGCGAGCGCTGGCTTGACGCGCGCACGGCCCAGGCGGGAGACTGAGAGCACGACCGGAGCGGCGGCTAGTTGGCCAACTGAGGGACCGCCGCATCCGGCCGTGCTCCCTCATTCTATCTAAGCTCTGCCTCGGGGACCCCTACGAAGCGCCGCGGGACCGTTCCCAACCGCGTACGCTCTATTTCTCCTTTCTCCCTACGATCGTTCCGGCCGCTTTACGCGGGTCGCGCGCGGCAGCATCGCCGCCTCGGTCGTGCGCGCAGCGTAGCGGAAACGCATCCCCCAGCGACGGCGCGCCGGGAGGCCGCCACCGCGTATCCAGATACTTGACAGCGATACTTGACAGGCGACAATGCCTAAGAGCGAGGGTGGCACAGATGGCGCAAGAGTACGTAACACGCGAAGAGCTTGATCGTGCGATCGAGGCCTACAAGACGGCCTTCGTTGACGTGCTGTCCAACAACCTTCTTCGCGTGCTGTCCGTCGTGGAGCAGCAGGAAGCCTCGATCGAGACATTGCGCCAGGAGCTCCGCGGGGACATCCGAGCATTGCGGATCGAGATCTCCGAGAAACTTGGCGCGGTGGAGGTGCAGATCGAGGAAGCGAAGGATGAAGGGGTCGCCCAGGTCAAGGAGGAGATCCGGGCTGCCAAGTGATGATGTGCTGACCGCGTTCCAGCGCCCCTCGCCGAACTACTAGGCCGCCAGCTCCCGGTCCCGGAGCCGCATCCCCCGCCCGCCCGGTCAGTCCGAGTCGCCGGGCATCCCGATGAGCTCGCTCAGGCTCAGAATGGCGACATCGATCTGCGCCTTCGTATCCCCATGCGCCTCGGCGATCGCCGCCCGCACCTCCGCCGCGATCCGCGCCACCTCCGCGCGCAGCGCGTCCAGATCGGCCTGCGTCGCGTAATCGTGCGGCTCCGCCATCGCTCCCGTGCCTCCCGTCGCGGCTCCGCTCGCAGCGTAGCACCTGCGCGGCCCGCGTGGCGGCGGCGGGGACGCCCCGACGCGCCCCCCTCCCGCCGCGGAACGCGCAAGCGGTCAAGCGGGGGGCGCGCCCACAAGTGGAGCGTGCGGATCGGCCCCCTCGTACGCCCCAGCCCGGAGCCGGCGAGGGGACGGGCGGCGCCCGCATTGAGAGAGAAGCCGCGCCACCGCGCCGGGACGATCGCAGCGGCGCCGGGGGATGTCAAGCGGGCTTTGCCATCCAGGCGGCGCAGGTCGTGCGGCCGGGCCGCGCGGGCGCCCGTTTGCAGCGCTGGCGGCGGCCGGCGGCCGGGGAGGGCGGCGCGGGATGGGCGCCAATCGTTAAAGAGCGTACGCGGTTTGGGAGCGGTCCCCGTCGCTTGAGCAGGGGTCCCCGCAGGAGAACTTGGAGAGGATGAGGGAGCACGGCCGAGCGTCGCCTTGGACTTTGTTAGGGCTCGGTGCTGGCTGCTCCGGATCGGACATCGGTCGCCTCCGGTGAACTTAGTCCAACTGGCTACTTAGTGCGCTGATCTCCATCTGAATGGTCGCCAGCGCATCATCGATCTTGGCGGTCAACCGGTGCTCCGTGTCGTCGATCTTGGCGGTCAACCGGTGCTCCGTGTCGTCGATCTTGGTGTTGAGACGGCGGAGATGTTGGCCGACGATATCGAACTCTGATCGGACGTACTCGAACTGCTCACGCATCTCCGCCGCCAGAGCTTCAATGGTCAAGATCGTGCGCTTCCAGCGTCTCGCGCGTGGTAGTCATCGTGGTGGTCTCCTTGCGGAGCAATTATAGCGTTACGTGCCGGGGATGTTACACCGGCGCGCAAGGGTTACCGCCGCGCGTAGGTGGAGAGCAGAACGTGGGCCCACACGCCGCCGGCCGTGAAGGTGGTCGCGACCACGACCAGACTCAGATCGCTTCGCAAGTCGAAGGCCGCCGACGCGATTCCCATCAGCACGACCACGACGATCACCATGACGGCGATCGCAAAGACAGATTGGCGCACGGTCACGCGCCGGTACGGTTGCTGTTCTGTCGGCTCGGCCATAGGTGCTCCCTTGCCGCGTGAGCGGAGTAATTGCTGAGACCATTCCACAGTTCGAGCCACAAGGGAGCATGGCTCCACTCAGCATCGAACTGCGGGTCTCAGCGCGGGGGAGACCAGAGTATGCCAAGCGTCACGTCAAGTTAGGGTTATAATCCCCGTCGCTTGAGCAGGGGTCCCCGAGGGAGAACTTGGATTAGGATGCGGGAGCACGGCCGGATGCGGCGCCGTCCCTACGCACTAGGCCAACGCGGCGTCGCTCCGGTCGTGCGCTCAGTCTCTCTCCCGCCCGCAGCCCGCGTCAAGCATCCCGCTCGAGCCAGGTCCAGGCAATGCAGCGCTCCGCGTCGCCGGGCCGCGCGGGCTCCCGTTTGCAGCGCTGGCGGCGGCCGGCGGCCGGGGAGGGCGGCGCGGGATGGGCGCCAATCGTTAAAGAGAGCGTACGCGGTTGGGAGCGATCCCCGCCGCTTGAGCAGGGATCCCCGAGGGACTTGGATAGGATGGATGCGAGCCGGGCGCGCTCCGCAAGGCACTAGGCCAGTGTCGAACCCCGGAGCGCTTGCGGGCTAGCAACCCGACCGGCTCACTCCGCCAGTCTCCCGCCCGCCCGCCGCCCGCGTCAAGCATCCCGCTCGAGCCAGGTCCAGGCAATGCAGCGCCAGCACGCCGGCGGCGTTCGCGTCGAGAGTGCGAAAATGCGCGCGGCCCCGGGCTGCCGGCGCGGGAGCAGCCGGGCCCTGCCCGGGCGCGGACCGATCGCCGGCGCCGGGCCGCCCCGGCTGGGTGTTCCCCTTTATCAACGCGATGTAAAAATGCTGCTGCATACGTGGCAGGGGCGGTATCTTGGCGGGCAGTTCCACCTGGCGCAGCCGGGCGGGAGCCCGGCGTTTGATGTGAGAAGGAGAAGGGAGTAGGCGAGCGACCATTCACCCGGAATGATCCCAGAAGAGGACGGCGGGGCCGCATATGGAAATGCGCGGCCCGGCCGCATAGGAAGGAACAGCAATGATTGAAGCAATGAGAGCAGCCCGCCCCGCACGGGTCGCGGTCCTGCTCGCGCTGGTGCTGGCGCTGGTCGCCGGGGCGATGGTCTCGTCCGGCACGGCCCTGGCGCAGGCGAACCCGGGGACCGTCGAGGCCGGCGGGCAGACCGTCGTGACGCTCGACCATTCGGGCGCTCTAAAATATCAGATCGACCCCGCCACCAAGATCAAGGCGACGTTCACCCGCAACAACGGCACGGAGATCACGTGTGCAGATAACACGGCGTGCGACGAGAACGGCACCAGCAGCGGCGTCGCGCTGCGGGTCCAGATCGCGGCGGACTCGCCCCTGGGCACCTTCTACGTCCAATCCGTCGGCCGGGCCGCCGGCGCGGACGCGGTCGTAGGCGAGCACCCAGTCGAGGTCATAGCGGCGAACCCGGCGACGACGATCCAGGTCTTGAATAACGGCCCGGTTCCCAAGACGGTCCCGCAAAACGGCAGCGCCGGCGCCGTCATCACCGTGCGGCTCGTGAAGGCGGACGGCACGGGCTTCAGCGGCCAAACACTGGAAGTCCGGACGTCGCTCGGCGACATTCACACGGACGGCCAGGGCGGCTGCGGGTCGTCGAGTGGCACCACCGACGCTGGCAAGAGCTCCTGCGAGATTGACACCGCTGTTGATGACGCCGGCACCACAGGCGTCAATGAAGCGGGCCGGGCCACGGTGAGCGTGCACGGCGACGGTACCCCGGGCACAGCCCAGGTGACGTTCACACTCGATAATTCGACACTCACCCGGACCGTCAAAGTCCCGATCTACGGCGCCGCGGCCAGCATGACCGTCGCGGCCCAGAACTCCGCGATCGAGATCGGCGGCGACACCTTCCTCGTCGCCACCATCCTCGACAGCGGCGGCAACCCGGTGGCGGGCGAGCAGGTCGACGTCAACAGCGCGGCGACGAACGGCGGCATCACGTCGCCGAAGACGCCCGTGGGCGTGCTCCAGGTCAAGGTCCTCGTCGACAACGACAAGGACTTCTTCCAGCTCGACCCGGACGACGCGGATAAGGATCTGCCGGCGTGCGGCAACCAGCCGGCTGGGGTTAACCCGCGGGATACTTCGGTGAGTGACTACGACAAGTTCACAGCCGGCACCAACGCCGACGGCAAGTGCGTGATCAAGGTCAGCGCGCCGGGCGACACTACGCCCAACGACGCGAGCGACGACGCCACCCGCGGCGCGCACATGATCACGGTCAAGGCGGGAAGCCTCGATAATGTCGAGGACCTGGTGACGCTCACGATCAACGTCGGCGGCCCGCCGGCGAGCATCACGAGCGACGCGCCCGCCTCGGTGGACCCGCTGAGCTCGATCACGATCACCTACACCGTCCTGGACGACCGGGGCGTGCCCGTGGGCGTCGTCGACGCCACGCTCGACCAGATCGAGGGATCCGGCAAGGTGACGGCGGGCGAGGACAAAGGCGACACGGCGGACGGCCAGCGGTCGTTCACCTACCGCGCCCCGCTCACCCCCGGCGCGGCCGTCTTCCTGGTCTCGGTGCCCGTGGGCGACAGCGAGGTCACGCACGAGATCGTGGTGCAGATCGGTGATTCGGAGGCACCGGAACCGCCTGCCGCGCCGAGCAACGTGAGCCTGAGCGTCGTGGACGGCGCACTCACGGTCGCCGTCTCCCCGGACGCGCCTGAGGGCGCGACCCTGGAGATCCAGGTGCAGCACAACAGCGGCGCCTGGATGGCGTGGCCGGAGATGGCCCCGAGCGACCCGGGCAACTACAACGTCCGCGCGCGCTTCGTCGCCGATGGGCTCGCCAGCGCTTGGACCTACTCCAGCGCCGGCGGGGTGACCATCGTGATGCCGGAGCCCGAGCCGGAGCCCGAGCCGGTCATCTCGCTGGACCTCCGGGCCGGCGGCCGCATCGTCGCGGTCACGGCGAGTGGTCCGCAGACGACGGCAGCCGCCCTCTTCGGCGACGCCGTCACCAGCGCCTGGAAGTACAACCAGGACACCGGCGTTTGGGACGTGGTCTACATCCCGGGCCGGAGCGGGAACTTCAGCATCGCCACCGGCGACATCCTCTTCGTGAGTTCGCCGATCGACCAGACGGTCGGCGGCTAGGGAAAGCGAAACGGATCCGTGTCTGGGGGCCGCCCGCGCGGCGGCCCCCGGCGCGGACTCCTGGACGCGGCAACAAGAGCGATAGAAAAGGAAAGCCACACTCATGGCTCGTATTCGTAAGGGGTGGCGCTTGCTGGCGGTTGCCGGCGCCGCCGCCCTGGCCCTCGCGCTCGTAACGAGCGCCTTCGCCCAGGCGCCCCCGCCGGGCCCGCACATCTTCTACGGCGACGCCGGCAGCGTTTCGCTGGACGGCGAAGCGGTCGCCAGCGGCACGGTCACGGCCACCAACCAGGACGGCGAGGCCGTCGGATCCTCCAGCATCAGCGATGCTGGGTGGGAGATCCTCGTGCAGAGCAGCGACGCCAGCAGCGTCACCTTCACGGTCGACGGCAGCGCGCCCTCGATGGCCTACGCCGTCGAGCAGTTCGGCATGGACGCGGTCGCCCTCGACCTGACGTCGCCGGAGCCGGAAGAGCCGGAAGAGCCGGCCACCGAGCCGGACGAGCCGGCCCCGGTCGCGCCCGAGACGCCGTCCGGGCTGCCCAACACGGGCAGCGGCGGGCTGGCGGGCACGGGCGGCGGCTTCCCGCTGCTGCCGGTGGCCCTGGCCGTCGCGGCCCTGGTCGCGCTGAGCGGCGTGGCGGTCACCCGCCGCGCCGGCATCGGCGCGCGCTAGGCGCGTGTAAAGCAGACCGGACGGTCCCCGCGGGGATCGCCCGGTCACGGGATGGAAGGGCGGAGCGGCCTGGCCCAGGCGAGGCCGCTCCGTCTTTTCCCCCGCCGTTCTCCCGGCCCTCCGGAGAGGGCTCCCGCCAGCGCGCCGGACCCCGCGCTCCGCGGACGGCGCCGGCGCCCTGACGGGAGACTGCTCCAGCGGCAGGAAGGCACGGAGGCCCCAGCCATGCCCATGCGCCCCTCGACGCACGCCGCCGCGCGCGGCGGGCCGGCGCCTTCCCGCACGGGACGGGGGCGGCCCTTCCTCCTGATCCTGCTGGCGGCGCTGGCGGCCGGGCTGATCCTGGCGCTGGCGCCCGCCGCCGCCGAGGCGGCCCCGCCCACGGTGCGGGCCGTGGAGGCGGCGCCCGCCAAGATCGCCGCCGCCGGCGGCCAATCGACGATCACGGTCACGGTCAGCCCCGGCACGGGGGCGGCGGCCGTCACCCAGGTGACGCTCACGACCACGCGGGGCGCCTTCGGCGCCGCCGCCGGCCCCCGCCGCGTCAGCGTCTCGCTGCGCGACCAGGGGGACGGCACGGCGGTGGCCACGGCCACGCTGGTGGGCGACGGACGGCTGGGCGCCGCGGCCCTGACGGCCAGCGCCGGCGCCAGCGCCCGCTCGACCACGGTCACCTTCGTCGGGGCGCCGGCCACGACCACCTTCGAGACCCCCAGCGCCGACGCGGTGCGGAGCGCGGCGGCGCCGCCGCGCCTGATCGTGCAGGTGCGCGACCGCGCCGGCGTGCCCGTGCCCGGCGCCGCCGTCGCCTTCACGACGGACCGCGGCCGCCTGGCGGCCGGCGCCGCGGCCCCGGCGGACGATGCGCCCGCCTCTTACACGGCCGCGACCGACGCCGGCGGGCGCGCCTCGGCCTATCTGCACGCCGATCCCGGCGCCGTGCGCGTGCGCGCCGCCGCCGGCGCCGCCACGGCCAGCCTCGCGCTGACCCTGCACGGTCCCCCGGCGCAGCTGGAGCTGACGGCGCTGGCGCGGCGCGTCAACCTGGGCGACACGCCCTTCGCGGCGCCGCCGGGCACGCTGGTGGCCTCGCTCTTCGACGCCGGCGGGCGGCCCGTGCCGCGCGTCCCCGTGCGCTTCCAGACCGACGCGGCTGGCGTGACCGTGGTGCACAGCGGCGAGGGCGAGTCCGGGGTCACCGGCGCCAGCGGGCGCGCGGCGGCCCACGTCTCGGCCGCGGACGCGACCGAAACGGGCGCCGTGACGATCACGGCCCAGGCGGGCGAGCTCTCGGCCACCGCCGCCATCCGGATCGTGGGGCCGGCGGCGCGGCTGCAGCTCGTGCTGACGCCGCGGGAGACGGCCGGCGCCTACGGCGTGGCGGCGCTGGTCACCGACAGCGGCGGCGCGGCCGTCCCCAGCGGCTACACGGTGCACTTCAGCGCCGTGGGGGCGACCCCCAGCGCCATGCCCGCCTTCGATCCGGTCACGGCCGAGACGATGGACGGCCTGGCGCGCACCGTCTTCACCCTGGACGGCGCCAGGGACGGGGTGCGGGTGCGGGCCTACGTGGCCGCCATCGACCTGGACGTGCGGGCCAGCGCGCCCCTGCCCGAGCGCGGCCAGGCGGCCAGCATCTCGCTGGCGGAGGGGTCGAACCTGATCACCTGGCCCGGACCGGCGCTGGCGGCCTCGGCGGCGGTGGCCGCGATCGTGGATCAGGTCACGGCGATCTGGCGCTTCGACGCATCGCAGGGCTGGCAGAGCTACGCGCCGGCCGACGCGCGCGGCGTCGACTTCCCCATCGCCCCCGGCGACCTGCTGGCCGTCACGACCAGCGCCGCCGTCGTCTGGACGGTCCCCGAGGGGGCGGAGGAGGAGGAGGACGGGGACGCGGAGTAGGGACGGGGGCGGGCGGGGCGCACCGCTGTTAGTCACACCGCTTCATTCGTCTCGCGCGCCACAGCGAGGGCGGCTCCAACGAGCCGGGTAGTGTCTTGGTTTGAAAAGCCTGTGCACGGGTTGACAGCGATCTCTCACCCCGCGATCCTGACCGCCTTGGCCCAGATCAGGGCTGCGCGGGGCTAGGCATCCTTAACGTTGCAGAGGCCGTACGTATCAATGAAGGATGTTACCGTGTTGTCGTACGCGGTTTTGGTTCCCGGTGAAGACTAAGGGGCAGTTGAATGCCAACAGGGCCTGACGGGGAAAAGCGCCTAACAGACGTGATTGAGAACGCAGTGCTCAGCATGCGGATCGCAACTGGCGATGCCGAGGAGTCCTACGTCAACACCAGAAAGCAGACTGGTGGGCAGAAGGGCGGTAAGGCCCGCGCAGCGTCCTTGAGTGCCGACCGCCGCCGCGAAATTGCCAAAAAGGGTGCTGAGAAGGCGAGGTGGGGTAGCAGGCGAGACGTGAAATGACCATTTGTATTGCGGCGACAGCAGCGGACAGGACCGCTGTTGTAGTCGCATCAGACAGAATGATCAGCGCAGGGTTCCTCGATCTCGAATTCGATCACCCAGGTTCAAAGATTGAGATCCTAGGGCCATCTTGTGTCGGCCTAAGCGCTGGCGACGCGCTTCCGTCTGGTGATCTCTTTTCGTCAGCATATCCTGTTTCTACACAGTTCCAGAACCCAGCCGTAGAACAGATCGCTGACACGATTAAGGACACCTACTGCCAGTTGCGAGCAAGGCGCATTGAAGAGGCTGTGTTTAAGCCGCGCGGGATAACGATTAAGTCATTCTACCAAGGCCTCATTCGCCAGATTCCTATAGAGATCGCCGTGGAACTCGATAACAAGGTTCAGCATTCCCAATTCGGCGTGACGCTGGTCATTGCTGGTGTTGATCAGGGCGGCGCCCACATCTTTGGTATTTCCGACCCTGGTATATCGACGTCCTACGATCGCATTGGCTATCACGCGATTGGGAGTGGACAAAGCCACGCAATTCTGAGTCTCGTCGCGGCAGGCCAGCATTGGTCAAAGAGCATCAACGAGACTGCCTTCAACGTATTCCGAGCCAAGCGTCAAGCAGAACTGGCACCAGGCGTCGGCCAAAGCGTCGAACTACGCATTATCAGTAGTGAAAGTGTGCGGTCAGTGACGACGGATGAGCTTTGCATACTGGATGGCCTTCGCAACCAGCTAGAGGCACCGCCAACGGAACTAGTCGACAAGAGCATTAAGGATCTGCCATTCGAGAGCAACGAAGAGGAAACGTCATGAGTGCGCCTACACAAGACGAACCATCGGAGCAACTGGTTGTGTCCAATGAGACCCAAGCAAGGCTGGCAGAGCAGCGGCGAAGGCTAGCACTAACCCGGTACCAGATTAATGTTCGGCGGGCCACTGCATGGCTCAGAGATAGCGAACCTGTAGAAGAGATCACTGTTGATTCCCAGGTTCCAACTGGATAATTCAAAACTATAAATATGCTTGCTCTTCAGGGATACTTCTCTGTATGACTAAGCGCACTGCTAAGATCGCGTTTCACGCTCAGCGAGCCTGGGAGGGCACCATGCGAACACGAACCTTGATCCGATCCCTAGCCATAGCCCTGGCGGCGGCGCTCGCCCTGACGGCCGCCGCCTGTGGGGGCGATGGGGACGGCGACGCGGACGCGCCCAAGGAGCCGATCATCTTCTCCGATCTGAACTGGACGAGCGCGCAGGTGCAGAACCGCGTCGCCCAGTACATCGTGGAGCACGGCTACGGCTACCCCACCGACGTGATCTTCGGCGGCACGCTGCCCAACTTCCAGGGGCTGCAGAACGGCGACATTCACGTCACGCTCGAGATCTGGCTGCCGAACCAGGATCTGGGCTGGGAGAAGGCTCTCGAAGCGGGCGACGTGGTGGAGATCGGGACCAGCCTCGTGGGCGATTGGCAGAGCACGTTCGTCATTCCCAAGTACATCGCCGACGCGCACCCGGACCTGCAGACCCCCCAGGATCTGCTGCGGCCCGAATACCAGGAGCTGTTCGCCACCCCCGACAGCCGCGGCAAGGCGCGTCTGGTGGCGTGCGTGCCGACGTGGTCCTGCTCGCTGGTCAACACCGAGCAGATCGAGAGCTACGGCTTGGCCGACGCCCTGCACGTGATCAGCCCCGGCGATCAGAGCGCGCTCTACGCCGACATCTACGCCGCCTACGAGAAGCAGGAGCCCTGGCTGGGCTACATGTGGGGCACGAGCGACCCCGGGTTGAAGCTCGACCTCGTGCGCCTGCAAGAAGAGCCCTACAGCGAGGAATGCTGGGAGACCGGCAAGGCCTGCGCCTTCGATGATTCGTTGGTGTTAGTCGCGGTGCACAAGAGCCTGCCGCCGCGCGCCCCCGAGGTGATCGCAATGTTTGAGAACTGGGAGTTCACGGTCGATCTCTACAAGAGCATCTTCCTGTATATCGACGCCAACGAGGGCACCGAAGCCTCCGACGCGGCCATCTGGTTCCTCAACAACAACAAGATTTGGGAGAGCTGGGTGACGCCGGAAGCCGCAGCGGCCGTGAACGCCGCCCTGGCGGCAGAGGCCTAGGTAGGTCCATAGCGCACGCCTCCAGCGGCTGCGCAAGGGTAGCGCGGGCCCGCGAGGCCCCGCGCGGGTCCCATCGTCCGCTTCCCTTGGGGGAATGCCCGAGCCGTGACGCCCTCTCCCGACCGCGGACGGAGGGGCGGGCTGGACCCCCTCCCCTGTTCCCCGCCCCGCCGGCGGGCGCGGGTTGGCTGGCGGGGGCCGGGGGAGCGGCCATAAGGAAGCGCCGAAGCTGATCGGTATGCGCTGGGATCGCGTCGACGATGGCCACGGCTGCTCCGGCTGTGCGTTGACGTCTCTACTGAGGCTAGCCGACACTGCCGTGGTGTCGAACGATCCCGCCGCCATCGCGGCCGTGCTGGCCGAGAACTTGAGGGAACTCACCGCGACGATCGAACGGCTCACTCCTTCTGACCTGGATCGACGGTTGGCGCCAGGGGAATGGTCGGTCCGTGAGGTACTGCAGCACGTGATCCACGCGGAGCATTGGCTGCAACCGCAGTTGGCGGATCTGCGGGAGGCAGTGGCGCCGGATCGGCCTGCCCTGCTATCGGACGCGACCCGCTTGCCTGCTGCGGACCCGGCAGCGGACGTGAACGAGTTGCGCTGGGCGGTCAACGCGGTGCGAGAGGATACCTGCCGGTTGCTGGAGGGGCTGGAGCCCGCGCAGCTGCGGGAGCCTGGAATCGTCGAGGTGGCCGGGGAGACGGAGGATGCTTCGCAGGGAGTGGACGTTTCGCTGCGGACGCTGCTGCTGACGATCGCCGATCACCAGCTTTTTCATGTCCGCCAGCTGGAGCGCATTTTGGATGCCCGTGGCTGAATTGACCGGCCGGACCGCGCTCGTGCTGGGCGCATCCCGAGGGCTGGGGCGGGCCATCGCGCTCACGCTGGCCCGCGAGGGTGCGGCGATCGTTGTGACCTACCGCAGCAGGGCGGCAGCGGCGCAGGAAGTGGTGAAGCGCATCGAGGCGATGGGCGGAGCGGCGATCGCGTGCGCCGTCGATGCGGGGGACGCAGCGGACGTGGAGCGACTGTGGGGGGTGGTCGGGGAGCGGTTCGGGACGGTCGATATCGTTGTCGTGAATGTGGGAGGCGACTGGAAACCTCAAGAGATCGTCGCGATCGAGCCGGATCATTGGCGGCGCGTGCTGCGCCTCGAGCAAGACGCGGTTTTCTACTGTCTGCGCGCCGCCCTGCCGTCGATGCGAGCACAAGAGTGGGGCCGGGTCGTGTTGATCGGCGGACACGCGGCGGAGCTGTGGCCGATGGAGCCGCCCGTCGCGCCGCTGGACTACCCGCTCGGGAAGGCGGCCCGTCACTGGATTGCGCGCAATCTGGGAGAGCGGGAGCTCCGGCATGGGATCACCGTGAATGCGGTGGCGCCGTCGTGGCTGGATGTGCCGGATGATGCGGCGATTGACGCGCGCGTGATCGGCAAGGGCTTGGACCAGGATCGGCGAGAGGGGCCCGAGCCGCAGGATGTGGCGGAGGTTGTTGCATTTTTGTGCACGGAACGGGCGCGGTTCGTCTCGGGGAGCGTGATCGATGTGACGCCTCCGCACTTCCCGGACGAGACGTTGGGGCGATTAGGTGGCGGAGCCAACGCGGGCTAAGCCCGCGATCGCGCGCACGTATACTGCGCTTGTTTCGGGGGACCGTGTGGCGCAGATGCGGGATCGTGAAGGTTGCGGTGAAGCAGGTGGCTGACGGGCAGGCCGCGAAGGAAGGTGTGGCGCGGACCGATCTGGAGCTGCCGCGCGTCGGCGCGCACGTCTCGGCGGCGGGCAGCATCGAGAAGGCGGTCGCCAACGCACTCGAGATCGGGGCGGAGGCGATGCAGATCTTCGGTGCGGCGCCACAGAGTTGGCGCCGGAAGCAGCACGACGAGGAGTCCGTGGCGGCATTCCGTCGAGGCGTAGCGGAAGCCGGGATCGGGCCGAATTTCATCCACGGAATTTATCTGACGAACCTCGCTTCGCAGAGCCAGGGAAACATGGAGAAGGGGATCGAGTCGCTGATCGCCGACCTGCGCTTGGCCGCACGGCTGGGCATCAAGGGAGTGATCTTCCATGTGGGGTCGCACAAGGGGATCGGGTTCGAAGAGGTGCTGCCTCAGGTGATCGACGCGATGCAGCAAGTCCTCGACGATTCGCCGGACGAAGCGGCGCTCTGCATCGAGAACAGCGCGGGGGCGGGGGATAGCGTGGGCAGCACGTGGGATGAGATCGGCGCCATTATCGATGGGGTGGGAAGCGACCGCGTCAAAGTGTGCTTGGACACCTGTCATGCGTTCTCGTCTGGCTACGACCTGCGGGATGCCGAGGCGCTTGACCGACTCATGGTCGAGTTCGATCGGGAGATCGGCTACGAGCGGCTGGTCGCGGTGCACGCCAACGATTCCAAGACCGAGCTGCGGTCTGGTCGCGACCGTCATGAGAACATCGGCGAGGGGACGATCGGGGAGCAGGGATTTCTCAACCTGCTGGCTCACTCCGCTTTCCGGCAGGCGCCCTTTCTATTGGAGGTGCCGGGGTTCGCAGGCAAGGGACCCGATGCGGAGAACGTTGCGATCTTGAAAGCGATCCGGGAGCGGACCTAGCACGAGCCGACTAGCTCAACGCTTTTTCCCATTCCGCCTCATTGAAGCCAAGCAGAGTCTGCCGGCCCGCTTTGAGGATGGGACGCCGCAGGAGCCGAGGCTCCCGCCGCATCCACCGCCGCATCTCGGAGTCGCTGAGGGCCGCGATGTCGAGGCCGAGCTTGCGTACGCTGGGACTGCGCGCCGCGAAGAAGGTGCGGGCGTCCTGCGTGCCGATGAGCCGATCCAACTCGGCCCGACTGAGGGGTTCACGGAAGAATTCTCGCTCTTGGTAGGGGATGCCGCGCTCGGCGAGCCAGGCCCGGGCTCGCGTGCAGGTGCTTCAGCCGCGTTTGCAGAAGAAGGTGATGGTCGCCATGCTGCTCCTCGCTGCGCCAGCGCTCGGTGTACGCATGGCTATCTTACTGGGGGAGCCGTGCGGCCCCTTATCCGGATGCGTGCCGGCGGACCCCGTGCTTGCGCACCACGAGGTCCCCGGTGACGGAGGCCTGGCAGGCGAGCCGGACCGGCTGATCGAGGGCGCGCCGCCCGCGCTGCTCCACTAACGCTTCCTGCTCGTTGGGACGCATTGGAGAAAGATTGTCCATGCCCTCCTGCAAAATGACGAAGCAGGTTGCGCAACGCCCCGCCATCTCGCAGGTCGTGGGCCAGTAGTAGCCTTGATCACGCGCGGCGCGCATCATTGTTTCGCCCAAGGGCACGTCGATCTCGATGCCGGACGGCTCGATACGAACGCGCGGCATGATCGCCGTCCAGACTAACGGTCGTCGTGCTCGCCGACGATCTGCGGGCGGTTGCGGTCCGTGATGGTTTCGTCGCTGTCGACGCCGAGGCTGCTGTTGAGCAGGAGGAAGAAGATGAGAATGAGGCCGAAGAGCGCCGCGGCGATAATGAGCTTGGTCTGTCGTCGCACGGGAGTAGTGTAGGCCAGCGGCCGCTCGGGGTTTCTAGAGAACGAGCACGAGTTTGCCGAAGAAGTCGCGCGACTCCATGCGCCGGTGGGCGTCCGCGGCGTCCGAGAGCGCGAAGGTCTCGCCAACGAGGCCCCGGATGCGCCCGTCCCGGACGAGTTGCAGCCACTCGATCGTCTCGGCCCCGGTGCCCATGAAGGTACCGTGAATCGTTTGCTGGTTGAGCAGGAGTTGGAAGAGGTTCAGCGGCACGGTTTCGCCGGTGGTCCGGCCACAGTTGACGAGATGGCCGCCCCGCTTCAGTGACTTGAGGTTCTCCTCGAACGTCGCGGGGCCGATGTGGTCGACGACGATGTCGACGCCGGCGCCGTCGGTCGCTTCGCGGACGGGCTCGCTGAAAGCTGGCTGGGCCCGGTAGTTGATGGCGAGGTCGGCGCCGAGCTCGATCCCTTTGGCAACTTTTTCGTCGCTGCCGGCGGTTGTGGCGACCCAGGCGCCGAGCGCCTTGGCGATCTGGATCGCCGCGCTGCCGACCCCGCTTCCCGCGGCTTGGACGAGCACACGCTGACCGGGCCGCAGGCCGGCGCGGGTGACGAGCATGTGATAGGCCGTAGCGGTGGTGAGGGGGATGGCGGCGGCTTGTTCGATCGGAAGGTCGTCGGGGATCTGGTGCACGTTCACTGCGGGCGCGACGACGAACTCGGCGTAGCCGCCGTTCACGTGGAGGCCCATGAGCTGGTAGTGGTTGCAGAGATTGGTGCGGCCGGCACGGCAAGCGTCGCAGGTGCCGTCCGAGAGGCCGGGGTCGATGAGGACGCGATCACCGGAGGCGATTCGGGTCACTCCTGGGCCGAGCGCGGCGACGGTCCCGGCGATGTCCCCGCCGAGGATGAACGGCTCCGTGAATGTACGCGCACGGCCCAGGCCGGAGCGGAGCCAGATGTCCATGTGGTTGAGGGCCGCGGCCTGCACGCGCACGAGAACCTGGCCCCGCCCCGGCTCGGGATCGGGGAGGTCGCCGTAGACGAGGACCTCCGGCGGCCCTTGCTCCGTGAGATAGGTCGCCTTCATCGCAGGCCGAGCTTAGAGCGTCCACTCGCGGCTCGGCCAGATCGGCGTGCGTCTCTACGGATGGGAGTCACGAGGATCGCGCGTGGGCCATTGAATGGAGTGGGGCGCCCCACGGTGTTGTCGAGGACCGTGTTCGCGCCAGACGGACGGGATTGCCGACAGAGTTCGCCGGGGCCGGCGTGATCGATGGTGACGCAAGCAGCGCTGGTGGATCCAAGTACGGACGGGACGCTACTCGTAGCGGAGCGCCTCCGCGATGGGTGCACGGGATGCCTGGCGCGCCGGCAGCCAGGTCATGATGAGGGCGCCGAGGAAGGCTGCTGCCGCGAAGATGGCGATCTGCCCGACGGGGACCTGCATACCGGTGCCGGCAGTGCTGCCGAAGACGCCTTCCTCGAAGAGTCGCCAGGTGAGGGAGAGGGCCAACGCGATGCCCAGGCCGATTCCAATGAGTGCGATGAAACTCATCTCCATGAGGAGTTCGAGGCGGACCATCCCACGGCTGTAGCCGACTGCGCGGAGCATCCCGATCTGTTGTCGGCGTTCGACGACCGCACGTACGGCGATGACTCCGAGCGCTGCGATGCCGACTACCAGGCCTAGTCCCGTGAAGCCTTGGAAGAGGTTGAGGATGGCGTTGGAGGTTTCTTGCTGCTCTTCGAGTTCGTCGACGATCGAGACGGTTTCGATGCCGAGCGTGGCTTCGATCGCGCGCGCGGTATCGAGAGGATCGGTGCCGGGACCAACGGTAGCGAGGTGGCGGGTGAAGTCTGCGCCGTCGTAGATAGCGTCGACGAACTCGTCGCGGACGAGCAGACTGGGGAAGAAGGCGAACGCAGGGTTCGTGATCCCCACGACCTGATCGATCACGCCGATGATCGTGATGTCGGCTGTCTCTGCCTTGTTGCGCAGTTCGAGACGGACGCGCGGGATCCGATCGGCCGCCGTGCCACCGATGGCGGGCATTTCGAAGGCGTCATCGTCGAGCGGAGCAAAGGCATCGGCCTCGATAGCGTTGGCGGTGATCACACCGTAGCGGGCAGTGGGATCGTGGAGGGCCTGCCAGACGGCGGCGTCCGTTTCGAAGCCGACGGCCCGAGCCTGCAGGGGAATGACGTTATTTTGGAGGAAGGCGTCATTGGTGCCGGTGAGCCACAGCAGGCGGGTTTCGGCGAGGTCGCTATCGGGGTCTGGCGTGTCGATGATGGGATTGCCGGTCGCGTCGAGCACTTGCGTCGTATTCAGTTCATCCCAACGTTCGTGGTTGAGGACGACAACGTCTGTTCCGGGGAAGCTCGCGATCCTGAGGCGGCCGATAGTGTCGAGATTGGCGGCGAGGTCGTCCGCGGCGGCTTCTTCAAGGGCGGTATGCAGATCAGAGATATCGTCGTTCAGGGTGGAGTCGGCGAGAAGATCGTAGCCACCGGCCGCTTCGTCGCTGATGAAGGCTTCCGAGAAGGTCGCATTGATGGTGGTGAAGACGACGAGTGCGAACATGATGATGGCGATCATGGCGACGGTCATGCCCGTTCGGTAGCGGGCCGTGGTTGGATAGGCCACGGCTGTTCGGACCGCCGGGGCGAAACGACCGAAGACGCGTCCGATGATTCGGAGCGGGCTGACGAGGAGGTCGAGGTTGAAGATGACGGCGATGGTGGCGCCGGTCACCATCGCCACGCCGGAGAGGAAGAACATCTGGACGCCGCCCTCGAAGTCCTTCCCCCAAACGGCAGTGTGCCAAGTCTGGGGTGCCAGCCAAAGGAAGAGGATGAGGATCCCCGTGGCGCTGTAGGCGACGCGACCGGCGCGGTTAAAGCGGCGTGCAAGTAGCAGCAATCCGATGACGAAGAGCGAAAGACCGCCCAGATAAAAGAATGCGCTCTCGCTGTCCTGCGCGCTGGCGACACCGATCACGCCCGTTAGGAGCAGAACGAACCACCATTCCTGGCGCCAGCGCATCAGCCGCCAGGTAGGGAGAACAGCCCACTCGCCCCAGCCACGCTGACGGATGGCCGCGCCGAGTCTGGGTGTGCTGAGAGCGAGCCAACCGACGAGAGCGAGGAGGACGGTGAGTCCGAGGATGGCGAAGAGGATCAGGCCGATAGTGGTGGTGTAGATACCCCAGACGACGCGGTGATGGAGCCAACGAAGAGGTGCTGGGTGCCCTGGTTTGCGACCGAAGAGTGCAGCAAGCACCAAGAGGGGCGCGAGAGGGATGAGGATCAGCGTGAGGAGGATTCCCAGCACGGAGATCGGTCGCTGGCCGTGCTGCCCGTCGTCGGAGATGTCGCGGATCGCGGCGACGATGTTGAGCTGGCTGATGCGGAACGAGGATATGACGACGGTGATGAACGTGAGGAGGATGCTGATGCCGACGGCGATGACGACGCTGCGCGGCTCGATGTGCTGGGTGAACGCGAAGCCAAAGGCGCCGAAGACGGAACCCAGAACCGCGACCATGCCGAAGGAGATACCGATCCCCGCGGCAGTTCCGATGATGGCCGCGCCGAGGTTGTAGGCGAGACCTTCGGCCAAGAAAGACTGCACAAGGTGACTGCGCTGCATGCCGACCGCGCGCGCGATGCCCATCTCCATTTTTCGCTCCTCCGCGAGCATCACGAAGATCAAGAAGATGAGCAGGATGCCGGCGACGATGGAGAACGATCCCATCACCAGGAAGAAGGTGGTGAAGACGGAGCTGAAGGTTTCGGCGTTGTCGACGGTGTCGGCTTTGAAGGGATCGGATTCGAAGATCGGGCGGCCCTGGGCATCCGCGTAGGTGCGCTGGGCGGGGGCCAGGCCGGCGTCGACTTCGGCATCCGCCTGTTCCATGAGGAAGCGATTGAGGCGAAGGTCGACCTCTTCGGAGAGTTCGAGAGGGCCGGCCAGGCCGTCGCCGCGGACCGAGACGCCGATGCTGCTAAGCCGGTCGGGCTGGTCGAGGATGGTTTGCGCGTCCGCGAGAGGGATAACGGCGCCTTGTGGCTCGGTGATGTCGACCTTGCCGCTGAGGAGCGTATCCGCCGCGATCGCCTGGACGGTGAACTCGTGCAGGCCGCCGAGGACCCGGAGCCTGACACGGTCGCCGGCGCTCGCGGCGAGGCGCTCGGCGGCGGATTCATTGAGGATGATCTTCCCTTCGCCGAGCTCGCGGAGTGGGATGTCGCCGCTCTCGAGATCGGGGATGCCGCCGAGGGCTTGGACTTCCGCCACATCGATCCCGAGCAGCGAGACGCGTGGCTCGAACTGGCTCGTCGTGATGTTCTCTGCCGAGACGGTGTCCGAGACGACGCGCGTGAAGTGCTCGATGTCCGGATCATCGGCGAAGGCAGCGCTGAGGTCGTCGGCGACCCGCTGGGGAACGACGGCGTCACGTTGCTCGACGCCGCGACCGCCGGCGGTGTCGTAGAGGATGAGGTGGTCGATTGGACCGGTGACCTCGAAGGCGGAGTTGCGGAGGCTGCGGCTGAGGGTGTCGCCGGTTGCGAAGGCGGCGGAGATGATCAGCGTGCTCAGCATCAAGCCGATGACGATGAGCAGGGTTTGGCCTGGACGCCGGGGGAGGTTGCGGAGGCCC
Source organism: Dehalococcoidia bacterium (assembly GCA_963663895.2). Lineage (GTDB taxonomy): Bacteria > Chloroflexota > Dehalococcoidia > Bin125 > Bin125 > JAPOXK01. The sequence goes on along the minus strand of CAXXRD010000001.1, from coordinate 226,233 downwards.
ATTTTGAAGAGGAGGAAGTTCCGGGAGGCGAGCGCGACGATGACTGCTGTGCAGACGATGAGCGCGATCACCACGATCGCGAGGATGGTGCTCATAGGAACGCCGAAGAGTTCGTTCATGCGAGGGGCTCGTCGGCAGGCGGGATAAAGGGCCGGTGGCTGGTCTCGTTCTCGATCTGTCCGTCGCGCATGTGGATCGTGCGATGACAGCGGGCCCCGATCTGTTCATCGTGCGTGACGATGATGAAGGTCTGCGCGTTTTGCGCGTTGAGCTCCTGGATGAGGGTCATAATCTCGTTGGCGTTGGCGCTGTCGAGGTCGCCCGTGGGTTCGTCGGCCCACACGATGGCTGGGTTGTTGACGAGGGCACGGGCGATGGTGACGCGCTGTCGTTGGCCGCCCGAAAGCTGGGCGGGCCGGTGCTTCGCCCATTCGCCGAGATGCACCTGGTCGAGGGCGGCCAGGGCACGGCGGCGGGCCTCGCGGATCGAGATGCCGCTGAGCAGGAGGGGCATCTCGACGTTTTCGACAGCGGTTAGGACGGGCAAGAGATTGTAGAACTGGAAGACAAAGCCCATGCGCCGCGCGCGATAGTCCGTCTTGGCGTGATCGGAGAGTGCTTGGATCTCTTGACCTTCAATACGGATCGACCCGGAGTCGATCTCGTCGAGGCCCGCGAGCGTGTTAAGCAGCGTCGTTTTCCCGCAGCCGGAGGGGCCCATAACGCTGACCATCTCGCCGCGCGGCACCGTGAGGGAAACCCCCCGTAGCGCGTGCACGGCGGCGCCAGCGGAGCGATAGGTCTTGTGTACGTCGTGTGCTTCGACGATCGCAGTGCTGGTAGCGGGCATGATGGTCACGAAACCCTCCTCGTGCGGAGCGGCTTTGACGGTGACGCCAGGATCGCTCTAGTCTCCCGGCCGCTCGCCCACTGGCAAGCATGGCTGCTCGGTGAAGGAGGGGCTAGATGCCTACATTGCACGCAGCGGCGGAGCAACTGGCGCGAGATATTATCGCGAACGATCTGATGGCGCTGATGCAGGCGTTCACTCCCCAGGGGATGGTGAAAGCGCTCGCGGTGCAGGCACAAACCGGCGGCGTGCAGGACGCGACCGGCTATGTGGTTGAGGAGCAGGGGGAGAACGTGGTTCGCATCACCTTCCACGCACCCGACGGCGACGGGACGATCGTCACCCGCTGGGTGCAACAGAGGGAATCCTGGAAGGTCGATGATATGCGCACCGATGATCCCGGCGCGGGTACGTCGTAGCGCTGCTAGCAGGCGTTGAGGCGGGGGAGGACTTCCGGCCCCTCGTTCTCGAATTCGTCCACGAAGTCACGAATGGTGTCGGGTTCGAACTCGTCCAAGAAGAGCAGATAGCCCCATGTCGCCAGGACGATCGGTCGAGGGAACGGGGGGCTGGGCGGAGCGGGAACGAGCACGAAGCGGTCGCCGTCACTCAGGATTTCACGGGCCAGCGCCTCGAACTGTGCAATGGCAGTCGGCGTCCAGGCTGCGGGGTCGTAGTACATGATGATCGCCCCGTGCTCGATGGTGTGGACCAGGGCTTCGTACGGGATCGGATCGGCGTAGATGCCGCAGCGCGCGGGGATTTCCCAGTGCGGCCCGCCGGCGGGCGGCGTGGTGGGGTAGAAAAAGCTCGTACCGGCGACGAGGTGTTCGCTGCCGAGTTCCTCGATCTGGTCGTTGAGGTCTTCGAACCCCGGGTGATCGTCGATGGGCCCGCTCGGCTCGCTGCTTGCGGGGATCGGTGCCGCTGTCGGATCGCCGGGCGGTGGGGCGGGTGCGACGGCAGCGGCCGCGTCGGGCGAGGCTTCTCCGAGGGTGGCACGCTCCCAGCACTCGGCGCTGGTGAAGAAGGTGACCGTTTCGCTGTCGGCGGTGAGGACGGTGATCGTGAAGCTGGTTTCGCCGTTGCTTGTTTCGCGATGCTTGCTGTCGACGATCGGCAGCGCGTCGGGATCGGAAGCGAGCGCTGGAGGCGTGCAGGGGGCGGCGAGATGGTCCGTGCCGTCGCCGCTGCCGCCGCCGCAGGCAGCGGCGACGAGGCTGGCCGCAGCGCAAGCGGCGATCGCCGCGGAGTTGCTCCGGGCGTGCGCGATCTGCCAGATCGGCCGCTTTCTCATCGCGGTTCGCTTGCTCCCCTCGCAGATGACGCAGTCTCGCGCGCGATCGACCTACCTGCGCGTTTCCAATTCGTAGAGTCCGTCGAAAAAGGTAACGAAGTCGCCGATCTGTTCCATGGTTGTTGCTTGCATAAACTCTTGGATGCGCAGCTGATGCCGCCAGGCGCTGACGACGAGGGCGTCGTCAGCGATCCCTTGGTGCGGTATTAGCGCCAGCCGTCGGCCCGCACGGATGGCACTTTCAGAGGCCTTCGTGATGTCCTCGATCTCTGATGGGTCCAGGCGATCGGGGTGGTAGTACAGGGCCACCCCCCCGCGTTCCAAGAGCGGCAGCACTGCCTCGAATCGCTGGGACGTATCGTAGATTCCGGGGTCGATACCGGTGGCGTCTTGCGGTCCGGAGGTGGGGGGCGTGCTGTTGTAGCCGTTGAAGGTTTCTCCGGGGTCGAGGTGGCGACGGCCCTGATCCGGGAAAGTTTGGACCGTGGCCAGAACATCATCATCGTTGTCGCCGCCGCCTGTGACCAAGGTGATGATCTGCAGGATCAGAAACGAGACGAAGACGCTGAGCACCAGCACGAAAAGGAAGCGTGGCAAGCCGAGGATGGTGCCCGGTGGGGACTGTTTGCCACGTCGGCCGCCGCGAGCAGGCTCCCCCGGGGGATCGCGCCGGGCAGCGTCTTCTTTGGGGGTGGCTCTGGGAGTGGAATCGGCGGAAGCTGCCTCGGCGCCGGGCCTCCCGCGTCCGCGGCCGCCCCGGCGGCGCCGTCGGCGGCCGCGCTGCTCATCTGCCATGCCCAGATGCTACGGGGTCCGCCGTTGCAAGGCGACTGCGTGCGGAACGGAGTGGCGAGGCGGGCTCAAATGGCGGCGATGTCTTCGCCGCCGTCGACGTTGATGGTATTGCCGGTGAGCCAGTGGGAATCGTTGATGCTGAGCTGAACGATGGCGTGGCCCACGTCTTGAGGTTCGGTCATTCGCCCGCTGGGGTTGTGCGCGCGGGCGAACTCAATGAGGCGGTCGGAGCCGGGGATGCGTTCCAGCGCCGGCGTGTCGGTGATGCCGGCTTTGATAGCGTTGGCGGCGATGCCCATGGGCGCGAGTTCGGCGGCGAGTTGCCGGATGTGGGAGCCGAGGGCGGCTTTGGCGGCGCTGACGGCGCCGTAGTTAGGGATCACCCTCGCGTCACCGGCCGAAGTCATGCCGTAGATTTTGCTGCCCGCGCCCAGCAGCGCCCGGTTGAGCATGTCTTGGGTCCAATAGACGATGGAGTTCGCCATGACGTCGAGCGTCATCTCCAGTTGGCGCTGCGTGAGGGAGGAGTCGTCTGTGTTGCGGGCGATGTAGGGTCCGAGGGTGCCGAAGGCGAGCGAGTGCAGGAGCACACGGACGGTGGTGGGTCCGCCGGATCCTCCGAGGTGATTGCATAGGTCATCGAGGAATTGACGCCGCTTCCCTTCGTTGGCGGCGTTCATGTTGCGGAAGAGTGCCTGTCGGCCGTGCGTCTCCTCAATGGTTTGGACTAAGCGTTCGACGTTGGGCATGGTTGCCTGCCGGTCGAGGTGGACCCCCGCGATGTGCATGCCGGCCTCCGCGAGCGCCAGCGCGGTGGCGGCGCCGAAGCCGCTGGATGCGCCCAAAATGAGCGCCCACTGTCCTTCAAGGGCGGACTCGGTCATGAAAAACTCCGTTACCGCGGCCAGTCGGGACCAGGCGGTCAAGTCGATTCTATCTTGTGTGGCTGCGTACGCGGCAAATGACGCGGGAAGCGGTTGATCACGGCACCTGGGCTGGCGACCCTGCAAGGATGAGTCGTCGTTGTCGCGGACGAGCGTCGCGGGTGAGCCGGCGGGCCGTGCTGCGCGCGGCTGGAAGTGGGGCGATTGGAGTAACAGGGCTCGCGCTCGTGGGTTGTGGCGATGATGACGATGATGCGGCACCCGCGCGGATGGAGCCGAACGAGGCGCTGGCGATCGAGGACGCCGAGGACGCCGAGGACCTCAATGATGCCGACGCCTCCGTGGAGCCCGAGGTCCAGAGCGAGACGCTCGCACCGGCGCCAGATGGAACGCCGGCACCCCGGGATACCCCGTCTGCCTTAGAGGATGTTCGAAGCGGTGACGAGCTGATCGCCCTCGATACGGCGGACCTGCGCCGTTCGATCTCGCCGATCAGCGAGCGCTGGCTCGGACAGTTGGTCTACAGCAAGCTGCTGCGCTTCCAAGACGTGGCCGCCGATGAGTTGGCTCCGGATCTCGCGACAGCGCTGCCAGAGATGACCGACGCGTCGACGTTGGTGTTTGAGCTCAACCCAGCGGCGCGCTGGGACGCGCGCGCGCCGACCGGGGGCCGGGCTGTCAGCGCGGAAGATGTGCGGGCGACCATTGAGTCGCAGCGGGACCGGCTGGACCCGACCTTCGCGCGGCATGATCGCTTGTTGGACTTGCGGGTCGAGGCGGCCGGGCCAAGCACGGTGCGGATAGCGGTGGAGGGCGGTGACGCGCGCCTGCCTGGGCTGCTGGCCAGTTCCTGGATGGGGGTGCTGCCCAGCGAGTTGCTTGATGAGGAGATCAGCGGCCCTGAAGCGCAGCGCGGCAGCGGGCCCTTCGTCTTGGAACGGGTCGGCGCGGACGGCTGGCGCTTCCGCGCGAACTCGGCGCACCACTTGGGCGCGCCGCGCTTGGCGGATCTGCACGTCGCGGCCCGGCTCGCGGGCGAGCAGGCGGAAGCCTTCGTACGGGGTGAGCAAAACGTGCTGGAGCGTGTCCCCGTGGCGGTGGCGCGTGATGTGGCGGGACCCGACGCGACCGTGATCGTGACCGGTCTGGCGACCGTCTTCCATCTGTTCTTCCAGGTACAGCGTCCACCTTGGGACGATCCCCGGCGACGGCTCGCCGTCCATCTTGCCCTTGACCGGTCGGCGCTGGCGGCGGCTTGGTTCGGGGAGGGCGCTGGGCCCAGCGGGTATGTGCCGCCGCCGCTCGCTGCGTGGGCGCTGCGCGCCTCCGATCTGGCGTTGCTGCCCGGGTATTCGTCCGCGGAAGCTGACCTGCGCGCAGCGGCCGCGCTGTGGGAGGCGGCTGGCGGGTTTCCGACGCCGGAGCCGTTGGCGCTGGCCGTGCCTGCGAGGGAGGAGCGGGAGATCGCGCCGGGCGCGCGGATCGTTGCGCGGATCGCGGAGGTGCTCGGCGCAGAGGCGCAGGTGATGCCGCTGGAGGACGCCGAAATGGTGTCCGCCATCGTCGACGGGCGATTGCGCTGGTTCCTGGAGTCGGCGCCGTCCAGTCCGGAGCCGCTGGATTTCATCGTGCCGCTTTTTCACAGCCGCGGGTCGTTGAACCGGTTTGGCTTTGTGGACGCCGAGGTGGACGAGATGATCGCATCGCTGATCGCGACGACGAACCCGGAGACGCGGCAGCAGCAGTTGCGCCAGTTTCAGAGGCGGCTGCTGGAGCTGGTGCCGTCGGTCCCCTTGCTCTATCCGGCCCACGCGACCGTGCTGCAGGCGGGTGTGCGAGGACGGCGGTTGGATGTGCTGGACAACAGCTGGCAGTGGGCCGAGGTCGAAGCGGATACGTGAAGTAGCTGTGCGCAGTAATCGCGCAGAGGGGGAGCGAAGGGCTACGTGGCGAGTCGGCGCACGACCTCGAACAGGATCCTGCAGCCCTGACCGAGGCTGTCGAGTGGCACGCGTTCGTCGTGGCCGTGGATGCCCTTGGCGAACTCGCTTGGTATCAGGGTGGGGATGAAGCCGTAGGTGTTCACGCCGTGCCGGCGGAGGACGCGAGAGTCGGTGAATCCCACCGAGGTTACGGGCAAGACCAGCGCCTCCGCGACCTCTTCGTGGACGACTTCCCGGATGATCGCGACGAGCTCCGTCTCCCACTTGGAGACGCCGGACTCGGACTGGAAGACGACTTCGGTCTCGATATCGGGGTCGTTGATCACGGTCCGAATGGCGTCGACGAAGGTTGCGTGCGACTCGCCGGGCAGGAGCCGGCAGTCCAGTGTGGCTTCGGCGCTTGCGGGGATGACGTTGTGTTTCACCCCGGCGGTTAGCGTGGTGAGGGAGACGGTGTTGGTCACCATGGCGGCGAAACTGGGATGGGCGCTGCGGAGAGTGTCGACGCTGGGCATGCCGCCGGGCCAATCGCCGGCGCGTTCGATCTGCTCCAGGAGGGATTGTGTGAGCGGGAGTACGGTCGTGGCGCGCTCCCATCCCTCGATCGCGTTGAGCGCGCGCACCAAGCGCGCGGCTGCGTTCCGCGCATGCGGGATCGACCCGTGGCCCGGGGAGCCGCGGGCCCGCAGCCGGAGCCAGAGCGGTCCTTTTTCGGCCGGACTGCAGGCGAAGACGGGGGGCTTGACGCCCAGGAATTCCAGCGTCGCGATGCCGCCCTCGTTCAGACAGTACTCCGGCTCACGCAGCAAGTCGGGCCGCTCGCGGTCGAGAAACTCGATCCCCTTGGAGCCACCGGTTTCCTCATCGGCGAGGGCGAGGAAGACGAGGTCCCGCTTGAGGGGCAGGCGCGCACGCTTGGCGACCAAGAGGACGAGCAGTTCGAGGATCCCCATCCCCTTCATATCCAGGGCGCCGCGGCCCCAGAGGCAGCCGTCGCGAACGGCGCCGTCAAAGGGGCCGACCTGCCAATGTTCGGCTTCCGCGGGCACAACGTCGGTGTGGTTGAGCAGCATCAGGGGTGCCTGCGAGCCGTCGCCGCGCAGCGCGGTCCGCAGCGACACGCGCCCGGCGCCCGCATCGAAGTACTCGGGGGTGAGCCCCTCGCGCTCGAGGATGGCGCCCAGGAAGCGGGCGGCGGCCTCCTCACCGCCGGGCGGATTCGTCGTATCGATGCGGAGGTAGGCCTGGAGCGTATCGACGACTTCGGCTTGTACCTCCGCCCAGTCGACGGCAACCGGGCGATTCATGAGTCGTGGGAGCGGGCGGCGGATCGCTTGAGCTGATCGACGATCCGAGGGAGCGCCTCTCCTGCGGGGGTCCGGATCGTCACGGTGCAGTGGTCGCTGATCACCGTCGGCTCAGGGTTGATCTCGATAAGCGGATGGCCGCGCCTGTAGATGTCCCAAGCGAAGTCGGCCGCCGGGGTGACGACGGCAGTGGTGCCGACGAGGAGGAGGCAGTCGGCTTGCTGGGCCTCATGGAAGCAGGCCGCGAGGTGATCGCGGGGGATGGGCTCCCCGAACATCACCGTGTCGGACTTGAGCAGGCCTCCACAGTTCTCGCAGCGCGGTGGGAGCGCCTCGAGGATCTCGTCGAAAGGGGCACGGGCGTTGCATGCGAGGCAGCGCGTGTAGTGACTGTTGCCATGGATCTCCGTGAGGCGCTCGCTGCCGGCCAGCCGGTGCAGGTTGTCGATGTTCTGCGTGATCGTGTGTTGGAGGATGCCGAGGCGCTCCAGTTCCGCGAGGCCGAAGTGGCCGTCATTGGGAACGGCTTCGCGCAGCGTGGCGAAGAGTTCGTCGGGGTTCTCGCGGCGTTGGCGCTGCGTTTCCCAGTAGTCGTTCGGGTCAGCCAAGAAGCGCTGGTATTGATTGAGCGGCGGTTCGCCGGCTTTGGTCCAGAGGCCATCCTTGCCGCGGTAGGTGGGAATGCCGCTCTCGGCGCTGATGCCGGCGCCGGTGAGGGCGATGCAGTACCGCGCGCGCTGTAAGAGCTCGACGGCCTGCGCCAGCGCGGCTTCCAGCACTTTGTCGGGGGACGCAGGCTGAGTCGGGGAGCGGTTGGGGGCGTGTTCGGTCACGATGCGCCTTGTGGGGGCAGCCTAGGAAATGGTCGATGGCTCGACAAGGAGTTGAGTGGGCCTGAAAGCGGACCTGGAACCCAACGAATAAGGGCGCCCGCTGCTAGGGGTCCGGTTGGCTTGAACGTTGCCCTCTCGGGGGGAAGAGGCGGCTATCGATCGGTCGGACTCCGAAGCGAGCGTGGCTGGCGGAGCGAGAGTGGACAGGGACCGCTTGGATACTACGCGGCGGCTTTTCTAGACTGCGTCCCGATATGGCGGCTCGAACGACTGCACTGAACCGCGCTCGTGCTGCGCGCCCCGCGGTGTGGATACCAGCCTCGTCGCGCTGGTGGCGAGCCGCCTCACTGGCCTCGGTACTGATGGCGGCCGCAGTGGCGCTGGCTGTGACGCTGATCCGGCCGGACGCGACGGGAATGGATGTCTCGGTCGAGGAAGCAAGGAGCGTCTCGGTGCAGGTTGCGCTGCCGGGGCTCGGGAGTGGGGCGCCGTTGGCGCTGGCCTCCCTGCACGGCCCGCAGCCGGCCTTCGACGTGACCAGCGCAGCCGCGATTTACCAGCACGATCCCTCCAGCACTGTGACGGCGGCTCGGTATGCGAGCCACCTCGCCGCTGACTTCGTGCACTTCTCGAACGAAACGGTGCAGCCGCTGCTGTCGGCCGAGCAGATCCAGGCGGTGCTGACGTTCGCCGCCGCCCCAGAGCTGCTGCGGGACACGGGACCGGTCTTTGCGACGGATCTCTCGGATGAAACGGTGCTGTCGGCGTGGTTGGAACTGCCGCCCGGATCGGCGCTGCCGCCCTATTTCGGTTACGAGGTGCAGCGCGGCGACTCGGTGGCTAAGTTGGCGGCGCGGTTTGGCTTGGAGACCAGTTCTATCTTGAACAATAACTGGGAGATCCTGGATCCCGACCACCTCGAGCCCGGTGGGCAACTGACGATCCCGACCACGGACGGCATCGTTTACACCGTGAACCTGGGCGACACGCTGACGGAGATCATCGAGAATTTCGAGGCGGACCTGGAGGCGACCGTCGCCTATCACGGGAACGATCTGGCCAGCGCGCACTCCCTGATCGAAGGAAGCACGATCCTGTTGGTGGGCGGCACAGCATCGCAGACCTTCGGATTCGGCTCGGGGCCGGTCTACGCGATTCCCGAGTTCGTCTGGCCGATCGGCGGCGTGGTGACCGACTTTTTTGGATCGCCGCGTGGTAACTCCTTTGGCTATCACACCGGGGTCGATTTCGCGGCGCCGGTGGGAACGTTTGTAGGGTCGGCGGCACCGGGAGTCGTGGTGCAAGCGGGTCCGGCCGGCTCGTTTGGACTCAACGTGCTCGTTGATCATGGCGGTGGCGTGGTGACGCGGTACGCGCACTTGAGCTACATCGACGTGTTTCTGGGGGAGTACGTTGACGCGGGGTCGCTGATCGGCTTCGTGGGGTCAACGGGCTATTCGACCGGGGCGCACCTGCACTTCGAGATCATCATGAACGGCGTGCCGGTGGACCCACTGCCCTGGTTGAACTAGCCGGTCCCACTCAATGACTTCTCCTCCTTGCATTCCTCCCTCCTCGAACACCCTCGCGCTTGACCGCTGACTTCGCTCTCCCTACTCTTACCCGCTGACTACGAGAGTCATTCCCACTTCTGTCTATAAGGATTCGATGCCATGAATCGACGTGTTGCTTCTGGTCTGATACGGCGTGCGCTGCCGTTGGCCTTGTTGGCGGGGATGGTGTTTGTCGTTGCCGCCTGCGGCGACGAAGACGTGGATGTTGCACAGACACCCCAAACACCTGCAACGTCTCAAGCACCAGCGGCGCCGGTCGAGGAGCCGCGCGCGGCGAGCATTGATGTGGTCGCCAGCACGGAGATCGTGGCGGAGTGGGTCGCGCAGGTTGGCGGCGAGCGCGTGCGCGTAGTGGCGCTGGTTCCGCCGGGGGCGGACGCGCACACGTTCGAGTTGACCCCCGACAATGTGCGCGCCGTGACCGAAGCTGACTTGGTGGTGCTGAATGGTGGTGGTTTAGAGGGCGCTTACGAAGGCACGATCGAGGAGAACTTGGGGAATACTCCGCTAGTGGAGCTCTCGGACTGGATCGAGTTGGAAGAGTTCCCGCCAGGTTTCGCTCACGATGAGGACGAGCATCACGACGAGGAGGAGGGTGAGGATCACGGCGAGGACGAGGGTGACGAGGAGGAGGGTGAGCATCACGACGAGGACGAGGGTGAAGAAGAGGAAGGCGAGCATCACGGCGAGGAGGAAGGTGACGAGGAGGAGGGTGAGCATCACGACGAGGACGAGGGTGAAGAAGAGGAAGGCGAGCATCACGATGAGGAAGAGGGCCACAGCGTCTTCGATCCGCATTTCTGGCTCGATCCGGATCGCGCGATTCAAGCGGTGCAGGCGATCCGCGACGAGCTGAGCGCTCTGCTGCCGGACGGTGCGGAGGAGTTCGCGGCAAACGCGTCGCGCTACATCGCGGAGATCGAAGCCGCGGACGCCGATGTGCAGGCGCTCCTCGTGGGTCTTGCGCCCGAGCATCGGGTGCTCGTCACGTTCCACGACGCCTTCGGCTATTTCGCGCGCCGGTACGACCTGGAGGTCTTTGGATTCGTGATCGAGGGACCGGAGCAGGAGGCAAGCGCGGCTGAGTTAGCCGACCTGATCGAAGCGATGCGGGATCGAGGCGTGACGCGGGTCTATCGAGAGCCGCAGTTCGAATCCTCGACCATCGAGCAGATCGCCGCTGAGACGGGAGCCGAGGTGCGAGTGATCTACTCGCAGCCAATAGCCGGAGTCGAGAGCTACACGGATTTGTTGCGAGCGAACGGACGGGCGCTCGCCGAGTAGCTCTGGCCCCGCTTCCTACAGGTCGAGCTGCTCTCTGAGAGACGCTGCCAGAGCCTGTAAGTTCGCCGCTAACTGGTGCTCGCGTTCGCCGCTGAAGCTGGCGGTGCCGCAGACGCCGCTGAGTGTCGATCGGCGGAGGAGGCCGGCGACGCCGATCGACGCATCGGTGAGTGCGTTGGCGGCGGCGAGAAGCGCGGTACGCCCGGCGGAGAGGTTGAACGGCGGGGCGGCGGCATCGGTGGGCCAGACCCCCCAACCGAAGCCGCCCCCGCGGGCCAGGTGCGCGCGCAACGCCTCGCGGTGATCGAGGAAGCGGCCGAGGCCGGAGGGCGTCGCGTCGAAATGGATGATGTCGGGTTCGGCGGCGAGGGCGCGCGTCCAGTTCGCGGGGGCGCAACAGTGGAGCCCGGCGAGGCCGCCCGCCTGCTTGACGGGCGTGAAAGCGGCGTGCAGCGCGGCCAAGGCGTCGTCCCAGGTGGCGGACGACGGGGTGCGCTCGCCGACGCGAGCTAGGAGCGGCTCGTCGAAAGTGATGAGCGGGCGCATGCCGAGACGGCCAAAGGTGGAGACCTGCGCCGCGGCGAGTGCGCCAAGCCAGCGCCCCAGCGCCGTGAGCGAGGGGGGATCGGCGATGCAGGCGCTGAGCGTTACCGGGCCAATGATCTGGCCCTTGGCGAACGGCGGCCGCTGGTCCGGTGGACGCGTCTTGAGGCGCGCCAGGAGGGCGTGGAGGCCGGCCGCGCGGTCGGGAGGCGGCAGCAGGGCAGGCGGGGGCGCATCAAGGCGCGCTTCCGCCCAGTGGAGGCGCCGACCGTCCCAGCGAGCGCCCTGGAGGGCGAGGCCAGCCTGTGGCGCCATCGCTTCAGAGGGCGCGCGGTTGGGAAGCTGGGGCCAGAAGGGGAGCTCCGGGTAGGCGGCGAGGATGGTGGAGACGGCCGCACTGGCGTCGCGGTGATGGGTCGAACCGATCCCGGTAGGAGCGAGGCGCAGGTCGGCCATGGAAGCGGGGTCGCGCGATGCCGTCAGCCGCCTGGCGGTTCGAGTATGATGAGACATCTGTTCGAATTTCCGATCTAGATAGGCGGTGAACAAGGTAGCGGGAGAGTTTTTTGGGGATCGGGTGTGGATGGGAAGTTGACTAGATATTGTGTATTATGGATCGGCTATGCCCATCTTCTTGTGTTTCCATGGCCACTTGTGCTGACATGGGGGCTCTCTGCATAAGCTGCTTAGCTGTCTTAGCAGTTATGTGCGGAAGATTAATTGAACTTTGTCCTGGCAAATGTGACGTAAACCTCGCTGGTCTCAGCGGGAGAGGCCAGCGCTTCTAGCATAAGGATTCAGCCATGACCGCGACCGACGATGCTCTTCTCACTGTTGAGTCCCCCGAGGAGTCGGCTACGGATGTCGCACTGCAGGAGGAGTTGCGTTCCCCCGCCACGCCGCCGTTGATCGAGCGCTTCTTCACGACGCCGGATCGCCATTCTTACGACGGGGTCGCATGGGAGCTGCGGACGGCCCGGATCACCTCGGACGGGGGGAAGCTGCTGTTCGAGCAGAAGGACGTTGAGGTGCCGGCCGCGTGGTCGGTGAACGCGACGAACATCGTCGTGTCGAAGTATTTCTACGGCGATGTCGATGCGCCGGAGCGGGAGCGGTCGGTCAAGCAGTTAGTGGATCGCGTCGCGGTGACCATCGCCGACTGGGGGCTGGAGGGCGGCTACTTCGGGACGTCGGAGGAGCGGGAGACGTTCGAGCAGGAGCTGCGCCATCTCCTGATCAACCAGTGCGCCGCGTTCAACAGCCCGGTGTGGTTCAACGTGGGGGTTGTGGAGCGGCCCCAGTGCTCCGCTTGTTTCATCAACTCCGTCGACGACACGATGGAGTCGATCATGGACCTGGCGACGCGCGAGGCGTTGCTCTTCAAGTGGGGGAGCGGGACGGGCAGCAACCTCTCGTCGCTGCGCTCGAGCAGAGAGAAGCTCACCGGGGGCGGCACGCCGTCAGGCCCCGTCTCGTTCATGCGCGGCTACGACGCCTTCGCCAACGTGATTAAGTCCGGCGGGAAAACGCGCCGCGCGGCCAAGATGGTGATCCTGAACGCCGATCACCCCGACGTGATGGAGTTCGTTCACTGTAAGTCGAAGGAAGAGCAGAAGGCATGGGCGCTGATCGACAGCGGCTACGACGGGTCGCTCAACGGTGAGGCCTACTCCTCCATTTCCTTCCAAAACGCGAACCACAGCGTGCGGGTGACCGATGCCTTCATGCGTGCGGTGGAGCAGGACGCCACCTACTGGACGACGGCGGTTACGACCAAGGAGCCTGTGGAGGATCTGTCGGCGCGCGCCGTGCTGCGCGCGATCGCCGAGGCGACCTACGTCTGCGGCGACCCGGGCATGCAGTTCGACACCACGATCAACGACTGGCACACCTGCGCCGGCACCGACCGGATCTACGCCAGTAATCCCTGCTCCGAGTACATGTTCCTCGACGACACCGCTTGCAACCTGGCGTCGATCAATCTGCTCAAGTTCTACGACTTGGATACGCATACCTTCGATATCGATGCGTTCCGCGCGGCCTGCAAGGTGCTGATCGCCGCGCAAGAGATCTTGGTCGATAACGCCTCCTACCCGTCGCAGAAGATCGAAGAGAACAGTCACCACTACCGGCCCTTGGGATTGGGCTACGCCAATCTGGGCGCCTTGCTGATGGCGCGCGGCCTGCCGTACGACTCACCCGAGGGGCGGGCGATGGCGGGGGCGATCACGGCGGCGCTGACCGGCGAGGCGTACGCCCAATCGGCGCGGGTTGCGGAGCGGTTGGGGGCGTTCGCGAGGTATCAAGAGAATCGCGAATCGTTCTTGCGAGTGATCAAGAAGCATCGCGAGCAGGTGGCGCAGATCGAGGCACTCGACGCGGTTCCCGCCGATCTCGCGGCGGGCGCGCAGGAGACTTGGGACGAGGCGCTTCGCTTGGGATTGCTTTACGGCTACCGCAATGCGCAGGCGACGGTCCTGGCGCCCACTGGCACGATCGCGTTCATGATGGATTGCGACACGACCGGCATCGAGCCGGATATCGCGCTGATCAAATACAAGAACCTCTCGGGTGGCGGCTACCTAAAGATCGTCAACAACACAGTGCCGGCGGCCTTGCGTCGGTTGGGGTACGACACGGCGGCGACGGATGCGATCGTCGCCTATATCGATGAGCACGGCACGATCGAGGGCGCGCCCGGCTTGCGCGAGGCGGACCTGGCCGTCTTCGACTGCGCCTTCAAGCCGGCCGAGGGCGAGCGCAGCATTGAGCCGATGGCGCATGTGCGGATGATGGGCGCGGCTCAACCGTTCCTCTCCGGCGCGATCTCCAAGACGGTGAACGTGCCTGAGGACGTCACGATCGACGAGATCATGGAGACGTACGTCCAAGCATGGCAGTTGGGCGTCAAGGCGATCGCGATCTATCGCGATAACTCGAAGCGGATCCAGCCGCTGGAGACGGTGGAGCGGAAGGATGGGACGAAGGTCGGCGAGACGGACGCGGTGGCGCTGTCCTCGTCGGCGGACGAGCCAACCGTGGTTGATGCGGCAACGGGGCCGCCCGCGTACCGGCGGCACCGCCTGCCGGACGACCGGGGAGCAGTGACGCACAAGTTTACGATCGGCGAGCACGAGGGCTACCTGACGGTCGGGGAGTACGCGAACGGCCAGCCCGGTGAGGTATTCGTGCACGTGTCGAAGGAAGGCTCGACCGTGTCGGGGCTCGTGGACGCGGTGGGAGCGCTGACGAGCGTGGCGTTGCAGTCTGGCGTGCCGATTGAAACGTTGGTGCGCAAGTTCAGCCACAGCCGCTTCGAGCCGAGCGGCTGGACGCGCAATCTGGAGCTGGGCCACGCCAGTTCGATCCTGGACTACGTGTTCCGGTGGATGGGGCGGCGCTACCTGCCGAATGATGAGCGGGATGTGACGGCGGCACAGGCGCCGCTGCCGTTGCAAGAAGAGCCGTCGCCCCCGGAGGCGAGCCCGGTGGCCTCCGTCGCGGTGCCGGATTTCCTGAGCAACTATCCATCGGCCAACGGGAGCGCACGGGAGCGCAGCGAATTGGACGCCCCGCCCTGCTCCGACTGCGGCCACATGATGGTGCGCAACGGGAGCTGTTTCGCGTGCCTTAACTGCGGCAATACGTCGGGCTGCAGCTAGGGCGTTACAAGCGCAATACGCGTGAGGTAGAGCCGCCGACCCTCATCCCTCACGCGGCGACGACAGAGCCCCGGGACCGGATCCCGGGGCTCTTCGTGTCCGCTGAATGATAGCGTCAAAGGACGCGACGCTGTCTTGTTCCGCGTGGCGCCTCCCTGCACCGTCCCCCGCCGGTTCCGGGAGTTTAGCGGCGTCCCAACAGTCGCTGCCGGCGCGCCTCGTACTCGTAGACGGTGATGGCGCCCTGATCGCGGGCCTGGGCGAGGGCGTCGAGTTCTTCCTGCAGGACGCTGGGAGAGGAGCTGCTTGAGGGCGCCGTCGTGTCGAGACCGTGAGGCGCGTAGACGATCACGGTCTCGACGATCTTGTCGTGGATAGTCTGACGATCGCGGTCGATGAATATCCAGAGCGCGTTGGCCAGAGGCACGAGTCCGCAAAAGATCGATTTCACCAGGATCTCGCGCACCCAAACCTTGCCGGCGCTCACGGGGGCGCCGTCCTCACCCACGATGTGCATGCCGAGGAACGATTTGGCGGGCGTTTGCGCCCGGGGCGCAACGACGGCCAGCCAGATGAGCCAGCCGATGCCGAGGGTGGCGAGGAGGAGGGTGAGTTCCAGGATGTAGCCGCCGAAGCGTCGGAGGCGCGAAGCGGCAACGATGGGGCTGTTGGGATAGCGGTTGAATCGGTTGCAGGTTGTGCAGAAGAGGCCGGGGCCGCGGGGGCCGCGGCAGTAGGGGCAGGCGGGGAGCCGGCTGAGCACCGAACTGGGGGTCGGCGTGTCGGCGGAAGCGAGCGGCATCTGTGTCCTGGGCATAGCGATCTTTCTGTCCTATTCCAAGGTAGTGGTCAAGCGCGGCTACGATCGGCGTATGCGCACTGAGGGATGGTTGCTGCAGGGAGAAGCTGTCTCTGACGAACGACAGTTGGATGGAAGCCGTCACCTTGCGATCGAGGCTGGCGGCGAAGCACAGGGCGAGCGCGTGCTGCTGCGCTTGGTGATATCCAGGGAAGGTGCGTTGACGGAGGGGGAGTTGGAGATGGAGGGAGGGAGGGAGGCGTGGTCGGGCGGGCTTCTGCGGCAAGTCCGAGTCGATTCCGATAGCCCGCTGCGCGCGCGCGCGCGTTTCGGCGATCCGAACGTGGAGAGGGGGGCGCGATGGATGGAGGTGATGGAGGGAGATGAGCCGGGCCTGTTTGCAGTCACATTGCGAAGCGATTGAGGAGTCGTGATGCTAGGCTCCCGGCGATGACGGTACGTACCGGAGGCTCCTTGAGCGAAGCGGCTCCAGTGGTTGTGTTGGCGGGTGGCGTGGGAGCGGCGCGCTTTCTGGAGGGAGTGGTGCAAGTGGTGGCGCCGGCGGAAGTCGTCGCCATTGTTAACGTCGGCGATGACCTGGAAGTCGGAGGCCTGCACGTATCGCCCGACCTGGACACGGTCACGTACACGCTGGCGGGGCGTGTGAATCCGGAGACGGGCTGGGGATTACGCGGGGACAGCTTTGCGGCGTTGGCTGCACTCGAGGAGTTGGGTGGGCCTGCCTGGTTTCAGCTCGGAGACCGCGACCTCGCGACGCACCTCTTCCGCACGCATCGTTTGCGGGAGAGCGCATCGCTGAGCGCGGTGACCGCTGAGATCACGGATGCTCTGGGGGTCGCAGTGCGGGTGATTCCGGTCACGGATCAGCGCCTGTGCACCATGGTGGAGACGCCGGAGGGCGAACTCTCCTTTCAGGAGTATTTCGTGCAGCGGCGGTCGGAGGATCGGGTACTGGGTTTGCGGTTCGCGGGGTTGGCAGAGGCACGGGCCGCGCCCGGGGTGTTGCAGGCCATCTTGCACGCGCGCGCGATCGTGATCGCGCCGAGCAACCCCTTTCTCTCCATCGAACCGGTGCTCGCGGTGAAAGGCCTACGCGACTGTCTGCTGACGAGCGGGGCGCCCAAGGCAGCGATTAGTCCAATCGTCGGCGGAGAAGCCGTGAAGGGACCAGCAGCCGCGATTCTCGAGAGTCTCGGCCACGATGTCTCCGCACTCGGCGTCGCCCGACTTTACGGCGATCTCATCGACCTGTTCGTTCTGGATGAACGGGACGCGGCGCTGGCAGATGCCGTCCGCACTGAAGTCGGCGTTGAATGCCTTGTCGCGCAGACCATCATGAGCGGGGCGGCGGAGAAGCAAACGCTGGCCCGCGCGACACTGGAGGCCTTGCAGGCCTTGCAGGCGGGCTAGAGGATCTTCCCGTGATGGCGGCGCCGGGCGCAGGCGTGACGGTTGTGGTACCGGTGCGAGGGCTGCCGGCTGGCAAGTCGCGCTTGGCTGCGGTGCTGCAACCGGCGCAGCGTAACCAGCTCGTGCGCGCGATGCTCGGCGATGTTGTGCGGGTGCTGCGGTCGGCGCCGGCGGTTGCGCGGGTGATAGTGCTCAGCCGGGATGCGGCGGCGGCGCAGGAGGCGGAGCGGTTGGAAGTGGATTTTTTGCAAGAGCCGTCGGGTGCGCCCGGTCTCAACCGCGCGCTGGCTTTTGCTCAGACGCGGCTTGCGGAGTCGGATGCGCTGTTGCTTGTGCCGGCGGACCTGCCTTTGATCACGCGAACGGACGTTGAGCAGCTGGTCGCTGCGTCGCCTGCGCCCCCGGGGGTTGTCGTGGCGCCGTCGCGGGATGGGGGCACGAATGGGCTGCTGCTGCGCCCTCCGGCGGTGATTATGCCGGCGTTCGGCGCGGAGTCGGCCGCCCGACACATTGCGGCCGCCGAGGAGGCGGGCGCGGCCGTCGTCCGTGTTGAGGATGTGCGCTGGGCGTTGGATATTGATTCACCGGAGGATCTGGCGCTGGCCGCGTCGTTGGACATCGGCCAGGAGAAGGAAACCGTCTGGTACTTGCGGTCCCCCGAGCTTACCGCTGCGATTCGATCTGGCGCAGGCGGATCGAAGCTCCCTCCCCCGCGTTTGAGGTAGAGAAAAGGACGCCGGGGATTTGGGCTGGGTGCGGCCCGACGGACGCTAGCCCCCACCCGTCCGAGTTATATTTTCCAGCCCGCGCCACAGCACGCCTCGTGGCTTGGCTTGCGTTGACAGCGACTGTGGCTCGGTGGATCATCGGCTAAGTAGTGCAAGCGCCTATGCCTTTCCTATCTTCTCCCATTCCCAGCCGTCCCGTCCGCTGGGTGATGGTTCTGGCCCTGGCGGGCTTCCTGGTTTGGGTGGTGCTCAAGGCCTTCACGGCGATTCTGCCGTTCGTGTTGGCGTTTCTCCTGGCACTGATTATCTCGCCGGCGATCGATCGCGTGCAGCCTTACCTCCCGTTGCGAGAACGGCATCCAGAGTTCAACCGCTCCCTGGCGATCGCCGTGGTGTACGTGGCCGTGCTTGGTGTGCTGGTCGCGATCGGGTTCGCAGTGGTGCCGACGGTGGCGGACGAGGTGGAGGTATTCATTGATGAGGCAGCGGACATTCTCGATCGTGCCGAAGAGCAGGTAGACGGACTCATCGAGTGGTACCGCGACCATGTACCGGAAGACGCACGGGCCGAGATCGAGAAGCGGGTGTCCGATGTCGGCGGGCGGGTCGGCGAGTTCGTCTTGGATCGGTTCGCGAGCACCGTCGATTTCATCGTGGGCGGTTTTTTTTCGATCATCGGATATCTCGTGATTCCGTTCTTCCTTTTCTACTTGTTGAAGGATGGGCGACGGCTGCGTATGTGGCTCTTGCGGCTGTTCCCGCCGGCTCTTCAGGCCGATGCGGCGATAGTGCTCCACGGTGTGCAGCACACGTTCGCGGCCTACCTGCGCGCCCAGCTCCTGCTGGCCGTCGTCATCGCTCTGGCCACTGGCGTCGGTCTGTGGATCATGGACGTGCGGTTCCCGGCGGCGCTGGCGCTCGCGGCGGGCGTGACGGCGCTGATCCCATTCATCGGACCGTTCCTGGGCTTCATTCCGGCGATCGTGGTGGTGCTTGCGACCGACCCCGAAAAGTGGTGGTGGATCATCATTTTCTACGTGACTGTACAGCAGCTGGAAGGGCAAATCCTCGTGCCGATCGTGCACGGACGTGCCGTGACGATGCATCCGGCCGCGGTCATGGCGCTGGTCGTGATCGGCGGGGCGGCTTTTGGATTTGCGGGCACGCTCCTGATCGTGCCGGCGGCGGCGGCGGCGCGCGACGCCTACAGCTACGTCTATCGGCGGTTGAATAATGAGCTGCCGCCGCCGGCGACATCCCCACTGCAGCTGGCGCTCGCTTCAGCAGCCGCGCCACCGGCCGGGGTGCAAGAGCGAGCGCCGCCCGATCGCGATTCGCCTGGTGGGACGGGCGCCGTTACGGCGAAGGAGCGTGCGGTCGACTCGCCTGGATCCGCCTCTGGTACGGAGGGGCCGGAGTCCGACGCGAACGACCCGGCACCTGAGCGTTAGCGTGCGTGTTGCCGTGCGGCCTCTGCGACCACGTGTCGTTTCGTCTCCCGCGCCTTGTGGTAGTCGCCAAAGATCAGCTGGAGGCGGCGCCTGATATAGCGTTTCAGGCCCTGTACCGTGACGACGACCAAGGTTCCGCCGAGCTGCAAATGATCGTGTGCGCCGAGCAGTAGCGCATCAAGCGCTTCGTTGCCGGCCTGTGCGGGCAGATTCGCAACGATCAGGTCGAAATCATCCGTTGCCAGATCGCGAAAGCCCGCACTGAGACGGACCGTCGCGTTGGGCAGGCGGTTGTGCTCAATGTTGGCTTGGGTAGTCTCGATGGCGACGATGTCCTTATCGATAAGTTCGACGGTGCTTGCGGGCCAGCGCTTGGCAAGGGCAAGTCCCACGGCGCCGTTGCCGCAGCCGAGGTCGAGAACACGATCTTGCGGCGGCAGGGGAGCCAATTCGTCCAGCAGGAGCGCGGAGCCTTCATCAAGGCGCTTGGCAGAGAAGAGTCCCCAGGCGCTGGTGATGGCGAGCGCGCTTCCATCGATATCGATCGAGAACGTCGGCGGCGTCGCGAGCGCTGCGCGAAGCGCGGCGTGCTCGCGGGCTCCTTCCCTCTCGTTGTGGTTCGTGATACCGGCCTGCTCCTAGTCGTCTGCACTGAGGAGTCGCGCGAGCGCCTCGTCGATCACGGCGTCGGCGCGGGCACGCATCTCGTCGTCGGTTTGGTCTTGGATGGGATGGGGAACAAAGGCGCGGCGTACCTGTGGCAGTCCAAGCTGGACCGCCTGTGCTTGGGCCGCATCTTCGAAGGCTGCGGAGGCGAGAAAGAGCGCGGGAGTGCCGTGGATTTCGAGCCAGGTCGTGTCGTGCACACTGCACGTGGTGCAGGATCCTCAGTCGGCGAGCGCTTCGATAACGAAGTCGCATTCCTCCTGTATCTGGCCGAGAAGCGCGGGGGGCGCAGGCTTGGTGAAGGTGGGCTTGCGGTAGCGCTTGATGGTGACGTCGGGAGTTTGGTGGGTGATGAGTTCGGCGAGGCGGTCGATGAGGACATCGCCGCGAGGCTTGGAGATGTCGAGCAAACCGACGGTGCCGCTGAGGGCTTCTGGTCGCGCGGCGAGTTGCCGCTGTGGCGGGCGGCTCTCGTCGGTCGGATCGAGGATCTGCACCACGGTCGGCCTCCTAGTCGCTGATCTTTCGGGTCACGCTGATTGAGCCAATCGGACCGCTTACCCAGTTGCCGAGGATGTGGCTAAACTTCCCGGCTTCTGAACCTGCGACCACGATATTGATTTCCTCGGATGTGCGGAACTTTGGTACGCGCTCATCGAGCTTGGCGGGGTCTGCGGGTACCGGCATGCCCTCTGCGGTATCGCCGCCCCGGATCAGCTCGCGGAGCGGCCGTGCCGTCGTCTCCTGGATGTGCCGACGGATGTCGTCCTTGCTCCAGCCGCTGGCGGCGATGGTATCGACGTGCTCGGGGGAGATGACGAGGAACGTCTCGCCGAAGTTGTGCACTTTCGGGTGCCAGAGCGACTCCAAACCAAGCGCGATGCTGGTTACCAGCGGCTGGGCCGAGCGCGAGAGCTGGTCGGCGATCGGCTGGGGGCCCGATCCGGCGAAGAGCGTGACCGTCGAGTCGTCGGGCTGGAACCCGCGCTCGACGTGCAGTGGCTCCCAGGGGGAGCGCTCCTCGTACTCCGCGAAACAGCAAGTGTACTTGTGGGGTCCGCCGAGGGTGGCGCGGTCGACTTCACCGGGGCGGCCGCCGCCGACATTGCGGACGACCAACTGTAGCGCTCTCCCGATCGCTGCATTGGCGCGGTTCCCCTGTCCCAAGGCATTGCCTTGCATGTTCATTCCGAGTCGTTGGCGCACAGGGCCGTTGACGATGACGATGGGCCCGGCCAGCCACGTGGTGGCGAGCACGCCGTGGATGTTGAATTCGTCGGTGCAAGCGGCTTCGATGGCCGTGAGGATGACGGGCAGATACTCTGGCTGCGCGCCGGCCATCACGGCGTTGATCGCGGCCTTCTCGACGGTGCACGGCGCGAGATTGGGTGGGACCACGGCGACGATGTCCGCGCGGTCCCGCTTGGTACCGCGCAGCATGCGTTCCACTCGCTCCGGCGTGGGCGGCACGACGGGGAGGCCGTCGGTGAAACCTTGCGCGAACAGGAACTCGTGGATGTCGTCGGCGGGGGCGATCTCCAAGCGGCGTGAATGGAAGCCGCCGTTACGACGTGCCGCGATCTTTTCGGCGAGGCCGGGCTCTACGTTGCGGGCGCCGCAACCGGGCTGGCTGGGGGGAAGCGCGTCCCAGTCGATGGGGGTCGCGCGGTTCGAGTCGCCGTCGGCGACGAGGGATTCCGCCCGCGCGATGAGGTCCCGCCAGGCCTTCCGATCGAAGCCGTATGTCTCGGCGATGGGTGCGCCCTTGCGGTCGTAAAGGAAAAGGGAAGGGACGGTGTCGATATCGGCGTCCGCCGAAACGTGAAGGGCGTCGTCGTCGAGCAACGGGAGGGTAAGACGATGGCGCGTGCGGAGGACTGGAATGTCGCTGCGCGCTTGGACGAGCGCCCATACGGTGAGCTTGGTGCCAATGCTGCGGTGCAGCGTCTCCAAAAGCGGAAGGGTGAGGTTGCACGTCTCACAATCCGCCTTCACGAAGGCGAGGAGCATGGGGTTGGCGGTCGGGAACGTGCGGAGGTTGCCCTGTGCGTCCTGAAGGGAGAAAGCGGTGGGAGGCTTCATGGTCGGAAGTATACGGCGCTGAGCGAGCACGACGTGGTGTGCATCGCGCTGCTACGATCACCGCGCGTTCAGAGGCCGGGGGAGGGATGTCTTGGAAAAGCCAGGATTCGCTTTAGTGGCGCTGCCGGGCCGGCGACGGGCGGTCATTGAGACTGCGCAGGAGTTGGACCGGCGCGGGTTTGCGAACATTTATTGCCCGTCGCTTGGGGATGGATTGTCGCTCTGCCTTGCGGTTGCCATGTCGACTGCGCGGATCGAGATCGCGAGCGGGATCGCGGTGATCTATACGCGGCACGCCAGCGAGATGGCGGCGACGGCGGGTTTCATCAACGAGGTGGCGGGCGGGAGGTTCACCCTGGGGTTGGGCGTGGCGCACGCGCCGGGGCTGCATAAGCTGGGGATCAGGCCCGGCGGGCCGGTGGCGGACATGCGCGCCTACGTGGAGCAACTGAGGGCTGCGACAGGGGATCCGTCATTCCCGCCCGTGGTGTTGGCCACGCTGCGGCGCAAGATGACGGCGCTGGCTGGCGAGGTGGCCGATGGCGCCCTGTGGGCGAATGCCGCACTGTCGCACATGCCGGCTTCCTTGGCAGCGCTTCCTCCTGAGCGGCGAGAGGGATTCGTCGTGGGGAACCTGGCGCCGTGCTCCGTATCGGACGACCGCGGCGCGGCCCTGACGGCGATCCGACGGGCGCTGCGGACCTACATGGCCCTCCCGAACTATCAGCATTACTTCATCGAGGCCGGGTACGCGGAAGAGGTGGAGCGAGCGCGTGCTGCTCTGGCTGCGGGCGATAAAGGGGCGCTGTCTGAAGCGGTCTCGGAGCGGATGGCGGACGATATCGGGCTGTTCGGGAGCGCCGCGGCAGTACGGGAGAAAGTCGAGGCCTGGCGCGCGGCCGGCGTGACCCAACTGACGCTTTCCGCATACTCGGCGCGCGGTGATCAAGCGCACGCGATTGAAGAGGTCGCAGCGATCTTCGACTAGGCGCGGCGATGCCGTCGCTGCTCTGCGTGCTGGTTGACCGCAACGATGGTGCGAGACACACTGGCGAAACGGACGGTGAGGAGGGCACGGTGGTTCGAGCGGCAGCGATCATTGGCGCGCGTCTATGGCCGGTCGCCATCGCGCTTGTGGTTTCCCTGGCGCTGGCCTCCGGGGCCGTCACTGCTGCGGATCAGGCCTCGTCGGATCCGGTGCAAGGCGTCGTTTTCGCCGGGCAGGCCGACGATCCCGCGCCGCCCGAGTGGGCGAGCGCCGACGATGGCGCGGAGGAAGATCCCTTCCACGTCAGCGACGAGACGCTGGCCGTTTCCATCTTCATCCCGGCGATCTTCATGGTGAGTACGGTATGGCTTGTCTGGTGGGCGTGGAGCCGGCGGATCAAGCCCGAGGACCGCGAGGACGAGTACCGGCCCAACCGCTAGAGTTCGCCTCTTCAGGACCGGGGATCTTTTACCAGGGTGTGGACTTCCAGCGCCTGGTAGGCCCCGTGGGCATGCGGGTGCTGTTCCTCTCCAGGAAGTGCGCGGGACGCGGCGTTCCCTTGGTCTTGCATTCGGGACAGCGGACTTGCTTGCCCGCTTCGAACGCCTCCATGGTTAGGCGCCGCTCGAATTCGTGGCCGTTCTTGCATGCGAAGAAATAGAAAGGCATCGGATCCTCGCTCCGTGTGCAGCTTATCGCTCTTCGGCGCGGGGTTGCTACCGGCCGGCGTCGTGGCGCCGGCGTGCTCGGATCGCGTCGACGACACGCAAGGCGGCCGCGATCTCGGCGACATCATGGACGCGCACGATGTGGGCGCCGGCGGCCGCGGCCAGGGTATTGAAGGCCAGCGTGGCGGGAAGCAAGCCCGGCGTCTGTTGCCCGTAGCCTTCGCCGAGCAGCTCGGAGAGAAAGCCCTTGCGCGACGCCGACACTACGACCGGCCGCCCCAAAGCCAGCAGATTGGGGAGGTCGTCGAGCATGCGCAGGTTGTCGTCTGCGGATTTGCCGAATTGGAAGCCGGGATCGAGCCAGAGATCGGCCACGCCGGCCGCGCCGAGCGTCTCCGCGCGCTCAATGAGGAAGGCACGCACCTCCGGGCCCACCTCCGCGTAGTGTTGGTCGACCTCGCGGTGGCGCGTCGGCTGGCCACGCATGTGCATGATGATGAGGGGGAGATGACGTTCGGCGGCGACGCGGACGAGCTGCGGATCCTTGCCAGCCGTGACGTCGTTGAGGATGTGCGCGCCTGCCGCGGCGGCGGCTTGCGCGACCGATCCGGTCCAGGTGTCGACGGAGACGAGGAACCCCTCACGTGCGAGGATCTCGACAACGGGGAAGACGCGCTCGATCTCTTCATGGGGGGGAACCAATGCCCCCCCGCTGCGGGTCGAGTGCGCGCCGACGTCGATAATCTCCGCGCCGTCGTCGCGGAGCGTCCGCGCGCGATCGAGGGCGGCGTCGGCGCTGACGACGGATTCGGCGATCGGCGAGTCCGTGTCGACATTGAGAATCGCCATCACGGCGGTACGGTCGGTGCAGTCGATGGTGTGCTCGCCGACGGTGAGTTGCATGCTCGCACCAGCCTAGCCCAGGCAGGGGCATGGACGGCGCGGCGGGCCAAGTGAGACGTTGCCCCCCGTCGGCGGCACGGCGATGATGCAGCCATGATGTGTCCGGCCGTTCCGGTAACGATTGACGACCCGATCAACGTGGCGATCCTCACGGTCTCCGAGGACCGCTTGGCGGGCTTCCAGCGCGATCCGATCGCCGCGATCGTGCGGCAGTCCGGGGTCGATGCCGGGACCGTGATCGAGCGGATCCGCGCGATGCTGGTCGCCGGGACGATCCGGCGGGTGCGGCAAACGCTGCTCTCCACCAATCTCGCACAAGGTACGCTGGCGGCTTGGTCGGTACCGCCCGACCGGCTGGATAGCGCTTTCACCTACATGTTCGAGCGCGATCCGTTTTCCGGGCATGTGGTGATCCGCACGACGGATGCCGAATCACCGGGGTCGGTCTACCGGCTCTGGACGACGCTCAAGGTGCCGCAGGGATTCTCCCTGGAGCGGCACGCTTCCTTTCTCGCTGCGCAGGTCGGGGCGGAGCGATACCGGCTGATGCCGGCGAAGCGGCTGTTCACGCTGGGCGTCGGTCACACGCGCCGGCGGGGACTGGAGCCCGGCAGCCGGACCGAGGAGCCGGGAGCGGTTCTGGACACGGAGCTCGTGACGCTCAGCGATCGAGAATGGCGGGTGCTCAACGCGTTGAAGCGAGAGTTTGCACCGGAAGAGATCCGGATCGATCCTTGGCGGGCGCGGGCGGCAGAAGCGGGGTTTCCGTACGAGGAGTTCTGCGCTGCGGCGGAGGCGCTGGACCGCCGGAAGATCATCGGCCGCTTCTCGACCTTCTTGGAGCACGTCAAGCCGGTGGCCGGCAACCAACGCGTGACGCGCTACAACGCGCTCTTCCATTGGCGAGTGCCGCCGGGGCGCGAGATCGACGCGGGCCGCGAAGTCGGGCGCCATCACGTCATGACCCATGCCTACTGGCGCGAAGGCGGACCGGAGTTCCAGAACGTGAACGTGATGGGCGTGGCGCATGGGACCGAGAAGGCGACGGTGCTGGCGCACAAGGCGGCGATCGACGCGCACTTGGCGGAGGCGGGGATCAAGGTTGGCTACACCAATGTTTTCTGGGGCGGGCGCAGTGAGATCAAGCCGTCTGAGATCTCACCGATCGCGTACCGGGAATGGTGTACGGCTCGCGGGATCGACCCGGAGTCGATGCGCGCCTAGGGTAACCGAGCCGGTCGTGCGGATCAGAAAGGCGAGTCACCATGCCGATTCAGGGACTGTTTCATATCAATGTCAATTGCCGCGACTTTGAGCGTTCGTTGGCCTTCTACAAGCTGCTGGGATTTCGTGTGGTGCTCGATCTGCCGCAGCAAAAGCTCAGTCCGGAATTGGAGGTGGCGTTAGGGATTCCCGGGGGGGAGGCGCGCGTCGCTCTCCTGATGGTAGGAGAGGATCCCCGCGCCACGCGGATCGATCTGATCGAGTGGATCCAGCCGAAGACCGAGGGAACTCCCCCACACCTCTATCAGGCGGGGATGCCCCGGCTCGCGCTACGCACGAAGGACCTGCCCGCGATGTACGAGGATCTCAAGTCGAAGGGCGTGGAGTTTCTCTCCGAGCCACAGGAGATCAACCTCGCCGGTGGGGAGCGGGTCGTATGTCTCAAGGATCCGGACGGCACGATCATCGAATTGCTGGAGATCCTCTAGGTCGCAGGGAATAGCGGCGCGTGGCTCGTCCGCGAGGCCTGTTTACAGAGGACTGTTACGATCGGAGCATCGTGTGTGGCTCGGAAGCAAACCGCGATCGATGGGGGCTCGTAGTCAGAAGCGAGCCGACGTAGTGGGGCGGAGAAGCCTGCGCCGCCGCCGGCACGGAGCGAGGGGATAGGTAGAGCGGATGACTGCGGCTGCGCTTCTCGCGAGCTGGGATCTGAGTTCGCTCCGCCGGGCGACGTTTATGCATGCGCTCGCGTTCGTGATCGGATTCTCGATCATCTTTATCGCGCTGGGTGCATCACTCGGGGTTGTGGGTTTCGCCCTGCGCGACAACATCATTTGGTTTCAGCGGGTCGCTGGGGTGGCGCTCATCGTTTTGGGGCTGCATTTGGCCGAACTGATCACGATTCCGTTGTTGATGCGGACCTACCAAATGAGCGCAGGTGGTGGCGGCGGGTCGGGTTCTCCCGTGCCGAAGCGCGGGATCCGTCGCTATAGCCGGTCGCTATTGGTGGGAGGCGCGTTCTCGCTCGGCTGGACGCCGTGCGTCGGGCCGATTTTGGCCGGGATCCTGGCCTTGGCCGCGGACTCTGGGTCGGTCGTGCAAGGCACCGTGCTGCTGGTTTTCTACGCGATGGGCCTCGGGCTGCCGTTCCTCATCGCGGGCGCAGCGTTGGGGTCGTCCTCGGCGCTGCTCCGGCGGATCGGTCCGTATCTGCCCGTGATCGCGGTCGTAAGCGGCATCTTGCTCGTCTTTATGGGGGTGCTGATCTTCCTGGACCGGGTCGTGGTGCTGAACGACTTTTTCACCTTTCTACCGGGCACCGCGGAGGATGCGACGGCCACCGGAGGTAGCGTGACCGGCCTCTTCGGGTTCGCGTTGGCCTTCGCGGGCGGATTTTTGTCGTTCCTGTCTCCCTGCTTCCTCCCGCTCGTTCCGATCTATTTGGGGCATCTCGCCGGTGTCAGCGCCGAGGAGAGCAGCGTGCGGCCCGCCGGCTAAGCGCGTTTCTCGTCAGGCGACTAGCACGATCCCGACGATCGCCGTTACGGCTCCCACGACCGCCCAACGCGTGATGCGCTCGCGCAGGAAGATGACGGCTAGGGGCAGGCCCCATAGTGGGCCGGTCGAGAGCAGTGTCGTTGCCTCGCCCGCGCCGACTTCCTGAATGGACACCAAGATCAGCAGGGAGGCAATACCGTTGCCGATCACGCCCGAGATCGCGATCGCGATAAACCCCCGCCAAGTGATGTTCCACTTTCGCAGGCTGGAGTTGGGATAGGCGATCGCCGCGATCGCAAAGATCCCGACGACCAGCGGAATCCGCACGCTGACGCCGGCGACCGGGTCGACGTCGAACGAGGCCCCGCGGAGCCACACGATCGCGATCGCCCAGTTGAGGCCGGCCAGCGTGGCGACGATCACCCCGATTGGAAGCCGGTGTTTGATCATCCAGGCCCAGGCGGTCGCCGACAGCCCGCCCGCAGGCACAGGGGCCGGCTCCTGATCGTCGGGGGTGGCGTCCACGGATGGTGCGGTAAAGAGAGGTGGGTGCGTCTGCGGGGCCGTCACCGCTGCGGCGGTGCTCAGCGGAGACGATGGTTTGACAAAGTCGGACGGTGGCTCTGGTGGGGCGGTCCGGCGGCGCCCACGGAGGTACAGCAGAATCGCGGTCGCGAGTGCAGCTCCGAGGATCGTGAACGCGACGGAGCGCCTGCGTAGCCACCTTCTTGCTGCGCCGTCGTTCGACGGTTCGGAAAGCGCTCCCCCGGCGATGGGACGGGGAGCGGCCGTCGCGTCTGCAGTGTCGGCCGTTCCCATCGCACGGGAGCCGGCGCCCTGCGGCTGCCCGTACAGGGCAGCGGTGTAGACGCCGAGCAAGATCAGCACGGCGCCGATCCCGATTTGGAGTGTTGGATCTTCGCCGAGGAAGATCGATGCCAGGACGAACGAGAACAGGACGGCCAGGGACATCACGATCAGGAGCGCACGGCTCATGCCGATTAGGAAAAACGCACCTGCGAAGAGGAGGTCGCCGCTGCCGATGGCAAAGAAGCCTGCCATAGAGAGCTGCCACATGTTGTTCCACGGCATGTTCCAGAGTTCGTCCTGCGCGCCGGTAATGAACAGGGCGACGGCGAAAGTCGGTGCCGCGAACAGGGCGCGGAGGAGTACGAGTGTGATCGTGTCGATACGCGCCGTCTGCGATCCGAGGAAGGTGCTCGAGATCGCCCAAGTGATCGCTGAACCGAGTCCTGCGGCGACGCCCATCGCATGCCCTACGCTTGGAGTCGCCCGTGGCGGCGCGCTCGCGCCGATACCTTACATGCAAGACATGCAAGTGCCGCTCGTTCAGCGGACGCGTTGGCCCTCTTGGAAGACCGCCACGACGCGGCTTACGGCCGTGATGTCGTGGGTGGGGTCGCCGTCGACAGCGAGGAGGTCGGCGAGCTTGCCGACCTCAATGGTGCCGATCTCGTGATCCAACCCGGCGGCCGCGGCGGCGCGGTAGGTCACAGCGCAGAGGGCGTCCGCAGGGCGATAGCCAGCTTGGACGAGTAACGCGAGCTCATAATCGAGGTGTCCGAAGGCGGTGCCGAAGGGGCCGCAGTCGGTACCCGGCGCGACGCGCTCCGCGATGCCGCTTTCGAGAAAGCAACGGAAGCGGTCGATGTAGCCGTCGAGCGTCCGCTCGAGCGTGAGCAACTCCCGCTCGTCCTCCGCCGAGATCGCCTGACGGGCGGCGCGCTCGCGCAGCGCGACGATGCGCTGGTAATCGGTGAGGACCTGCAGCGTGGGACTCACGTACGCGCCCGCCGCGGCGATCTTGGCAGCGACTTCGGGATTGAAGCGTGGACGGCCGTCGGGTTCGTTGAATTCGACGTGTTCGAGCAAGTCGAAGCCGGCCTCGGCGGCGCGCTGCATGCCCTCGGTAGCCCGCACGTGCGCGGCGGTCCTGCGTCCATGCGCGTGTGCTTCGTCCACGACCGCCCGCAATTCTTCCACTGAGTACGAGGCTTCGCCTGGGTTCGTCCCTTCGGTGCCGCCGCCAGTGGCCATGACCTTGATGTAGTCGGCGCCGTCGCGGATCAGGCGACGCACAGCGGCGCGGGCGGCACTGGGACCGGCGGCCGTCTCATTGCACCAATGGAAGTGCCCCCCGGGACGGGTGATCGGCCGACCACTGACGAGCATGCGGGGGCCGCGAATCAGGCCGCGCGTCACGGCGGCGCGAATCGTGAAGCCGACCATGTTCCGTGCACCGTGATCGCGGACGGTGGTGATCCCTGCGTCGAGATGCCGGCCCAGGTTTTTCGCGGCGACGCCGACCATGAGAGCGTCGGGGATGGCGATCTGCGCGGCATAGGGGCGGCCGTCGCCGGGGAGACTACTGTGGGTATGGCCGTCGATGAGGCCGGGCAGGAGACAGGCGTCGCCGAGATCAATGCGCGGGGTTCGTGGGGGCACGGCGTGCGCGACGCGCGGCGCGGGGCCGACTGCCTGGATGCGGCGATCTCGGACGAACACGGCTTGATCACATTGGACGGGCCGCCCCGTGCCGTCGAAGAGCCGGCCGCAGCGGATGAGGAGCGTCGTGTTGTCGAGGGTGCGCATGCGGGCTCCGAAGTTGGGGATGCCTTGGATATGGCTTGGGAGGATAGAGTAAGAACCCACGGGGCGCTGGGGCGCGTGGCGGTGGTTGCGCCCGCAGGACTATCCTGGCCGCCAATGCGTCAGGACGGCGCTTTCTGTCAGCGGAGGATGACCATGGTCATGACCGAGAACGTCCGCGCGGAGATGGAGCAGCACACTCCCGGCTCGAAGGTACTGGAGGAACGGTCGAGCGAGATCTTGGCGATGGAGCTGGCAGGCTCGATCGCGATGCACTACCCGCTCTTCATCCGGGAGTCAAAAGGCTCACGGGTGTGGGACGTGGATGGCAACGAGTACATAGACATGACGATGGGGTACGGACCGCATCTCCTTGGGCATGCCCCCGATGTGATCGTTGCCGCGATTCAAGAGGCGGCAGCTCGCGGCGTGCAATGGGGGCTGCAGCATCCCTATCAGGAGGAGTTGGGGCGGCTGTTGCTCGAGGCGTCACCCTGTGGCGAGCAAGCGCTGTTCGGGAACTCGGGAACCGAAGCGACGATGTGGGCGATCCGAGCGGCCCGCGCGTACAGCGGAAAAACGAAGATTGCGATCTTCGACGGGAGCTACCACGGCTCGCACGACTATGTGCTGCTGGTGGCCGATCCGGAGAGTCCGCGCGCGGCGCCGGTTGCCGTGCCGCGTGGGGCGGGGATCCCCCAGGAGACGGTCGATCAGGTATTGATGCTGCCCTACCGGCACGAAGCTGCCTATGAACTGATCTGGGAACATAAGGACGAGCTGGCATTGGTGATGTTAGAGCCGGTGCAGAGCAGCAACCCCCGTCTGGATTGTGGGGATTTCGTCAGGGGGGTGGCCAACGTTTGCCGGGAGGCCGGGGTACTGTTCCTGATGGACGAAGTGGTAACCGGTTTCCGGCTCAGTTACGGCGGCGGGCAGGAATTCTTTGACGTGAAGCCGGATCTAGCGACCTACGGGAAAGCGCTGGGAGGCGGGCTGCCGATGGGCGCCGTGGTGGGGCGCGCCGACGTTATGGAGGTCTTCCGCATCGACATCGAGCGGCCCAAGGACGAAGAGGCGGTGTTCGCCGGGGGGACGTTCGGCGGAAACCCCCTCGCGATGGCGGCGGGGGTGGCGGCGCTCACCCACATGAAAGAGCATCCTGAGATCTATCCGTACCTTCAGCGCGAGGGCGAGCGCCTGGCCGTGGCGGTGAACGACTTCCTGCTAGAAGAGGAGTTCCCGGCACAGTTACAGAACGCCGCTTCGATGTTCTACTTGCAGTTCCAGCGCGGCCGGATCGACTCGGCACGTGATATCGAGCGTTCAACTCTGATCGAGAAGCGAGCGCGTGACTACTACACGATCCTACTGAAGAATGGCGTGCTTGTTCCTGGCGTACATTTCTCGCTGATCTCGACCGCGCACCATCCGGAGGACATCGACACGATGATCGACGCGTTCACGAAGTCTTTCCTGGAGATGCGCGACCGCGGCATGATCTAAGAGGGCGAATTGAAGCGGGCGAGACGGGATCCCCCACGCGTTCGGTGCCGGCCGGCACCCGGCTAGGGCGCGTGGTGATTGTCGATGTCGGCGGCGTGTGCTCCGTGGATCAGTTCAAGGCTGAAGGGGTCGGCGAGGAAATCGTGCGGATAGCCGAGCGGGATCGCGCTCGCGGCGTCGAGCCGGGCGATCTGTGCGTCGTCGAGATCGAACTCGAGTGAGGCGAGCGAATCCTCGAGTTGCTCCAGCTTAGTCGCGCCGACGATGGGAATGACGACGCCCGGCTGCTGGCGTACCCAATTGGTCGCGACTTGCGTGGGCGAACGTCCGATCTCATCGGCGATGGCCTGGACCTCGCTGGCGATGGCAAGGTTGCGCTCCGTGAGAAAGCCCTCGCGCCAGGAATCGACGGAGAGGCGTCCCCGCTTGGCCCCGTCCGTGTACTTGCCGGTCAACACGCCGGCGCCCAGGATGCCCCAGGGCAGGATCGCGATGTCGTGGGCGCGGGCCATTGGCAGGAGGTCGCGCTCGGCGGCGCGCTCAACCAGGCTGTACTGGATCTGCAAGGCGACGAACGGGCTCCAGCCGCGCAGCTTCGCGATCGCATTAGCCTCCGACACGATCCAAGCTGGCGCGTTCGAGATGCCGAGATGGAGCACCTTGCCGGAGCGGACGAGATCGTCCAGGGCGCGCATGACTTCCTCAATGGGGGTGGTGCTGTCCCAGGAGTGCAGCCA
The DNA here is from genome assembly GCA_963663895.2 of Dehalococcoidia bacterium. Classification (GTDB taxonomy): domain Bacteria; phylum Chloroflexota; class Dehalococcoidia; order Bin125; family Bin125; genus JAPOXK01. The sequence continues at coordinate 193,968 of CAXXRD010000001.1, read as the reverse complement.
GAAGAGGTCGACGTAATCGGTGCCGAGCCGGCGGAGGCTGCCCTCGAGTGATTGGACCATGCTCTTGCGGTGGTTGCCGCCGCTATTGGGGTCGTAGGCACGGCTGTTAGGGGCGCTCGGATAGCTGTTGAGGGTGTACTTCGTCGCGATGACGAGCGCGGCGCGGTCTTGGATGAACTCGCCGATGTACTTCTCGCTCGTGCCATTGGTGTACATATTGGCGCCGTCGATGAAGTTGCCGCCGGCCTCCACGTAGGCGTCGAAGATCGCGCCGCTCTGCTTCTTCGGAGTCCCCCAGCCCCAATCATCTCCAAAGGTCATCGTCCCGAGTGAGAGTTCGGAGACTCGCAGCCCGCTGGTGCCCAGCAGCTTGTAACGCATCTAGCGCTCCTCTCGTGGCCTGTCCGGTGCGCGACAGGGACGATTCTACCGGCTCGGCGGCGGCAAGCTTTGGGGATTATATCGCTGTGTACCCAAGCTATCGGCGAATGCCCTGATGTGGAGCGATCAATTCGACAACATCACGCAGCCCAAATACTGCCTGTGTGTCGATCGTAGTTACGTCTGTACTATCTGAATCAGATTACCGCAGGTGTCGTCAAAGACCGCCATGGTGACGTTGGCCACTGCTGTTGGATTCATCGTAAACGCGACGCCCAGTGACTTCAGTTTCTCACACTCTGCACGGATGTCCGTAACGCCAAAGGACGCCGCTGGGATGCCTTGGTCAAATATCCCTTTCTGAAATGCCTGTGATACCGGGTTGTCATTTGGTTCCAGCAGCAGCTCGGTCCCATCGGGGTCATCGGGCGAGACGACCGTCAGCCACTTGAATTCCCCCACAGGCACGTCATGCTTCTTCACAAAGCCGAGGGTCTCTGTGTAGAACTTCAGAGCTTCGTCCTGATTACTTACGAAAACGCTGGTGAGTGTAATGCGCATGGGAATTGCTGACGTGTGTACCCCTAGAGACGCTGAGGGGGCATGGTTTCTAGGTAGAGGTAGCGTTGGCGTTCTATGAGTCGGCAGAGAGATCGGCATGCCCGATATTCCGAGCAGGAGAAGAGGCCAGTTTTTCTAGGGGTACACACGTAAGTAATCCCCCAAGCTTTTGCTACCGGCGAGAGCGATCGCCAGCGGATCGTGAGTGGCGGTCAGCGCTTCCGGGAACGGGTGGGAGGTAAGCGCGCGCTACTCGCTGCTTTCGGCATCGATCGCGGCGAAGATCTCACGCGCTTTGGCAAGGCCGCTCACCGCGGCCGGCCAGCCTGCATAGCCTAGCATCTGCACCATGACCTCTTCGATCTCTTCGCGAGTCACGCCGTGGTTGAGTGCGCCGGGGACATGCGTGGTCATCTGATCGGTCCGGCCGAGTGCGGTGAGGATCGCCACCGTGATGAGGCTCCGGTCGCGGCGGGAGAGTTGCGTGCGTGCCCAGACTTCGCCGAAGAGGTAACGGATGGCGAGAGGCCCGATCGGGCCGAGCCGCTCTTCAAGTTTGGGCGCTTCGCCGGCCGGGTCGGACCAGTCCATCAAGGTGCGGAGCACGTCCAGGCCGTCGTGGTAGCGCTCTTCGTCGCTCTTGCGGGCGGCCGGCTCGTGTGGAGGAAGCTTTCCGTTCTCCTCGAAAGAGCGCAGGCCGTCCTGCACGATGCGGATGGCGCCCAGCGTTTTCGGGAAGCCGACGTACGCGCTGACGTGGGTCACCACTTCCTCGACCTCTTCACGGGTCATGCCGTGGTGGATGGCGCCCTGCGTGTGCACCACCATCTCCTTGCCCGTCTGGCCGAGCGCGATCAGCGTTGCGAGAACGATCATGCTGCGGTCGCGTCTGGAGAGCTGCGGACGGGACCAAATATCGGCGAGGACGAAGTCCACGGTGAAGGACCCGGTGGCGCCCCAGACCCTTTCGGTATGAGCGACGCCGGTTTCTGGGTCGGGGAGGAGATCGCGGCGCAGTTTGCGCAGCCCGTCGAGTGAGTCCGCCCGTCGCTCTTCAAAGGTTCGGTTCATCGTTGTCATGGGGTGTTCCCTTCGCTCGCAATCTGAGAGGGGCGATCGCCCTAACCCTCGAAGAACTTCCGGGGGTTGCCGATCATAATCTGTTCAATGGAGCTCTCGCTCAGGCCACGTTCCTTGAGCATGGGGATGAAGGTTTGGTTGATGAAGAGGATTCCGCCCGGGATACGCTCGCGGAACTTCGCTTCTTGCTCCTTGCCGACGAGGCCCAAGCCGATCGGCACGTCATGGGACAGACAGATCTGCTTTTCGAAGCCGCGGTTGACCAATTCGACCACGACGCCCGCCCGCTCCGCGACCGTGGGCGGTGGATAGAACGCGCCCAGGGGGATGCGGTCCAGGCCGATCCAGTAGCCGCGCTCCAGCAAGCCCGTGAGGTAGCCGAGGCTGTCCGTGTCGTCGGAGTGGCCGATATAGACGCGTGACGGGTCAACGCCCTCGCGCTCAAGAATGCGCGCCTGCGCCTCCCCGATCCGGATCTTCGCGCCCGAGTGCGTGCTGATCGGGACACCGGTCGCTTTTTGAGCCGCGGCCGCCGCTTTGAGGACGCTGCGCCCGAAGTCGGTGAGACCGGGCTCGTCGTTCGCGACCTTGATAATGCCGGCCTTGATGTCGGTGCCTTCGATCCCTTCCGTGATCTCCATTGTGAAGAACTCGGCCAGCTCCTCTGCGGTGCGGTTCTTCATCGACTCCGATGGGTCGAGCCAGTGGCCGGTGCAGGCGACGATCTGCATGTCGGAGCGTTTGGCGGCTTCCGCGATCAGGCGGATGTCGCGCCCGAGGTCGATCGTGGTGACGTCGATGAACGATTGGATACCGGCGGCCTTGGCCTCGGCGAGCACGCCGCTCGCGTGCTCCAAAAATGTCTCCCGCCCGCCCATGAATTGCGGCCAGTAATGCCACATGCCGGCAGACCAGGAGCAGACGTGCTCGTGCATGAGGGTGTAGCCAAGCTGGCTGGTGTCGAGCGGGCCGGAGACGGAGTTGATGGTCGCCATGAAAGTCCTCGTTCCTACGGTGGCTCTGCGAAGCCGAGCGATTCAGTCGGCCCGGATGCATAGGCGCCGCCTAAGCCGCGAGAGACTAGCGGACGGCTGCCGTCTCGGACCAGCGGGCATGGGACGCCCTAGCCGATGACACCTTTGATGACGAGTTCGGCGATGCGCTCATCGTCCAATCCGAGCCGCTCTTGGAGCACTTCGGCCGTATGCTCGCCGACGCCCGGTGGGGGTCGGCGGATGGAGGCGGGAGTTTCGCTGAATACGACGGGGTGATTGGGAAGGAGGCGCTTTCCGTAGGCGGGATTATCGATCTCGATCAGGTAGTCGTTTGCTTGGACGGCAGGGTCGTTGGGGAGGTCGCGGATGCGTTGGACGCGGTCGAAGACGAGATCGGGCTCCTCTCTGAGGCGGTTCTCCCAGCCGGCGCGGGGGCGCGTGGCGAACTGGCGCTCAAGGATCCGGATGAGTTCCGTGTTATGTGTGCGGATGCCCTCAAAGGTCTGGAAACGAGGATCGTCGCGCACGGCGGGATCCATATCCAGCGCGCGACAGAGGGGGAGCCAATCGCGTTCCGCGTTGACGCAGCCGATGAAGATCCATTCGCTGTCGGCACAGCGGTAGAGGTTGTAGAGGGGGTTGGCGGCATTGTCGCGGTCGAAGCGCGCCCACTCGGGTAGGTCGCGTAGCATGCAGGCGGAGACGGCCCAGTACTGCAGCCAGATTGAGGCCATGATGTGGGAGATTTCGACCTGCTGGCCAACGCCACTCCGCTCGCGCGCGGCGAGCGCGGTGACGACACCGTAGGCCAGCATGTTGGCGCCCATCACGTCCGCCATCGCGATCGTGTTCCAGTTTGGCGGGTCGCCGGCGCGCCCGTTTTGCCACATGAGGCCGGAGCGTGATTGGCCGAGCCCGTCGATGGCGGGCCGCCCGAATTCCGGACCCTTGAAACCGTGTCCGGAGGCGCGTCCATAAATGAGCCGCGGGTTGATCTGTTTCAGCTCCTCGTAGCCGAGGCCCAGTCGCGCCAGGGCGCCCGGCCGGAAATTCTCGAGGAAGACGTCGGCGTCGCGGACGAGTTCCTTGACGAGTTCGGGGCCACCGTCTGCCTTGAGATCAATGCCGACACCGCGCTTGTTGCGGTTGGCCGCCTCGAACATGGAGCTCTTGCCGCCGGGGAGTTCGAGGTCCCAGGCGGCGACCGAGACCAGGTTGCGCGAGCCGTCGGGGCTGTGGGGATTCTCGATTTTGATGACGTCGGCGCCGAGGTCGCCGAGCATGACGCCGGCGAGGGGCCCCAGCATCCAGATGCTGCACTCCACCACCGTGATCCCACTGAGTGGTCCTTCTGGCATCGCACATTCCTCTCTCTCAGTACCGCAGGCAGCTTCCCGAGGGTCGGGACGACACAGCCTAGCGGCTCGTCGAGATCGCGGACTTCGTGACTTGCCTAGGCTGCTCCACAGCGGAGATCTTCCTTCGCGTGCGGAGCCTCAGTTGCCGGCACAGGCGCGGGCGAGCGCTTGGAGGAAGCGCCCGGCCGGGGCGCCATCCATGGCTCGGTGGTCGAAAGTCAGCGAGAGCCAGATCCGCCAGCCTGGGACGATGGCGCCCTCACGCACGGTCGGCTCGCGTCGCAGGCGGCCGATGCCGAGGATGGCGGTCTGCGGTGGGTTGATAATGGGGGTGAAGCTGTCCACGCCGACGTGGCCCAATCCGGACACGGTGAAAGTCCCGTTGGAGACATCGTTCAGTTCCAAGGCGCCGTCGCGCGCCTTGGCAGCGAGCTCCGCGAGGCGCGCCGCCAGTTGCTCGAGTGCGAGGCTGGCTGCGTCGGGCACGACTGGGACGACCAGGCCGCGCTCCGTCTCGACGGCGAAGCCAAGGTTGACGCTCTCGGAGAGGTGGAGCTGCGCATCGCTCAGGCGGGCGTTGAGTCGTGGGTGGCGCGTGACCAGGCCGACCGCGAGATGGGCGACCACGATCGTCGGTGACGGCGCGCCGGATGTGGACTCGCGCAGGACGGCGACGGCATCGGCATCGGCGTCTGTCGTGAGGGTGACCATCGGCGTATCGCGCCAGCTCGCGAGCATCCGCTCACCGGTGCGCTTCTCGACCGAGCTGAGCGCGATCTCGCTGCTGTCCATGGGCTGGCCAGAGCTTTTCGCAGGGGTGAGCTGTGTGACGGCGCCCACCCGTCCCCCGGTCGTGGTGGGGGCCGCTGAAGGGGGTGGCGGCGAGCTGCCGGCCGTGGCGTCGAGGCGGGCGACGAGCCCGCCGACTGGCACGAGGCTGCCCACCGGCGCGACGATGGCCGCGATAACGCCGCTGGCGGGCGCCTCCACGTCGGTGTTGACCTTCTCGGTCTCGACGACGAAGAGCGGCTGGCCTTCGGTGACGTAGTCGCCTTGGCTGGCGTACCACTGCGTGATGGTGCCCTCTTCCATCGTCCAGCCGAACTTGGGCATCACGATGTCGGTCATCGGAGGGCGGTCACTGAGAATGGATCGGCGCTGGGCGGTTCATCGGATTGTGTGGTCGCTGACGGTGGATCACGGGATCAGGCGGCACCGTTCACCACACGCCGCGCGGCGGCGGCGACCTTCTCCGCACTCGGCAGCACCGCGCCCTCAAGCGGCGGGCTGAACGGTACGGGGACGTTGGGCGTAAAGACGCGGGCGATGGGTGCCCTGAGCGTGTCGAAGGCACGCTCGGCGGCGATCGCCGAGACCTCGGCGGCGAGGCCGGGCTGGCGAGCCTCGTCGGCAATCACGAGACGGCCCGTCTTACGCACGGATTCAAGGATCGCGTTCTCGTCGAGGGGGCGGAGGGTCCGTACGTCGACGACTTCTGCCTCGATTCCCTCGGCGGCGAGCGTGGTGGCGGCCTCCAGCGCCATCTTCACGGTCGCGCCAACGCCGACGATCGTGACCGTGTCGCCGTGACGTTTGATGTCGGCCCGGCCGAGGGGCACGATGAACTCCTCATCGGGCACCTCGCCCTTCTCGCCAAGGAGCGAGAGGGGCTCGAAGAAGAGCACGGGATTGTCGTCGCGGATGGACGCCTTGAGCAAGCCTTTGGCGTCGGCAGGGGTCGATGGCAGGACGACCTTGATGCCGGAGGCGCTCATGAACAGCGGATACGGGCTGTCGGAGTGCTGTGCCGCTGCGGAGCCGCGGGCGCCGCAGACGCACATGACGACGACGGGCATTTTGGCCTGTCCGCCGGACATGTAGCGCAGCTTGGCGGCTTGGTTGTAGAGCTGGTCCATTGCGACGTAGGTAAACGTGCCGATCATGAGGTCGATGACCGGACGTACGCCGGACATCGCTGCGCCGAGCCCCGCGCCTACGAACGTGGCCTCGGAGAGGGGGGCGTTCCAGATGCGCTCGCGTCCGAAGCGCTCCACGAGGCCGTTCTGGGCGCCGTAGACGCTGAGTTCCACGTCTTCGCCGTAGACGATGACGTTGGGGTCCCGCTCGAGTTCCTCGCCGATCGCGTCTCGCATCGCCTCGGTGATCGTGATGACAGCCATGGTTCGCTCCTCGGCCGGCGTGTGCCGTTCGGATCCGGGCTCTAGGCGTACAGATCGTCGAGCGCCGCCTCTGGGGGCGGCAACGGGCTCTTCTCGCCGAAGGCGACCGCGGCCTCGATCGCCTCGGCGACGGCGCGGTCGATCCGAGCCACGCCATCCGGGTCGTCGATCTGGAGGCGGAGTTTCTCGATGGGATCGCGCTGCATCGCGGCTTCAAGGGCTTCCTTGGTGCGATACTTCCACTCGCCGCCAATGAAGGCCTCTTCTCCCTCGTTGTGGGCGCGGAAGCGCCATTGACGCGCCTCAATGAGCGTGGGGCCGGCGCCGGAGCGGGCACGCGCCACGGCCTCACGCGCTGCCTCGTGGACGGTGACGACGTCGTCCGCCTCGACGACGACCCCGGGGATGTCGTACCCCTTGGCGCGCTCGGCGATGATGCCGGCGGTAAGCTGCTCGGTGGGAGTGAACTGCGTGAAGCCGTTGTTTTCGCAGACAAAGATCACGGGGAGCTTCCAGATGGAGGCGAGGTTGAGGCTTTCCCCGAACGTCCCCTCGTTGCTGGCGCCATCGCCGAAGAAGGCGACGGCGACGCGGTCGCTTCTCTGAACGCGCGCTGCCAATCCGGCGCCGACGGCGATGGGCAAGCTCCCACCGACGATGCCGTTGGCGCCGTAGATCCCGACGGAGAAGTCGGCGATGTGCATCGAGCCGCCCTTGCCGTGGCAGTAGCCGTCGATGCCGCCGTACAGCTCGGCCATCATGCGGTCGAGGCGCGCGCCTTTTGCGATCAGGTGACCGTGGCCGCGGTGCGTGCTGGTGATCACGTCGTCATCGCGGAGGTTGGCGCAGACGCCGGTGGCGACGGCCTCCTGCCCGACGTAGAGATGGACGAAGCCGGGCAAGCGGCCGGCATAGAACAGCTCGGCGACCTTCTCCTCAAAGCTGCGGATGGAGCGCATCGAGCGGTACAGGCGTCGCTGCAGGTCGGGATCGGTGGTGGCCGTCATCGCGTCCTCCGGTCGGACTCTGGGGAGGGGGTGTTACTTGCGCCGCACCCACCGGCTGGTTGCGGCGACATCCTCGATCGCTTCACCTGCTTCCTTCCATCCGTTGAAGCCCGGCTCCAAGTGAGCGACGTTGCTGAAACCCATCTTCGTCAACGTATCCGCTGCCAGCGCGGAGCGACCGCCCTGCGCGCAGAAGAGTACGGTGCGGCGGTCCGGCTGGAAGTACTGGCGATAGTACTGGCTCTGGGGGTCGGCCCAGAATTCCAGCATCCCGCGCGGCACGTGTTTGGATTCGGAGATGGTGCCCAGATCCACGCGCTCTTGAATCTCACGGATGTCGACCAGCAGCACGTCGGCGGCGCTGGCGACCTCGGCCTTCAACTGCTCAATGGTCAGATTCTCAGTCCGCTCTTTCGCCTCGTCCACGAGGCTCCAGGCTTTTTTGATCGCCATTGCTGCCGTCTCCTTTCCCGTCGGACCGGGCCCGAGGCTAGCCGACCCGTGGTTACCCGCCAACGTTTCGTCGCAGGGCCGCGTGTCGCGGCGATGCGGGGCGTTCACGGTTGCTCGTCTTGTGGGGTGGGGAAACCGCTGGTAGCCTCCCTGCCCGATACTCGGGTGTGGCATGGAGGACGAAAGGATACGCTCATGGCTTCGGTGGAAGAACGTCTGCAGCGCCTGGAGGATCTCGAGGAGATCCGGCGGCTTAAGCATGGCTACTCGCGGCTCGTCGATCGGTTCGCCAGCGGCGAAGAGTACGCTGCGCAATTCACAGAGGATGGAATTATCGACGGGGACTTTGGCCCCTTTGAGGGCCGGGCTGCTATCGCGGAGTTCTTTGGCGGCGTGCAGGACACCGGTATCAGCTTCTTCCTGCACTATATGTGTGGAGAGACGATCGACATTGCCCCCAACGGCGTGGAGGCGAAGGCTCACTGGTACCTGTGGGAGCCTGCGACGATCAACAACGAGGCCGTTTGGATCGCGATCACCTATGACGACGAGTACCGCAAAGAGAACGGGAAATGGATGATCCGGCGCCAGACGTTCCACAACCACTTCGTCACGCCGATCGACAAAGGTTGGGTGAAGCAGCAATTCGTCGATATGGAGATGTAAGCAGACATCGTCGCTCAGGCCTTGACGCCCTGCGGCGCACCTGACTGAGGGAGGCATCAATGCGCTTTGGTGTGCTGATGAATACGCATGGGGTCGGCGCGCGAGACGACCACGATTGGTGGCACCAGCCCATGCCGGCCGAGGAGATGCGGCCGGTGGAGTGCGCGCAGATCGCGGAGCGGCTCGGCTTTGACGCGCTGATGTTCGGCGATCATGTGGGCTTTCCGGAGACGTCGCCGACCTCGACCTCGCCGGTGCACGTCGAGGGGCTGTCCGATCCGACGGTGCGGCACCGCGGTGAGGGCGCGGGCGATGTGGGAGGAAGCAAGCGCCACTACCCCCCCAGGCCGAACCTCTTGGACGGTGCGGTGGTGATGGGGGCGATCGCGGCGAACACCTCGCGGATCAAGATGGGGCCCGGCGTCTTGATCTCTCCCTACCGGCATCCGCTCAGCGACGCACGCCAGTTCGCGACGATTGACTTTCTCTCCAATGGCCGGCTGCTCATGGGAGCCGGGGCGGGCTGGATGCGCGAGGAATTCGAAGTGCTGGGGCACGATCCCGACGAGCGGCTGGCGATGCTCGAAGAGTGCGTGCAGATCTACACGCGCTCGTGGGAGGATCCCCTCGTGACGTTCCACGGCCGGTTTTACGACTTTGAGAACGTCGCGATCGATCCCAAGCCGGTGCAGAAGCCCCATCCGCCCATTGTGATCGGCGCCACGACAAACGCGGGCGCGCGGCTGGCGGTGCGCTACGCGGACGGGCTCTACCCCATCCTCAATCAGCCTCTGATCGACCCGCATCACTATGATCGTCAGCAGGACGAGATGCGGCGTGAGTGCGAGAAGATCGGGCGCGATCCCTCCGAGTTGATCATGATGGGGATCGTGTCCGAACGGATCTCCAGCGCGGATGACGAAGAGGCGCGGCGGTCACCCCGTCGTAATTTCGGCGGGACCGCGGAACAGATTCTCGGCGACGTGCAGCGTTTCGCCGACGCCGGCTACTCGATGCTGATCCTCTGCCCGGACTGTCCCTCCCGTACGTTCGGGGAGTGGAAGGAGCAGATGGAACGCTTCGGTGCGGAGGTACTGCCCGAGGCGAGCACGATCAAGCCCGCTGGGGAATGGCGCACGGACTTCTAGCGCTTCTCACCCGGCGGCATGAGGGATGTCCTATGGAGCTCGCGGTCACGCTGAATACGCATGGAGTCGGTACCCGTGACGACAGCGATTGGTGGCACCAGCCGATGGCGATCGAAGAGATGGTGCCCATCCAGTCGGCGCAACTGGCGGAACGGTTGGGATTCCACTCGGTCTTTATGGGCGATCACGTGGGTCTGCCCGAACAGTCTCCGGATTCGGTCTCGCCGCTGCACGTCGAGGGGCAGACCAATCCCGAGGTCCGGCAGCGCGGCACATCCGACGCGGATGTAGGCGGCAGCAAACGGCATTACCCCGCCCGCCCGAACATTCTGGACGGCGCCGTCGTGATGGGCGCCGTGGCTACCCATACGACGACGCTCAAGATGGGCCCGAGCGTGCTGATCGCGCCCTACCGGCATCCGCTGAGCGACGCACGGCAGTTTGCGACGATCGATACGCTCTCCCAGGGCCGGCTGATCATGGGCGTGGGTGCCGGCTGGATGAAGGAAGAGTTCGACGCGCTGGACCGGCCCTTCGACTCCAGGCTGGCCCAGCTTGAGGAGGCGATTCAGGTCTACAAGAGCGCTTGGACGGATGACCTGGCGATGTTTCACGGCCAGTTTTACAATTTCGACCGGATCGCGATGGACCCGAAGCCGGTGCGGAAGCCGCATCCCCCCATTATCGTGGGAGCGGTGACGAAGGCCGGGGTGCGCCTCGCAGCGCGGCAGGCCAACGGCATTGACCCGATCCTGATGCGCCCGCATGACGATCCGCACGGATTCGACAACCTGCAGGACGAGATCCGTCGGGAGGCGGAGCGGGTCGATCGAGACCTGTCCGATTTCGCGATGATCTGTCACGTGTCGGCGCTGGTGACGGATGCCGGGCACCCGATCACGCAGCAGGATCCACGGCCGATCCTTGGTGGGACGGCGGAGCAAGTGATCGCGGATCTCGGGCGGTTCGCCGATGCCGGCTACTCCCTGGTCGTGATCGCGCCGGTCTGTCCGTCGCGGACGTTCGAGGAGTATCGGGAGCAGTTGGAGCGGTTGGGCAACGACGTGATCCCAGCGGCCAAAGAGATCAAGCCCGCTGGCGAATGGTGGACAGGGCTCTAGCAGAGCGAATTTTCGTCCCCCTGCGCTACGATCGCGGCATGCGGAGCTGCCGTCGTGCAAAGCTTCGGGAGAAGTCCAATGCCAGGTGCGAGTGATCGGGTGGATGGTCGATCTCTGCCGTTGTCGCACATCACCGTTATCGATCTGACGCGCTTCCGCTCCGGCCCGACCTGCGTGCGCCAGCTTGCCGATATGGGCGCACGGGTGATCCAGGTTGCACCGCGGACGGTCGATCAAGCGATCCCCGTGCATGGATGCGACTACCAGAACCTGCATCGAAACAAGCGATCGATCACGCTGGATCTCAAGGAGCCGCGCGGCGTTGAGATCCTGCAGCGGCTGGTGGAGCGGGCGGATGTGCTGGTGGAGAATTTCCGTCCGGACGTGAAGCGGCGGCTTGGGATCGACTATGAAGCGTTGAGCGCGGTGAATGCCGGTCTGGTGTACGCGAGCATCTCCGGCTTTGGTGAAGAGGGGCCGTATCGCGACCGGCCCGGCTACGATCAGATCGCTCAGGGCATGGGCGGACTGATGTCGATCACGGGGGCGCCGGAGAAAGGGCCGATGCGGGTGGGGATCCCCGTGGCGGACCTCACGGCGGGGCTCTACCTCGCCCAGGGCATTCTCGTGGCGCTGTTGGAGCGCGAGCGCTCCGGCCGAGGGCAGTGGGTGCGGACGTCTCTCCTTCAGGCGATGGTCAACATGCTGGACTTTCAGGCGACACGCTGGACGATGAACGGCGAAGTCCCACCCCAGGCGGGGAACAATCACCCCACGGTCTTCCCGACCGGCGTCTTTCGGGTGAAAGACAGCCTGATCAATATTGCAGCGACGACGCAGGCACAGTGGGAAAAGCTCTGCGCCGTAATCGGCGCGCGCGAATTGACCGAGGATGAACGGTTCTTGAGGCCGAAGGACCGCTCGCGCAACCGGGACGAGCTCACCGTGGAGTTGGAAGAGCGTCTCGCGACCGTCGAAGCGGATTCGGTGATCGAGCGCCTGAACGCCGCGGGTGTTCCCGCCGGGCCGATCCTCCCGATCGACGCGGTCTTCGCGAACGAGCAGGTGCGGAGTCTGCCCACAGTGGCGACGGTCGAGCATCCCGTTCTGGGATCGATCGAGATCCTGGGGATTCCCGTGACGCTCTCGCGGACGCCGGGCGTCGTGCTGACCGCGGCTCCGGAGCCGGGGGCGGACACGGACGCGATCCTTGCGGAGTTGGGATACACCGACGCCGAGCGGGTAGTTCTGCGCGAGGCGTGTGCCGGCTAAGGCCGCTTCTCCTCTCCGCTCTCGTCTCTCAGCGGAACGTCACGCCGCTGCCCCCTTCGCGCGCTGCCCACGTGCCGGCCTCAACTGCTGTGAGGAAGTCCAAAACCGTCCGGTTGAAAAATGCAGGGTCTTCGAGATTGATTGCGTGCCCGGCCTGGGGAAAGACGACGAGCCCCGCACGCTTGATGTGACGCTTCATGAAGAGCGCAGGATCGAGGCTGGGATCGTCTTCATCCCCAACGAGGATGAGGGCGGGGGTTTCGAGCTTCGCCAGCTCGTCGCCGAGGTCGAAGATCGATGACCGGCCCGCCTGCACGCCACGGAGCGTCAGTGCCGAGCCGAGCGGGGAGTGCTGTGCGAGCAGGCGGCAGAACTCGTCATATCCGACGGGGTCCTTGCGCCGCAGCTGTAGGCGGGTGGGGCCGGTCGCGTAGCCTTCCATGGCCGACATGCCTTCGCGCTCGATCGTATCGGCGAATTCGAGGCATTGACGGCGGAATCCATCCGGATCGTTGCTGCCGGTGCCCGCCGCGCCCACGATGACGGCCCGCGCGACCTGTGGGTGCTGCAAAGCGAAATGAAGCGCGGTAGAGCCGCCCATTGAGAGCCCGCCCACGTAGGCTTGCTCGATGCCGAGCTGTTGGAGCAGCTGGTAGGCGTCGTCGACGGCTTGGTTCTGCGAGTAGGCAGCGAGATCCTCGGGAACGCCGGAGGGAGGAAAGCCACGGGCGTTATACGTGATGACGCGATAGCGTCTGGCGAAGAAGCGGACTTGCGCGTCCCAGCTTTCCCGGCTCCCCCCAAACTCATGGCATAGGAGCAGTGGGAATCCTTTGCCGGCTTCGCTGTATTCGATCGTCGTTCCACGCACAGTGACCTGGGGCATGACGCATCTCATCCTTTCTCGTCGGTCCTCTCGACCGGTTGGGTCAACCGATCGAGAAGGGGATTCTCCAGGATGTTGAGGCGATGTTGCACGCGAGCGGGATTGAGCGATCCCCCGCCTTTCCTTGAGTGGGGCGACGAGACTTGGGAAGGGCGAGCGCGGTCAAGATCCTGCAAGCGACGCGAACGCCTAACGCGGTGTGCAGTTGTGCTGGGCTTGGGTTGTTCGTGCTAGGGAATCTTGCCTATGCCAGAGGGACCAACAGTTGGTGAGAGTGTGAGCTTTGGCGTGCGTGGGCCGTACTCGGTTCCGTGGATGGCGAAGCTCCCTCGGTCGAGTGGGGCGTAACGCGGTCAGCCGGCCGGGTGGAGTGGGCGCGACCGAAGGCCCTGTCGGCATCGCTCTCTGCGAGACGCCACGGGGGCGCGGAGCGGGAGTGATCGCTCCGCGCCCTTTTTCATGGACGGGCGCGCGTTACATATCGGGGTGCTTGTGGATCCAGCCTGCTTCCTGCTCGTAGGCGTAGCCGATCTGGCAGACGGTCTCTTCGTCAAACGGTTTACCGGCGATCTGCAGTCCGACCGGGAGGCTGTCGTCGTCGAAGCCGCAGGGAACTTGCATCGCGGGGAGGCCCGATTGGTTAAAGATCGCCGTGTACACGGTGAAGTCCCCGGCCACGATGCTGAGGCCGGGCGATTCATCCAGAATGGGCGGGACGGGGAAGCCAACGGTCGGCGTCATGAGAACGTCGACCTTCTCGTTCAAGGACTTGAGGAAACTGTCGCGAACCTGGGCGCGAGCCCGCTGGGCGTTGTGATAGTAGCCGGCGCTGACGAGCAGACCGTACTGCAGGAACTGCCAAGTGTGGGGGTTGTACTCCTCGACACGCGGTCCACGCTGGTTGCGGATATGGATGGAGGCCGCCTCGCTGAAGAGGGTCGGCCATTCGATCGCCTGCATCTGCCGCACCGTGAGCCCCGGCACCTCGATCAGCTCGGCCCCCAGGCTCTCGAAGACTTTCAGCGCTTCGTCGTACGGCTGCTTGACCTTGGGATCGCAGTTGTCTTCGTAGAGCTCTTTGATCAACCCAATCTTCATGCCCTTGATGTCCCGACCGATCTTCGACGTGAAGTCGGGGACGGGCACGTTCGCGGAAGCGGGATCCTGCGGATCGTAGCCCGCGCAGCCGCGCAGCATGTGCGCGGCGTCGGTCACCGTGCGCGCGAGCGGTCCCGTGTGGTCGAGGGTCCAGGAGAGCGGGAAGACGCCGCGACGGCTCACGCGCCCGTAGGTGCCCTTGAGACCGACGATGCCGGTGCAGAAGGCTGGCCAGCGGATGGAACCGCCCGTACACGATCCCATGCCGGCGTACGCCATGCCGGCGGCGACGGCGCCACCGGTGCCGCTGCTGGAACCCCCGCACTCGTGGTCGAGGTTCCAGGGGTTATGGGTCGGTTTGAAGTGCGAGGCATTCGTGGGGAAGCCGTAGGCGAACTCGTAGGTCTCCGTCTTCCCGACGACGATGGCCCCCGCGACTTTGAGGTTCGCGACGGAGGGGCAATCCTCCGGCGCTTCGTACCCCAGCAGCGACTTCGATCCGCATGTCGTGGGTCCAGACTCGTAGATATCCTTGATGCAGACGGGGATGCCGTGCAGCGGGCCCCGGTAAGCACCGCTCTTGATCTCCGCCTCGGCGGCTTGCGCTTGTGCGCGCGCCTCGTCTGTGAAGACATGGATGTAGGCGTTAATGGTGTCTTCCAGCTCGTCGATGCGCGCCAGGGTGTTGTCGAGCACTTCGACGGGCGACAGCTCCTTGCGTTCAATCAGCTTCGAAACGTCATCAATAGAGGCGTAGGCTAAGTCGCGGCTGTTGAGTGTCATGTCTAGCGGTACCTCGTGAGGTCGTGGATCGCGGCGGGCTCGGTCGTGGGCATCTCCATGCCATCCGACATGGGTCGGCTCTCGAGCATCTCTTCGACCACCTGCTGCCACACAAGCAGGTTTTCATATGCCGGAACGAGCTGTGCCAAGTCCTCCTCGGTCGGGGTAATGTTCCATTCGGCCAGCTTGGCTTGCACGATTGCTCTTGAATCCATGCGCTCCTCCAGCCTCCGCTGGATAAGCCTGCGCCCTCCGCATGGCTACAGGGAGGCGGGCGGCAGTGTCCACGGCTGTCGAGCGGGCTGTCAAGAAAGGGCGGGGAGAGCGCCGGGACGCTCGCGCGGCCGGATCCCCGGAAGCGAAGCCGGGCGAGGCGGTCGCTTCGCCGCACTCGGGATGCAAGTTGGGGCTGGCGACCCCGAGCGGATTCGAACCGCCGATCTCCACCTTGACAGGGTGGCGTGTTAGGCCGCTACACCACGGGGCCAGCCGCATCAGTCTACGGAGCAGCCTGATCAGCGGCAACGTGGACCATGCGTTAGAGAATGGTCTCCGTATACTGATATGGGTATCGCGAGCGATCGAGTCGGTTCCAGCGGAGGTGGGACGTGGCGAAGGGGAAGCGTGGCCGTCCTCAGGGAACGCGCGGGGGACAGCGCGGCGGCGGTACGCTGCCAGGACGGCGAGGGAAGAAGCGGGCACGAGACGGCGGTCCCCCGCAGGCTGCAGAGCTCCCCACTGCTGCTCCGAGCGCGGCGCAGATACCGGCCGGCAGTTCGATCTTTGGCGGTGCCGCAACGGTTCCGCCGCGCGCCGTTGGCCGGCCTCGGCAGCGTGAGAGACGCCGGGGCGGTCCGCGCGCTGCCGAGGAGCGGCTTCCGCGCCGCCGGCTGGCGCCGCTCGACTTCAGCTACGTGCGGCGGGACCTGGTTTGGATCGGCGGGACCAGCGTGGTCAGCATGGGGCTGGTGCTCGTGCTCTGGGTCGTGCTGCGGGTCTGAGGCTGTTAGCTCGCTGGGTTCGCTTCATCGATAAGAGCGAAAGTGAGCTTGCCTTCTGCGGCGACGGCGCCGTCCACGGTCGCCACTGCCGTGGCGCGTCCGACCGGGCCGCGCAGCCGCTCGAGCGTGACCTCGAGTCGGAGTTGATCTCCGGGTGTGACCTGGCGGCGGAAGCGAACCTTGTCGATTCCCGCGAAGAGCCCCAGTTTCCCCTTGTTGTCGGGGTGGCTGAGCGCTGCCACTGCACCGACTTGGGCGAGCGCTTCGACGATCAGGACGCCGGGCATAATGGGCCGGCCGGGGAAGTGGCCGCGGAAGAACCACTCGTCGGCGCTCACGTTCTTGATGCCAACGGCTCGCTTCCCTTCCTCGATCTCGATCACGCGATCAACGAAGAGGAAGGGGAAGCGGTGAGGGATGATCGCCTCAATGGCTTGATTATCGAGGCTGCTGCTGCTGTTTAAAGTCACTGTGCCTCTCGCTCTAGCTGGGCTGTCGCTTGCCACCGAGCTTCCAGGCCATCGACGAACTGATAGACCTCAGCGTCTGCAAAGGGGATGTCGCCGGGGTCGCACTCGTCGTCGTGGATCCCGTGATAGTCGGAGCCGCCGCTGGCGATCAGGTCGGTGCTCTCGGCAAGCGCGGCGAACGTACCGATCTCTTCCGGGGACAGGTTTTTGTAGTACACCTCCAGGCCGGCGAGTCCTGCAGGCTTGAGCGCTGTTACGGCCGCCGCCGGGTTGGGCAGGAAGCAAGGATGGGCTAACACGGCGACGCCGCCTGCGGCACGGATCAGCTCAACGGCACTCTGTGGCGGCAGCTTCTCGCGCTCTGCGTCAACGGGGCCCTCGTCGTGGAGATAGCGGTCGAACGCCTCTCTGACCGATGCCACGTATCCCTGTTCGACCATCGCCTGGGCGATATGGGGGCGTCCCACGGCGGCTGGACCGGCGATCGCAAGGAGGCGCTCCCAGTCGAGCGGCATTCCCAGCGCGGCCAGCTTCTCCAGGAGGATACGCCCCCGCTGCTGCCGGCCGACGCGATAGGCGTGGAGCTGATCTTGAAATGTCCCGTCGGAAAGGACGGCAGGGACCGAGGGGAAGTAGCCCAGGAGATGGTAGTCCGCGCCGTCGTCGCCGTCCGCTGAGAGTTCGACGCCGGCGATGAGACGGACGTTGGCTGATCGTGCTGCGGCCTCTGCCTCTGCCAGGCCTGCCGTGGTGTCGTGGTCGGTTACGGCGAGGACCTCGACACTGTTGGCGGCCGCCCGCCTGACCAACTCAGCCGGTGCGAGGAGACCGTCGGAGTGGTGCGTATGAGTGTGGAAGTCGCCCAGTGCCATCAAGCTCCTGTGGTTTCTGTTGGCGGCGGATCCCATATGCGATCCACACGCTCGATCGACCGGGCACGTCCGTCGTTTTCATCGAGGTCGATGAGGACTGCTCCCAATACAGCGGTTCCCTTCTCGGCGGGAGGCAAGCGGGTGGGGAGGCCGGTGCGGAAGCGTGTGAGTACGGCGTCCGCTTCCGCGCCGATCACGGAGTCGCGTGCGCCGCACATCCCTAGATCGGTCACGTAAGCGGTGCCCTGAGGCAGGAGCCGGGCGTCCGCCGTCGGAACGTGCGTGTGCGTGCCCACGACGGCAGTGACCCGGCCGTCGAGGTGCCAGCCGAGCGCCTGCTTCTCGGAGGTGGCCTCTGCGTGGAAATCCACCAGCACCGGTAGGCCGTCGGGTAGCTCGTCGAGGAGGGTGTCAACGGTGCGGAAGGGGTTGTCCAGTGCTTCCATGAAGGTACGGCCGATGAGGTTGATGACCGCCAGCCGCTCGCCCTGCCAAACGCCCGTCCCGGGAGCGCCCGGGGGGTAGTTGGCCGGGCGAAGAACGGGCAAGTCTGAGTCGAGCAGGGGCACGAACTCGGGATAGGCCCAGGTGTGGTTGCCCCCACTGACGACATCCACTCCGGCGCTGACGAGTTCTTTGACCGTCGCCTCCGTCGTGCCGCGCCCGTGCGCCAGGTTTTCGCCGTTGGCGACGACGAAATCGACCGAGAGCTCTTCGCGCATCGCGGGCAGCAGTGCCCCGACGACCCGGCGCCCGGCCTTGCCGACGACGTCGCCGACGAGCAGAGCTCGCATGCGGCGCTAGCGCGCGTACTCGGAGGCGCGTGTCTCCCGCAGCACGGTCACCCGAATCTGGCCTGGGTACTGGAGGCTCTCCTCGATTTTCTTGCTGATGTCTCGCGCCAACTGCATCGCTTCGAGATCGTCCACCTGATCCGGCTTCACGGCGACACGCACCTCGCGGCCGGCCTGAATGGCGAAGCATCGCTCCACGCCGTCGAACGAACTCGCGATCGATTCGAGCGCCTCCAGGCGTTTGACGTAGTGCTCGAATGAATCGCGCCGGGCGCCTGGGCGGCCGCCTGAGATCGCGTCTGAGAGTTGGACGATGATCGCCTCCACGGAGCTGGGTTCGACCTCTTCGTGGTGGGCTTCAATGCAGTGCGCAACGGGATCGGGCAGCTTGAAGCGCCGGGCAATATCGGCGCCGATTATCGCGTGCGTGCCCTCGACATCGTGGTCGACGGCTTTCCCGAGGTCGTGCAGAAGGGCGCCGTGTCGGGCAACTTCGACATCGGCGCCCACCTCGTGCGCGATCATGGCGGCGATGTGCGCCGTCTCCACGGCGTGTCGCAGCTGATTCTGACCGTAGGAAGTGCGATAGCGTAGGCGGCCGAAGATGTCGAGAACTTCACGCGGCAAACCCGGACAGTTCGCTTCCAAAGAGGCGGCTTCCCCCGCCTCTTTGATCACGGCATTCACTTCCCTTTCCGCCTTCTCGACGGCTTCTTCCACGCGGGTTGGGTGGATACGGCCGTCTTGGACGAGGCGCGATAGCGCGATCCGACCGATCTCGCGACGGACGGGGTCGAAGGCGGACAGCGTCACCGCGTCCGGGGTGTCATCAATGATCAGGTCGCAGCCGGTCGCAGCTTCGAGCGCGCGGATATTGCGTCCTTCACGGCCGATGATCCGCCCCTTCATCTCGTCACTGGGAATGGGAACGACGGAGACGGTGCTCTCAGTCGTCACCTCGGAGGTGACGCGCTGCATCGTTCCGGCCAGGATGTGGCGGACGCGCTGATCGGCCTCTTCCTTGATCTTCTCTTCGGTTTGGTGCATTCGACGAACGGCGTCGTCGCGCACTTCCTCTTCGACACGGTCGAGGAGGAGGTCGCGTGCTTCGGCCGTCGATAGCTGGCCTAGCTGCTCGAGCCGCTGCCGTTCCTGCTCGAACAGCTCTTCGAGTTCATCTTCTCGCTCCTGGAGCGAGTGCTCGCGGTCCCGCTGTCGCTGCTCACGCCGGTCGAGATCCGTTTCTTTCCGGTCCAGCGTCTCGCTACGCTTCGCCAGCCGGTTTTCTTGCCTCTCGACTTGTGCGCGCAGCTCGCGCGCCTCAGCTTGCGAATCTTGGCGCAGCTTGAGCACCTGCTCCTGCGCTTCCAGAATTCGCGACTTTGCCTCTTGCTCACCCCGCTCGACGATGGCATCCGCAGTGCGGCGCGCCTGTTCGCGCGGGTCGGGTCCACTCGCAATCCCCAGGAGCCGCTTGAGGGCTCCCCACATGCTTTGGTACGTCCTTACACTCGCGTGTCACACTTACGATACGGTGCGACCTGCCGTCGGGTCGCTCGACGATAATATGCGGCCCTCTCACAAGCGGCAAGAAAAAAGCGCTGGGCGAGACAAGTCGGCGAGGGGGGTGAACCGCTAGCGCGCGTCGCTGCCGTCTGTGTTCTCTCGTGATTCCCAGGCGGATCTCAGCGCGCGCCGCGCGACTTCGTACGAGAAACCGCGGCGAATCAGCATGGCGCCGCCACGGCGCTCGTAGGCCGGCCAATCTCCCTGGAAGCGCTGTGCCGCCTTGTGAGCCAGCTGCGTGGCTAGCTCGTCATCGGAGATCTGCGCAGTGGCCGCGGCCGCGATGGCTGGCGCGACGCCCTTGGCACCCAACTCAGCCCGGATCATCCGTGCGGCACGCGGGCGGGCACGAGCCCGTTCTTCAGCCCAGTACCGGGCGAAGGCTGCATCGTCGATGAGACCTCGCTCTCGTAGTGAGGCTACGACCTCTTTGGCGACGACCGGCTGAACCCCCCGCTGCTTGAGGCGTGTGAGGAGTTCCGACTCGCTGCGAGGCCGTCGTGCCAGCAGCTTCTCTGCGATCGCTTCCGCGGTGTGTGCCGCCGCCCGCCGGCGCAGCCGGTCCAGGGTCTGCGGACTAACGCTGTCGCCGACCGCGAGATGGGAGGCGAGTTCGAAGCTGCGGTCGCATTCGAGCGGCAAGGCGCTGTCGAAAGAGATCGTCACGCGGCCGCGCCGCGGTCGGATCTCCGTGACGCGTGCCCAAACCGCTTGCGCGCCGAGGTCGACCGCTGACGGTTCACCGGCGGTCATCGGTGCTACTGCACTCACGCGCGGCCGTTCGCTGTTTCATGCACACTGGACACCTTGCCGCCCGCCTTGACCGCGGACGGCTGCGCCTGGGTCGGAACGTCCGCCGAGCCCTCCGTCGCTGCTTCGTCGCTGCTTTCTGATGAGGCCGCGGGGGCGAGGCCGGCCGCCTCTCGGATCTGGCTCTCGATCTTCCGCGCCAGTTCCTTGTGCTCTGTGAGGAAGCGCTTCGCATTCTCCCGTCCCTGGCCGAGGCGAGTCTCACCGTGAGTGAAGAAGGCGCCGGTCTTCCTCACGACACCGTGCTCGACTCCGAGGTGCAGGATGTCCCCCTCCAGGCTGATTCCGCGGGTCGCACCAGTGAACATAATATCGAACTCCGCGGTGCGGAAGGGCGCGGCCACCTTGTTCTTTACGACTTTGGCCCGGACGCGGCCGCCCACTATCTCCTGCCCGACCTTGAGCTGTTCCGTGCGCCGCAAGTCGATTCGGACGGAAGAGTAGAACTTGAGAGCGCGGCCGCCAGGTGTTACTTCGGGGTTGCCGAAGACGATTCCCACCTTCTCGCGCAGCTGGTTGATGAAGATCAGGGCGGTGCGCGATTTTGAGATCGAGCTGGTGAGCTTGCGCATCGCTTGTGACATCAGCCGCGCCTGCAGCGCCATGTGGCTATCGCCCATCTCGCCCTCGATCTCCGCTTTCGGCACCAGGGCCGCGACGCTATCCACGACCAGAACATCGATAGCATTGCTGCGGACCAAGTGTTGCGTGATTTCGAGCGCCTGCTCGCCGGTGTCTGGCTGGGAGATCAGGAGATCGTTGATGTTGATGCCGATAGCCGCTGCGAATGCCGGATCCAGCGCATGTTCCACGTCGATATAGGCGGCTTGCCCGCCACGCTGCTGCGCCTGGGCGATGATGTGCTGCGCGAGCGTTGACTTGCCGGTGCTTTCTGGACCGAAGATCTCGGTGATGCGGCCGCGAGGGATGCCGCCGACCCCGAGGGCGATGTCTAGCGCTAGGGATCCCGTAGGGATGACTTGGACATGGAGCCTGCGACTGGCTTCGCCCAGTCGCATCACGATGCCCTGTCCGTACTGTTTCTCGAGATCTTCTAGCACGGTCGAGAGTGCCATATCGGTCTTGTCACGCATCGTAATATCCCCTCCAGCCCTGCACCCGTACTTATGGTTGAGTTAGAACACCCGTTCGATATTGAACGATGTCACATTGCTCCACTGGGTGCAAGCCCCGAGCACGCCGCTGCGGTAGAGGCCGGATCTACTTGACGTAACTAGTATCTTTCGTGCCGCGCTCGGCAGGGGCTGTCCAGAGCGGGGGGTCGCTCTCTTTCGACGTCTGTGTCTCGGGCGCGCCAGGGCTAGGGAAAGGACAGGTGCGGCGCTTCCCCCAGCTTTGGGCGAGCTTAGATGGCCTGGCTGAGGATCTCGCGAATGATGATGAGGGCGAAGATCGCCACCAGCGGCGAGAGGTCGATCTGGCCGACCAATGCGAAACGCCGGATAGGGGCGAGCAACGGCTCCGTCACGTCGAACAGAAAGCGGATGAGGGGGTTGGACGTGTCCAATGGCCGCTGTGTGAAGAGCGGGATCCAGGAGACGATGATCCGCGCGAAAATGATGAGGCTGTAGATCTCGATGATGCGCAGGGTGATATCGAGGCCGCTCACGCTTCTTGTCCAAGTTCCAAGGTTCGCTCATAGGCTGCCACGATCGCTTCGATGATCCCTGCCCGCACGCCTTGCTGCTCCATGGCCCGGATCCCTCGGCCGTGGTTCCGCCGGGGGAAGTGACCTGGTCGCGCAAGACAGCCGTGTGCAGCTTCGACTGCTGGGCGAAGGCGGCGGAGCCCAGGGCCGTTTGATAGACCATCTCGGCCGCGAGTTCGCGTCGCATGCCGATCTGGACGGCGCCGTCGATCATGGCCTCAAGGATGAGGAAGAAGAAGCCGGGCCCCGAGCCGCTCACGGCCGTCGCCATGTCGATGTAGCGCTCGTCTGGTACGTAAAGCTCAATGCCCAGGGTCTGGAGGATACGACGGACGGTGGCGCGCTGTTCGTCGTTGACCTCAGGAGTTGCGGTCCAGACGGCCATCCCTTTCCCGATCTGGGCGGGGGTGTTGGGCATGACACGGACCAAGGCGCGGTGCCCCAGCTGGTTTCGGAGTGTGCCGACATTGACGCCGGCCATGATTGAGAGCACTAGTTGCTCTGGCAGAATTCGTCCCTGCAGCGAGTTGCTGATCGTGCGGAAGTCCTGCGGCTTGACTGCCAGCACCACCACGGGAGCGGTCTGGCATGCTTCGGCGTGCTCGCCGGTGACGGTGACGCCGAGATCGCTTTCCAGATAAGAGCGCCGCTTGGCGTCGATGTCGCAGATGATGATGGCGGAGGCGGACGCTGTACCGGTCGAGATGAGCGAGCGCCCGATCGCTTCGCCCATGACGCCGCCGCCGATTATGCAGTAGGCCTTGTCGGCCGCCGCTCCGCCTTGTCTAGCGCTCATGGAAGATAGCGCGGCCGATGCGGACGAGAGTGGCGCCCTCCTCAATGGCGACGGCGTAATCGTTCGTCATCCCCATCGAGAGTTCAGTGAGGCCGTGCGCATCGCGGAGGGCGCGCAGCTTACGGAAGACGGGCCGGATCTCCTCGGGCTCTGGGGTAAGGGGAGCGATCGTCATTAGGCCTTCCACACAAAGTTGAGGCATGCCCCGGATCGCCTCTAGCGCGGCGGACAATTCATGAGGGGCAAAGCCCGTCTTACTCGTTTCACCGGCGACGTTGATCTCTAAGAGGACCGCCCGAGGGCTATCGAGTTGATGATCTAACGCGGCCGCGACGCGAACCGAATCCACACTTTCGATCATATCAAAGGCGGTTGCGGCTTTGGCTTTGTTGCGCTGCAGGTGGCCGATTAGGTGCCATTCGACTCTGGGATCTTGGAGAGTATCGATCTTGGCTCGCGCTTCTTGGACGCGGTTCTCACCGAAGATTCGCTGACCGGCCGCGATCGCCGCATGCACGGCCGTGAGGGGGCCCCTTTACTCACGGCGACGAGGCGCACGCCAACCGGGTCCCGGTCGGCCCGTTCGGCCGCGCGCGCGATCGCCTCACGTATCTGCCGGAGGTTCGGACCGACATGGCGCCAGGTGGTCGCGGTCTCCTGCGCGATAGAGCGGCTGGGCGCTGCCTCGCTTATCGAATCGTCCCTCGGCGTGACCGCGGTCATAATTTCAGCAGGATAAGCCATGGGCTTGATCGGGTCGGTGGTAAGAAGTAGAGAGCAGCCCGCTCCGTGGAGCGGCTGCGAATGTCGCTGGCCGGGTTGCCGCGTTCGGAGGTGCTTCAAGGCGCTGAGGTCGATGTCGACCCCAGCGGGGAAGCTGGCGGCATACCAGGCGGTCGCGGAGCGAGCGGCGCTGGTGGGCGGGGGGGCGGCATTGACGACGAAGCTGGAGTGCTGCTTGCTTTCTTCGTCGTGGGCTGCCGCTTGGCTGCTTTCTTTGCGGGCGCCTTGCGGGCGGTCTTCTTGGCCGCGCTCTTGGGGGCAGCCTTCTTGGCCGCGCTCTTGGCGAGCTGGCATAGGCTTTCCTCCCTGCTGAGGCAGCCGCGCCGATCGCGACTGCCTCTGGAATGCGTTAATTACACCGTGATTCTTTGAACCAAACAAGTGATGCACGACGAACGTCGCGGACGATCGTGACCGACCGGCACGCGCCCGCTCAGTGGATCGACGCTCCACGCGTGTTTGCATTTGCGTTGTCTGCGCGGCCTCCATGCGTGGTTGCGCGTCGCACCGTTCCCAAGCGGTTGTGTTGGAAAGCTGTGTTGAAAAGATGCGGTGTGCTCTTGATGAGCAGCAGTCAGCGTCAGCGCGGGCAGATTCAGCAGGTGCTCGCGATGTGCCACGAAGCCCTGGCTCTGGACGGCAAATGCGACGGGTCACCGCCGTGGGCATCCCCGTCGACGTTCAGGTTCTCAGCGGCGGCCGAAGCAAGCCCTTCTGGCTTCTTGACGAAGCGCTCCGAACATCGCGGTGGAGGTCGTGCTGACCCCTACCACGAACCCGTTCTCGGTGAATGACCTGGGGCGAGGGCAGTTACGGGGTAGCCTGGTCACGCTTGCGACTCCCCTGGGCCGAAAGCCTGGTGGCGGGCGTTGCGAGACCGGGTAGCGGTGGCTGGTCCCACTCTTCTGATACGGCGGCGCGGGCGCGGGCGGCCTGCTCGGCTGCGGCGAGCTCACGTCGGATTTCATCGAGATCGGTGGGTCGGCGGAAGACGGCGGCGAAGCGGAACCCAGCAACGGGATCGATGGAGATCAGGTGCTCGACGGCCCAGTCGCCCAGCTGCCGGCTCTCAACTTCCGCGATCTCGCTCTGTCGCACGCGCCGTTCGATCGCCGCCACGATCTCATCGAGTGAGATCTGCGGCACCGCGCGTTTGACACAAGCGCGGCCGAGGCCCAGCCGCAACTTTTTGCGTTGAAACGGCTCGCGCCGACCATCACGCTTTACTACCATCGGCTCAACTTCGGCGAGCTTTTCGTAGGTGGTGAAGCGGCGCGCGCAATCTTCGCAGGAACGCCGTCGGCGAATCTCGGCGTTGGCGGGACGCGAGTCGATGACACGTGTCTCACTCGACTGGCAGTAGGGGCACTGCATTTGCTCATGGTAGTGGTGTGCCGCAACGCTTGGCGGTGCGCCGCTGTTGGCTCTCATGGGCTGAGGTGCCGTACTCCTCGGGCGCCCTGGAGGGAACCGGAGAACTTCCAATGGCTCTCACACGCAGTGAGGCGACGCCGGCCGGCGTCGCCTCACTGCTGGGGCGCATAGCCCGAAGAGAGGGGTCAGAGGCTCTGGAACGGGGCGTGGCCTCGCCTGCGGCGTGGCTGGAGCTAACCGCGTAGGTACGCTGGCGCCGCAGGAACGCAGGGAGCTCCACGTCCTCTGCATCGAGCCCCATTTCGCTCAGCATTTCCGACGACCATCGCTCGCCGTCCTCCGCGACTGGGGGCGGCAGTGGCTTGTCGAAGCCGGTGGCGATCACGGTGATTTGCACATCGCCATCGAGTGAGGGGTCGATCGCAGTACCGAAAATGATCTCCGCTTCTGGGTCGACCATCTCCTGGATCACCTTGGCGGCCATGTTGAGTTCGTTGAGGCCGAGGTCGCCGGCGGAGATGACGTTGTAGAGGACCTTTCGGGCTCCAGTGACGTCGATCTCGAGGAGCGGACTCGTGATGGCCATTTGGGCGGCGTCGACGGCGCGGTTTCGCCGCTGCCGCATCCGGTCGCCATCAGCGCCCGCCCTCCGGCGCCCATCACCTTCTTCACATCATTGAAGTCGAGGTTGATCTCGCCCGGCACGGTGATGACGTCGGAGATGCCGGCGATCCCGTGCCGGAGGACATCGTCCGCCATGCGGAAGGATTCGCTCACCGTCGTGTTGGGCCGGCGAGCGCGAGCAGGCGGTCGTGGGAACAGCGATCACCGTGTCGGCATGCTCCGCGAGGCGTTCGAGGCCGGCGGCGGCAACCTGGCGGCGCTTCGCCCTTCGAAGGCGAAGGGTTTGGTCACGATCGCGATGGTAAGCGCCCGATCTCGTGTGACACTTCGGCAACGACGGGTGCGGCACCGGTGCCGGTCCCACCGCCCATGCCGGCGGTGATGAGCACCATGTCCATACCCTTGAGTGTCTCTATCAGCTCAGCGCGGCTTTCCTCGGCTGCCATCTTTCCGATCTCGGCATCGCCGCCGACCCCAAGACCACGGGTCAATTTATCGCCGATGCGCATGCGCTCGCCGGCATCGCTATCGGCGAGTTGCTGGGCGTCGGTGTTGACTGCGAGGAAATGGACGCCGTTGATCTTCTGGTCAATCATGCGATTGACTGCGTTGCAGCCACCCCCGCCCACCCCGACCACTTTGATTGGCGGCAGGCCGGTCAATTCGTTGTTCGGATGCATCCTTCGTCCTTTCTCACCCCCGCCACCAGTTTGTCGAGAGCTCAAGCACGAAGCAAAATCCGCTCCTTCCCAGCGGATGTCTTCCCGAGTTATTGCGGGAGGAAGATCCTCCCCAAGCGCCCGATGCGCCTTATCAGATCGCCGAGGCCGGCTGTGGGCGGCATGCGGAGGCTCACTGGACCGGTGACCATCGCCTGATCCTTCGATGCCCAGCGCAAGAGCCCCAGCGCGGCCGCATAGGCCGGCGCCGATACGTCATCCGTGAGTCCGTACACCTCCTCTATTCGGCCGACGCGAACGGGCAGGCCCGACAGGCGCTCGGCTAGCTCGGTAATGCCTTCCAGTTCGGCGGTACCACCGGTGATCACCAGCCCCGCCGAGATCAAGTCCGCTTGTCCCGCGCGCTTCACTTCCACCATGACCATCGAGAGGATCTCTTCGACGCGCGCCTGCACGATCTCTCCCAGCAGACGGTGAGAGACACTGCGCTCTTTCTCGTACCCGAAGGCGTCGAGCGCGATGGTCGCCTCCGCGGCCCCTTCCGTCGGTAGCGCGTGCGCGTGCGCGAGCTTGACCTCCTCGGCGACATCTTGCGGACAGCGCAGCCCGACGACCACATCGCGGGTGATGTTCGTGCCGCCGACCGGGAGGCTGCTGGTGTGGATGAGTGCTCCATCAAGGAAAACGGCGACGTCCGTGGTGCCTCCTCCGATGTCGACGACGACCACGCCCTCGCTGATCTCCTCGGGACGGATCAGCACGTCGGCGATCGCCACGGGATTGGCGATGACTGAATCAACTTGGAGGCCCGCCTCTTCGACGCACTTGATCGCGTTTTGCAGCGGATTCACGCCGCAGGTCACGATGTGCATCTCGACGTCGAGACGTTGGCCATGCATCCCGACTGGATCCGCGACGCGATCCTGCCCGTCCACAACGAAGTAGCGGGGCAGGGCATGCAGCATCTGGCGGTTGCTTTTGAGGCTTACCATTCGTGCGGCGTCGATGACGCGCTGCACGTCGTCGGCGGTGATCGGCTGACTGGGGTCCGGGATCGCGACGATGCCGCGGTTGTTGGAGGCTGGCCAAGTGCGTGCCGGCGATCCCGACCGAGGCGGAGACGATCCGGGTGCCGCTCATGCGCTCGGCTTGTTCCACCGACGCTTGAATCGCCTCAACCGCCTTCGCGATATGGCTGACTTGGCCCTTCTCGATGCCCTCCGAGCGTATCGTTCCCACCCCAAGCACACGCAGCAGGCCGGTGTCACTGGTGTCGCCGACGACCGTCACGGTCTTCGTGCTGCCGATGTCGATCACTGCGAAGGCGCTAGGAGTAGCCATCAGTGCTTACGATTCTCCACTTTGTGGCGTGCGTTCCAACCCCAAGCCGATCTCCACGGCGGGCCGCGCGCCGAAGCGCAGATCGGCGAGGATCAAGGGCTCTCCGCGCTGCCACGCTTCGGCCTCGAGTTGCTCCCACACCTGGAACTTGAAGTCAAAGCCATCGCTACCGCCGAACGTGATGCGACCGTGCTCGGTGACTACCGTTAGCCCATCTCGGAGCGACCATTCGTATCCAATGATCGCGGGACCCCGCTCCGGCGGTCCGTTCGCTTCAATGAGCCGGATAATGGCGATCGCATCGAGATCTACCGTCGCTCCATTCTTTACTTCAGGCAACGACGAGATTTGACGGACTACCGCGCCGCTTGAGGGAGGATCGAATCCTTCAAGGACGACGCCTTCTTGCGTCGATGGCATAGACGGCGTCACCCATTTGCCACGCCGCCCAGGGCGTGCGCTCCCTGATCGCGATCCGGATCTGGTTGGGCCAGGTCCGGCTGAGTGATGCCTCTTTCACGAGAGGGAGCTTGCGGAGCTCGGCTTCGGCGCGGCGGAGATCGGCAAGGAGGAAGTGGTCGCCCCGGACGCCTGCGATCTGAATGACCGCTTCTGGAGAAAGCTGCTGTGTCCCTTCCACGGTGACGGAGCGGATTTTCATGAGCGGAGAATTGAGAACGGCTCCCGCCCCGACGATGAGGCTCACAGCGAGCAATGCGATGATGACGGTACGCCAGCGAGGGCGCCAAGGAGCGCTGACCGGCGGAGGATCGGGGATCGGCACCGGCATGTCGACGTAGTCCCGTGCGGTGGGGAGACGGCGATCACCGCTGCCGGACTTCTTATTCGTACGTGGCACGGCGGCTCCGCTCTTCGTGCTGTTCCAACGCCAACTCCACCAATCGGGATACGAGCTCTGGAAAAGGAACCCCTGCCTCTTCCCAGAGGCGGGGGGAACATGCTCCCGCTTGTGAAGCCGGGGATGGTGTTAATTTCACTCAGCCAGATCGTGTCGTTCTTTTCGATGAGGAAGTCCACCCGTCCCATGCCAGCGCAGTCGATGGCGCGGTAGGCGTCCAGTGCCATTGCTCGGATCGTATCGCTGAGGGCAATTGGGAGGTGGGCCGGGACCACAAGCTCGGTCTGCTGGTCTTCGTATTTGGCGACATAGTCATAGAACTCGCGCTGGTAGCGGATTTCGCCCAGCGGCGACGCCGTGGCGTCGGCGTTGCCGAGTACGGCGCATTCGATCTCCCGCGCATCGATCGCGTGTTCAATCAGGACACGCCGGTCGATGCGGAAGGCGTTTGCCACGGCGCGGTCGAGATCGTCAGGGTGGTGCACTTTGGTCGTGGCGATGCTGCTTCCACCTTGGGCTGGCTTCACGAACACTGGATAGGAGAGCTGTGCGGCAGCGCGCGCGGCGATGGCGGGACTGGCACGCCAGTTGTGCCAAGTTAAGACCTGGTAGGGGAGTGTGGGAAGGCTGGCCTCATGGAAGAGGCGCTTCATGATCGCCTTGTCCATCGCGATCGCAGAAGCGGCGACGCCTGCGCCTACGTAGGGGAGGCCCGCGAGTTCCAGCAGGCCCTGAATGGTGCCGTCCTCGCCGTGACGCCCGTGGATCAGCGGGAAGACGATGTCGCACGCGGCGAGCGCTTTCAATACCTGTAGTCGAGTAGGCAGGCCGGAGCCAGCCGTTCCACGGACCTCTTCCCCCGCTCCGGCGTCCATGGCGGCGATCTGCTTCTCAGTCTCGATGGGCTGGAGCCAGGTGCCCTGCCGCGTGACGCCGAAGCAGAGTGGCTCAAAGCGCGTCTCGTCTAAGGCTGCGAGCACGGCGCGCGCGGACCGCACTGAGATCGCATGCTCTGAGGAGGCGCCTCCGAAGATCACGCCTACCGTGGGAGTCACGGCTTCCGCAGCGCTCATGCGAAGCCCTCCCCGACCAGTGCTACCTCGGCGTGTAGCTCGATCCCGAACGTATCACGCACGCGCTCGCCAGCCAGGCGCATCA
Source organism: Dehalococcoidia bacterium (assembly GCA_963663895.2). Taxonomy (GTDB): domain Bacteria; phylum Chloroflexota; class Dehalococcoidia; order Bin125; family Bin125; genus JAPOXK01. The sequence continues at coordinate 164,182 of CAXXRD010000001.1, read as the reverse complement.
GGGCGTGCACTTCGGCGGCCCGGGCGGATCCCTGGTTAATAATCCAGTTGGTGTGTTTCTCGCTGATGACGGCGTCCCCGATCCGATGGCCACGCAGCCCCACTTTGTCGATGAGCCACCATGCGGGATGCGGTGAGGGATTCTTGAAGATCGAGCCGGCGTTGCGACCGCGGGGTTGCGTGCTCTTTCGCTTCGCTTCGAGTTGCTCAATGCGCGCGCGCGCCGCATCGCGCTTGCCCTCTTCCAGACGGAACTCAAGACCGAGAATGACGCGCTCGACCAGCAGTCCCCGCGTGAATGCGCTCGATCGATACGCCAAGCCGAGCTCTTCGGCGAAGACCGTCGTCTTGCGGCCGTCGGGCTCGAGCACGTCAATGCGGGTCAGCACGTCCGCCAGGCACCCGCCGTAGGCGCCGGCGTTGTATACAACTGCACCGCCGAGACTGCCGGGGATGCCGGCAGCCCACTCCAGGCCGGTGAGCGACTGGTCGGCCGTACTGCGTGCGAGCTTGGCAAGCGAGGCACCCGATTCGGCATCGAGCCGGATCCCAGAGCCGACGCTCCGTGGCTCGGCGACGGCGGTCGCGCGATTCTCGATAACGACGCCCCGGATCCCGCCGTCGCCCACGACGAGGTTGGAGCCGGAGCCCAGCACGAAGACCGGCACGGCGGCGGCGCGGGCGGTGCGTGTGAGTTCCCGTAGCTGCGCGCCAGTCGTAGCGATGGCGTAAAAGTCCGTGGGTCCACCGATGCCGAACGTCGTGTGCCGCGCCATCGGCTCATCGGCGTGGACCTCCGCGATCGCTTCAAGTTGCTGGCGCAGCGTCATCGTTGATGCAACCGTTCCAGGATGTGTGGGCCGGCCGTGTCGACGTCCCCGGCGCCCATCGTGAAACAGACGTCACTGGGCCGCAGCTCGGTGCAGACAGCCGTCGCAGCTGCCTTGAGGTCGCCCGTGTAGCGCGCCACAGGAGCGGCGATCGATTGGGCTAGCGCTTCCGCATCTAGGCCAGCGCTCGGCTCCTCGCGGGCAGCGTAGGTGTCCGTGAAGAAGAGGAGGTCGACTCCCTTGAAGCAACGCGCAAAGCTTGCTTGCAGGTAAGCGGAGCGGCTGTAGGTGTGGGGCTGGAACAGGACCACGAGCCGTCGGTTGGGGAAGCGCCGCCGCGCGGCTCTTACGGTTGCCGCGATCTCCGACGGATGGTGCGCGTAGTCGTCTATCAGTGTGACCCCGGCCGCTTCTCCGATCTGTTCGAAGCGGCGACGGACGCCGCCGAAGGCTGCGAGAGCTTGATGCGAGGCTGCGAAGGGTGCGCCGCCGTAGAGGCTCGCGGCCGTGGCGGCGAGGGCGTTCCGCACGTTGAAGAGACCGGGGACCGCCAGTGCGATCGTCCCGAGCTCAGCGTTTTCGCGGTGCACGACAAAGCGTGAAGCGCTGGCGCTTTCGTGCACGTCGGCCGCACGCCACGTCGAATCGGCGTTCGTGCCGAAGGTCTCGATGGTGATGTCAGGCCGCTCTGCTGCGAGCTGCTGGGCAACGGTTACGGCTGTGGGGCTGTCTGCTCCAACGATGAGCGTGCCCTGCTGCGCAATCGTACGCCCGTATCCGACGAACGCCTCTTGGAGCGCCGCTTCGTCTCGGTAATAGTCCAAGTGATCCCGCTCGACATTGGTCAAGACCGCGATCGTGGGTGTGTACTCGTGGAAGGCGTGGGCGTACTCATCGGCCTCGACGATGGCCTGGGACCCACGGCCGCGCGCAGCTTGGCTGGCGAGCCCGGCGTACTCGCCGCCGAGTATGTAGGTTGGGTCCAGGCCGGCTTCGCGCAGGATGAGGGTCAGCATCGTCGCGGTGGTGGTCTTGCCATGGGTGCCCGCGACCGTCAGGGTCGAGCAGTCCTGCGCGACACGGCTTACCATCTGCGCCCGCGTCAGCAACTCGACTCCGGCCGCGCGCGCTGCGGCAACCTCAGCGTTTTCATCCTTTACGGCGGCTGTGCGGATTACGAGGTCGGCGCCGCAGACGTTGGCCGCCGCGTGCCCAATGGTGACCGTGGCGCCGCGGGCGGCAAGCTCGTCGGTGAGGTGGTTGGCGGCCAGATCGGAACCACTGACGGTCCAACCTTCATCCAAGAGAATGCGCGCTAGCCCGCTCATATGTATGCCGCCGATGCCGATGAAGTGTGCGGTCGGGGCGCTCACCGTCGGGCCTCCCAGAGCAATTCTGCGATCCGTTCCGCTGCGTCGGATCGTGCGCGATCGTGTGCCGCTTGTCGCATGGCGGTAAGGCGGTCTTCGTCTTGCAGGATGGAGAGGGTGGTGGGGAGGAGTTCCGTTGCGACATTCGCGTCGTCCAGAACGATCGCCGCGCCCGCATCCTCCAGGATCGCGGCGTTGCGACGCTGGTGCGCGCCGGCTTCCGGGAGCGGCACCAACACTGCCGGTAACCCGGCTGCGGGGAATTCCCCCAAAACCGACGCGCCGGACCGAGCGATGGCGAGGTCGGCCGCGACCATGGCTACGGGAAGATCATCACCGAGGTAGCCAAAGACGTGGTAGCGCGTGCGCAGAGTCGCCGGGAGTGTGTCGCGGCGCGCGCGCAAGCGTGCCTCGTCACGCGGGCCGGTGACGTGAATCACGTGGGCGGCTTCCAAAACCTTGTCGAGATGCGCGCTGATGGCGTCATTGATGGTGCGCGATCCCTGAACGGCAGCTGTCACCAATAGGGTGGGCGAGCCGTTCAGCTGGAAATGCGCACGGGCCATGGGGCGATCTAGCTCCCGGAAGACGGCGCGAAGAGGATAGCCCGTGGCGACCGTCTTGCGGACGGGCAAAGCGTCGATGGAGGCGGAGTGGGTGACGCAGACGGTGGTGGCGAGACGCGCCAGAACGCGCACGGCCCAACCCGGCTCGATATCTGGGAGGAAGACGACGAGCGGGCATTGCAAGATCCAGGCGGCGATCCCCACCGGGATGCTGACGTAACCACCCGTAACGAAGACGACATCGGGACGGAAACGGCGCAGGACAAGGAGTGCCTGCACGACGCCATACGCGAGCACCAGCACCGACCAGGTCTGACTGAATACGTGTCGGCCGCGGAGCGCCCGTGCGGATACGGGAGCGAACGGGACCCTGGCATCGGCGGCGATTGCGGCTTCGACACCCGCTGCGCGTCCCATGTACATGAGCTCAAGTTCCTCGCGCAGCAAATTCCGCAGTGCTCCCGCCACCGCGAGCCCCGGGAAGATATGGCCGCCGCTGCCGCCTCCGCCGATCAGCAGCCTCATAGCGAGCGCTCCAGGCTTGTGCGCTTCTGGTTCGCTTGGCGGCGCTGCAGCCAGGCGGGGCCTTCATCCTGCCGGGCAAAGCGCGAAATGCTGACCAATACGCCCGCCGCCGCCAGCGTCGCGATCAGCGCCGAGCTGCCGAAAGAGATGAAAGGCAAAGGGATTCCTGTGAGGGGAATGGTGCGCGTGACGCCACCGATGTTGAAGAAGGCTTGCACGGCGATCCAAGCCACAATGCCCGTCGCAAGAAGCATCCCAAACGGATCACTAGTGCGCGCCGCGATGCGCGCGCCGCGATAGACCAGGAAGCCGACCAAAACCATGACCAACAGCGCGCCGGCGAATCCGGCTTCTTCCCCGATGATGGCGAAGACGCCATCCGTGTGCGCGGACGGGACGTAGAGGAACTTTTGCCGGCTTTCGCCGATACCGACGCCGGTTGGCCCGCCGCTGCCCAGTGCGATTAAAAGCTGCAGCGTCTGAAAGCCCGACGCTTGTGGATCGGATTCGGCGGCCACGAATGACGTGAACCGCTCGAGGCCGTAGCCGGCGATCGCGATGATCCCGAACAGGACACTGCCGCCGACGGCAGTCAAGGCCAGGAGATGGCGCAAGGCCGCGCCGGCGATGAAAAACATCGCTCCGGCGACTGTCACGATGACCAACGCGGTGCCTAAGTCTGGCTCCGCCATGATGAGGAATCCAAAGAAGCCGACCATGACGGCAAAGGGAACGACGCCGAGGGTGACGTGCCGGATCGCGGGCCCGCGGGAAGCTAGCCAGGCTGCTACGTAGATCGCTACGGCGAGCTTTGCGAATTCGGACGGCTGTACGGGTGGCAGGGGGCCAATCTGCATCCAGCGGCGCGCGCCGTTCTGCTCGACGCCGATTCCGGGCATCAGGACGGCGACCAGGGCGACGATCGCGATGAGCAGGATGATGGGGCTCCACGTGCGGAGCCGCCGGTAGTCGAGGCGGGCCAGGGCGACGAACGCAATCAGGCCCACCACGGCGCCCGTGAGCTGTCGAACGGCGAAATAGCGTGGGTCGCCGAACAGCTGCTGGCCCACGGCGACCGACGCGCTGAAGACGAATACCAGACCGATCACGGTGAGCGCGATTACGGCGCCGATGAGCAACCAGTCGGGCGAATTGGCGTCGCGCTGCCCCGCCTCGCTCGCGAAGCGGGCTTGTCGAACCGCTAGGTTCGCCTGTGTCGTCATCTTCTTCTCGCGTGTTCCACTTCCAGCGTGCGCACGAGGTCTACGAAGTGCCGTCCGCGCGCTGCGAAGTTGGGGTACGCATCGAACGATGCGCCCGCGGGCGAGAGCAAGACGACGTCGCCCGGCTGGGCGAGTTCGTATGCCGCACGCACGGCTTCCGGCAAGGTTCCGACGGCGCGGGTCACTGGGGGGGCTGTATCGGCCGCGATCGATGCGAGGAACCACGCTCCCGCCTCACCGAAGCCGATCACCGCGCGCGCGCGACTGCGCGCTTCCGCCGCCAGTGCATCGAGCGGAAGCTGCTTGTCACGGCCGCCCAGCAGCAGCACGATCGGCGCCTCAAAGGAACGCAGCGCGGCGAGCGTGCGTTCGGGCGTGGTGGCAATGGAGTCGTTGACGTAGAGGACGGCGTCGATCGTCGCGATCTCCTCCAAGCGCTGGGGGATGCCCCGGAAAGCGGCAATGACGGATGCTGCCGTATCGAGTGGTGCCCCCCAGGCACCGACGATGGCGACCGCGGCGAGGACGTTCTGAACGTTATGGGCGCCGCGAAGCGCGATGGCCGAGACGGGAGCGATCTCCCGCGTGTGGGAACCATCGCGCCAGACGATCCGGTCGCCTTCGACGAAGGCGCCGCGTTTGCCGCCGCCCGTTCCGAACTCGTAGCGCTGGGCGGGGGTGTCCTGCGCCAGTGCCGCCGCCGCCGCGTTGTCGGTCGGGAGTACGACGATGTCATCCGGAGTCTGATGACGCACGAGCTTGCGCTTGAGGTCTACATAGTCCGTCCAACCGAACTGATCGAGATGGTTGGGCGCGATGTTCAGCACGGCCGCGAGGTGAGGACTGCGGTCGGTCCGGAGGAGCTGCGTATGGCTGATCTCGAGAACAACCACGGTGTCGCGATCGATCGAAGGGAGCTGTTCCAAGACGCCCGCGCCGATGTTCCCGCCCGCGATGACCGTCATGCCCGCTGCCTGCAAGATCCGATGAACCAGGGTGGTGGTGGTGGTCTTCCCGGCACTCCCCGTGATGCCGATCACCGGGACGGGGCAGCGCCGCAGGAACAAGCGCATCGTTGCGCTAATGGGCAGGCCTTGCGTGTGAGCGGACGCGACGAGGGGATGGCTGTCCAAGATGCCTTGACTCACGAAAAGGGCGTCGAGATGCAGCGCGGCCAGCGCTTCGGGCGTGTCCGGCAGGAGTCCGATCCGATCATCGACGAGCGTGGCTTGCTCGTCCTGCAGCTCGTCGAACGAGCGCCGCTCAAAGACGGTGATCGCGGCGGCGCCTTCGCTCTTCAGGAAACGCACGGCGTCTTGGCCTTCGATACCGAGCCCCAGGACCCCCACGCGCAAACCCGCGAAGTTTGTGGGCTCAATCCACGGTCGCTCGGCGTTCCCGATGCGCATCTCTTCATACCTGCAAGGCCAAGGCGATCCCTAAGACGGCCCCGGCCATTCCAATGATCCAAAAACGCGTGACGATCTGCGGCTCCGACCAGCCCAGCAGTTCGAAATGGTTGTGGATCGGAGCCATGCGGAATACCCGCTTGCCGCCGCTCCACTTGAAGTATCCGATTTGAATGATGTCGCTCAGTGCTTCGATCACAAAGACGATGCCGATCACGGGCAGGAGCAGCCAATGGCCTGTCATAAGCGCGACGAGGGCGAGCGCGCCGCCGAGGGCGAGCGCGCCGGTGTCGCCCATGAAGATTTTTGCGGGGTGGGCGTTGTACCAAAGGAACCCGGCCAGCGCGCCAAGGGTCGTGAAGCAGAAGCGCACGAGGAAATCCTGCTCCTGCGCGACTGCGATCACGCCGAACGCGGCGAACGCGATAGCCAGAGTGCCCCCAGTCAGCGAGTCCAAGCCGTCACTGATGGCGACTGATGTCGTTGTGGCGAGAATGGTGAGGGCCGCGATGGCGATGTAGGCGGGGCCCAACGCATAGCTGCCGGCCCAAGGGATGTTCACGTTTTCGACGTCGAGTGCGTAGAAGAGAACGAAGGCCGCCGACAGACTGAACGTGGTCAACAGCGCGATCTTGATCCTCCAGCTCAGTACGCGCTGGATCCGGCCGACGATCGTACCGAGATCATCGAAGAGGCCGATCAAGCCGAGCACGACGATGCCGATCAATGGCAGCAGGATCGATTCACGCCCCACCACGTTCGTCGCGAGCGTGACGATAGCGACGCTGGCGAAGATCATGAGGCCGCCCATGGTTGGGGTGCCTTCCTTCACGAGGTGGGTCTGCGGCCCTTCTAAGCTGATCGCCTTTCCGAGCTGGCGTGCCTTGAGCCATTGGATCAATGGGTAGCCGATGGCGATCGCGAGAAAGAAGGCCGCGCCAGTCGTGGCCAGTGAGATGCTGGTCATGGGGTGATCAGAGCCTCAACGACTGTTTCGAGTTCTTGGGCATGCGAGGCTTTGATCAGGACGATGTCGTCCGCGCCCAACTCCTGTCGGAGGAGTTGCGTCGCTGGCTCCTTGTCCTCGAACCACTGGATCTGCCGGTGGCCAGCATCCCAGGCGGCGTCGGCGGTGATTTGCCGAGATCGCCGATGGCGACAAGGCGGTCGCAGCGTCCAACCGCGTACGCGCCCACCGCGCGGTGGCCGGCCTGCTCTTCGCTTCCGAGCTCCAACATGTCACCCAGTACCGCGATGCGCCGTCCGGGCAGTTCGGCCAAGAGATCCAATGCTGCCTGCATGGATAGGGGAGCCGCATTGTAGGTGTCGTCCAAGATGAGCGCGCCGGAGTAGGAGCGGCGCGGCTTCAGACGCTGGCCGGCACGGAGCATCGACAAGGCCTCGGCGGTCTCGGCTAGAGTCCACCCGGTACCGAGAGCGACCGCGGCGGCGGCGAGCGCCGTCATGACGTGGTGGACTCCGACGAGCGGGGTGCGTACGGCGACGGACTGGCCCTCGAAGGTCAGGGTGAAGCTAATGCCGTCGAGACCCTGCGAGGCTTCATCGGTCGCGCGGACGTCAGCTGGCGCCGTGCGCCCAAAGGTAAGAATGCGGGCAGCGGTCCGGTTGCGCATGCGCAGCGTGCGGGGATCGTCCGCGTTAAGGACTGCCAAGCCGTCGGCGGGCAGCGAGGCGGGCAGTAGGCCTTTGGCCTCCTCGATCGCTTCGATCGAACCGAAGCGCTCGAGGTGTGTCGGCCCGACATTCGTGACGATGCCGATCTCCGGCTGCGCGATTTCGCAGAGCAGCGAGATCTCGCGGAGATCGTAGGGTCCCATTTCGAGCACTGCCCAGGTGTGCTGCGGCTCGAGTCGTAGGAGGGAGAGGGGTAGACCGATCTCGCTGTTGTAATTGAAGGGGCTTTCCAGGGTGGGCGCGCGCCGGGCGAGCATCTGGGCGATCGCTTCTCGCGTTGTGGTCTTCCCTACGCTTCCCGTGAGCCCCACAACGCGCACCCCATGCTGCTCCCGCCACCGTTTGGCTGCTGTCTGGAGAGCGGAGAGCGGGTCCTCGACTTGAAAAAGCGTCACCTCGTCGCGGCGATCCGATCCGGGGAGGGCGTCCGCGACGAAGCGGCAGAGCAGGCCGGCGGCGCCTCGATCCATCGCGTCGCCTAAGAAGTAGTGTCCGTCCGTGTGCTCTCCGCGCAGAGCGATGAAGAGCGCACCGGGGCGTGCGCGACGCGAGTCCACGATCGCGTCGCAGAAAGGCGTTGGCGAGTAGTCGTTGCGGGGGTTCAGGAGCAGCGGCCCCAACAACGACACTAACTGCTGTGGACTGATCACGCTGCCTCCTGTCGCTGTACAGGCCTCACGGTTCGGACACTCCGTCCGGGGCGGCGACCGATGGGGAGTCAGGAGAGGCCGGCGCGGCTGGCGCGGGCTCTGGTAGCGCGGTCGTGCTGCTGTCGCCGGTTTCGCTGCCTGCGCCCTCGTTGGGTTGCTCGGTGGAATCGGCGGTGCCGTTCGCGCTCTCTACGGAGCCATCGCTGCTCGGGGTCTCGTCGGGGGACGGATCCCTCGGAGTCTGATCGATAGCGAGGTCTTCCTCGCTACCTCCCGTGCCGCCATCTCCCGTGTCCTGCTCTCGCGATCCATCGTCGAACGGTTCGGTATCCGGGTCTAAGACGCCGATTCGGATATCGGAGGGCGGGTCGAAGATCGTCGGCTCCGCGACGTAGGAGCTTGGGGGGACGCCGAGATAAGGGAGCACCTGTGCCATGAGACGCGAGAAGACGGGTGCAGCGACGACGCCGCCGAAGATCTCCCCTTGCGGGCGATCGATCTTGACCAGCATCACTATGCGCGGATCGTCGGCGGGCGCGAAGCCGGCGAATGAGGCGATGGCTTCTCCCTCAATGTACTTGCCACTTTCGACTACATCGGATGTGCCGGATTTACCGGCAATGGGCCAGCCGCTAATTTGCGCCGGGTGACCACGTACGCCGTCGACGACGGCCTGCATCATGAAACGCATCGTCCGGGCGCTTTCTTCACTGATGACGCGATTTCCCCAGAGGGGTGCGAACTCGCTCACGCCGCCTTCCGTGATGAGCGCGCGTACGATCCGCGGCTGCACGAGCCGACCGCCGTTGGCGATTGCGGAATAGGCACGCACGATCTGCAGCGGGGTAACGGAGATCCCCTGCCCGAAGGAGTTCGTCGCTAAATCAACCTCCGACCAGAATAGGTTTCCTGGCTCCTTGAGCAGTCCGGTCGCTTCGCTGGAGAAGCCGGAGTCAGTGGTCTCCCCGAAACCGAAGCGACGCACGTAGTCGTAGAAGAGAGTCGGTCCAAGCTGCTGGGCAACCCAGGTTGAGCCGGTGTTGAGCGAACGCTGCAGGACCTGCGTCATCGTTTGGCGGCCGTGGAAAGAGAGGTCGAAATTGCGGATCGTGCGGGTCCCGATCGCGATCGCCCCGGTGTCGTTGAAAGTGGTCGTGGGCGTGACGACCCGCGCGTCGATCGCTCCCGCCATCGTGATCGCCTTGAAGACCGATCCGGGTTCGTAGATATCTGTCGCGACACGGTTTCGGAACAGCGATGGGTCGAGGTTGGGGTCGTTGAGATTGAGGGTGCTCACGTCGAAACTCGGCGCGGACGCGACGGCCAGGAGGTCACCCGTGTGCGGATCCATGATGAGGATCGTGCCGCCCCGCGCGCCGGTGTCTTCCAGGGCGCGCTGCAACGCCGCTTCGGCGCGGCGTTGCAGGTTACGGTCAATGGTGAGAACGATATCTGCACCGGGCACGGGAGGCTCCACGGTGCGCTGCCCGAACGGGATCGGATTGCCGGCGCTGTCGCGTTCGGCTACCACCGACCCGGGGTCGCCGCGCAGGAGGGATTCGAATTCGAATTCGACGCCGGAGAGGCCTTCGCCGTCCCGGCCGACGAAGCCCAGCAGTTGACTGGCCAGGCTCCCCTCGGAGTAGCGCCGAACCCCTGAGGGCGTGATCTTCACACCGGGAAGCCCCTCCGAGATGATTGCCTCGCCGAGGACGTACGGGACGTGGGTCGCTAGTAAGACATTCCGTTCGGGACCCGCGCCCGCGATGGATCGTACTTGCTCTGGGCTGACTCCTAGCAGTACCGCCAGGCGCTCGACTGCTAGACGTTCATTCGTCGAGTCCAGTTCCCAGGCTTGCTGGTCGATGTGGATGTCGAAGGTTTCGACGCCGGTAACGAGGGGGAGCCCGTTGCGGTCCAGGATCGCGCCTCGCGGACCCTGCACGGTCTGCTCCGAGAGATGGTTCTCACGCGCCGCCGTCGCGTAACGCTCGTGATCCAGGATCTGCACTTGTGCGAGGCGTAAGACTAAGACGGTCGCCAGCCCAATGAGAACGAGCGCCATCAGACGCAGGCGCCATCTGTTTGGGCCGGCATCGCCGCTCATCGCGTGTCCCCCCCGCGCTCACGCCCCGACCGCCGACCAGCACCAGGGCGCGCTTAGTCGAACACGATTAAATTCACTGCTTGTTGCCACCAACTGAGCTTGGTTTCGAAAGTGCGGTCTTCGGGAGGAAGCAATCGTCGCGGGAGCACGCGCGGCGGCGGCGGCGCGTCGATATGGAGCACCGTGGTGGGTTCTGCCGGCGTGAGGCGAAGCCGCTCTCGCGCGGCGTCCGCAACGCGTTGCAGGGACGCGAGCTCGCCGACTTGCGACGCGATCAACCGTACCTCGGCCTGCAGCGCCGCTCGCTCGTTCTCCAACGCCTGGAGTTCGGCGCTAGTACTCGTGGCGCTGCTGGCCTGGAGGATTGGAATCACCGCCGCCAGCGTCAGGCCAGCCGCGGCGACCCAGACCCAGACAGGGAAGCGGAAACCATGGATCGGACGGACGCCTAGCGCTGCCTCCCCCGCAGCAGGTGCGGAGAGCGCAGGGCTGCGACGCATCGTTAGATTGCCTCAGCCACGCGCAGTCGAGCGCTGCGACTCCGTGGATTGCGGCGCACCTCCTCGAGACTCGGACGAACCACCTTGCGAGTGAGCAGGCGGAACGTCGGTGTCTCGCCGCGCGACGCATGCTGAAGGAAGCGCTTGACAGCGCGATCCTCCAAGGAGTGAAAGCTGATCACGGCGAAGCGTGATCCAAAGCCGAGCAGGCCGCGGGCTTCGGCGAGCACGGTCTTCAGGTGCTGAAGCTCCTGATTGACCGCAATGCGGAGGGCCAGGAAGGTTTTGGTGGCGGGGTGAACTCTACTACTTCTACTGGCTTGGCGGCCCTCTCCCGCGGCCTGCTCGACGGCTTTGGCGAGTTGAGTGGTGGAGCTGAACGGACGCTTCTCCACGATGCGACGGGCGATACGCCGTGAGCGACGCTCGTTGCCGTATTCGTAGAGAATGCGGGTCAACTCCTCCTGTGACTCCGAATTGACGATGTCGGCGGCCGTGTAGTTCGCCGACGGCCCGAAACGCATGTCCAACGGACCCTCGGCCCGGAAGGAAAACCCACGCTCGGGTTGGTCCAACTGCATGCTTGAAACGCCCAGATCACAGATCAATCCGTCCGCGGGGACGAAGTGTTGATCGGCAGCGACTTGGGCGATCGCACTGGAATAGCTCTCGGCGAGGGTGATCCGCTCGCCGAACGGCGCCAACTGCTCGCGCGCAAGCGCGATCGCCTGGGGGTCGGCATCAATGCCGAGAAGCCGACAGTCCGGTGCGCCGGCTTCGAGGATCGCGGCGGCGTGGCCGCCGGCGCCGACGGTGCAGTCGATGTAGCGACCTGCGGGGCGCACCTGAAGCAGCTCCACAAGCTCTTGCACCATAACGGCGACGTGGGTGCCGGGAGCACTCATCCGACGCTCCCCTGGGCTTCCAGGATGGCGGCGTGCTCGCTCTCGACCGTCGCTTGCTCCTGCCTCCAGCCCTCCGCACTCCAAATTTCCAGACACTCGCCGCGCCCGGCCAGGACTACTGCACCTTCCAACCCAGCGTGGCTCCGCATCGTTTGCGGAACGAGGATGCGGCCCTGTCGGTCGATCTCGACGTCGTAAGACATGGCGTATATGGCGCGGCGCACGCGCCGGCCCCGGTGCTGTTGCGCGCTCTCCGTGGAGAGTTCGCGGGCCGTGGTCTCGAAATCCACGACGGTATAAAGTTCCAGGCAGCCGTCGGGGCTCGGTTTCAAAACGCCCCCGTCCGCAAAGGCATCCCGAAAACGGGCGGGGATGGCGACTCGCCCGCCGTTGTCTAGGGAGTGTTCGTAATTGCCACGAAAAGCCATAGCGAGGGGCCATCATCCGTTTCATTCCTGGGGAGAGGCGGAGCGGTTCTCCGGTGTGGGGTGCTTAGCCAAATTCCCCATTTCTCCCCATGTCGCGCCAAAGTTTCCCATTACTCACCCGTTGCTGTCAACAAGGGCTGTCAAGATCCTTCGGTAAAATTCCCCGCCGGCGCTTGATTCCCTTTCCCGCCAGGGGCTTTTGGCGCATTTCAAGGAGGTTTCCCAGATGGCAGACTCCATTCGCGTGGGGATCCTGACCTTGAGCGATCGAGCCAGCCGAGGGGAGTACGCAGATAAGTCCGGTGTCGCGATCGCTGAGCTGTTGGTACCGCTGGGGCACCAGATCGTGGAAAAAGCGATCGTCCCGGACGATCGTGATCGCATCGAGCAAACGCTCCGCGACTGGGTTGCTACGGGCAGCGTCGACCTGATCGTCACCACCGGCGGCACGGGACTCGCGCCACGCGATGTCACCCCGGAGGCAACCCGCTCCGTGATCGAGCGGGAAATCCCAGGCGTGGCGGAATTAATGCGAGGGGAGGGACGAAAGCAGACGCCCTACGCGGCCCTCAGCCGTGGGGTCGCTGGCGTGGCGGGGCGTACTCTGATCGTGAATCTGCCCGGATCCGAGAAGGGTGTCCGCGAGAGTCTCGCGCCGCTCGTCGAACTGCTCCCACACGCTGTGGATTTGATCCGCGGCCCCTCCGCCGATCATCCCGCTTGAGTTGGATAACTAGAGCATGCGCATCGATATCGTCACGATCTTCCCGGAGATGGTCCGGGCGCCGCTTGAGACGAGCATTGTGGCGCGCGCGCGCGCGAAAGACATCGTCGAAATCACGGTGCATGACTTACGGGCCTGGACCGAGGATCGGCACCGAAGCGTCGATGATGCTCCGTACGGGGGCGGCGCGGGCATGGTGATGCGGCCGGAGCCCCTCTTCCGCTGCGTCGAGCAGCTGCGCGCGGAGGCCGGGCCGCCGGGGCGCGCGGTGCTGCTGTCACCGCAAGGGCGGCTGCTGAACCACGATCTGGCGCGCGAACTTCGCAACGCGGATCGGCTCATTCTCCTTTGTGGCCGCTACGAGGGATTCGACGAGCGCGTGCGTCTCTATCTGGCGGATGACGAGGTTTCCATCGGGGACTACGTGCTGGGAGGCGGCGAGCTGCCCGCGCTGGTCGTGGTGGAAGCCATTGTGCGGTTGTTGCCGGGCGCGCTCGGCTCTGTCGCGTCCCTTGACGAGGAGTCGCATACCGGTGGGTTGCTCGAGTACCCGCAGTACACTCGCCCGCAAGAGTTTCGAGGCTGGTCGGTGCCGGAGGTGTTGCTCAGTGGCGACCATGCCGCGATCGCGCGCTGGCGTCGCGCCGAGCGGTTGCGACGTACGGCGGCCCGCCGGCCGGATCTCTTGGAGCGCGCGAACCTCGCGGAGGAGGATCGGGCGGTCTTCGAGTAGTCAAGTAGTCGGCTGAGCCGCGCAACAGGGCTGTTCTGAGGTGTTCGCTACTCGCCTCGGCCGCTGGACCTTACCTACAATAAATGCCTGCCCCAACCAAGCTCGACCCGGTGGTGGATAAGCCGTATGGACCGTAGCGACCTTCTCGACCTCGAAAAGAACCCGGCTATCGAAGAGTTTCAGCCTGGCGATACGGTGCGCGTGCACGCCAAGGTGGTGGAGGGCGATCGCGAGCGAACGCAGGTGTTCGAAGGGGTCGTGCTGGGGATCCGAAAAAAGGGGAGCTCCAGCAACTTCACGGTTCGCCGCGTGACGCATGGGGTCGGCGTCGAGCGGACCTTCCTCTATCACTCGCCGCGTATCGAGCGGGTTGAGGTAACCCGCCGGGGCCGTGTGCGGCGGGCCAAGCTCTATTACCTGCGGGATCGCACCGGTAAAGCCGCCAGGATTCCGCAGCGGCCACGCTACGCGAAGCGCCCGGTCCACAGTTACTAGACTTGGAGCGGCTGTCGGCCTTGGAGGGCTCCGCGTAGGGAAGGAGCCCGCCCTTGCCTTTTGCCGAGGTCGCGGTCTACTCCGGACGCCCCGATCGCGGCACATTCTCGTACGCCATTCCGCCGCATCTTGCGATCCGCGTTGGCGACGGCGTCTACGTGCCTTTCGGACGGCAGACATTGCAGGGCGTGGTGTTGCAGCTAACGGAAACGCCTGCGGTCTCCGAGACGCGGGAGATCCGGGCGCGTATCGACGAAGGACGACTCCTGACGCGCGCACAGGCCGCGCTGGCGCGCTGGATCGCAGATGCGTACTTAGCTCCGATCAGCAGGTGCGCCGGGTTGTTCCTGCCGCCCGGTTTCCAACGCAAGCCCCGTCGCTGGCTGCGGGTGACGGAGGCGGGGCGCGCCGCTAACGCCTCGCTGACCGGCGACGCGCGTGCCCTTGTTGATGCAGTCAGGGCGAAGCGCGAGCTTGCCTTTGACGCCCTCCCCAAGCGTTTGGGAAAGCGGCGGTCCGCGATGGTTCGTAAGCTCGTGGATCGCGGATTGCTGGAAGAACGCTTCGATCTGGCACCGCCCGGTGTACGAGAGAAGGTCGAGACGTGGGTGGAGTTGACGGTGGGCGAGAACGCCGCGCGGGCGGTCGTGCGGGATTGGCCGCAATCGAAGCGATCACGTCCCGCTGAACTACTGACGCGGCTGGGCGAGGGTCCGATTCCACTCACCGAGGCTCGCCGCCTCGTCGGTGGTGGCGCCATGCTGGAGCGTTTCCTCGCTACTCACTCGGTCGTGGAGCGCACTGGAAGCGAGCTGCGCACGACGGCGGACGCGGAGACGCTTCAGCATCTGATCGCGGCCCTGCGTCGGACGCGAGCGGAGCGGGCACAAGTCGCGCTATTGCGCGCACTCGTCGGCGGGCCGGTTTCCGAGAGCGATCTCAAGTCGGAGTTCGACGCCACCGCAGCCGATATCGACGCGCTAGTCGAGGCGGGACGAGTCCGCCGCGTCAGACGGCGCGTCGAGCGTGACCCGCTCGCCGATCTGGTCACTCGTCCCGTCGAGCAGGTGAAGCTGACGGCTGACCAGGCCCGCGCATACCGAGCGATTGCCGACGCGCTCGCGCGCGCGCGCGAAGAAGCGGGTGCGGTCAGTGCCCGCCCATCGAGTGTGGTGTTCCTCCTGCAGGGAGTGACGGGTTCCGGCAAGACGGAGGTTTATCTCGCAGCGGCGGAGAATGCTATCGCGCACGGGGGGCGTGTGATCGTCCTGGTGCCCGAGATCGCCCTCACCCCGCAAACGATTGAGCGGTTTGCGACGCGGTTTCCGGGCCGGGTCGCCGTACAACACTCCGCGCTGTCATTGGGCGAAGACTACGACCAATGGCAGCGCATTCGCTCTGGTCACGCCGACGTTGTGATCGGGTCGCGGTCCGCGTTGTTTGCCCCCCAACCGAACCTGCGCCTCGTCATCGTCGACGAGGAGCACGAGTGGACATACAAGCAGACGGATTTGGCGCCGCGCTACCACGTACGCGAGGTCGTTGAGGAGTACTGTCGATTGACCGGTGCGGTGGCGGTCTTCGGCACGGCGACGCCGGACGTGGTCACGGCGGCGCGTGCCCAGCGCCGCCGCTATCGTCGGTTGCACTTACCCCAGCGCGTCCACAGCGCTGTCTCGGACGGCAGGAGTGCGCCCGCTCAGCCGGTACCGCTTCCCGCGGTTGAGATCGTGGACCTGCGGGAGGAGTTGCGGGCAGGGAACCGCTCGATCTTTAGCCGAGCGTTGACCGATGCGATCGGAGAGGTGTTGGAGGTAGGTGCACAGCTGATGCTGTTGCTCAATCGGCGCGGCGTGTCTGGGTTGGTCTGCCGCGGCTGCGGCGAGGCGCTGATCTGCCCGCGCTGCGCGGTGCCGCTAACGATGCATGCCGAACCGGAACTGCTGCGCTGCCACGAGTGCGGGTACGCCACCGCGCCGCAGAGCGACTGTCCAAGCTGCGGCCAAGACCTCTTACGCCCGCTGGGGCTTGGCACCCAGCGGCTGGAGCAGGCTGTGCGCCGTCACTTCCCATCGGCGCGTCCGATTCGCTGGGATCGCGACACGGCCCGCAGGCGCGGCGGCCACGAGCAGATCCTCAAGCGCTTCCAGCAGGGCGAAGCCAACGTGCTCATTGGGACGCAGATGATCGCGACCGGGCTTGACTTACCGGCGGTGACGCTGGTGGGCGTCGTCAACGCCGATCTCGCGCTGCGGCTGCCTGATTACACCGGTCCCGAGCGCACTTTCCAACTGTTGGCGCAGGTGGCAGGGCGGGCTGGCAGAGGACCACGCGGCGGACGCGTGATCGTGCAGAGCTATGTGCCGGATCACTACGCGATTCTCGCCGCCGCCGCGCACGACTACACGGCCTTTTTCGAGGCAGAGATGGCGGCACGCGCACAGCACGACTACCCGCCTTTCGGCCGTCTCGCCCGCCTCGTTTACCAGCATTCCAACGATGCGCGCGCGCGCGAAACCGCGGTGACAATGGCAGCGCAGTTGCGCGAGGAGCGTGATCGCCGAGGGTTGCCCGGTCCGGAGGTCCTGGGCCCGACGCCGGCGTATGTCTACCGGCGTCTGGGCCGGTACCGCTGGCAGATCACCCTGCGTGGCGCCGATCCGATCCCGCTCTTACGCCTCTGCAGCTTGCCCCAGGGATGGACGGTCGACATCGACCCCGTTTCGCTCCTGTAACAGGACGGACGCCCGATCGCTTGTCCATGGTCGGGTACGCACCGCAAGATGAGAGGAGCATTCATCCAGTAGAGGAGTGGGATGACCGTCTTACCGGTGCGCGTGCTGCCCACCGATGCCACCGTGCTGCGGCGCAAGGCCAATAAGATCAGCCGGATCGATGCATCGATCCAGACACTGATCGACGACATGATCGAATCGATGTATGCCGCGGAGGGGGTTGGCATCGCGGCGCCGCAGATCGGTGTTTCGCTGCGAGTGGTCGTGATCGGACTGCCGAACGAAGAGCCGGTCGCGCTGATCAATCCAGAGATCGTGAAGCGGTCGGGCACGCGCCGCCTCTTTGAGGGGTGTCTGAGCGTGCCCGGCTATCGCGGGGAGATCCGACGCTCGGTGAAAGTGCTCGCCAAAGGCCTCAATCGGGAAGGGAAAGGGATTCGAGTGAAGGCGGAAGACAACCTGCTCGCGCAGGCTCTCGAGCACGAGATCGACCATATCAACGGCACGATTTATATCGACCACTTGGAAACGATGGATGACCTTTATACGCTGGAGGAGCTCGCGCGTATGGATGCGGATGGCGAGCGCGACGTGCGGAGTGCGGGCGCCACGACCTCCCGCCCCGGCTCCCCGGACTAACTTAGGTTACCTATCCCGCCGGCCCGGCGCGCTTAGCCGCTAGGCTGCACCTGCAGATGATTTAAGGGAGGCCGTGCAATGGCCGAAGTTATTCTCATCACGATCCTCGTGGTTTTGCTCTTCTATATTTTTTTCGTGCGCCCGACGCGCTCCGAGCAGCGCCGTCGGCGCCGAGACTTAAATGCGCTCCGCGTTGGTGACGAGATTCTGACGACCGGGGGATTCATCGCGACCGTCGACGCAGTCGAGACGCCTCCAGATGGCCCCATGGTCCTCTATCTGCGCCTCGGCGATGCGTTCGTGGTGCGGGCTCGGAGTTCTGCGGTGGCGGAGCTCATCCGCTCCGTCGACACGATAGACCGAGTGGCACCAGACCTCGAACGTGATTTCAGCGCCTCGGCACCGGGTCCTTCGTCTCGCGATTCCCTTCCATGATCGCAAGCACAGTGGTCCGTATCATGCCCTACAGGCTTGGGCGGTGATCAAGCGCAGTGCGTAGTCGGCAGAACCAACTCGCGGCCGTAGTAATCGTTGCAGTGACGATCTTCGGCGTGATCGTCACGTGGCCGGGGAATCCGGGCCGGTATCTGCCGAACTTTATCCCCTGGCCGAGCGGTGGGGGAATCGACGTGGGGGGATTCGAGCGTGAAGAGTTCCGGTTAGGGCTGGACTTGGCCGGAGGGGTTTCGGTCACGCTCGAGGCGACCGGCACCTCTTTACTAGTCCGCCCAGGCGAATCACTCGAGCGGTTCGCTGAACGCAACGGCGTCGGCATTGAGGACCTCGTGGGGCTCAATCGCCAACTCGGCTCGGTTGATCCGGCGGACTATTCTCGTCCACTTCCGGAGGAGGTCGCCCGCCTCACGCTTCCGCTCACGTTGGAGGGCGAGGAGCTAGAGTCGGCCGTGCAGCAAGCGCGTGAAATCATCGAGCAGCGCGTCAGCGGATTCGGCGTCTCCGAGGCCGAGGTCACTTCTCTGGGCAGCGATCGTCTCAATGTCCAGATCCCGGGCGTCACCGGGGAGGAGGCTGCGGACCTGGTGGGATCGGTCGCGCTGCTGGAGTTCCGCGAGCGTGACCCGTTTGTGGTGAGCCAGCCGCCGCCGCCAACACCGAACCAGATCCGCAACACCCTGGAGGATTCATTCCAGGAGCCGACGATTGCGGCGGCACCCCGCATCGCTACCTTCGCCGTGACCGATATGGACTTGGACGTCGTCGTGGCGGACGACGGCTCGCGCTGGATCCCTGCGGCCGGGCGGAACGCGCTGGGCGACGAGCAACAGCTGACGGGCGAGTTTCTCATCGCGGATTCGATCCAGCGCACCCTGGACCAAGGCCAGCCGGCACTCACGTTCCGTTTCGACGACGAGGGCGCCCGGCTTTTCGAGCAGATCACACGTCGTCTCGTGCAGGGGCAAGAGCCACTCGGGATCTTCTTGGATGGCCAACTGGTGAGCGCGCCGCTCGTCAGGGCGGTTATTGCAGATCGGGGCGTGATCAGCGGCCTGACGGAGACCGAGGCAACCGTGCTCCGCCGTCAGCTGCGGGCTGGTTCGCTGCCGCTCAACCTCAGCGTGCTACAGGAAACGGAAGTTTCGGCCACGTTGGGGAAGGACTCGGTGGTGGACACAGTGCAAGCGGGCCTGGTCGCGTTCTTGGCGATCGTCTTATTCATGGTCGTCTACTACCGGCTACCGGGTGTGCTCGGTGCACTGGCATTGATCGTATACGCGGTGGTGGTGATGACGACGTTCAAGCTGGTGCCGGTCACGCTCACGCTGGCGGGGATCGCGGGGTTCGTCCTGTCACTCGGACTTGCTGTCGACGGCAATATCCTGATCTTCGAGCGGATGCGGGAAGAGCTGCGACTCGGGCGCAACCTCTCCCGATCTATCGATATTGGATTCAACCGCGCCTGGCCCGCTATTCGCGATTCCAATGTGTCGACGCTGATCACGGTCGCGATCCTGTACTTCTTCGGCGATCAGTTCAATGCCAACCTGATCAAGTCTTTCGCGCTCACATTGTTCATCGGCACGATCTTCAGCATGGTTTCTGCGATCTTCGTGACGCGTACATTCCTCAATCTCATCGTGGGGGTCGTGTCACCGCGTCGGCCCGCGCTTTTGGGGGTGGAGCTCCCGGAGCGCGGGGAGCTGGTTTCCAACACGGTACGGTCGGGCAGCGGAGACTGAGATGTCGCTACGCGCTACCGCAGGGGCGATGATCGACTTCGTCGGTTGGCGTCGCTACTTCGGGCTGATCTCCAGCGGACTCCTCGCTCCGTGTATCGCGGCGCTTGCAATCTGGCAATTCACTCCGGGTATCGATTTCGTGGGCGGCGTCGAGATCGAGACGCGTTTTGTGCGTGCCGTGACCGCCGAAGACGTGACGGCGGCGGTCGAGGACTTGAAGGTTGAATACCGCGATCTGACGGTCGATGTAGACGAAGGAGATGCGGGGGCTTTCAGCATCACCTATGCCCCCCGCGCGGGGAGCGACACCGCGGCCTTGGCTGTTGCTCAGCAGAATCGGCTCGACGAGCGCCTGGCGCCGGTGCGATTCGTGGACGTGTTCAGCACCGACACCTCGGTCGAGGTTGAGGTGTGGTTCCCGGCGGATGTGACGCAAGAGCAGGTGCGTGAAGCGCTGAGCGCGATCGGGCAAGCCGACGCGCGCGTCCAACCTACGGAAGCCCAAACCTTCAAGATCCGCTTGCAAGAGGGAGATGATGGCGATACGGCGGCACTGCGCGGCGAAGCCTTGGCTGCACTCGAAGCGGACGTGGGGCCGATCGCGGTCTTGCAGTCCGATCTCGTGTCGGGGGTGCTCAGTTCGGAGATCGCGCGCGACGCGGGAATCGCTGTGGCGGTCGCGGCGGTGGCGATTCTGATCTACATCAGCTTGGCGTTCCGCCGCCTCCCCAAGCCACTGCTCTATGGGGTGGCGACGTTGGTCGCTTTGGCCCACGACGTCACGATCGTGACGGGAATCTTTGCGATTCTTGGACAGGCCGCCGGTTACGAGGTAAACGCAATGTTCGTGACGGCGTTGCTGGCCGTCATCGGCTACAGCGTGAACGACACGATCGTCGTATTCGACCGTATCCGGGAACTCCTGCTCGAGGGGCGAGGGGGGATTCGTGAGACGGTGAATGCTGCGATCACCCAGACGTTAGGGCGCTCTCTGAACACTTCGATCACGCTCATCGTCGCGCTGATCGCGCTGTTCCTGATCGGAGGCGTCACGATTCGGCCGTTCGTGCTCGTGCTGTTGGTCGGGGCCGTTGCGGGTACCTACTCTTCGGTCGCGGTAGCCAGCCAGATCGTCGTTCTGTGGGAGGAAGGTTCGATCCGGCGGTGGCTCTTCTTCCTGCGCGGCGAGGGCGAAAGCATGCCTGCGGGACGCTCGTCTGTCTAGCGTTCCGTTTGCGCTTTTCTCGTTGCTTCGCGCAGAACGCGAACGTCGCCTACGCGCCGCGTAATGCGGCGCCGGTCGAGGTCCTCCAGGATCGCCTGGGCGTACTTGCGGCTCGTGCGCAGCAGGTCACGCACCTCCGCCAGGGTGATCTCCCCGCGCTCCGCTAGCATGGCGGTGATCCGAGCCGTGAGCGCCTTGTGCGCCACCGGATCGAAGTACAGTCCCTCTGCCACGCGCACGATCTCCCTGCGCGCTTCCATGTAGCTGAGCAACTCCGGCTCGATGGTGCTACTCGCCGGGGGCTGCGTGCCGCCGTTGCGTAGTGCCGCGAGGAAGCGGTCGGCCGTCTCGCGCTGATCCTGACTGAGCGTCACGATGCGGTCGGGCAAGTCGAGCGCACCGCCCCGCACGACGAGCGCGCCGCGACGCACGAAGGATTGCTCCAGAGCCGTGTAGGTCTTCGCTGAGTGGCCGAGACGGCTGCGCAGCTCCTCTCGCGGGATCCCGGGGCGGAGCGGATGATCGTCGACGAATGCCTGAACAAAGCTGCGTGCGCGCTTCACGAGTGCTGCATGACCTGCGCTGGTGATGAGAAGGCTGGCGTCATGGAGGGGCCCGTCGCCGAGGTGCACGATCGTCTCATTCGCTACCTGGCGCTCGACGGCGTCGCGTAGCGTGCGCGCTTCCAGCTCGCTCCGGCGGCCAAGCTCTGCCAGTGGCGCGGGCTCCATCCGTTGAAGG
Source organism: Dehalococcoidia bacterium (assembly GCA_963663895.2). GTDB lineage: Bacteria > Chloroflexota > Dehalococcoidia > Bin125 > Bin125 > JAPOXK01. The sequence continues at coordinate 142,485 of CAXXRD010000001.1, read as the reverse complement.
TGGGTGAGCACTGTTTCATCCGCTCCTCCAGCCAGCAGCAGCTCCAGCGCAGCAGTGGTCGCCGGGTCGCTGCGGCGATGTCGGCGCGCTCGGGAGTCGACCACCCGTCCGCCGCCGATTGTGGCGTCGGTGGCGCGCACGATGAAAAAGTCGCCTCGCGCGACAGCGATGGACTCCTCCAGCCGGATCTGCGCCCAGCCGGCGGCGTCGGGCTCGAGGTGCTCTTGCTCCAGCAGACGAATACGAGCTTGGGCCTCGGCGGCGCCACAGTGGAAACTGACGCGGGCGTTGTGCTTGATCGGTCGGGGCGCGTCCGGAGTGACGCGCAGTCGCACGTCGATGGCGGTGGTCGGTTGGAGCCAGTCCGGCGTGGTAAGGACGGTGCCGCGAGGCAGATCGCTCGTCGAGACGCCGCTCAGGTTGACCGCTGTACGGGTCCCTGGTTCTGCTGCGTCGACGTTGCGTCCGTGGTTCTGCAAGCCGCGCACACGCGCCTGGATCCCACCCGGTACTAGTGCGACCTGGTCGCCCACATGCAGTACCCCGTCGATGAGGGTTCCGGTCACGACCGTACCGAACCCGCTAATGGTGAAGGCGCGGTCGATCGGAAGACGCGGACGTCCCACATCACGTTTGGGCGGCAGGTGCTCAAGGGCCTCGTCGAGTGCAGTCCGGAGGGTCGCCAAACCATCGCCGGTCTCGCCGGAGCAGCGAACGATCGATGATCCGCTGAGCGAGGTTCTTGCGATCGTTTCCTGTACCTCCGCCTCCACTAGATCGAGCCAGTCACGGTCGACCAGGTCTCTCTTGGTGAGTGCGACAACGCCGTGCGTGACCTCCAGCAGATCGAGGATCGCGAGGTGCTCCCGTGTTTGCGGCATGACCCCTTCGTCCGCTGCGACGACAAGCAACGCGAGGTCGATCCCTCCTACGCCGGCGAGCATGTTCTTGATGAAGCGCTCGTGCCCCGGGACGTCGACGATGCTGACTTCCCGGCTACTGGGCAGCGTTAGCCAAGCGAAGCCGAGATCGATGGTGAGGCCGCGCGTCTTCTCCTCGGCCAGACGATCCGGGTCGATGCCGGTAAGCGCGCGGACCAGTCGGCTCTTACCGTGGTCGACATGGCCGGCAGTGCCGATGACGTACATGCGCGCCTCAGGCTAGCAGTGGCATCGGGAAGTCGGCGCCTCCGTGTTAGCATCATGGGCGTGGCACCCTCGGTGATCAAAGTCGGGTTGCTGCGCGATGCGCGCTTCCGCGATCATGAGACACCGCCCCAGCATCCCGAGCGTCCCCAGCGGCTCGTCGCGATCGAGGCCGTGCTTGAGGCTGCTGGTCTGCTAGAGCGAGTCATTGCGATCGATGCGGTGGAAGCGTCGGAGGAGGCGCTGCGGCGGGTCCATGCTGCCCCCTTCCTTGCCGGGCTCGCCCGGGCCGATGCTGCTGCGCAGTCCCGACGGGTGGCGCTGGATGCGGACACTTTTGTGAGCGAGGGCTCGTGGCGTGCCGCGCGTCTCGCCTCCGGTGGCGTGCTGAGGGCCGCAGAGCGAGTCGCGCGAGGCGAGATCGAGTCGGCTTTCTGCCTTCCTCGTCCTCCAGGGCACCATGCGACTGGCGATCGGGCGATGGGGTTCTGCCTGACCAACCATGTCGCGGTGGCAGCGGCGCAGCTTTTCGCTTCCGGCGCGGCCGACCGCGTGGCGATCGTCGATTTCGACGTCCATCACGGCAACGGAACACAAGAGATCTTCTGGGATGAGCCGCGTCTCCTTTATGTGAGCCTGCACCAGTTTCCCTACTACCCGGGCACGGGGCGGCTGGAGGAGACGGGGCGCGGAGCTGCGGCCGGCACAACAATCAATCTCCCTTTGCCGGCCGGGTGTGGCGACGGGGCTTACCTCCAATGCTTCGACGAGGTGATTTTGCCTGCATTGCGACGCTTTCAACCGTCGATGCTGCTGGTCTCCGCTGGCTTCGACGCGCACTGGCGTGACCCGCTGGCTGCTCACAGCCTCAGTGGCGACGGATACCGCGCGATCGCGCAACGTCTCGCCTACGTCGCTGCGGAGCTGCGCGCTGGGCAGGTCTATGTGCTCGAGGGCGGCTATGACTTGGAAGCGATCGCTTGGGCGACGCGTCACTGTCTCGACGTGCTCCTGGGCAATCCGCCCGCAGCGGATCCTGTGGGGTTGCCGCCCGCGGCTGCCGACCGTAGTGCGCCCGATGTGGCCTCGCTGATCGAGCGCGCCCGGGCGCTTTGTAAGCTTGTCCCGCTGCGAAAGGTACCCGTATGAAGGCGATCGTGTTCGACGAACCGGGCGAAGCGGAGGTCATGCGCCTCGCTGAGGTTGACGCCCCGGGGATGGGAGATCAGGATTTACTGGTCCGGGTGCATGCGTCGGCACTCAACCGCGCGGACATCCTCCAGCGGCGCGGGCTCTACGCAGCGGGACCGGGCGCCTCGCCGATCCTCGGATTGGAGTTGGCGGGTGAGGTACAGGCAGTCGGTCGGGACGTGGGAGCCTTTCGGCCGGGCGACCGCGTCTATGGGCTGAGCGGAGGTGGCGGTTACGGTGAATGGGCGACCATCCACGAAGCGCTGGCACTGCCTATTCCTGATGGCTGGAGCTACCAGTACGCGGCTGCGATCCCTGAGGTCTTCTATACCGCCAACGAGGCGCTGCGCACGCTCGGCCATCTCGCTGCGGGAGAACGGACGTTGATCCATGCTGGCGGCAGCGGAGTTGGGATCGCGGCCATCCAGATCGGTAAAGAAGTGGGAGCAGCGGTATGGGTTACGGCTGGCTCCGACGAGAAATGCGCTCGTGCCCGTGAGTTGGGCGCGGACGTGGCGATTAACTACAAACGTGAAGAGTTCGGGGCGGTAGTGAAAGAGCGCACTGAAGGCAAGGGTGTAGACGTGATCCTGGATGTGCTGGGCGCGTCGTATTGGGACCGCAACCTCGCGTCGCTCAATGCCGCTGGCCGGCTCATTCTGGTAGGGCTGATGGGTGGGGCGAAGGTTGAGGCAAATCTGGGGCTGATCCTCTCGAGGCGGCTGCGGGTGATCGGGACGGCGATGCGGTCGCAACCTCTGGAGAATCGCGTTGCGATCACGCGGCGCTATCGGGAGTGGGTGGAGCCGCGTCTTATCAATGGGACCTTCCGACCGATCATCGACCGAGTATTCCCGCTTCGAGAGGCCGCGGCAGCCCACCGCTACATGGAAGCGAATAAGAACTTCGGCAAGATTGTCTTGGACGTGGCTGGCGACGGCTAGGCTGACGGTCGACAGTCCCGGCGAGATGCTCGCAGCTTCTTTGTGATGTTGGACGCTGCTTCACCCAACGCTTCGGTACGGGCAACATCAAGCGCCTGCTCCGCGATGCAAGATGCCGGGCCGCTACGCTCAGATCTTTTTCAACGGCGTTGGCGAGGCTGCGGTTGCCGCCGTCAGCGAAGGTTCCATGAGCTGGACGAAGACTTCGTTGGCGAGCCTTCTCCCCTTCCGCGTGAGCCGCAGGCGGCCGTGGTCGCGGAGAAGAAGCTCGGCCGCCGTCGCCCATTCCAGAGCAGGCTGGAATCGTTCCCATGGGGCGACGTACCGTGTGGCAAGCGCTTCAACGTCGACGCCCGCGTTGAGACGCAGCCCTAGGATGACGGTATCGAGGGCGGCGGTTGCATCGTCGATGGACTCCTCCGACACGATCGCTGGGCTCGGCAGGGTACGTGCACGGGGTCTTGTCATAGCGGCGATGTATCGGGACGGGCTGCGTTCAACTGCGTACCGCACACCATCGACGAACCCGTGTGCTCCTGGTCCGACTCCCACGTACTCCCGATGCTGCCAGTAGGCTAAGTTGTGGCGGCAGGCATGCCCCGGCTTTGCGAAATTGCTGATTTCGTATTGTGCGTAGCCGGCGGCCGCGAGGCAGTGCTCCGTCCAATCGGCCATCTCCGCGCTGACATCCTGATCCGCTTCCCGTACCTGTCCGGCATCGACCCGTACCGCAAGCGGGGTGCCGTCCTCGATCGTCAGTGCGTAGCAGGACACGTGGTCTGGTGCCAACGCCAGCGCGCCTTCCAGCGACCGCCGCCAGCTGGCGAGCGATTGCTGGGGCAGGCCAAAGATGAGGTCCAAGCTGACACTCTCGAAAGCCGCCGTGCGCGCGAGCCGTACCGCGTGCGCCGCGCGCTCGGCATCATGCAGACGATCGAGGAAGCGTAGCTCCGCCTCGTCAAGCGACTGCACCCCAATTGATAGCCGGGTCACTCCAGCTGCTCGGTAGGCCGTGAGTCGATCCAGATCGACGCTCTCGGGGTTGGCTTCCAACGAGATTTCGGCAGCGGGCACCAGGGCGTAGTTGCCACGGATCGTATCGAGGATGCGTGCGACGGTCTGACCGTCCAGCAGGCTCGGCGTGCCGCCGCCGAAAAACACGGTCGGCACGGGCCGCCCCGCGACCGCCGGGGCCCACTGGGACAGCTCCGCCAGCAGTGCGCTCTCCCACCTGGGGATGAGCGATTCGAGGTTGGCGTAGGTGTTGAAGTCACAGTATGAGCAACGCACCGTGCAGAACGGCACGTGTAGATAGATGCTCACCGCGTCACCAGGGGTGGCACTGCTCATACTGCGAGTGTAGGGACGAGCGAATGCCTTGCGCTTAAACGTGGAACGCGCGGGATGAGACACCCCGCGCGTTCCGCCCCTCGCCCTGAACGCCTCCCGGGCGTGTGATCATGTGACGACTAGGACACCGGCTCTGCAACGCGTGGTTGTAGGTCGACGTCGACAGGGTCATTCTCGACCAAACCGCCACAGGCCTTGGCCAGCGTCGGCATGACGTCCGTGGCGAACATACGCATCTGCTCCTCGACCTCGTCGGCGCTGTAGGTGCTCCCCTCAAACCATGGCGTGAACATGAAATCGTCGTAACCGACGATCTCCTTCACGTTCATGATGTCGTCGATCACCTTGTCGGCGGGACCGATGAAGGCAAGGCCCTTGTCGATGACGAGGTCGGCCGGGATGAGCGAGTAAGCGTCGGGAGGCTCCTCTCCCGGATCCGCCAGCAGGCCCGCGATCCCGAAGGGGCTGTAGTAGTTCCACTGGTGCTCAAGCGCCCGTTTGTAGCGTGCCGTCTCCGCCTCGGCGTTCGGGCCCGGCGGCACGATGTGCACCCAGCGGCAACAGCCATACCCGCGCTTCTTCTCCACATCCCAACCGTACTTCCAGGGGCCGCGGTTGAGGCGGTCGGGCCAGTTGTTCTTCTCCGCCTCCTCGTAATACACGGCGACGTTGTGCTTCACGCGCTCGTTGGAGTCCGGCACGGTGAAGCAGTTCATGCCGCGGCTGACGCACCAATTGATCGAGCGCTCGCTGTTGACCGGCTCCCAGAACTGCGGGTAGGGCTTTTGAACCGGCTGCGGAAAGACGCTCAATTCCTTGAGCGTGGTCGTCGTGGCGTAGAGCGGCGCAGCTGCAGCCATCGAGTACATGTCCGCTGGCGAGAGGTTCAATACGTCTTCGATGGTCCGCTCGGACTTGGGCTGGTTGAAGAAGCCCATGGTGCCCCAGTGGTGCCAGCGGGTGTAGCTCGGCGGGATCTGGAAGAACTCTCCCTGGTGAGAGAAAGACGGCTCCGTCCAGCATTTCAGAATCAACTGGTAGGCTTCGTCGAAGTAGCGACGGTTACGCTCTTGGTCTTGGACGGTCGCGCCAAAGGGCTTGCCGAAGACCTCAGCCTCGCGGGGCTGGTAGCCGCGGCCGATGCCGAACTCCAGCCGGCCGCCGCTGAGGACATCAAGGAGCGCCGCTTGCTCGGCCAGGCGAACCGGGTGCCACCAGGGCAAGATATTGGCCATCTGCCCGAGCCGGATCTTCTTCGTCTGCGATGCGATCGCGGCTTGCACGACGATCGGGTCTGGGCTGTATTCGGCCCCTTCCGGCTGGAAGTGATGCTCGGTGAAGAACATGTAGTTGAACCCGAGTTGCTCCGCCAAGATCGATTCTCGAACCTGCCGGTGCGTGATACGGCGATAGCTTTCGTGCACCTCCTCGATCGAGGCATCGGGCACGGGCACGCCGTCCGGCTCGGACAGGACCAGCGGCAGATCCACCGCTCCATTGTGAAAGACACCGAGTTCCAGCATTCGTCAGTCCCTCCTACGAGCCGCGCGCAAGCCAGCCGCGCTTGCGGCCGGGCGTTCCAGAGGATGCGGGAGCATTATGCGCTTCCGGGGCAAGGTTGCAAACTCTTCCTCGCGGCGATACGAGAGGCGCAAGGCCGCCGTCGGCCTCTAGCGCGCGTTTCTAGACGACCGCGGTCGCGTAGATCTCATGCAGATAGCCTTCCTTGTAGAGCCCGGTGGTGCCCGCCGGCGTCCAGGCGGGTCCTTGCTCTTTCGAGAAGAACTCCTCGCCTACTTTCATGACGCGCTCCACGCACGCGGATCCTTGTGGAACGACATTACCTCGACCACGTGCTCCATTGACGCGCCGAAAGCCTCCAGCACCTCCTTGATCCGGTTGAAGGCGTAGCGCGCCTGCGTCGCGGTGTTTCCCGGGGTGATGATGTTGCCGTCGCCATCCGAGGCGACCTCGCCCGCGATCGTGATCAGGTGCCCGCCCTCCTTCTTGCAGCCACCTGCGACGGGCAGCGTGTGCCACCAGATGCTGGGAGGTGTTTTGGCGACGCGGGGGCCCGGACTGAGGTCGGCGATGACGCGGTAGGCGCCCAACAGGCCGAGACGATACAGGCCGGTCGTCCCAATGGTGGTCACGGTAGGGGCATTGGCGGGGTGCACCTTGGATACGACCTCCTCCATCCAAGTGTCCACCGCCGCGTCCATGCCGCGTGCGTCGCGGTTGAACGCGATCAGGTCGATCACGTCGTCCATGGAGGCGCCAGCCATCTCCACGATCTCCCGGATGCGATTGATGGCGTAACGAGCCTGCGCGGCGTGGTCGCCGGGAGTGGTGATGAAGCCGTCTGCGTCGGCGGCCATTTGCCCCGACACGAAGAGGAAGTCGCCCTTCTTGCAGCCACCCGCCATTGGGAACTGACGTAGCCACTTCATCGTGTCGGGGGTATAGCTGTCCTTGGGCGCCTGGCCCATGTGCGCGATCGCGCGAATGCCAAGTAAGTTCTCGCTCACCCAGAAGCCCTGGCTGCCCACTGCCGTCCAAGCGGGGTGCTTCGCGTGGGTCAGATAGTCGCGCGCCGTGGCGAAGACGGCGTCCATATCGCGCGGGTCCTTGTGGAAGGAGATGACGTCGACAAGGTCATCGGTGGTGCCGCCCGCTGCCTCAAGGAGTTCGACGATCCGGTCAAAGATGTGACGTGTCTGGGCCGCCACGTCGCCTGGCGCAATGGCGCGACCGTTCTCGTCCAACGCCGTTTGCCCGCCGATGAACAGCAGCTCGCCCACCTGCACGGCGGGTGAAGCCGGCATCGGTTCCATCCAGCGGAAGCTGGGCAGCGTGTGGATTCGTCTCTCCATCGACATCGCTTCCACGCGCGCTCCTTAGCACACTGCGGGGCAACTCTAAGGCCGCGCGCGGCCCCAACGCTAGGGCGGATCGGGACGCGCGTGCCATGTTTGATTGACCTGGACGTGCGTGCCAGACTCGACGCTGATGGCTCTCCGGTCCGTCGGCGCCGTTAGCGAGCCCTGGTCTGGAGATGTTGAGTGCTGAAGAGCCACTACGGCGGCGACCTGCGCGCCGAACACGCGGGCATTGATGTCACACTCGCCGGTTGGGTCCACAGGCGGCGTGACCATGGCGGGTTGATCTTCATCGACCTGCGGGATAGCCGCGGCCTCGTACAGGTCGTGGTCCACCCTGATCGGGCGCCGGACGCGCACGCCGCCGCCGCCGCCGCTCGCAGTGAGTATGTACTCGGCGTGCGGGGCAGCGTAGTGCGGCGCAGCGTCGAGACGATCAATCCGAATTTGGCGACGGGGGAGGTTGAAGTCGAGGCGCAGGAGATCGAAGTGCTCAACGCCGCGGAGACGCCGCCGTTCGCGGTGAACGAACCGACCGACGTCGACGAGGTTCGGCGGCTCGAATACCGGTTCCTTGATCTCAGGCGTGCGGAGATGCACCGCAACCTCATCTTGCGGCACGAGATGAATCAGTATGTCCGCCGCTTCATGACGGCCCATGATTTTATGGAGGTCGAGACGCCCGCGCTGGTAGTCCCAACGCCCGAAGGAGCGCGAGATTATCTCGTGCCGAGTCGCCTGCACCCTGGAAGTTTCTACGCGCTCCCCCAGTCGCCACAGCAATTCAAGCAGCTGCTGATGGTCGCGGGCGTGGAGCGGTACTTTCAGATCGTTCGTTGCTTCCGCGACGAAGATCTCCGTGCCGACCGTCAGCCGGAGTTCACGCAGCTGGACGTAGAGATGGCCTTCTGCGAGGAGGAGGACATCCTCGCGCTCATGGAGGAGCTTTTTACGGGGCTGGTGCGGGAGCTGCGCCCTGACCTCAATATCGTCTCGCCGTTCCCACGGCTGACGTACGCGGCGGCGCTGGAGCGCTTCGGCACCGACAAGCCAGATCTGCGTTACGGGCTTGAGCTTTTCGATTGCACGCCGCTTGTCGCCGCATCGGCCTTCGCCGTTTTCCGCAACGCCGTCGAGGCCGGTGGCCGTGTCCGTGGGCTGGTGGTTCCTGGAGGAGCGGGACTCACACGCAAGCAGATCGACGCCTACACCGAGCTGGCGCGGACTTACGGCGCGAAAGGGCTGGTCTCGATCCAGTTCAAGGCGGAGCCGTCGGTGGCACGAGCGGATGAGATGCGCTCTCCCGTGCTCAAGCATCTCGGCGAAGAGACCGCGCGCCGGATAGGCGCGCGTGCTGGCGCCGAGGCGGGCGACTTGGTGCTGCTCGCCGCCGATGCCGAGAAGGTCGTCAACACGGCTTTGGATGGCCTGCGGCGTGCCATTGCGGACCGTTTGGATCTTGCAGACCCGCAGACGCTGCACTTCGCTTTCATCACGGACTTCCCGCTGCTCGCCTGGGATGCCCAGGAGGAGCGCTGGGATGCGCTCCATCACCCGTTCACGGCTCCTCGGGACGAGGATCTTGCCAAGCTCGAGACTGATCCGGGAAGCGTCCGTGCTCGCGCCTACGACATCGTGGCGAACGGGTTCGAACTCGCCTCTGGCTCGATTCGTATCCACCGGAGAGAGGTGCAGGAGCGGGTTTTCACCTGCCTTGGCATCGCGCCCGACGAGGCACAGCGGCGTTTCGGGCACATCTTGAAGGCCTTCGATCATGGCGCGCCGCCGCATGGGGGGATTGCTCCGGGACTCGACCGCATCGCTATGTTGCTGGCGGGTGCTCCGAACATCCGTGAGGTGATCGCGTTTCCCAAGACGCAAGCCGCCGTCGATCCCATGACCGGTGCGCCGGCTGCGGTGACCGAGCCCCAGATCGCCGAGCTCGGGCTTGCGCTCACAGGTGGGGAATAGACTGATGACAGGGGCTCGCCTGCGCACGCCAGTCCAGACGCAGTGATACGCTCGGCTCACTGGATTGTTCGCGGCGGACGAAGATTTGTCGGGGCGAGAGACGGAGCAGGAGCTGATGGACCTCGCAATCTTTCACGCACGGGTGGAGCGATCTCGGTGAGCCGCTGGTGGCTGATTGCGGCACTGGTGGTGGTCGCGGCACTGGTTGGTGCTGCTTGCGGCGGCGGCGATGCGTCATCCGACTCCGACCGAGCCACCACGACCCGCGCCGATCGCGAGCGACCTGTTACCGAGAGGGACGACGGTGGCGCTGCGCCCCAGGCGGATAGCGACGAGGAGGAACAGCCTGAGTCGATCACGCCACAGGTGCGCCGCGGCGAGAACGAGTTGCGTATCGCGCGCGCCGAACCGATCACTCTCGATCCGGCACTCGTCACCGATCAGAATTCTGCGTCCTACGTCGTCGAGATCTTCGGCGGACTCGTCACGCTCGATCTCGATCTGCGCGTCGTGCCTGATCTAGCGGAATCGCTGCCGGAGGTGATCGAGAACGCCGATGGGACAGTGACGTACCGGTTTGCGCTGCGCCGCGACGCACTCTTTCACAATAGCCGCCGCGTCACGGCGCAGGACGTCAAGGACAGCATCGAGCGGCACGCCTCGCCGGACACCTTCTCGCCCACCGCGCAGGATTATCTCGGCGACATCATCGGCGCGCGCGACTACATCCGCGGCCGAGTCGAGGAGATCGCAGGGATCCAGGTAGTCGATGACCGTACCGTCGAGATCACGATCGATGCACCGAAGCCGTTCTTCCTCGCGAAATTGACCTATCCCACGGCGTTCGTCGTCGACGTGCAGCAGATTGACGCGGATCCCCAGAACTGGGCTCGCAACCCCAACGGAACCGGCCCTTTCCAGATGCAGCGTTGGGATCAGGGTGCCGAGATAGCTCTGGTGCCGTTTGAGCGCTACCACCAGGGCCCTGCCAGCGTCAGTGCGGTCGTGATCCGCTTCGCGGGCGGAGGCGTGACCCAGTTCGAGAATGAGGAGGTCGATATCGCAATCGTCGGGGTCAACGATATCGAGCGCGTGCGTGACCCTGCGGACCCGCTCAATCAGCACTTCGTCTCGCGGTCCGAACTATCCGTCTCGTACATTGGCTTCAACGTTAACCAGCCTCCCTTTGACGATCCCTTGGTTCGGCAAGCGTTCGCCAGTGCGATCGACAAAGTCACCCTGCGCGATGTGGTCCTGATGGGCGTCGCCCCCATCGCCGAAGGCATTCTGCCGCCCGGCATTTTGGCCTACGACGAAGACTTCCGGGGGCTCTCCTTCGACCCGGAGGGGGCACAGGAGTTGCTGGCTCAGTCGTCCTACGCCGGGCGGCTCCCCACCATACGGTTGACGGTGCCTGGCGTCGGCGCGACTCCGGGTGTGGTGATCGAGGCGATCCAACGGATGTGGCTCGACAATCTCGGCGTGGAGGTCGAGATCCAGCAAGTGGAGACGGCGACGTTCTTCTCGGAGCTGGACCGGAATCTCTACCAGGCGTTCAACATCGGTTGGATCGCGGACTATCCGGATCCGGAAAACTTCCTCGACCTGCTGTTCCACAGCACCTCGCTGCAGAACAACACCGGCTACGCCAACCCGGAGGTTGATGCCATTCTTGAAACCGCGCGTGTTACGCAGGATCAAGACGCACGCGTCCGCCTGTATCAAGAGGTGGAGCGGTTGATCGTCGCCGATGCGCCGTGGATTCCGCTGTTCTACGGGCAGGCCAATGAACTCGTGAAGCCATACGTAGAGAACTACGTGCCGCCGCGCATCACGGTGCCGTACCTTCGTTTCATCGTGCTGAGCGAGTAAGATCTAGTCCACCGAATCTGTCCGGCGATGCCAGCGCACATGCGGAGCAGCGCGTAGAGGCGGTGTCATGACCGGCGGTGTGCTCCCGTTCGTGCTGCGGCGGCTCTTGTTGGTGCCGCCCACGCTCTTCGCGGTGCTCTTCATCACTTTCGCCTTCACCCAAGCCGCCCCCGGCGATCCGGTGCGAATCATCACGGGAACGCGAGCACCGGACCCCGAAGTGGCAGAGCAGATTCGAGAGGAGTTCGGCCTCACGGGAGGCTTCTTCGATCGATTTGGCGGCTACTTCGTTGGGCTCGTGACACGCGGCGATCTGGGCCCCTCCTATTTTCACCGCAGCCCGCAGCGCTCCGTCGCCGAGTTGTTGGGAGAACGCGTTTGGATCTCCACACAGCTCGGTCTGATCTCCCTGGCGCTCATCTTCCTTTTAGGCATCCCTCTCGGCGTCTTTGCCGCAGTGAATCGCGGCACGTGGCGTGACCCGTTCACCATCGGGTTTTTTATGATCTTCGATGCGATCCCCGTCCTTGTGCTGATCCCTCTGATGGTCTGGCTCCTGGTGTTCGGGTTGCATGAAGTGCCGGAGTTCTTCGGCTTTAGTGTGCCTTCCGTGTGGACGCCGGGCGATGCTGCCTCGTACATCGTGCCGGTGGCCGCCCTTACCCTTCCGGCCCTGGCCGGCATGGCGCGGTTCGTGCGCGTCAGTGTCCTCAGCGTGCTGGACGAGGACTATGTTCGTACGGCGCGCGCGAAGGGCTTGGGGCCGCGCACCGTTGTCATCCGGCACGTCTTGCGCAACTCCCTGCTGCCGCTCAGCACGGTGATGGCGCTCAGCATCGTCACCGTGGTGACCGGCGCGATCCTGACGGAAACGCTCTACGGGGTGCCGGGGGTGGGGTCGTTCGTCTTCGCTTCGATCGGCCAGCGCGACTTTAACGTGATCTTGGGATTCACGTTGCTCGTCGCGACGCTATTCGTCCTCGCGAACGTCGTCATCGATGTGGCCTACATCTATATCGATCCGCGAATCCGCTACTCACGGCGCGCCTAGCCTCATGACGATCGAAGCGGTCCAACCTCTCGATAGCAGCTATGGACCCCTCGCTCGGGCGGAGTCGCCGCAGCGCCGGGCGTGGCGCGCGCTGCGACGGAAACGCGTGGCTATGGTGGCGCTCGCGCTGATCGTTGTGATCTATGGTGCTGGCGCTTACACCATCCTTGATGCCTTCGGCGCGCCCATTGGTTTGCAGGATCCAGAGGCGACCAACCTGACGGAGCGTCGCCCGGTTCGCGAAGTCGACGGTGTCGTTGAGACGCTGGGTGCCTACATGGCGCATCACCAGATCAGCCTGGAGGAGCTACGGCGCCTGAATCCTGAGACGGTCGCGCTCGTCGAGGCGGAGGTCGGGCCGCTCAGCTCCGCGACCGTTGTGCCGCCGCGCACAACCTTCGTCCTGAAAGAAGACGAAGTCCTGGAGGGTCCGTCCGCTGATCATTGGTTCGGTACGGATCGCATTGGTCGCGACATGTTCAGCCGGACCCTGTTCGCCGCCCGGACGACGCTTGTGATCTCCATTCTCGCCTTTCTCTTCGGCAACGTGTTCCTGGGATTGGGCCTGGGCCTGGTCGCTGGCTACCTCGGCGGCAAAGTGGACAACGCAATCATGCGCGTCGGTGATGTGGTGCTCGCCATCCCGACACTCCTCGTGCTGATCCTCGTTAGCGCCTCCCTGCGTGATCGTTGGACAGAGTGGTTTGCCGCCATCGACGATTTTCTGGGTACGACGTTCTTCATCGATCAAGGCATCGACGATTTCAGTCTGCTTTTCTTCTCCGTCTCCTTCTTCAGCTGGGTTGGGACCGCTCGGTTTGTTCGTGCGCAGGTCTTCGCCCTGCGCGAGCAGGAATATGTTTTGGCTGCTGAGGCGTTGGGTGCACGCATACCACGTATCCTGCTGCGCCATCTGCTTCCAGGCGTGCTGCCCTGGATCGTTGTGGGAATCAGCGCCACACTCGGCGCGATCGCAACGCTGGAGGTAGCCCTGACGTTCCTCGGTATCGGTGTGCAGGCGCCCACCGCCTCTTTCGGCGCGATGATCGACGATGCGGGCGGCGTCAGGACATTCAACCTGCATCCCCATCTCCTTCTGGTTCCAGGGGTGACCGTCGCCGTGCTGATCTTTGCGTTCAATTTGTTGGGTGACGCGGTGAACGACGTGGTCAACCCGCGGGGGCGCTAGTGGGTGGAGTTGGCTCCGGTAATGCGAGAGGCCGCTGCTATACTTATTCGCACGGGGAGCCCCACTACCAAGTATGAAAGTTACCGCTGAACAGATCCCCGAGGCCCGCGTGGTCCTCGAGGTGGAAGTTGACGACGAGCGCTTCCGCGAGTCGATGGACTGGGCCTACCGGCGACTCTCGCTGCGTGCGGAGATTCCTGGCTTCCGGCGCGGCAAGGCGCCGCGCGAACTCATCGAGCGCGTTCTGGGCCGTGGGCGCCTCCTCCAAGAGGCCGCCGATCACATGGTGCCCAAGGCATACGAGGACGCCATCGTGCGGGAGGGGATCGATCCCATCGCGCAACCGGAGCTCGAGATCCTCAACCTGGAACCACTGCGCTTCAAGGCTACCGTCCCGGTGCGTCCGAGCGTCTCCTTGGGGGATTACCGTTCGATCCGCCTTCAGCGCGAATCAGTGGTTGTGACGGACGAGCAGATCGCGGACACGCTGCTCGAACTCCGCCGCCGCCACGCGGTGCTCGAGCCCGTCGACCGCCCTGTCGCATACAACGACCGGATTCGAATCGACATCCAGGGTGAGAGCGATGGGAAACCCTTCGCAGCGCAGGAGGGCGTTGAGATCAGTCTGCGCGAGGAAGGTGCGTTCGTGGTGCCCGGCCTTGCGGAGCGAATCGTCGGCTTGGCTCCCGGACCCGACCGACATCGTATCGAGATCGATATCCCAGAGGATTTCGATCATGGAGAGCTGGCCGGCAAGGCTGCGACGTTTACCGTCACTGTGCACGAGGTCAAGCGTGAGCTCTTGCCGGACTTGGACGACGATTTCGCATCCGAGGTCGGCGAATTTGAGACGTTCGAGGCATTGCGCGCCCGTGTCGTGGCGGATCTGCGAGCCGGACTGGAGCAGCGCGTGGAAGCTGATTTCAGCGACGCGCTGCTCGACGCGCTGGCGGCGCAGGCGACGGTCGAATATCCGGCGCTGCTCGTGGACCGCGAGATCGAGCACATGCTCACGGACGCGGCGCGGGGGCAAGGCCAGAGCTTGGAGGCGTACCTCCAAGCTCTGGAAAGCGATCCGCAAGAGCTTGCACAGCGCTTGCGACCGGAAGCCTCCAAGCGCGTGCTCCGCAGCATCTTGATCGCGGAAGTCGCGGAAGCCGAATCGATCGAGGTGAGCGACGCTGATATCGATGCCGAAATCGCCCGTATGGCTGGTCAAGGACCGGAGGGGGAACAAGTCCGCGCCGCCTTCGACACGGAAGCGGGCCGGGCGGTTCTCCGTCAGAATCTAACGACGAAGCGTACGCTGGAACGGCTCGCCTCGATCGCCGAGCAGCCCGGAGCGGCGGATGGAGAGATGCCACCGGCGGACGGGCATTCGGCAGAGCCTGCCAATGAGACCCCGATCGAAGACGCGGCGAAGGAGACCGAATGACGCCCCTGGATCAGATGCCTCCCCAAACCCCTATCAAGAACATCGTGCCGATGGTTGTAGAGACATCGAGCCGTGGCGAACGGGCCTATGACATCTACTCCTTGCTCCTGCGAGAGCGGATTATTTTCATTGGCACGCCCATTGATGATCAGATCGCGAACCTGATCATCGCGCAGCTCCTTTATCTCGAGCGGGAAGATCCCGATCGGGACATTAACGCTTATATTCACAGCCCCGGCGGCGTGATCTCGGCTGGACTGGCGGTTTACGACACGATGCAATTGATTCGGCCCGACGTGTCGACGATCTGTGTGGGGATGTCCGCTTCGATGGGGACCGTGCTCCTGGCGGCGGGCGCGCCTGGGAAGCGCTACGCTCTGCCGAACGCCACCATCCATATGCATCAAGCGATGGGGGGCGCGCGCGGCCAGGCGTCTGATATCGAGATCGCGGCAAAGGAGATTCTGCGTAACAACGAGATCATTCGCGGGATTCTGGCTCGGCACACCGGTCAGGGCCTTGAGGTGATTACGCGCGATACCGACCGCGACTTTTATCTCGATGCGCAGGGCGCAAAGGACTACGGTCTCGTCGACGATGTCCTGCACGAGCAGGAGAAGGACTCGGAAGTCCGGGCCGCTTCTTAGCGGCGCAGGGCGACGAAGGACAGGCGCGTGGCGGACAACACTGGCGGCAGCCGCGTTCAGTATCACTGCTCGTTTTGTGGCAAGAACCAAGATCAGGTTAAGCGCCTGATCGCTGGTCCTGGTGCGGTCTATATCTGCGACGAATGCGTGGAGCTCTGTCGGGAGATCATCGTCGAGGAGGCTGGCAGCTCCGCGACGACGCGTACCAAGGCCGCTGCTGCCCCCGCGAAGCCGCTTCCGCCCCAGGAGATCTACGAACGGCTGGCGGAGTACGTCGTCGGCCAGGAGCAGGCGAAGAAGGTCCTGGCGGTCGCCGTCTACAACCACTACAAGCGGATCGCAGAGAGCGATGCGAATACTGCCGATGTGGAGTTGGAGAAGAGCAACATCCTGCTGGTGGGGCCGACGGGGTCGGGGAAGACGCTCTTGGCGCGCACGTTAGCTCGCATTCTCGACGTCCCGTTCTCGATCGCGGATGCGACGGCTCTGACGGAGGCTGGTTACGTTGGCGAGGACGTCGAGAACATTTTGCTGCACCTTATTCAGGCTGCGGACTACGACGTGCAGCGTGCGGAGCGCGGCATCGTCTACATCGACGAGATCGATAAGGTCGCGCGCAAAGCTGACAATCCCTCTATCACGCGCGATGTCTCCGGCGAAGGGGTGCAGCAAGCGTTGCTTAAGATCATTGAGGGCACGGTGGCATCGGTGCCGCCGCAGGGCGGTCGCAAGCACCCGCACCAGGACTTCATCCAGATCGACACGTCGAAGATCCTTTTCATCTGTGGCGGAGCGTTCGAGGGTCTTGCGGCCATCATCGACCGGCGGGTCGGGCGCAGCCGCACGCTCGGCTTTGGCGCCTCGCATTCCACGGCTGCCGGTCGAGAGGAGAACCTGCTGCGGGAGGTTACGCACGACGACCTGCTCAAGTACGGGCTCATTCCGGAGTTCGTGGGGCGACTTCCGCTGGCCGTCGCGCTGGATCCGCTGGGCCGGGATGACTTGGTCCACATACTCACCGATCCGAAGAACGCCCTCGTGCGCCAGTTCGAGCGCTTTCTTGCCCTCGACGATGTAGAGTTGGTGCTTCCCTCTAAAGCTCTGGAAGCGATCGCGGATGTCGCGCTGCGGGAGCATACGGGCGCGCGCGGTCTCCGCACGGTGATCGAGGACCTGTTGCTGGACGTGATGTTCGATATCCCAAGTCGTCCGGAGGTGCGCAAGTGCGTGGTGGGCGCGGAGACGGTCTTGCAGGGCCAGCGTCCGCTCCTCTTCACCGAGGCTGGTTTGCCCATAGAGCTCCGCACTTTGGAAAGCGAACCCGGCGAGCCCGCTGAGTCAGATGACGGACTCCTACAACAGGAGAGCGCCTAGGCGTCCGGACGTCGGTTCTTAGCTCCTCACCTTGCTAGGCTGACGGCGTGCCGAAACGTCGGCTTGATCAGATCCTCATCGACCGTGGATTTGCGTCCACGCTCGCACGAGCACGCGCGCTGATCATGGCCGGGCGCGTGTACGGTCGGGCGCGGGTTTACGACAAACCCGGCATGCAACTCGACGCCGATGTCGCACTCACCCTGACTCCCGATAAGGAATTCGTTTCACGGGGCGGACTGAAGCTGCGGGCTGCGCTAGAGGCGTGGCCGCTCGGGGTCAGCGGCCGTGTGTGCGCCGACTTAGGAGCCAGTACGGGGGGCTTCACGGACCTCCTCTTGCAGCGTGGAGCGGCGCGTGTCTACGCGGTCGATGTTGGCAAGGGACAATTGCACGATCGTTTGTCGCGTGATGAGCGAGTGGTGATCATGGACGGAACCAATGCGCGCGCGCTCTCAGTGTTGGATCCGCCTCCCGAACTCGTCACTGTGGATCTCGCGTTCATTTCGGCGACGGCGGTTCTGCCTGCGATCGAGGCGGTCGCTCAACCCGGTGCCGATGTCATTGTGTTGGTTAAGCCGCAGTTTGAAGTGGAGCGGTCGGCAGTCGATTATTGCGGCGTCGTCCGTGACCCTGGCTACCGGGCGGCTGCCGTCGCAGCCGTGGCGGGGACGGCCCGGGATCGTGCGTGGCGCATAGGAGGCATACTCGCTTCGCCCATTCGAGGCGCAAACGGCAATCGAGAATGCTTACTGTGGATGCGTACGCCCCGTGCGAAGGGGAACGCTTATGACCGGTGAGTACGGTACGGTCGGGATCTACCACCACCCTACGCACCTTCCTGCTCGGACGTTCGCCGAGCAATTGCGCAAGCATATTGAGAGTGTGGAAGGCGGTGGTCGTGCCGTTTGGGTGGCCTCCGCTTTCGATCCCGTCGCATCAACGCGTGATCTTCCGGGCACGGACCTGCTGATCTGCCTGGGCGGCGACGGGACGGTCCTGCGCGCGGCGCGCGCGGTGATCCCGTACGCGATTCCGATCCTCGGCGTGGATATGGGACGGGTCGCGTTTCTCACCGAGTGCACCGCTCCGCAGCTTTTGGAGCGGCTTCCCCAGGTGCTTCAAGGACACGGCCGGATCGAGGAGCGCGCGATGATCGACGTGCGGATGAGCGGATTCGCCGCTGCGGACGCGCCTCGGCACGTGCAAGCGCTCAACGACGTGATCGTAGGCCGGCAGTCGGTAGGTCGCCCGATCGCGGTGAACGTCCATGTCGATGGTGATCTCATCGGGGTGATCACCGCCGATGCCGTGATCGTTGCTACGGCGACCGGGAGCACGGGCTATTCACTGTCGGCTGGTGGGCCCGTTCTCCATCCGCTTTCCCGCAGTCTCGTGGTCACGCCGGTCGCGTCCCATCTCGCAACCGCCGCGCCGATCGTATTGCCGGACAATGCCGTGATCGATCTGTCGGCTGTGACAGAGGGAACCACCGCGCTCAGCATCGACGGTCAGGGCCAGCACGAGATGAGCGGGACGAGCACGGTCGGTGTCAAACGGAGCAGTCATGTCGCGCGCCTGCTGCGCTTCTGGAACGATCCCTTTTACGGGCAGCTCGGTCGCCGCCTCGGCTGGCTCGACGACGCGGCCGCACACTCCTCGTCTCCCAAGGGAGATTCCTAGAGCGATCTTCGGGAGAGAGCGTTGCGCGAGCGACGGCGCTTCAATCGCGCATGGGCTACCTTAAGAGGACAGAACCGCGCTCGCCGCAGCGAGGCGTTGTGATCTCGAAGGCCATGACCGTCACTCAATCCCCTGCTAGTCGGCTTTTGGCGGAGAAAGCCCGCGTTGACGATGTCGGCGCGATCCGGCGGCTGATCGATTATTGGGTCCAGACGGACGTGGTCCTGCCGCGGACTGAGGGTGAGATCTACGAAACATTGCGAGACTTCGTTGTCGTACGCGATGAAGACCGCATTGCCGCGGCAGGCGCCCTCCATATCGAGTGGAAGGACCTGGCGGAGATCAAGTCACTCGTGGTTGCTCCCGAGTATCAAGGGCAAGGTCTCGGCTCTCTGGTGGTGGAGGCGTGCTTGGACGAGGCGGTCGAACTCGATATGAAGACAGTCTTCGCGCTCACCACCAGTCCGGAGTTCTTTGAGAAGTGCGGCTTTACGCAGGCCGCCGTTTCCAGCTTCCCCCTCAAGGTCTGGAATGAGTGCCTGCGCTGTCCCAAGTATGCCCGCTGCGACGAGATCGCCGTCGCCATCGATCTTCGCTCGCGTGCCCCCCGCTGACGCGCTCCGCGAGGAGACCGCAAGCAGCGAGCGCCTCTACGACGGTCAGGTTCTCAGGCTCCGGCGCGATAGCGTCCGCCTCCCAGACGGACGGACTGCGCAGCGTGAGGTGGTGGAGCATCCTGGCTCCGTCGTGATCCTCGCGCTGGAAGCCGGAGGCATGATCCCATTCGTCCGCCAGTGGCGGACGCCGGCGGAGTGCGCTCTGCTCGAGCTGCCCGCAGGTACCCTGGACGCTGGTGAAGACCCCCAGATCGCTGCTGCGCGAGAGTTGGAGGAGGAGGTGGGGCTGCGGCCTGGTCGGCTGGAGAGAGTGCACCGCTTTTGGATTTCGCCGGGCTGGGCCACGGAGTACATGCATGGCTACCTCGCGCGTGATTGCACGCGCGTGCCGGCACGCCCCGATGAAGACGAGTTGCTCTTCGTGGAACGCTATACGCTTGAGGAGAGCATGCAGCTTGTTCGGGAAGGCGAAGTCGAGGATGCGAAGTCCCTGCTGATGCTCCACTCGCTCGCACTAAGCGCCATCGGTTCGCGTGGTGTGCGGACTATCCAGGACTACCGCGCCGATTGATCGTATCGACCGTTGGCTAAGCTGTTCGGCCCTCCCACCGCTACCCTCCCACTTTAATTGAACGGTCCGAATGCCGGTGATAGCATCTGAGCCGCGAGAATCAGGACCGAATCACGACCGAGCGCATTGAGGAGGGCGATCGCCTTTGCTGGAACATGGCGTGCTCATCGTCGGTTCGGGTCTCGCTGGCATGCGCGCTGCGCTTGAGGTGAGTGAGGATCCCGACCTCGACGTTGCGCTTCTCACGAAGGTTCATCCGCTGCGCTCTCACTCCGGTGCTGCGCAGGGTGGGATCGCTGCTTCCCTCAATAACTCCAATGACGAGGACTCCTGGGAACTGCACATGTACGACACCGTCAAAGGTGCCGACTTCCTCGCCGACCAGGACGCGGCTGAGATCCTTGCCCGGGAAGCGCCGGAGAACATCTTCGAGCTGGAGCATTGGGGATGCGCCTTCTCCCGCCTCGAAAACGGCCTCATCGCGCAGCGGCGCTTCGGCGGCCATACCCAGCCGCGGGCTGTCTACGCGGCCGATCGCACGGGCCACGCGCTGCTTACGGTCCTGTTTGAGCAGCTTTTCCGTCGAGGTGTGAAGGTCTATAGCGAGTGGTATGCCCTAGACCTGGTTCTGCGTGACAACGTTTGCCAGGGGATTGTGGTCTACGACATCCTCACCGGGCAGATCGACGCCATTGCAGCCAAGGCCGTGCTGTTCGCAACCGGGGGTTACGGGCGCGCTTTCCAAACCACTACCAACGCCGCTGCCTCGACCGGCGACGGCATCGTGATGGCTTACCGGGCCGGCATCCCGCTGGAAGATATGGAGTTCGTGCAGTTCCACCCCACCGGTTTGCAGGGCTCCGGCATTTTGCTGAGCGAAGCGGCCCGCGGTGAGGGCGCGCACATCCTCAATGCCGAGGGACGTCGCTTCATGGAGGATTATGCGCCCGAGCGCATGGAACTCGCGCCCCGGGACATCGTTGCACGCGCGGAGCAGACCGAGATCGATGAAGGGCGCGGCGTCACCGATAAGAAGGACTCCGTGTTCATGGACTTCAGTCCGATCGGAGAGGAGCGTATTCGCTACGCCCTGCCCTCCGTGCTCCATCTGGCCCGTGACTTCGCGGGGATCGATCCGCTGCAAGCGCCTGTGCCGATTCAACCCACCGCGCACTACTCAATGGGCGGGATCCCCTGTGATGTCGATGGGATGGTGCGGCTCAAGGATCAGAATGACAGGCCGATCGTTGGCTTCTACGCGGCCGGAGAGTGCTCGTGCGTTTCCGTGCACGGTGCGAACCGCTTGGGGACCAACTCTCTCTTGGAAGCGGTCGTTTTCGGGCGGCGTGCCGGGCGCGCGATCCGCACCGCAGTGCCGGATCTCGCGCCCACGCGTATCGAGGAGGGTGATCTCCAGAGGGCTGTTGCGGAGGTCGATGGGCTACTCAAGAGCGACGGCCCAGAACGCGCGGGTGCCATTCGCCAAGAGCTGCGCGAGGTGATGATGGTCGACTGTGGAGTCTTTCGCACCAGACCGCAGCTGGAGAACTGCTTGCGCATGCTCAAGAACCTGCAGGAGCGCTACCAGCGGATCTCCATCGACGACAAGGGTTGGCAGTTCAATACGGATCTCGTCGAAGCGATCGAGCTCGGGCATATGCTGGAGTATGCGGAAGTGATCGTCACGGGGGCCCTCGCGCGTGAAGAGAGTCGAGGCGGGCACTTCCGCAAGGATTTCCCCACCCGTGACGACCAGCGCTGGCACAAGCACACGCTTGCCTACCGCACGGACGATGGCCCCCGTCTCGCGTATGCTGATGTCAACATGCAGCCGCAGTACCGCGATCCGTTCCCGCTCGAAGAGCGCAGATACTAGCCGGCGCGGAGATATCTGGTGCCAAAGCAAGACTTCGTCATCGAGCGCTACGATCCCGTCACGGAGCGCAGCTACGAGCAGCAGTTCACCGCTGAGTACGAGCCCGGCCAGACCGTGCTTGACTGTCTGAACGGCATTAAATGGGCGCAGGACGGCACGCTTTCTTTTCGGTGGTCCTGTCGGCACGCGATCTGTGGCTCCTGCGCGATGAAGGTCAACGGCCGCAGCATGCTGGCCTGCAAGACCCAGGTGACCGATATCGTCAAGCGGGGCGATCCAATTCGCGTGGCGCCCATGGGCAATCAGAAGGTTGTTAAGGACCTGGTCGTCGACATCTCGAACTTTCTGGACGCGTTTGAGCGTGCGGAGACCTGGCTGCAGGAGATTCCGGACCAAGACCCGCCTTCCCGGGAATACCACACCGCCAAGGAGGAATTTGACCGCTGGTCCCATACCGCGACCTGCATCCACTGCGGAGCCTGCTACTCCGACTGCACGGTGGTTGCTGCCGACCCTAAATTCCTCGGTCCGGCGGCGCTGGCCAAGGCCTACCGCTTCGTCTTCGATAGCCGCGATTCCCAGAAACACGAGCGCCTGGAGTTTCTCTCCGAGAAGCACGGGATCTGGGACTGTACGCGTTGCTTCATGTGTATTGAGGCGTGTCCCAAGGACGTGCTGCCGATGGACGCGATCATGGAGCTCCGCACCGAGGCGATGCGGGAGGGGATCACCAATAATCACGGCTCCCGGCACTCCAACGCTTTCCGGGGCGGCGTGCGGAAACGCGGCCGCTTGGACGAGGCGACTCTTCCGATCCTCTCGGCCGGCGTCCGTCTCGGGGCCATCCCGGAGTTGATTGGCTACACGCCCGGTGCGCTGCGCTTGCTGAAGAGTCGCAAGTTGATCATGGCCGCCAAGCGGCACGGCGCGAACCGCGAAGGCCGCCGACAGATCCGCCGTATCTTCGATGAAGTCGAGGCAGAGAAAGCCCGAAGCGCTGTGGATGCCGAGGCTTTCGCAGCAGAGCGGTCTTCCGCGCTCATGGCGCACTGATGAAGTACGCTTTCTGGCCCGGCTGTGTTTCTCGCGGCGCCGCTCCGGAGCTCTATACCGCCACCAAGGCGGTCGCCGAGCACATCGGCATGGAGTTGGTCGAGCTAGAGGCGGCTGCCTGCACGGGCGCCGGAATCATTTCCGACGGCGATCCCTACCTGCAGGATGTTCTCAACGCGCGCACGCTGGCGATGGCCTCTAAGTTGGGCTTGCCGCTGATTGATATATGCTCGACCTGCATCGGCGTGCACAGCCTCGCTGTCGAAAAGCTTGAGAACGAGGAATACCGTGCTCGCATCAACGAGCGCCTTGCGCCTGAAGGCTTGGAATATACGGGCGACACGAAGCCGCGGCACCTGCTTTGGGCCCTGTTCGAGGATTTGGAAGACGACAGGCTTCGCAGCCTGATCAAGCGGCCGCTAGCGGAGCTGAAGCTCGGTCCGTTCTACGGGTGCTACATCCTCCGTCCGGAGCGCGTCCTCGGCTTTGCAGAGCATCCCCACCGGCGTCGCAGCTTGGAATCGGCGATTGAGTTGGTCGGGGCGAGCGTCGTGACGTACGACGGCATGACGAAATGCTGCGGCTTCCCGATCCTCACGACAAACAAGCGCAACTCACTTGCGATGGCGGGTGGGCACGTGGGTGAGGCGAAGGACAGCGGTGCCGATGCGCTGGTCACGCCCTGTCCGCTCTGTCACCTCAACCTTGACGCGCAGCAGTACGACGCCGCGCGTGTCGTTCACCGCAAGCTCGATCTGCCGATTCTGCACCTGCCGCAGCTCATCGGGCTGGCCATGGGGATCGAGCCAGACAAGCTGGGGCTGGATGGACACGTTGTCAACACGAAGCCGCTCTTGCACAAGGCAGGCGTCCGTTAGCTGGGGAATCGAAGCCTGTTCCTGCAGCGGTCGGCACTGCGGCTCGGTCACATATCCGCGTACGTAGGGTCGGTTGAAAAGGGAGGGCAGCGGGACCGACGGGTTGCTCTCGTGCTTGGGGCGGCAAGCCGCCGTGGGGCGCGAGAGTGCGGGCGGGGGGAACTTCGGTCCCGCTACCTGGGCCCTCCTTACCTACTAGAACGCCGCCGACCAGAGGCTGGTTCCCGTCTCAGATGCATCCATTGCCAATATTTGACATAAATGGGATCTAAGTAGACCCAGTCGGGGCAGGCAGTGGGCCCAAGGAGGTTTTCGGCATACCCGTAGAGGCTAGTACGAGCCTCCGAGCTTGCGATGATCCCAGGAAAAGACGTTCACGGGATTCACTTTGATGGCGACGCGCTTACTCGCCACCTTGCGCTTTTGCTCGTCCGGTGCGGCGTGCATGGGGTTCCCCTCGGCGTGGTTGGCGGAGGATTCCTTGAGGACGCGAAAAACTGTTTCAGGGTCGTCGATGATCTCCGCCTCGCCTTCGATCACTAAGCCGCGAAGCTCGGCGTACCTGTCGCCCTTCTCCACCATGCAGGAGATCTTTGGATGGCGCTGGAGATTCAAGACCTTCTGCGCCTTGGCGTAGGACGTGAAGTGGATCTTGTCGTCGATGAGCGTGTACCACATTGCGACTTGGTGCGGATAACCGTTAGGGCCAATCGACGCGACCTCGAGGGAATGGCCTGGTTTCGAGCACTCTTGGAGAAATGCTTCGGCCTCCTCTGGGGTCATCGCGATCTCGTTGCGGCGCTTGGCCATGCCCTGCCTCCTCTGGATGGCTGTAGTGGAATCCGATGAATGCTAGCGAGTTCGTGATCTGACAGATACTGGGAATAAGTCAGTAGGTGCCCCCGAGCTTGCGGTGATCCCAAGAGTAAACGTGCTCTGGATGCACCCGTACGCAGGACCGCTTGCGCGCCACCGCCATGATCTTCTCCTCGGACGCGCTCCCCATCGGATGATTTGGGTCCTTGCTCCCGCCGATCACCATCATCAATTCGCGGGAGAGTTCGGGATCCTCAATGATTTCCGCGCGGCCTTGGATTACTAGGCCGCGCACTTGGTCGTAGGCGTCGCCGAGTTCCAGCATGCAGGTGATCTTGGGGTTGCGCTTGAGATTGAGGATCTTCTGCGACTTGCGATAGCCGGTGAAGTGCAACAGGCCGTCTTTCAGCATCGCCCACATCGCCACGAGGTGCGGGTAGCCGTTCCGGTCGATGGAGGCGAACGTCACTGTGACTCCTGCCGCGATGGCCGCTTCCAGGAAGGCGCGTTGCTCCGCCTCCGTCATAGTGATCTCTGCCCGGCGTTTGGCCATCGTGGCACCTCCAGGGGGCGTGAGTTCCGCCGCCGCGCTCGCCAGCGCGGCGAAGTGCTACCGGCTTTTACGGATGGGTCATCTCTTCCGGACGGACCCATTCGTCGAACTGATCGGCGGCAAGTAGCCCGAGTTCGACGGCAGCCTCTTTCAACGTCTTCTGCTCAGCGTAGGCCTTTTTGGCCACCTTGGCCGCGTTGTCGTAGCCAATATGGGGGTTGAGCGCGGTGACCAACATGAGCGACGAGCGCATGAGCTCGTCGATCCGATCCCTGTTGGCTTCGATGCCGGCGACGCAATTGTCCGCAAAGGAGATAGCGGCATCGCCCAGCAGGCGAATGCTTTGCAGGTTGTTATAGGCGATGACGGGCTTGAAGACGTTGAGCTCGAAATGCCCCGTTGCTCCGCCTACCCCGACCGTAACGTCGTTCCCCATGACTTGTGCGCAGACCATCGTCAGCGCTTCGGATTGGGTGGGGTTGACCTTGCCCGGCATAATCGAGCTTCCAGGTTCGTTGGCGGGCAGCAGAAGCTCGCCGATTCCCGCTCGGGGACCTGAGCCCAGCAGCCGCACGTCGTTGGCTACCTTCATCAACGAGGCGGCTACCGTCTTGAGCTGACCTGCCAACTCGACCTGCGCGTCGTGCGCAGCAAGCGACTCAAACTTGTTGGGCGCCGTGATGAACGGCATAGCCGTGAGCTTGGAGATCTCCGCGGCCACTCGCTCCGGGTATTCGGGATGCGAGTTCAGCCCTGTCCCCACCGCCGTGCCTCCCAGCGCGAGTTCCGACAGCCGCGGTAAGGTCGACTCCACGCGCTGGATCCCGTAGGCAACCTGCTGGGCGTAGCCGGAGAACTCTTGTCCCAGGGTCAGCGGCACCGCGTCCATCAGATGGGTGCGACCGATCTTCACGATCGAGGCGAAATCCTTCGACTTGGCAGCCAGCGCTGCATGGAGATGTGAGAGCCCAGGGATGAGGTGATTCGCGACTTGCTCGGCAGTGGCGACGGACATCGCGCCGGGAAAGACATCGTTGGAGGACTGCGACATATTCACGTGATCGTTTGGGTGCACCGGATCCTTCGTTCCCATCGTGCCGCCGAGCAGCACAATGGCGCGGTTCGCGATCACCTCATTCGCGTTCATATTGGTTTGGGTGCCCGAGCCGGTCTGCCAGACCACCAATGGGAAGTGATCGTCCAACGTGCCGTCGATCACTTCCTGGGCCGCTTGACGAATAGCGTGAGCGCGTTTGGCGTCGAGCTTGCCCAGGGCCTCGTTGGCGGAGGCCGACGCGTGCTTCACAATCCCAAGGGCTCGGATCAGGGGGCGCGGCATGCGCTCGTCGCCGATCTTGAAGTTCTGCAGCGAGCGTTGGGTCTGTGCGCCCCAGTAACTGTCGGCTGGGACATGTACCTCGCCCAGGCTGTCACTCTCGGTTCGCATGTCGCTCATCGTGTCCTTCTCAATCCCTTGAGAGTCGTGGAGCTATCGCAGGCGGGCCATCGCGTCAACGAGACCCTGCACCGCCGCCGCTGAATTCTCCAGCGCTGCCTGTTCAGCGGCCGTGAGCTTGATCTCCAGGATCTGCTCGATCCCGCCTGCGCCTAGTTTCACCGGAACGCCGACATAGAGATCGTTGATCCCGAACTGACCGGTGAGCAGCGCGGCGCAGGGCAGAATGCGCTTTTGGTCCAGGATGATCGCATCGACCATCTCCGCGACGGCCGCCGACGGCGCGTAGAACGCGCTGCCGGTCTTTAGCAGGCCGACGATCTCGGCTCCGCCTTTGCGCGTTCGGTCGATGGTGGCTTCGATCTGGTCTGCGGGCAGCAGCTCTTGGATGGGGATACCAGCCACAGTCGTATAGGAGGCCAGCGGAACCATGGTGTCGCCGTGCCCGCCCAGCACGTAGGCATGCACGTCTTGCACGCTCACGTTGAGTTCCTCCGCGACGAAGGAGCGGTAGCGCGCCGTGTCCAAGATCCCGGCCATCCCCACGACCCGCTCACTCGGGAAGCCCGCCGCCTCGTAGGCGACATGACACATGGCGTCGAGCGGGTTGCTGACCACGATGAGGATCGCGTTCGGAGACCCCGCCACCACCTTGCGAGTCACGTCCGCGACGATGCCCATGTTGGTCTTGAGCAGATCATCGCGGCTCATTCCCGGCTTGCGCGCAACGCCGGATGTGATCACGACCACGGTCGAATCCGCGGTCTCCTCGTATGAGTTCGCGCCAACGATTTGCGCGTCGACCCCTACCACGGGGCTGGCCTCATAAAGGTCCAGCGCTTTGCCCTGGGGCATCCCTTCAATGATGTCAACAAGCACAATGTCCGCGTAGCCGCGCTCGGCGAGCCGGTGCGCTGTCGTGGCGCCGACGTTGCCCGCGCCGATTACCGTGACCTTGTTCCGCATGCAGTGTCTCCCCGTTTCGTTTCCGTTCCCAAAGCGGGAGCGGCGGCGTTCAGCCGCTCACCGCTGCGATCGTGTTGAGGGCGCTGCCGGCCCGGAACCACGCGATCTGATCGGCCGTAAACGAGTGTCGGAGTTCGATCAGATCCGTAGAGCCGTCTTGATGCCGCAAGCTGCCCTGTAGCGGCCGGCCCGGCGCCAACTCGCGTAACCCGAGGATACTCACGCGGTCCTCCGCTTGGACGCGCTCGTAGTCTTCCGGGTCGGCAAAGATGAGCGCCAACATCCCCTGCTTCTTGAGGTTGGTCTCATGAATGCGCGCGAAGCTGCGTGCGATCACCGCACGGCCACCCAGATAGCGCGGCTCCATGGCGGCATGCTCGCGACTGGACCCCTCGCCGTAGTTCTCGTCGCCCACTGCGATCCAGCCGGCCCCCGCTGCTTTGTATGCCCGAGCGATATCCGCTAACTCCATGGCGCGCTCGCCGCTCAGGACGTTCAGGCCGGTCCCCGTCCCCCCGAAGGTGTTGTTGACGCCGCTGAACATGTTGTCCGAGATGTTGTCCAGATGCCCGCGAAAGCGCAGCCAGGAACCTGCGGGCGAGATATGGTCGGTGGTGCATTTGCCTTGGGCCTTTACCAGCACGAGCAGCTCAGTAAGGTCATTGCCGGGCCAAGGTTCGAAGGGTTGGAGGCGTTGTAGCCGCTCACTCCCTTCGGTGACCTGCACCGTGATACTGCCGCCGTCCGCCGGGGGATGTCTGTAGCCATGGAAGCCCTCGGCGAAGCCGCTCGCGGGGAGTTGATCGCCTGTGGGTGATCGGAAGTGAAACGGGCTGCCGTCGGGGAGCGGAATGGTATCCTGCCGTGGGTCGAAGCGCAGATCGCCGGCGAAGGCGGCTGCGACGACCACTTCTGGGCTGCCAATAAATGCCAGCGTTTCAGGGTTGCCATCGTTACGGCGTGGGAAGTTGCGGTTGAACGAGGTCACGATGGAGTTGCGCTCGCTCTGTTCGACATCCCGCCGCTTCCACTGGCCGATGCAGGGGCCGCAAGCATTCGCGAGTACGGTCGCGCCGGCCTCTTCAAACGCCGCGAGCTGACCGTCGCGCTCGGTGGTGGCCCGAATCTGCTCTGAACCGGGTGTCACCAAGAGTGGCGTACGCAGCGGCAAGCCGGCGGCGGTCGCTTGCCTGGCGATATCCGCCGCGCGGCTCAGATCCTCATAGGAGCTGTTGGTGCACGAGCCGATCAATGCGGCTTTGATCTTCTCTGGATAGCTTTCCCGAGCAACATCCTCACGCATGCGGGAGATCGGGTGACGGTGATCGGGAGTATGCGGACCAACCCAGGCGGGTTCGAGAGCGTTGAGATCGATCTCGACGATCCGGTCGAAGATCTGCTCGCGTTGGGAGTCGAGACCGTCGTCGGGTCGGAGGTCCGCTGCGTGCGCGTCGGCGAGGTCGGCGATTGGCTCGCGGCCTGTGCGGCGGAGATATTCGCTCGTGTGCTCGTCGTACGGGAAGACGGAAG
Source organism: Dehalococcoidia bacterium (assembly GCA_963663895.2). Classification (GTDB taxonomy): domain Bacteria; phylum Chloroflexota; class Dehalococcoidia; order Bin125; family Bin125; genus JAPOXK01. The sequence goes on along the minus strand of CAXXRD010000001.1, from coordinate 113,438 downwards.
TGGTCGCCCCGATCTCGGCGCCCATGTTCGTGATCGTGCCGCGGCCGGTCGCGCTGATAGAAGCGATACCGGGGCCGAAGTATTCGACGATCGCCCCCGTACCGCCTTTCACCGTTAGCTCCTCGGCGACCCTGAGAATGACATCTTTGGCGCTCGCCCAGCCGTCGAGTGCGCCGGTGAGATAGACGCCGATCGCTTTGGGCATCATCACGCCCCAGGGCAACCCGGCCATCACGTCGACGGCATCGGCGCCGCCAACGCCGATCGCCAGCATCCCCAGCCCGCCCGCGTTGGGCGTGTGACTGTCCGTCCCGATCATCAGGCCGCCGGGGAAGGCGTAATGCTCGAAGATCACTTGGTGGATAATCCCGGACCCGGGCTTCCAGAAGCCGGCGCCGTAGCGAGCGGCCGCGCTCTGCAGGAAGTCGTAAACCTCCCGATTCTCGTCGAGGGAATCCGCGAGGTCGGAGGCCGCGCCGACGCGCGCCTGGATGAGATGATCGCAGTGCACGGTGGTAGGAGTACGCACGTGCTCAAGGCCTGCGAGCTCGAACTGCAGGAGCGCCATCTGCGCCGTGGCGTCCTGCAGCGCGACCCGGTCCGGGTTGAGGGTGATGTGATCCGTGCCTCGCTCGATCGGTTGTCGGTCTGGGTCGGCCATGTGTCCGAATAGCACCTTCTCCGTGAGGGTGAGGGGGCGGCCCAACCGCTTCCGGGCGATCGCGATCCCGGCGCTATTACGTTGATAAGCGGCGGCAACGCGCTGGGCGGCGTCTGCTTCATACATCGCCACGCGTGTTCCTCCTCGTCCGCTGCACTGCGGTGCCGCCAGTCGCGGCTCGCGTGAGGTTAGAGCGGGATGTTCCCGTGCTTTTTCGGCGGCAAGCTCTCCGACTTCCGTGCCAGCATACGCAGCGCTGTGATGACGCGGCGCCGCGTGTCGCGCGGATCGACGACATCATCGACGTAGCCGAGCTGCGCGGCCTGATAGGGATTGGAGAACTCCGCCTCGAATTCCGCGATCAGACGGGCACGAGTGCTGTCGATGTCGTCTGCCTCGGCGATTGCGCGCCGGTGGATCACGTTGACGGCCCCCTCCGCTCCCATCACGGCGATCTCGGCGGTGGGCCAGGCGAGGTTCACATCGCTTCCTAAGTACTTGCTGCTCATCACGATGTGAGCGCCGCCGTACGCCTTGCGTAGCGTCACGGATATCTTGGGCACGGTCGCCTCGGCGTAGGCGTAGAGCAGCTTCGCGCCGTGCGTGATGATGCCGCCGTATTCCTGCTGCGTCCCCGGTAGGAATCCGGGGACGTCCACCAGCGTCACGAGAGGGATGTTGAAGCAGTCACAGAAGCGTACGAAGCGCGCCGCCTTGCGTGAGGCATCAATGTCTAGCACCCCGGCAAGCGCATCCGGCGCATTGCCGACCAAGCCGACAGTGTGCCCGCCCATTCGTCCGAAGCCGACGGAGATATTGCGCGCCCATTGGGCGTGGACTTCCAAGAACTCGCCGTTGTCTACGATGCCGCGGATCACGTCCCGCACGTCGTAGGCCTGCATGGAATCGACGGGAACAAGGTCGAGAAAGTCGTCGTTGCGGCGCTCGGGATCGTCGCCGAGGTCGAGGTAAGGCGGGTCTTCCATGTTGGTAGCGGGCAGGTACGAGAGCAGGGTCCGCACTGTCTCGATCGTGGCTTCTTCACCACCGATGACAAAATGGGCGACGCCGCTCTTACTCGCATGGGTCCTTGCGCCGCCGAGGTCCTCGTGCGTGACCTCTTCGCCGCTGACCGCACGGATGACATCGGGCCCAGTGATGTACATCTGGCCGATGCCGTCGACCATGAAGATGAAGTCCATGATTGCCGGGGAGTAAACGCCGCCGCCGGCGTTCGGGCCCATGCTGACACCGATCTGCGGCACGACGCCGGATGCCAGGGTGTTGCGGAGGAAGAGATCGCCATAGCCCCGCAGCGACGCTACGCCCTCCTGGATCCGCGCGCCGCCGCCGTCGTTCAAAGCGATGATGGGCGCGCCGACTTTCATGGAGAGGTCTTGGACTTTGACGACCTTTTCTGCGGCAACCTCGGAGAGCGAACCGCCGAGGACCGTGAAATCCTGCGCGTATGCGAAGGTGAGTCGGCCGTCGATCTCTCCATGGCCGGTCACCATGGCGTCCCCGGGGTGACGCTGCTTACCGAGCCCGAACCGTGACGTGCGGTGCGTGACAAGCGCGTCTACCTCTTCGAACGTGCCGTCGTCGAATAGGATTTCCAAGCGCTCGTGCGCCGTTAGCTTTCCGCGCTCGCGCTGGCGCGCGACCGCTTTCTCGCCCCCACCGGCACGACTCTCTGCCTTGCGGCGATCGAGTTCCGCGAGCTTGCCCTCGATAGTGCGCGGATCCACACTCGAGTCGTCCGTCGAGGGCTGTGTCTCGATCCCACTCATGGCCATGCTGCTCGGTACTCCTTGGCCGGACGGGAAGCGAGCCGAAACCGTCGCCGTGTTGCCCAGCGCGAAGCGGGCCCACACCGCCAAGCAGACTATCACAAGGCGTTGTAGCGGCTAGAAACTTCGCTACCGCTGCGGTGCAGGAGTGTGCGCTGCGCAACGGGCAGGAAGTCCTAGCCAGGGGGCTCGCTCGGCACGTCCTCTTCTGCTTCGGAGTCCGTCTCATCGTCTGTTAGCGGCGGGATGATAATCACCTGTCCGACCTGCAGGTTCTCGATCTCGAACTCGGTGAGGTTGTTGTGCGCGGCGATCTCGAGGTAGTCGATGCCGAACGTGACCCCAATGTCGATCAACGTGTCGCCCGGCTGGATCGTGTACGGCTCCCCCGGCAATTCTTCCTCCTCGATAGGCAGCCCGTCCTCATCGGTGGTCGCCGCGACCCGCTCTGAGGTGACGGGGATTCGCAGGATGTCTCCGACCTGCAAAATGGAAGGGTCTGCGATGCCGTTTAACCGTTGGATCGCCGCGGTTGTGGTTCCGAACTGCTCGGCGATGGTGGCTAGGGTGTCGCCGGGCTGGATCTCATACAGGACCTCGGTGGTCGGCTCCTGGCTTTCCGCGCCAGCGGCTTCATTCTCGCGGATGATGAACGGCTCGGGCAGCGTTTCCGGGAAGGGCTCGACGGGGATGTCGGTCGTCTCGGGTGCAAGCTCGTCGTCTTGCTCGGTGGCGAAAGGAGCGGGGGCATCACTACCACAGGCACTGAGGAGGGCCAGAGAGCCGACTACGAGGCCGATGAACCCGAACCGCACGCCTGTCCCTTCCGGGCCGCCTGTTTCGAGTGTAGATGGGCGCGCGCCGACCACTCAACGCGCCTGCCGAGGGAAGGTCCTCATGCTGCGGCGCTCAGCTCCAGACAGGCTTCGCCGGAGAGCGGCGAGCGACCCTCTTGTGCGATGAGGCAGCGTAACAGCCCGTGCGCTAATGCTCCCATCTCCGCGAACAGATCCCACTCGACGTTCATGAAATTGTCGCTCGGGACGTGAATCGTGGCGCCGGTCACAAAGGGGAAGATCACGGGGATGCCGATCGCGTCGAAGCTCAGGTGATCCGACCCGACTTCGGGAGGGAGCGGTCCTGCGCCCCCTCCGCGCGCGAACGACCGTGCGAGTGGCAACCCCATGGTGGTGAGCGAGGGTGAGCCGACCAGCATGATCGAGTTGCCGGCGGCGGCAACATCCAAGTTCAGCATCGCTCGCACCTGCTTCGTCTCCCCGCGAGTTTCGATTTGCTGCGCTAAGAAACGGCTCCCGGCCAGCCCTAGGCTCCCGCCGCCGCTTTCCTCAGCTCCGAATGCAGCGAAGCACACGACATCGGCTCCTTCGCTGCCGGAGTAAGCGCGCGCGAGCTCGATGACCAGCGCCGTGCCACTGGCGTTGTCGTTTGCTCCCGCGACATCAGGCACGGTGTCGTAGTGGCCGCCCACGTAGATCTCACACCGCCCGCCCGCAGTCCGTGCGAGTACGTTCTGTGACTCGCGCACCTGGCTGCTGCCTTCCACGCTAACTACGGCGTCCGCTCGGTTACTGAACCGCAGGGCGAGGCCCGTCTTCACGAGCGATCGCGACCGCGGGGATCGTGGTGCCGTTGGAGAGAGCGCCATCGAAGCGACCCGGTTCGTTGTTGTAGATCACGATCGCGGTGGCCCCTGCGACCTGCGCATTGGCAACCTTGTCTTGAAAGAAGAGCCCCCCGCGCTCTACGAGCACGACTGCACCGCTCGCGTCGAGACCCGCGTAGTCTGCCGCCGCCCCGAGTCCGGGTACCACGATGAGCGGGCCGCTGGCTACGCCTCCCACTGATCCCCCGAATGGACGCGTGGCGATCGCCCGTCCGTTCACCGACAAAGCCGCGTCGCCGAGTTCGGTGATCCGTAGCGGGAAGGGCTGTATCTCTACTTCGTAGCCGAAGGACTGGAACTGTTCCGCGATGTAATCTGCCGCCGGCTCGTTCAGCAGCGGTCGTTTGCGCACGGGGGCCGATTTCGACGGCAAGGTGTCGCAACACCCCGAGTGCATGGTCGAAATCAAAGGGCTGTGGATCCGCCGAACTCCGGCCGCACGCCTATCTGGATCCGGTTCCGGCGCTGCGGGTCGCTGGGGCGCAAATGCTGGAGCTGGCGCTGCCGTCGACTCGTCGTCGCGGACGGGGCCCTTCGCGAACTCGGCCCTATCAAGAGAGTCCGTCGCTGTCTCTTGCTCGCCGGTCGGCGTCTGCGAGGTGCTGGCGCAAGCGGTCAACAGCAAGGCCAGGCTTACCATCAGCGCGGCTGAGGCTTGCAGCCGGTGGGGCAGGTGTTGGGAAGAGCGCAGGTAGCTAGCGCCGTCGCCGCCAAAAAGGGGCGGCTGGGCGATTCGGGATCGTCGTAGGTGATGTAACGGTCCCGCCACCAACCCCCCCGCTGCCTGCGCGCGGGTCGGTGCGGCCTCCGTGCGCTCCACGCCACGCCCAGTAAGGCGAGGGCGATGCCCGCCACCACGAGCCCGCGCCAGATGCCGTCGAAGCCACCGAAGACCAGGGACACAAGGACGAGAAGGAATCCGGCAAGCATGAGATGCCCGGGGACCAATTCGGCGCGTATACGCTGCCAGCGGATTATTGGCCGGTTCGGAGATCGGGAAGTGCGGACGCTGCGGGCGGAGTGCTCGCAGCAGGCGCCGCGATCGGCGACGACGGCGGTGCCACTCGAAGTCCTCAACCTTGCTGAGGACATCCTCGATCTCACGTTCCAGTCGATCTGGCATCCTGATGCTCTTCCGCCTCATTCAGTGTACTGGCTGCCCCACGAGCCCGGGGCGCGGGCGTCCCCCAGCCCCCTCCACCCGGAGTCGCGATGCAGATGATGTCGCCCTCTTCGACAGAGACGACGCACTTGCCTGGCAGGCGCCGCCGCCGCCCGGTGTGCGTGTGCCAGTTCTGGCCGGGCTTCCCCGGAGCGCCGCCAGCTAGGCCCCAAGGCGCCGCTTCTCGTCGCTCACTGATGATCGTCACCGTTGTCGGGGCCAGGAATTCCGTGCAGCGTATCAGCCCATCGCCGCCGCGCTGTATCCCGCGACCGCCACTGCCCCGCCGCACGCGGTTGCTGCGTACCCGCATCGGGTAGGACAGTTCCAGCTCTTCGACGGGCGTGTTGAGCGTGTTCGTCATGTGACTTTGCGTGGCCGCGATCCCAGGCCCGCCCGGTCCCCCCCCGTGTCCCCCTCCTATCGTTTCGTAATATGCCCAGGAATGCCCCGTGGACGGGTCGATGCCCCCAGCCGCCAGGTTGTTCATCGTGCCACTTGATGCGGCGGGGATCCGCGTGGGGAGCGCCTGGGCGAGCGCGCCCCAGATCACGTCGACGATCCGCTGGCTCGTTTCGACGTTCCCGGCAGCCACCGCGACAGGTGGCCGGGCATTCACTACCGATCCCTCTGGGAGCGTGAACCGGATCTGCCGAAAGAGGCCGCTATTGGTAGGCGTCTCGGAGGGGAGCAGACAGCGGAGCACATAGTACGCCGCAGAGCGGGTAACCGCCGCGACTGCGTTGATGGATGCTGCTCGCTGCTTTGCGGAGCCGCTGAAGTCCAGATGCCACCCGCCCGGCTCGATCGTCAACCGGAGCATGATCGAGACGGCGCCCTCACGTACACCGTCGCTGTCGAGGTGATCGTGGAAAGCGTACGTACCGGGCGGGAAGTCGCGCAGCGCTTCGCGGGCCAGCCGCTCGCCGTAGTTCAGAAGCGCGTGTGATGCTCGCCGGAACGCTTGGAGGCCGATGCGTTCGGCGAGCGCCGCCAGCCGCCGCTCGCCGATCCGGTGCGCTGCTACCTGTGCAGCCAGATCCCCGCGGCGCTCGTCCGGCGTGCGCACGTTCCGCAAGATCAACGCCAGCGTCTCTGGTACCAACTCTCCGGCGCGATACAGTCGGACGGGTGGAATGATCAACCCTTCCTGGATCAGCTCGCGGGCCACTGGCATGGAGCCCGGCGCCATCCCCCCGATATCTGCTTGGTGCGCGCGGCTCGCCACAAATCCAATGAGCGTTCGCCGTCGGCTGCTTCCGAAAACGGGAGAGACCATCGTCACGTCCGGCAGATGGGTGCCGCCGAGAAAGGGGTCGTTGAGGACCGCGAGGTCGCCGGGACGGAAAGGCGCCAGCTCTGCGACGGCCCGCACGGATTCCGGGATCGCGCCAAGATGGACAGGAATGTGGGCTGCTTGCGCGAGCAGATTCCCCTCGGCATCAAAGACGGCGCAGCTGTAGTCCCGACGCTCTTTAATGTTGGGAGAGAGAGCCGTGTGCCGCAGGTTCGCTCCCATCTCTTCGGCGACCGACGAGACAAGGGAATCAATGATCGACAGCCGCGCGGGGTCGAGTGATTCGCTCGCTCGGCGGCGCGTCCTAGCCATGGGCAAGATCCGCATGGACGCACGCGATGATCGCCGCGGCGGCGGATGCCACGTCCGTCGTCGCGGGATCGAGCTGGAGTTCCAGCGCTGACTGAGCGATTCCCGAATGGACGTGCAGCGTGCGCACGCCGCGGGCGGCGCGCATCAGCCGCACGATCTCTTTGCCCGCCGTGGCGTCGCCTGCTCCAAGTGGGCCATGCAGCACGACGCTAAAGCCCCCTTTGACGTAGCCGGCCACCAGAAGTTTGGCCATCATTGCGGCGGTCGACGCTGCGGCTGTGGCGTCTGCTGGGGGTGCGATTACCCACTCCGTCGCTAACGTTTCGAATGGCACATGCACCGCCGGGCCTGGCAGCTGCTGGGCGACACGCCGGGCGAGTTGATCCGTGGCGCCGCTACTCTCGATCACGACAACGGCTTTCACGCACGTCTCCTGAGCATCAGGTGCCCCTCGCGTTGCGGCGTCGCTTGCCATCCAGGCGGTACCAAGACGGTCGTATCCATCTGGGTCAGGACGGCCGGCCCCCGAATCCCGCGCCGGCCGACGGCTGCACGCGGAAGGACGCGCGTACGGCGCGGTCGGTCCCAGATAACGCTCGTGCGCTGCTCCGGCGCGGCCGCGCCGGTGGCCTGTGTGGCGGTGCCGAGGGGAACACGGAAACCCGGCGCGCGCGCTTTTACCCTCGCGACGACGACCTCGATCGCGCGCCCGGCGTCGCTGTGACCGAAACGCTCCTCGTGCGCCAGCGCGAAGGCGCGTCGGATCGTACTTCCTGCCACTCCCCGCCCCAGCCGGACGCGCAGTTCATGCGACTGTCCGGCGTAACGCAAGTCCGCCCAGCGCTCGATGCGGACGCGGCTTCGATATCCTTCCAGAGCGAGCGCCTCCCGCGCCCGCTGCTCCAGCCGCTCGAACGTCTGCGCCAACTCGCTCACGGTACCGCTGACAGCGGGATCGAGATATAGGACGAGGCCTTGCTCGACGTCCTTGACCACGTCCGCTTGCAGCATCCCCATCGCCGAGAGTACGCCCGGGGTCTGGGGCACGATCACGGTTCCGATGCCGAGCTCCTCGGCGAGGTCGCAGGCATGGAGGGGTCCTGCCCCGCCAAATGCGACGAGCGCCGTCTCCGCTGGATCCTGCCCCCGTTCCACGGAGATCAGGCGTAATGCCCGAGCCATGTTGGCATTGACGACGCTGATCACGGCCTGTGCTGTGCGGCGGGTATCGCCACTGAAAGGCGCCGCGATCGAGGCGATCGCTCGCTCGGCCCGGTCGCTGTGCAATGGCATCGCGCCCCCCAGGAAGCGGTCGACTGGTAGTCGGCTCAGCACGATGTGTGCATCGGTCACCGTCGGCGTCGTCCCATGCCCGTACGCTGCGGGTCCGGGCACGGCGCCCGCACTTTGCGGTCCGACACGCAGCGCGCCGCCTTCGTCGATCCACGCGATCGAGCCCCCGCCCGCTCCAACGGAATGCACGTCCACGGTCGGAGTGCGAATCGGGATGCCGCCGATCGTGAGATCGGCGCGCTCGCCGATCTCACCGCGGCAGAAGCTCACGTCGGTCGATGTGCCTCCCATATCGAATGCGATCACCGTTGGGTGTCCCGCTGCCCGGCCGACACGAAGCGCCCCTGCGACCCCGCCTGCGGGACCAGACAGCACAGTGCGCACCGCCTCCTTCGACGCCTGTTCCGCGCCGATGCTGCCGCCGTTGGATTGCATGATCCGCAGCCGGCCCCCGCCGCCCTCCGACCGCAACCCCTCCGCCAGACGACCGAGGTAGCGCCCCATCACGGGCGAGACATACGCGTTGGCGACGGTCGTGCTGGTCCGCTCGTACTCACGGTGCTCCGGCAGGAGTTCGTGGGACACGGTGACCATCATCCCGCGCCTGCGCGCTTCCGCGGCGATACGTCGTTCGTGGGTCGGATCGAGGAAGGAGAACAAGAGGCAAACGGCGAGCGCCTCACCCCGGCTCCGCTCGACGCGATCGAGCACTGCGGAAACGTCTGCCTCATCCAGCGGCACGATCACGCTGCCGTCGCTCGCGATCCGCTCGCACACTTCGAAGCGGCGTGCATCCGGGACGAGCGGTGGCGGCTTCGTGGGCTGGAGCGCATAGATGTCCGGTCGTTCCTGCCGCCCGATGATCAGCGTGTCGCGGAAGCCCTTGGTCGTCACGAGCGCGGTGCGCGCGCCCCGGCGCGTCAGGAGGGCGTTGGTCGCGACAGTGGACCCATGGACGACCTCCTCGGGCTGCCAGCCCATCTCGCGAATGCCCGACAGTACAGCCTCTTCCGGGTTGCGCGGGGTGCTGGGACGTTTCTCGACACGGAGTTGGTGGCCATCCCAAAACAGGAAATCCGTGAACGTACCGCCCACGTCGACCCCAAGCAGCTGCCGCCCCTGTCGCGCCGCCATCATTCTTAGCTCTCGATGCGCCGGGTCCCCCAGCGGTCCCAGTGCATGACATCCACCGCCGGGCGTCGCCGGGGAGCGCTCCACTTGCCCTCGGGATAGCCGATGGGGATCACGCTGATCACATGCACGTTCTCGGGCAGACCGAGGATCGCTTGCACGGCCTCCTGGCGATGGGCGTGCAACGTGGTCAGCGTCGTGCCAAGGCCGCGCGCCCGCGCGGTCAGCAGCATGTTCTGGACGGCCGGGTAGATCGAACCGTAGAAGGCTGCGGCCGACTCGGGCTTGCTGGGAAATTTACCGCGCATGCAAGCGGCGACCAGGGCTGGCGCCTCGCCGAAGTGCTCGACGAGATGCCGGCTGCTCTCATACAGCTTGCGCATCTGAGGCTCCATCGAGATCGGATCCGGTGCGCCGCCGAAAAACTGGGCAAGGTAGTCGGTGCCGACCTCGCGGTAGATCTCGCCCATTTTCCGCCGTTGCTCTGCGTCTGTGATGACGATGAACGCCCAATTCTGGATGTTGCCGCCGCTCGGCGCCTGCGTGGCCGCCTCCACGATGGCTCGCAGGTCGGCTTCCGCAACCGCGTCGGGCTTGAGCCGGCGCATTGAGCGCAGGGTTCCGATCGCCTCATCCAGCAGCATCACGACATCCCCTTCAGCTAGCGGAGCAGCGTTCCGTCGCCATCGTCGGCGGATTCAGCGATCCCGAGCGAAAGCCTCCCAGATCGAGCACGACGAAGCGGTAACCGAGCCCGCGGAGCCGTGTCTCGATCAGCTTGCGCCGCATGATCGCCAGGTCGATCCCGGCGGCGTCGGTTTCGATGCGGGCGATCTCCCCGTGGTGTCGCACGCGCACCTCTCGCAGTCCTAGGGTTCGGAGGAACGCCTCGGCGGCCTCGACCTGCTCCAGCAGTTCGATGGTGACAGCCGTGCCGGGCGGGATGCGACTTGCCAAGCAGGCCATCGCCGGCTTGTTCCAGGTCGGCAGATTGAGTTTACGACTCAGGGCTCGGACCTCCGCCTTTCCCAATCGCGCTTTCAGCAACGGGCTCTCGACGCCGTACTCGCGCGCTGCCTGCAGCCCCGGACGGTAGTCGCCGAGGTCGTCGACGTTGGTGCCGTTCACCACCACGGCATCGCGTTCGATTGCCAGGGAACGGAGCGCCGCGTACAGTTCACTCTTGCAGTGGTAGCAGCGATCACCGGCGTTCGCTACATACCCCTCACGGGTCAGCTCCTGCGTATCGATGACGCGGTGCGCGACGCCGATCTTCGCTGCCAGCGCTACGGCTTCCGCGTATTCGCTGGCGGGCAGAGACGGCGAGCGTCCCGTGACGGCGATGGCACGCCTGCCCAGTACTGCAGCGGCGACGGCGGCTACGAGCGTGCTGTCGACGCCCCCGCTGAAAGCTACGATCGCAGCGCCGTAGCCTCGGATCGTCTCACGGAGGCACTCCTCCTTGCTTGCCAGCGCAGCCAGTGTGCTTTGCGTCGATCGCCGCACTGCCTGTCTCTCCTATGGGCCCGTTCTCCGAGATCTGCCCTCGATAATAAAGGGGTCGTGCTGCCAACCGAACTCTGCTTGGTTGCTTCTGTCCGGCTGCGGGGCTAGCGTCGGAAGCGCTATGACTGCGAATGGCGTTCTTTTTCTGCAAACTCGCCAGGTCATTGGCAAGAAAGTTGCCCGGCTTCGCCGGCAGGGCATCGTTCCCGCCAACATTTGCGGGCGAAGATTGCCCTCGGTGGCCGTCCAAGCGCCGCTGGCGGAGCTGCGTGCAGCCTTCCGGGAGCGTGGCCGCAACGCGGTCGTGGAAGTACAGGTTCAGGGCGAGGACGGCACGCGTCCCGTGCTGTTACGAGAAGTCCAGCGCAATCCCGTGACCGACGAAGTCCAGCATGTCGAGTTCTACCAAGTCGACTTGACTCGCCGCGTTCACGCGCAGGTCGAGGTCACGTTGATCGGCGACTCGGAAGCCGTTCATCTGGGAGGCGTGTTGGTCCATCCCCAGACAACGGTCGAAGTCGAGGCGCTGCCCGGCGAGATTCCGGATCGGTTTGAGGTCGATATCTCCTCCCTCACGTCGTTCGGCGATGCGATCCACGTGGGCGAACTCTCCGTTCCCGGCGGCGTTCGTATCCTCACTGATGCCGGCACCGTAATCGTCGCAGCGCAGGCTCCTAGGGTGCAAGAGGAAGAAGAGGCTCCTTCCGAGGAAGACGGGGATGTGGGATTGGCTGAGGGCGGAGAAGCTGCAGAGGACGCAAGCAGAGTTGGAGCGGAGCCCGCGACGCCGCCCGGCGGCGAAGACGAGCGAGACTAGCTCACTCCAACTGACCTCCCAAGAATCGCCGCTCCCCCTGCGCGAACGCCTTAGCGGTCAGCGGGCGTTTTCCCTCGCGCTGTAGTTCGTGCAGAATCAGGATCCCAGCGCCCGTCTGCACGCCAATCCAGTCTTCCGCCTTCAATACGGTCCCCGGCTTGCCGCCCGGCACCGCTGGCCCTGCCTCCGCCTGCAACACCCGCAGCAACGTGTCGCCCAGCTTCGTCGTCGCGCCGGGCCATGGCGTGAAAGCGCGCACTGTGCGGGCGATCTGAGCGGCCGACTCACTCCAATCGATCCGTCCCTCTTCCTTCTGCAAGCGTGGCGCCTTCGTTGCTCGCGACTCGTCTTGGGGTTCTGCCACGATCTCTCCAGCGATCCAGCGCGGGATCGTCTCCAGCAGCAGCTCCGCGCCGATCTGGGCCAGCCGCGCGTTAAGTGACCCGGTGGTATCGGTGTCGCGGATCGGCACGGGGCGCTCGCTGAGCATGGCGCCCGTGTCCACTCCCTCGTCGACCAGCATGATCGTCACGCCCGTTTCCGAGTCGCCCGCTCGGATCGCGGCTGCCACCGGTGCGGCACCCCTCCAACGCGGGAGCAGGGAGGCGTGTACGTTGAGTGTGCCGTGCGCTGGCAGATCCAAGACAGCGCGGCGGATGATCTGGCCATAGGCTGCGATCACCTGAAGGTTCGGCTTGTATGCGGCGAGCGCCGCTACGCTTTCGGGCTCGCGCAGCCGTTCTGGCTGGATGACGGGTACGCCCGCTTCCTCGGCAGCGATTTTGACCGGCGGGGCGGTGAGCTTCCGCGACCGGCCCGCCGGACGATCCGGCTGCGTGACGACGACCACCGGTCGCCAGGGGCTCCCGATCAGCGCGCGGAGAGTGGGGACCGCGAACTCCGGCGATCCGAAAAAGGCGAGGCGAATGGCGTCGGGCGTACCCGAGCTCATCGCGACGACTTCAGCGCCGAGACGGGCCGTATTCGGACCGGCGTCCCCGCGTGCAATCCGAGTCGGTCGGCGGCGCTTCCCCGAGGCCAAGCGATCTCGATGTAGCCGCCACTACCTCCGAGAGCGACCAGGTGATCAGGAGGCCCGCTTGTGTAGCTCTTGACGGAGGTCGCCGCACCCGCATCGCCGACTTCGATCAGAAACGTCGGCGCCGCGTCGGCGGTGCGGAAGTTCGTGATCGCATTGCCGAAGCTGTCGATGTGCATGATGCGTCCTGTCCCCCGTCCGCCGTTGAGCGTCGCGGGCAGCGGCGGCGCGATCCGCACTTCGGCGATGGACGCGCCGGTCTGAGCGATCGGTGTGTCGGCGGCCAGGACCGCCCCAACCGGCGCCATCAAGTCCCGCCCATGGAAGGTGTTCGAGACGGGCTCTCGCCGGAAGGTGGAGCCGCTGATTTCAACGGCCGTGACCGCTGCGGGTAGGGCGACCGTGCGCATCGCGTCTCGCGGCCGCAGGGCGTCCGGCAGCCCGCTGCTGAGCACGCCCGTGTCCGGCCCAATATAAAAATTCCCTTCGCTTGCGATCGCCACGAGCCGTCGGTCGCCGCCGACGCCGGGGTCGACGACGACGAGATGCACTGTTCCCGGCGGGAAGGCAGGCCAGGCACGCTCCGTCAGGTACAGCGTGCTGTCGAGGGAACCGAAGGGGACGCCGTGGCTGACATCGATCACGGTTACGCCCGGGTTACGCGCCTGCAGCACGGCATGCATCTCACCGACGTAGGTATCGCTCAGTCCGAAGTCGGTGACGAGTGTGACGATCCCGCTGGGCGTCATGCCAAGGGGCTCGCGATGATTACACGCGAACAGCTGCGATCGAGACGCCGATGAATGCGATCATCAGGACAATCGTTCCTCGGAAAAGGCCCTTCTCGATCCCGCGGCGCGTGCGAAAGTTCTGCTGCTGCCCAAAGATATTCCCAAGGCCTGCGCCTTTGGCCTGGAGCAGGACCAACCCGATCATCACAAGGGCGATCAGGATCTGAACGATGTTGACAACGTTAGTTGTGGACACGCCTGTCTCGCGGCTGCGCCTCAGACACTAGATACCGGCGAGGACACTATCCACATCGGCCCGTCGGGGCGCCGCCTCCCCCTGCTCATGGTAGAGATTGAGAATCACGCTCGCCAGCTTGTCGGAGTCATGACGGTAGCGATTGTGGATGTCGACTACGTCGGCGCTGATCACGCGGGCGCTTTCCGATCCTTCGCCGTCCGATTCAGCCATGCGCACGGGCTCGGAGTGCCAGGGTTCGGGGAGCTGATCCACGAGGTTGTTATTGGCGATCACGAAGTCGCAAATCGCACCGCCCACGTGCTGCTCGATGGCGTGGACGTGGTCCTGCACGGAGTAGTGGGGAGTTTCCCCCGGCTGCGTCGCTACGTTGCATACGTACACTTTCATCGCGGTCGACTCGTGGAAGGCGATGCGGAGTTCAGGCACCAGCAAGTTTGGCAGGATGCTGCTGTAGAGGCTGCCGGGACCCAGCACGATCATATCGGCGTTGCGAATTGCGTTTGCGGCGGCGGGATAGGCGCGGGGTGCGGCGGGCTCGAGTTGGATATCGTGAATCTCGACGCCCGCCTGCGCGATGCGCGACTCGCCTCTAATGGTACGGCCCTCCGTCGTTCGGGCCACGAGCTGCACGTCCTCCATTGTCGATGGAAGGATCTGGCCGCGAACGGCGAGGACCCGGCTCGTCTCGTGGATCGCCTCTTCCATGCTGCCGGTGATCTCGGAGAGGGCCACGATGAAGAGGTTGCCGAACGAGTGCCCGGTGAGGCTCTCTCCGGACTCTTCCGGGAAGCGGTACTGGAACAGCCGGGTCATCAGCGGCTCGGCGTCGGCGAGCGCCGCGATGCAGTTGCGAACGTCGCCTGGTGGGATGACTCCTAAGTCGCGGCGCAGCCGCCCCGACGATCCGCCGTCGTCAGCGACCGTCACGACCGCGGTCAAGTTGGTGGTGTAGTCCTTGAGACCCCGGAGCACGACCGACATCCCCGTCCCGCCGCCGATCGTCACGACCCGCGGGCCCCGTGTGCTGAAGCGGTGGCGATAGACCAGATTGACGAGTCGTTCGTCTCCGCCGTTTCCTCGGTGCCGCTGCCGAACGGCGGCGAGCATGGCGGCGTTGACCTTCCAGACGGCAAAGCCGGTCAGACCAACGGCGACGGTGATGAAGATCGCAGCCCGGACCCAGCGGGGAAAGAACTGCAGCGTGATCTCGTAGAAAATGTCGGGCAGGGTCCAAACCACGTACGCCTCGCGAGCCAGGTATGAGACCCCGAGGCCCAGCACCGCCATGCCGATAATGAAGAGAAGGAGCCAGCGCTTCACCCCCATGCCGGGGAGAAGCCACTTCCGCATGTCAGGGTCCCGGAGCCAGTCCATGAGTCCGGCCACTCTACGCGTCGATTCCTCTACCGGCAAAGAGCTTCACTTCCTCTAGAGACGTTCCGCCTGCTGCTTTTGTTCCTGGCTGAGGATTGACTAATTATTGTCCAAATTATGTTGGGGCATCCGCGAGGGCCGTTTGCAGATGCCGGGTTGCCTCCTGGGGGTTTGCCCGGCCGCGTGTCGCTCGCATGACTTGACCGACCAGGTACTTGAGCGACTCCTCTTTGCCGGCTCGGTAATCGGCGACCGCCTGCGGCTGTTCGGCCAGCACCTTTGCAACGACGGCGCGCAGCGCGTCGGCGCCGGAGATCTGGGTCTGCCCCGATTCCTCAACGATCTGACGAGGCGGCTTGCCCGTCTTGTACATGGACTCGATGGTGCTCTTGGCCAGCTTGTTGCTGATCGTACCCGCCTCGATTAAGGAAACGAGCTCTGCCAAGTGCTCTGGCCGGATCTTCACGGCTTGCATGCTCTCGCCGGCGTGATTCATGAGGCGGGCCAGTTCACCGTTCATCCAATTGGCGATGGCCTTGGCCTGCTCTTGGGACGCTCCGCGATCCAGGGCGGCCAGTGCCTGCTCGTAGTAGTCGGCCTTGATCTGCTCCTCCGTCAGCTGCTCCACATCGAAGTCGCCTAACCCGTATTCGCGGGCGAAGCGCTTCCGCTTGGCCTCCGGCAGCTCCGGCAGTGAGGAGCGCACCTCCTCGACCCAGGCGGGATCGATGCGGAGCGGCGGGAGGTCGGGCTCGGGAAAATAGCGGTAATCGTGTGCGTGCTCCTTCGAGCGCTGCGACACGGTGACTTCCTCGTCCTCGACCCAGCCACGCGTTTCCTGAACGATCGACTCGCCTTTCCGCAGGGCGATGCTCTGGCGCTCTGTCTCGAACTGCAGCGCCTTGTAGACGGATCGGAACGAGTTCATGTTTTTGATCTCGACTTTGGCGCCGAGCGTTGCACTGCCCTTCGGGCGCAGGGAGATATTGGCGTCACAGCGGAACGATCCCTCCTCCATGTTGGCTGTGCTCACGTCGAGATAGCGGAGGATCTGGCGCAGTGCGACGAGATAGGCGCGCGCCTCTGCGGGGCTGCGCATGTCGGGCTCCGAGACGATCTCCATCAAAGGCAGGCCGCTGCGATTGACGTCGACCAGGGAGTACTTCTCCCCAGCCTCGTCCACTCGATGCCGTAGACGTGCGGTGTCTTCTTCCAGATGGATCCGGAGGATGCGGATATGGCGCCGCTCGCCGTCCACCTCGATATTCAAGTGGCCGTTGACGCTCAGCGGGAGATCGTACTGGCTGATCTGATACCCCTTCATCAAGTCGGGGTAGGGATAGTTCTTGCGGTCGAATTTGGACTCCTCCGGGATATCCAATCTCAGAGCCAAGGCAGTCTTGACCGTCCACTCCACCGCACGCTGGTTGATCACGGGTAAAGCTCCCGGCATGCCGAGGCAGACGGGGCAGACGCGCGTATTCGGCTCGTCGCTGGCGTAGTCCCCGGGGCAGCGGCAGAACATCTTGCTGTCGGTCTTGAGTTGCACGTGCACTTCAAGGCCGATCACGGTTTCGATCCCAGTAGCGGTGCCGCTTGGGGGGACCTGATCCATCATTGGAAACCCATCATATGATCCACCGCCGCGTGCTAGCTCGATTCGCGCAGCGGATAGCGTCGCCTCCATCGCGGCGTCCGCGCCCTTTTGCTGTGCGGGGCTTCTACTGTAGTCGGCCGGTCACCTCGCTACCGCCGCTGTCCTCCAGGCGTCGCCATGCCCCGCGTGGGGGGTGGCGCGCCAGCGGGACGAGGAGCGGTTGCGGCGGCGAGCCGCGCTGCGGGTACAGCGGCCGCACTGTTGGGAATCCACCGAACGGCCGCCGCTGCCGTGCGGCTCGCCAACTTTGCCTCGCAACCGTAGACTGACCGCTGCGCCCGCGTCCGTAGAGCGTGCGCCGGACGATGGAGGGCACGCAGTTCATGTCGGTCCGCGTATACATCACCTACAAGCTCAAGCCCGAAACCACGATGGACGAGTACTATCAGTTCTCGCGGGAGATCGACCAGCCGCTCGCCAGCGCCGCGCCAGGCGTCCTTAACTACGAGATCTTCGAGGTCAAGGGTGCCGGTAAGGGCTCCCCCGACTTCACCATCATTGAGGACATCGAATGCGAGAGCTGGGAAGCCTGGCTCAAAGTCAATGACATGCCCGAGGTGAGGCCCGCCTACGAGGGATTTATGCGGCTGGCCGACCCCGACAGCGTGCGCGTCCACTGGGCCGAGAAGGTTTAACCGTGCCCGACGCCGACATTGAGGCTGTGAAGCGCCTGCACAAGGCCCTCGCCCGCGCCGATGCGGATGCCATTTGTGCTGCGGTTACCCCCGACTTTAGCTGGCACATGATCGGCTTGAGCGAGTTCCCGATCGGTCAGCTGCGACAGGGAGGGCAGGGCATGGTCGACTACCTCACCGACCTCCTCGCGGTGATCGAGTTTCAGCGCGTGACGCGGCACACGTACCTGGAACGAGGATCCACGGTCGTGAGCCTGGGGTCGGCCCGTGGTCGTGTGAAGGCCAACGGCAAGACGGTGGAGACGGATTACGTGCAGGTTTTCGAGGTACGCGACGGCAAGGTCGCGCGGGCGCGCGAGTACGTCGATACGGATGCCTTCCGGGCGGTGCTGCCGCAGCCCTGAACGAGCGTGCGCCTGGTCAGAAGCGGGACGCGATCATCGCCGGTACGGCCGGAAAAGAGCGAGAACGGCATCTTTCTGGTAGCCTTAATTTCCTGCGTGCTTCCTTGGGCGCACAGGGGCGGGGGCTCGCGCTTCGGAGTCAAGCCGTGGACCATGGCTAACAGCTCTGATGCCGAATCCGGCAACTGACAGCGCAGACGAATCCGGATCTTGGGCCGGACTCCGTTTCTCCGCTCCTGGGTTGTCCTGCTTCAGAGCGAAGCGTGGGCGGGAAAGGGGCCTTCCGTGACGACAGCACCTGTACGACCATCGGCCGAGACAAGCGAGCGCTACGAGGCGATCACCCTCAAGAACTGGCGCTCCATCCCGCAGGTCCAGGCCCTGCCCTCGGATCTCCACCGCGATATCGAAGTGGTGGCGCGAGTCCTGCCCTTCAAATCGAATCGTTTCGTCGTTGATCAGCTGATCAACTGGGACAACGTGCCGGAAGATCCCATCTACCGGCTCACTTTCCCTCAGCGCGACATGATCTCTCCGGAGAACTACGCCCGCATCGAGCGGCTCCTCGACGCGGACGCGCCCACGGACGAGATCTCGGCTGCGGCCAACGAGATTCGTCTCACCTTAAATCCGCACCCCGCCGGGCAGATGGAGCACAACGTGCCGCAGCTGAACGGAAAGCCCCTTCCCGGGATGCAGCACAAGTACCGCGAGACGGTGCTCTTCTTTCCCAGCCAAGGGCAGACCTGCCACGCTTATTGCAGCTTCTGCTTCCGCTGGCCCCAGTTCGTCGGCATGGACGGCCTGAAGTTCGCCATGCGGGAGGCGGACCAGCTCAAAGCCTACGTGGAGGCCCATCCCGAGATCAGCGACGTGCTCTTTACCGGGGGCGATCCGCTGATCATGAAGACCCGTGTCCTCCGGGCCTACATCGAGCCGCTCATTGAGCCGGACGTCGCTCCCAATCTGCGCACGGTGCGGATCGGCTCCAAGGCGCCGAGCTACTGGCCCCAGCGCTTCATCTCGGACAACGACGCCGACGAGCTGCTTGAGCTCTTGGAGCGCGTGGTGCAATCGGGCCGGCAGGTGGCGCTGATGGCGCACTTCAACCACGCGGTGGAGTTGGAGCCGGCGGTCACGCAGGAAGCGATCCAGCGGCTCCGCAGCATCGGCGTCCAGATCCGCACGCAGACGCCGTTGCTCGGTCACATTAATGACGACGCCGACGTGCTGGCGCGCATGTGGCGGCGCCAGGCGCAGCTTGGCTGCATCCCCTACTACCTCTTCGTCGCGCGTGATACGGGCGCCAAGCGCTATTTCGAGCTTCCGCTCGAGCGCTGCTGGGAGCTGTTCCGCGACGCCTACAAGCAGGTCAGCGGGGTTGCCCGGACCGTGCGTGGTCCCAGTATGTCCGCGACGCCGGGCAAGGTGCAGGTCCTCGGGGTTGCCGAGGCTGCCGGGGAGCGGGTCTTCGTGCTGCGCATGCTCCAAGGCCGCAATCCGGATTGGGTGGCTCGGCCCTTCTTTGCCAAGTACGATCCGAAAGCCACCTGGCTCGACGAGTTGACGCCGGCCTTCGGCGAGTCCGAGTTCTTCTATGACGCGGAGCTGCGCGAACTGCTCGCCGGGACGGGCAGCCCCTGGTCGAATGGCAAAACGGCGGGCGACATGGACGTCACGGTGCCGTTGCTCGACCGCGAGATGGAAGCAGCCAACGCCTGAGCCTGCCAGGCCAGGGACGCTCTAGGCTGTCAGTCCCCTCTCAGTCGTTTACGTGCGGACGATGGGGTCCGTTCGGATGTCGCATGCCCGGCTGCGCTGAGGAAGTGCTCGTAACGTGGGGCGTCGTTTTGCAGAGTCACTCTTCCAGCCTGGACGCCGACCTGGCAGCCCCCGAATCTACTTCCCCACTACTCCCGCCTCCCTATCGCTGTACCTTCCCCGACTTTGAGGAGGTGTTTACCGGCGCCTGTAGCTCTTCCGGTTTCGTGCAAGTGACTGCCGGTACTGGCGCAGAAAGGCGATGGGACCAGTGGATGGTAGCCGGGCAGATCATGGAGATCGAAAGCGGTTCTTCTACTGACTTCGGCAGCGCACCGTTGCGTGGTCTGAGAGCGATATCGAGCGGTGGATTACGGAGCGGCCGGAGGCCGGGTCGGTAAGGGAGTCTGCCTAGGCCGTCCGGCAACAGGTTCTAGGAGTAAAGATGCCAAGTCTTCAAGAAATAGCTGAACAAAGCCGTCGCCAATCGCTAACCCAGAGAGAAAAGGAATTCCGTCTACTTGATGCATTGTTGGTACACGGTAACGACGGTACCGCAGACTTGAGCGGAAAGCGTCACGATGAAGGTGTCAACTTCCTTAAGATTCTTTTGCTCACCGAAGCGTTCAACAATATGTGGATGGGTAGAGAGGCTGCCGTTACTGGATATCCGGTACAAGCCATGGCTCTCTGCCGATGTGCCTTGGAAGACTGGGCAACGCTCGGTTGGGTGGATAAGCACCCCGACGACGAAAACCGCTGGCTATGGGATATATATGAAGAATATGAACAACCGACCGATTACGCACCTAAGTTCAAGGCTATGTTTGATGAATTGGGGGAGTCGGGTAGGGTTGGCCAGGAGGCATATGAAACCCTCAGTAAGTTCGCCCACCCGAGAAGTACTGGTCTTCGATGGCTGATTCACGCGGAAGGTGGGAACACTTACTTCCACGCCGGGAGCTATTTTTCGCTCGTTGATTTGGATACGAATCTCTATTTCTTGATCATGATAGCCCAGATGCTATTAAGTCCTGTGGCGGATGTTCAAGAGGTCTTTAACCATTTCGACGAAAAATGGATTCATCGGGGTCAACAACTAACAACGGAAACCACGGAGACTTTGATCCGCATGAATCAATCCATTTCATCCCGTAGGGCACAGTAGGACGTTGGAACCCGAAACCGCAATCTCAGCCTGGTCGTACTGGGGCACCGTGGACGTGTTCTCCGTGGCGTTTTTTCTTGAGGTGGCAGGAGCCTACTGCGCGCAGAAGGGGCGATTGGGTGGCACCTGAGGAGGCAGAATCCGCTTAATTCTTAGCGCTACTGGTGGGCGAGGATTTGGCTGACAGGCGACTACCAGTACCGCGCGAACGTCCTGGTATCCGAGTCCGCGCCGGTCCTTCGAGGATTCGAGCGGCTGATCCTTGCGGCGATTCTCAGCGCCCGCTTTGCTGCCGGGCAGCCCGCGTCCTGGTTCAGTCAGTTCTGAGGTAGTCCGCCACTCTAGTTGAGGGGCAGGCAGCAATACACCCGAACCATACTCTTGTCCTCCGGGTTATACAGGGGCCTGGTACCTGTGAATGTTTGATCGAGAATCGTGAGATTCTTGATCTTTTTGACTAAGAAGGGGCGCCAGCCAAGCGTTGGGTCGCTCTTGCTCTCCCCTGCTACTTGGTAAGCTCGGAGCATATCCTTGCCGGTTTTCGACAGGCCATAAGCATGAGGCTCAACTACGCGGGGGTAACCATCGTAGTTGAATGCTAGTACCTGGCGATTCTCGATGGCCGAGCAGATCTGAGTGTCCATACTGTCCCTTTCATGGTATGATCTATTGGCCCACAGGCACCGTGACTTTGACCGGGACCGTGACCTGAATCGGGCTGCCACGATAGAAAGTGCCGCTGTCCGACCGCTCTATGAGGTCGATGGCCGTGCGTTCTTCGCTGACCGCCTGCACGACTGACTCGTGAAGGCGACAGGAGAAAATGTCACCATAACGGCTATCAAAACGCAAGGAAATGTGCATTGAAAAATCCATAATACACAATATCTGGTCAATTGCCCTCCCGTTGGGCCTTTCTCACAAGCTCTCCAAAAGAGAGAGTCTTTAATTACCTTGCAAGTATCCGGCCCAGTCCGCCATCGGCTTGCGGTGCTGGTCTAGGTAGTCGGAGCGGTCGTAAGCAGCGATCGCCTTGTTCGATTCCTTGTGCGCTAGCGTGGCTTCGGCAACTTCACGCGGGACTGCGCCCGCGTTGAGCCGCTTGAGCCTGCGCGATAGCGCGTCGCCGCGCACGCCGGGGTACGAACGCCGAGCCGCCCGCCCGCTCTCCCGCTTCCTGCAGAATCTCCATCGCGCGGGCCGAGAGCGGCACGCGGTGATCGCGCTCGCGATTTATGCGGACGGCGGGAATCGTCCAGTGCGGCTAGCGGCTTCCCTCCGTCATGTGGCGAGAACCTCCGGCTCCATGGCGCCGCTGAAGCCCTGCGCTACCTCTAGCCGCCGATCGAGCGCAGGCGGCAATGCCGACTGTTGCCCTAGCTCGCTATCAGCGCCCTCACCGGATCGTGAAGGTGAACGGCGGCGACCAGCCGGTCCAGCCCCAGGAGCGAAATTCGCCGACGCGGATCGTGTGGGTGCCCTGCGGCAGGTTGCGAACGATGGCTCTCATCGTGTTCCCCGTCGCGGCTTCGCCACCGTTGACGCTGTAGCGGGCCTGATCGTAATTCAAGACACTCCCCCAGGCGGTAATGCCCCATGCGCCACGGCGGATGCCAGCGCGCCCATCCGCCCAGCAATCCCAGAACGAGTCGGGGCCGTTATCACAGATCGCCACCCGCAGCACGATCTTGACCGTGAAATAGTAGGGCTCTCCCCAATCGGTCCACTCACCGTTTGCAAGCCGTTCCCGGATGTGAAGGTAGTGCTGCCCAGGGGCGAGACGTCTGAAATGAACCGCTGCATCGGCTTCGTTGAATACAGCTCCTCCATCAATGCCTAGCTGGAGGTCTTCCCACTCGCTGAAGTTCCGCCCCCACCAGTGCCAGCGCTCGCCGACAAAAGCAACTCCGTTGAGTCCGGCCGCATGGCACTCTTCCGCTGTTTCGTAGGGCACGTACTGACCGGAGGCATCATCCCAGGTGCTATTGCAGATCGCGGTGATCTCTGGCTCCCGACCAATGAGCGTGAATTCGTAGGGCGCGCTCCACTCGGTCTGACCCCACGGATGCTGCTCCCGTACTTGCACCGTGTAGCGGCCAGAAGGAAGGCTAGTCAACAGATCGAGTCCGAAATCTATCCAACCAACGGGTGATCCGCCGTCAACACGAAAAACAACGTTCTGAGATGATACTGTTCCTCGTACCCACTCATACTGCAGCTCGCCCGCATGCAAACCCGCTCCACTTGTGGTCTGGCACTCACTGGCTGTGGTAGGAGGCCTGAACCGCGAGGACCCTTCCACCGGGATGTAGTTGCAGATGGCAATGATCTCTAGCTCCCGCACGATCGTGAACGGATAGGGCGCGCTCCAGCCTGTCCATTGCTCCCCACGCTGCTCGTTGGCTTCGATATTGTGTGCGCCGGGAGACAGGCTGCTCAGCACGTTCGTGAGGCCGTCCCTAGGGACGGGTGAGCCACCGTCGACGCGATAGACGACATTTTCCCACACCTCGACCCCTCTCGCCCAGATATTCCAACGCCAACCCCAGCCCACCTGTAGGCTGCTTGCTCCTGCCATTTGGCAGTCAGCAGCAGTTTCGAAGTCCTGCCATTCGCCAGCTTCATCCCGTTGTGGGCTACAGAACGCGCTAATCTCTAGGGACTTCAATTCGTTCGGCACCGGGCGTGTGCTGCCCCGGCCCACCCCTGCTCGCAAGCGCGGCAGCCGCGTCTCGATCGTTGGGATCGTCACGGCGAAGCTGATCCCCTCCGTGTGCACGTGAGCAACCTTCCACACGTTGACGCCGACGATCGTGCCGCAGGTGGTGAAGAGCGGCCCGCCGCTGTTGCCGGGACTGATCTCGGCGTTGGTCTGGATGTACGCGATCCCGTCGTAGGTCACGAACTTCGAGAGCAGGCCGTCCGACACTGAGGCAGAACCGGTGACGAGAATGGGGTAGCCTGCCGCTCCCAGCGTCTCTCCAAGGCGCAGCGCGTCGTAGTCGGCAAACTCGAGCGGCATGAAGCCCGCGCCTGAGGTCCGCAGCAAGGCGAGATCCGCCGCGTCGTCGCGGCCAATGACCGTTGCCGCTAGCTCGCGCGTCTCCGTCCGCAGCCGAATCCGGCCCCCGTCCGCGACCACGTGGGCGGCGGTCAGCCACTCGTCGGTGCCGATGTAGAAGGCCGTTCCCGTGCCGTACGGCGTCAGCACCTGCGCGGTGGAGGCGGCGACATGCGCCGCCCCATCGACGAAGGCACAGGATTCGGCTGTCGCTTCCGGGGCGCCACCAGGGCTCGGGCCCGGCGGTGGGGGCGGGGCCGCGATCGTAATCGTTTGCGCCTCCGGCGAGACGATCCAGAGCCAGCTCCCGGGCTTGATCGGAAAATCCGTGCTTCCCGTGCTGGGACGGTAGACGAGGCTCCAGGCCTCGCCATCCCAGAGCGACACCGACGTGACCGTGGTGAACGTCTCCGCGGCCGTCGTCGTGAAGTCCGCTAGGACCATCTGCCCGCCCGCTTCCACGGCGATGGTTCTAGGCTCCTCCGCATGCAGGCGCGGCACCGTGGCCATGATCCCGATCAGCACGACAACGGCCAAGATCAGCAACCGGCGCATAAGCTCTCCCTTTGCGCGTGACGGCGAGATCGGAGCGTCGTGCCGCACATTGCTGACACGGCCGGCGCGCCTGATTCCACTTCCCCGGCCGGTATCGTTAAGCATACGTATTTTTGGTGGTGCCGGGAGCGGGATTCGAACCCACACGGCGCAAGGCCAGCGGATTTTAAGTCCGCCGCGTCTACCAATTCCGCCATCCCGGCCACTGCGCCGGACGCATCTATGAAACGCCAAAATCGCTCCCTTGACCAGCCAATAGATCCCGGCCGCCACTCGCACACTTAGGTCGCTCTCCGCAAGCAGAATCAACCGGCTTGCCCCTGCCCGCGTGCGGTCGCCTCGCGCGGGAGAGGTCGTGCCTGACCAACGGTCGTCCGCCGCCAGATGCGATCAGCAGTTTGCCCGGCGTGAGGTTGTCCGGCGTGACAGTGCGCCGCTCCATGCCTCCGCACCTCTCTAGGCTGAGCGGGAACCGGCGGAGGAGGACAGCCTGACCGATCCTGCGCGCGCGCCGTTCGACGTTCCCGCGACGGCCCGCAAGACGCGCACCTACTACGGCTGGTGGGTTCTGACCGCCTCCTTCGTGGGGGTGGGCGTCGTCAACGGCGTCTCGTTCTGGTCATTCGGGCTCTTCATCGAGCCCTTGGAAGAGCAGTTTGGCTGGTCGCGCGCGGCCGTCTCCTTGGGCGTATCGCTGTCGCTCCTGACGGCGGGGATCGCCGGACCGATCGTAGGACGTCTCGTCGACCGCAAGGGGCCGCGGCTCTCCCTCTTCATCGGGATCGCCGGCACGGCTGGAACCTACCTGCTCCTCGCCACCACCGACGCCCAGTGGCAGTGGTACCTGTTCATGGCCTTGAACGGAGGCTTCCGCACCTTCATCTTCCTCGTCCCGTTCATGGCCCTGACCTCGCGCTGGTTCGTGCGGCGCCGCAGCGTCGCCATCGCCATCACCGGGACCGGATTGATGGTGGGCGCGGTGGTGCTCGTGCCGATCGTGCGCGTCCTGATCGATGCTCTCGAATGGGACGGCGCCTTCATTGCGATCAGCATCGTGTTGGCCGCGATCCTGCTTCCCCTCGTCCTCATCGTGATACGCAACGATCCGCCGCCCGGCGCGGATGCGGTGGCGCGGCCAGAGGGAGGGCCGCGTACCCCGGTCCCGGCCAGCCGGACCGGGCTCACGCTGGGCCAGGCGATGCGGACCAGTCTCTTCTGGGCGGTCACCTTTGGATTCACCCTCTACGCCTTCGCGATGGTCTCCTGGATCGTCCATTCCGTGCCGTTTTACGAGTCCGTCGGCATCTCGCCCGGCTGGGCGGCTGGTCTCACCTCAATGACCGCCGGCTTCGCCATCTTTTCCCGGCTGGGCGCGGGCCTGCTCGCCGACCGGTTTCGCAAGCTCGAATACGGCGGCGCGCTCATCAACCTGATCATTGCGGTGGCGTTCGCGATCCTGCTGGTGGACACGAGCCCGGTCGCGATCGCGGTGTTCTTGACGCTGTTCGTGATCTCGTTCGGGAGCGGTGGAGCGATGCTGCAAGCGCTCGTGCTGACGCGCTCCTTCGGCGTGGCCCATTTCGCCACGATCTACGGCGTCGTCACGGTCGCCGAGACGGTCGGCATGCTCATCGGCCCGACGGCCTCCGGCGCCATCTTCGACGCCACCGGCGAGTACGACTTGGCGATCGTGATGGTGCTGGCGGTGTTCGGCTGTGCCGGTCTGCTGTTCCTCTTGGCGACGCGATTGCCGCCCGCGCTGCCCGCACCCGTGCCGCAGCGCCTTTCATCGGAGGCTTCGCCTTAGGGGATCCGGCGCGCGTTTACCGCTGGAGCATCTCCGCGGCGATCCGGCGCACCGCCGCGCGCACGTCGCGCGGGTCCATCCGCTTGCGCCAGTCCATGTCGACGTGGCGCGCGCGAATGATCCCGTCCGGGTCCACGACAAACGTCCCCGGCACCGGCAGGTTCCAGCCGCCTGCGGGGTTGAGCTCCGGCAGGTCCTGGTCGTACTGAATCCACCAAGCGCGGAGATCCTCGGGGATCGTGTAGAGGAGCTTGTAGGCCCGTGCGACGGCGCCGTCGGCGTCGTGCAGGACGGGCGTCCGCGTCGGATCCGCGGCCGCGAACGCCGTTGCGGCCGTGCGGGGCTCGGTCGAGATCATGACGATCTCCGCGCCCTGCCGGCGGACCGTCGGCTGGATCTCGAGGAGGCCGCGCAGCTCGAAGGAGCAGTAGACGCACCATTGCCCGCGGTAGAAGTTCAGCACGGAGATTCCGCCGCGCAGGTGTTGGGAGAGCGTGAAGCGTCCGCCGGCGACGTTATCCAGCGTGAAGTCGGGCGCCTGCTCGCCGACCGCGAGACCGTCCGCGGTGCCCGCCGCCTTGACCTCGGCGATCATGCGCTCCTCGCGCGCCATGAGGGCGGCGGGGAACAGCGGTTCGTGCTCTTCGGTGATCGCCGCTAGCTGCGCGTTCCAGTTCAGGGGTGCGCTCATTGCCGCTAATTCCCACTCAGTCACAGGGTAGTTCGTGTCCAGTTCCGGTCACACTGGCCTACGCTTGAGTGCTCCTCGATCCCGTTTACCTACCGCTAGTTCGTTCGACGCACGGCACCTAGCTTTGGTTGGCCGTTAACCGACTGGAGGCTTTCAGACAGGAAAGGGAGTTGAAAAGGCCGTGGGAAAATTCGATGACTCTCTACGAGGGTATGCTTTTCCGACAATGCAGCGAGACAAATTTATTTGTCGTTACTGTGGTCTTGACGGCAAGGAAGCGTTCGCGAGTTGGTTGTCACTCTCTGAGGACCATCTTCTTCCCAAGGGCCATCCAAAGCGGGACGATCCGGACTTCATCGTAACCGCATGCCAGTTCTGCAATGTCGCCGACAACCAGTACTTTCGTCGTGCCAAAGAGCGGGGAATCCAGTTTGAAGGGCTCTCGCAGGAGGAGTTAGTCAGCCAGCGGCGCCCATACGTCGACAAAGTCCGCCGGGACTACCGGAGTTTTTGGGAGGCTCATGTCCGGCAGTGACTTGTCTGCCGGAGTGATTCAAGACGGGTGGAGGCGACGACCGGATTCGAACCGGTGATGGGGGTTTTGCAGACCCCTGCCTTACCACTTGGCCACGTCGCCGCAAGAGGATTTGGAGCGGAAGACGGGATTTGAACCCGCGACCTTCTCCTTGGCAAGGAGACGCGCTACCGCTGCGCCACTTCCGCCCGCTGCGCCCCCAAGCACTCTGGGGGACTTGGTGCCGAGGAGGAGACTCGAACTCCTACGCCCTTAACGAGCACAGCGCCCTCAACGCTGCGTGTCTACCAGTTCCACCACCTCGGCGAAAGTCTGGCGTCGGCCCGCCCTGGCAGGAGTGGAGGGACTCGAACCCCCGGCCTACGGTTTTGGAGACCGTTGCTCTGCCAAACTGAGCTACACTCCTCTGCGCGTGCCTGGTGCAGTATAACCCAATCTTCTTGGCTCTTCCGGCCGTGGCGGATTCCATGGGAAACGAGGTCCGTGCATGGTCGTCGCGCGCATGCTCACGAAACAGGTCGCGCGCGCCTTCAATGACACGGGCGCCGATTACGCCGCGGCCGGCGCCTGCTTTCTCCCGCACTTCACGGAGCTGTTGCTGGATCGCGCGGCCTTGCAGCCCGGCCAGCGCATCGTTGACGTTGCCACCGGACCGGGCACCGTGGCGCTGCGGGCGGCGCCGCAGGTGGACCCCGGAGGGGAGGTGGTGGGGGTCGATGTCGCGGAGGCGCAGCTGCGCCTGGCGCGCGGCGCCGCAGCCGAGACGGCGGGCAAGCTTCGCTTCGTCCAGGCCGACGCTGCCCGACTCGACTTCGCGGATCACAGCGTGGATGCGGTGCTCTGTGGCTTTGGCCTCCCCTATATCGAGGAGCCCGTCCATGTCGTCCGCGAAGCCGCGCGCATCCTGCGGCCGGAGGGCCGCCTGCTCGCGACCGTCTGGGCGGATCCGTTCCTGGCGCCGCTTGGAGAGCGCTTGCAAGCGACGCTCGAACGGTTCGAGGCGCCTCTCATCCATCGACCGTTCGGCGAAGCGCCGGCGACGGTCGCCCAGTGGCTGCTGCGCGCCGAGTTCGACGAGATCGAGATCGAAGACCACACGCTGGAGGTCACGCTGCCAACCTTTGACGCCTGGTGGCGGCTGGCGCGGGCCTTCGCTTTCCTGTTGCGCTTCGACAGCGTCGCCGCTGAGAAGCGCGAGGCGATCCTGGCCGCGCACCGCGAGGATCTGGCGGCGCTCTCCGACGGTCTCACGATGGCTGTGCGCGTCTACCTGGCGCGCGGCCGCCGCTGACGGAGGCGCTTGGTCCCCCCGGCAGGAATCGAACCTGCGCACATGGTTTAGGAAACCACCGCTCTAATCCGCTGAGCTACGGGGGGCACTGCGCCGCCGCCGCGATCATAGCCCCTGCCGCGGTCTACCTTGCGGCGCGCAGCTCCGCCCGCAGCTTGGCCGTCGCATCCTGGTCGATACGATATTCGAGACGGCGCCGGTCGATCTCCTGCACCACCACGCCGTACTGCGAACGGGCGGCGGCGGTCGTCACGTAGTCATCCTGGATGTCTTCAAGGACGGCTTCGATCGGCCGCTCCAGCGGGTCGCCGAAGCCCCCGCCGCCCGCGGACCAGAACGAGGCCGTCTCCCCGGGGACGATCTTCTCGCCGGAGCAGAAGATGCCGATATTGCGCTCGCTCGCGGTGCCTTTGTTGACGGAGAGGCCGGCGAGCGCTCCTTGGCCGCCGCCAAAGGCGCCGGGCGGTCCGAACACCTCGCGGTCGCCCACGCAGGAGAGCGTGCCCGGACCGTAAGGGAACTCCATCAGCTGATCCAAGCCGAGCCCGCCGCGTGAGCGCCCGGGGCCGCCCGTATCCGGCACGAGCTGATAGCGGCGCCAGACGAGAGGGTAGCGCCGCTCCTGGATCTCGCAGGGCACGTTCTGCGTTCCGCCGGCGTAGGCGGACCCCACGGCGTTGGGACCGTCCTTGTACTTGGTGGCGCCCCAGCCGCCGAAGCTCCAGACGTAGTTGATGAAGTCGGCGGCGAACTCGGGCCGTTGGTCGCTGCCGGCGAAGATCGTGTTGAGGATGCTGTAGGGCGTCGCCACGCCGCGCTCGGGCGTCGCCTTGGTGAGCGCCTGCATGACCGAGCTAATCACCATCTCGAGGCTCGTCGCCGCCAGCCCGGACACCGCCACCGGCGGCTCCGCCCAGACGATCGAACCGCGTTTTGCCTGAATCTCAATGGTGCGCATGACGCCGGCGTTCATCGGCATGGGCGGCAGGATGGAGGCCGCCGAGATGAAGATGCCCGAGGTCGTGCCGGCGATGGTGCAGTTGATCGCCGCCTGTGCGGGGCCGTCGCTCTCCGTGAAGTCGAAGATGGCGTGATCGCCTTCGACCCGGAGCTTCAGCCGCACGGTCACCGGCTCGCCGGTGTAGATGTCCTTATCGATGTGATCTTCGCCCGTGTAGACGCCGTCCGGGATGGCGGACCAGGCCGCCCGCGCCAGCCGTTCCGAGTGATCCTGCACTTCCGCCATGGTCTCCATCATCCGCGCGGCGCCGTGCTTCTGGATGATCGCCTGCACGCGCGACTCGCCCACGTTCACCGCGGCCACTTGGGAATTCAGATCGCCCACGCGCTCCCAACCCTCGCGCATGTTCGCGAGCAGGATCTGCAGCACGTCGTTGTTCAGCTTGCCCTCGCGGTGGATCCGAATGGCGGGAATCCGGATCCCTTCTTCGAAGTGGGTCCGCGCCCGCGCGTTCAATGACCCCGGATAGATCCCGCCGACGTCCGACCAGTGCGCGGTCGACGTGACGAACCCCACCAGGCCGCCTGCATGGAAGATCGGCTTCACCACGTGTACGTCGTTGCAGTGCGTGCTGGCGACGTAGGGGTCGTTGATGATGTAGATGTCGCCCTCTTTGATGTTTTCGATCCCGACGGCGCGGACAACCTCCGGCACGGTCAACTGCGTGATCCCTACGAAGGCCGGCAAGTCGAACTCGCCTTGCGAGACGAGCTTGCCGTGGCGGTCGTAGAGGGACCCCGAGAAGTCATGGCCCTCGTTCACCGCTGTGGAGTAGGCGGTTTGCTGCACGACGAGCGCCATCTCGTTGCAGACGGCGATGAAGGCGTTGCGCAGGACCTCAAAGGTGATCGGGTCGATCTGGAGACGGCTGGAGGAAGTCGAGGCTTCTGCCATGCGGACAGCTCCTTTCGGGCGGACCCGCTCGGCCCGACGCTGCTAAGCCTAGCTGGTCGGGCGGGGCGCTTCGAGACCGCTGGGAGTCACTCCCGTCCGAGGATCGCGCAGAGCATACGGCGGCGAGCCCGCGATCAGCACGCAGCCGGCAGGATCGCAGGATCCCCCCCCGCCGCCACCGCCCGTCATCTTCATCCCCGCTCGCTATCGTTTCCGGCCCGCGCCAACGGCATGCGCCGGCACACGCGCCCGTCCGCCGGTCCTGTCGACGCACTCCACCTCAAAGAGACGCGTACCACTCGGCGATCGCTTGGCCGATTGCGTCGGGAGAGTCCTCCTGGATAAAGTGCAGCCCCTGCACCGTCACCTCGCGCTGATTGGGCCAGGTCCGGCAGAACTCCCGTTGCGCGCCCACGAGGATGACGCCGGGGTCGGCGTTGATGAACAGCTTGGGCAACTGGTCGCTGCCTGCGAGCCAGTCCGCGTAGCGTTGCACGGTCGCGGCTACGTCGGCGGGCTCGCCGTCGAACGGGATCTCCCGAGGCCAGGTGAGCGTGGGGCGGCGCGATTCGCCGGGCTCCAGGTAGGGGCGGCAGTAGGTCGCGAACTCCTCAGCGGTCAGGGTGCGCATGATGCTGGCGGGGAGGATGCGCTCGACGAAGACGTTCTTCTGGAGCACGATCTCCTCGCCCGTCGGCGCGCGCATCGCCTGGAAGATTCTGCGCGAAGGCTCCGGCCACTCGGACCACTGCAACGGCCGCACCACCCCCTCCATATAGGCGATGCCCTTGACGCGCTCGGGGTGCTCACAGGCCCAGTGGAAGCCCAATGCCGAGCCCCAGTCGTGCGTCACCAGGACGACCCGCTCGCTGAGTGCCAGGGCGTCGAACCAGGCGTCCAGGTATCTGGCGTGGTCCACGAACCGGTACGAGCCGTCGGACGATTTGCCCGAGTCTCCCATGCCGATCAGATCGGGAGCCAGGCAGCGCGCGTGCTCTGCCAGATGCGGGATGACGTTCCGCCACAAGTAGGACGAGGTGGGGTTTCCGTGGAGGAACACCATCGGGTCCCCGGCGCCCGTGTCCACGTACGCCATCTCGCTGTCGAGGACCTTGGCGACATGCCGGAGGTATGGGTCGATGGCGGGCATAGAGAGGGATGTCCTTTCTTGCGGCCGGCGTTCAGACGAAACCTGAGCACGCAGGTTCTTCATCTTGTCCATTTTGGTGGGTCGGTACGTACTGTACTGCGAACGTTCCGCTGGACGGGCCGGATCTGAGGAACGCCTTGGTGGCCAGGCACCCGGCCTTGAACTTGGATGCCGTCCTGGTGTGCGGCTGGCCCCCGGTCGCGTTCTCGCCGCCCGAGGCCGGCCGTGTTCGCTCCACGACGCCGCGGCGGCATAGGTGGTTGACCCATCTTGAGCCCGGACCTACGATTGCCCGTCACGAAACTACTAATAAGAATGGTTCTTATTGTTGAAAGAAGGGCAACCCATGATGAGAGGAATCCAGCGGAAGCTGCTCGGAGGGCTCGTCGCGGCGCTCGCGATCGGGCTTGTGGCGGCCTGCGGCGACGGATCGGATCCGGAACTGCCGTCGGAGCAAACAGCGGCGGCCACGGAACAGGCAGCGGCACGTTCCACGACCGCCTCGACCAGCGCGGATGATCCTGCTGCCGCGCCCTCCGGACCGCCGGTCCAAGTGGTGACCACCACCAACTTTGTGGCTGATTGGGCGCGGGTGGTCGGTGGAGACCGGGTCGAGGTGTTCGGCCTGCTGCCACCGGGTGGCGATCCGCACACATTCCAGCCAGGACCTCGCGACGTGGCCAAGGTGGCGGATGCGGATGTCGTTTTCACGGTCGGTCTCGGCCTGGAGGCCGATTGGCTGGAGGATCTGCTGCACAACGCCAGTGCAGATGACTCCAAGCTCGTCGCGCTTGGGGACGGCGTCGATCCTGTGGAGTTCGCCACGGCCGATTTGCATGACGACCACGGCCACGAGGACGAGCACGGCCACGAGGACGAGCACGGGGACGACCATCATGGCGAGAAGATCACGGGGCGCCTGCTCGTCGCCGACGCGCTGGAAGCGCATCTGTCCGTCATCGATCTGTCGACCGATGACGTTGACAGCGGAATCTTCGAGGTCGCCGCGGCCGGCGCGACCGTCAAGGCCAGCCCCACTCACCGCTACGGCATCGTCCTCGCCCGCGGGCCGGAGGACGGCGACGACCGTATCCATGTCTTCGACGGCGGCGTCTTCCTGGTCGAGCACGGCGATCACTACGACCTTGTCCAGGAGCCGGTCTCCCGCCATGCGCTGGAGATCGCCGAGGAACAGCCGATCCACTACGTCAACAGCCACGGCTGGACCGCGATCTTCGCCGACGCCCACGGGCACGCCATCCTGATCAACGAGCAGGATCTGGCCAGCTCGACGGGCGACTACGAACCGGTCGTG
This sequence comes from Dehalococcoidia bacterium, assembly GCA_963663895.2. GTDB lineage: Bacteria > Chloroflexota > Dehalococcoidia > Bin125 > Bin125 > JAPOXK01. Next base: position 80,437 of record CAXXRD010000001.1, on the reverse strand, counting down.
TTCGAGGCCGGACCGCAGCATGGCGCGGCGCTGGTCATCTCGGACGAGCACGTCGTCATTACCACGAAGAATCCCGACCCCGACGACAGCCTGCCTGTTGGCGTGGAAGTCCGCGACTTCAGTGATCGGGTCGTCTACGACGCCAGCAACCGCGCATGCCCGGGCATGCACGGCGAGTCCCACAATGAGCATGGCGCCGCCTTCGGATGCACCGGCGGCGTGCTCTCCCTCCACGCGCACGACGGCGAGTACGAGCACGAGTTCATCGCCAATCCGCCGGAGATGCGCGAAGACTCTCGGATCGGGTCGCTCTACGGGCACCACCACGTCGAGCATTTCTTCAGCAAGGCCTTCTACTTCGACGGGCAGAACTTCGCCGACGATGGCATCTGGCTGATCGACGTAGAGCACGGCGAAATGCACCAAGTGTTCGACGAGCCCAGCGCCGGCGCCGTGTTCTCAAGCGCCGGCGAGCTGTTCTACGTGCTCGGCGCCGACGGCGTGCTGCACGCGCTGGACGCGCATGACGGCGACTTGGTCGCGACGATGGATCTAGTCGAGCCGGGCGAGGCGGGCAATGCCGCCATGATCGCCGTCGGCGAGTGGCTCTACGTCGCCGACCCCAACAGCGGTCATGTCCTTGGGGTCCACCTCGAACACATGGAGATCGAAGAGGAATGGCACGTGGGCGGCGCGCCGTCGAGCCTGGCCTTCGTCGGAGTCGCCGAATCGGGCGACGAGCCCCATGCAGACCATGACGACGCGCACGAAGACGAACACGGCCACGAAGAGGACGAGCACGGGCACGCCCACGACCACGGCTCTCTGGATCCGCACTTCTGGTTCGATCCGCTCCGGGTGAAGATCGCCGTGAACACCATCGCCGATCGGCTTGCGGCCATCGACCCCGAGAGCGCGAGCGTCTACCGTCAGAACGCTGCGGAATACGGGCAACAGCTCGACGAGCTGCACGCCTGGATCCAAGAGCAGGTCAGTACGGTGGCGCCGGAGCGCCGGCTGCTCGTCACATCGCACGACGCCTTCTCCTACTTTGCAGGGGCCTACGGGTTCGAGATCGTTGGGCTGGTCATCCCGTCGCTGGCGACGCACGTCGAGCCCTCGGCGGAGCACGTCGAGGGAGTGGTCCGGGTGGTCCTGGAGCACGGCATCCCGGCAGTATTCGGCGAGACGACGGTCAGCGAGCGGCTGGCGCAAGCCATCGCACGGGAGACCGGCGCGGAGCTGGTCCGGCTCTATTCGGGTTCCCTTGGGCCGGAGGGCAGCGGCGCCGACACCTACCTCACCATGGTGCGGGCCAACGTCGAACGCATCGTTGAGGCATTGCGGTGAGCACCGGTCCGGGCGCCCACAGCGCGAGCATGTCGATTGAGGACGTGGCGGTCGAGCTCGACGGGCACATGGCCCTGAGCAACGTCACCTTCGAGGTCGACGCGGGGACGCTGATGGGCGTCGTCGGACCGAACGGAGCCGGCAAGAGCACCCTGTTCAATGCGATTGCCGGGCTCCTCCCGGTCCGCCGGGGGAAGGTCACCCTTCACCGGGTGGACCAGGGGAGCGGCGAGCTGGCCTACGTGCCTCAACGCGAGAGCGTCAACTGGCGCTTTCCCGTGAGCGTGATGGACGTGGTCATGATGGGCCGGTGCTGCCGACTGGGGTGGTTCCGGCGGCCCGGCAAGCGGGACCGGGAGCTTGTCAACGCCTGCCTGGGCCGCGTGGGCCTGTGGGATCACCGCGCGGCTCTCATGACGGAGCTCTCTGGAGGGGAGAGGCAGCGGGTATTCGTCGCCCGGGCGCTGGCCCAGGAGGCCAGCGTGCTTCTCCTGGATGAGGCCTTCAGCGGCGTCGACGTCGGCGCCCAGGAGGATCTCGTCGATGTCCTCCAAACACTGCGGGATGAAGGGCGCATCATCCTGGTGGCGACCCACGACCTCACCAACCTGGCCGGCCGCTTCGACCAGGTCCTGTGCCTGAACCGCCATGTGTGCGCCTGTGGCCCTCCCGACCAGGTGTTCACCTCCGAGGTCATGGAGGAGCTGTACGGCGCCCACGGGATGCGCCTCACAGTGGAAAAGGCCGACAGCAAGACGGCGTGATCGATTTCATCGTCGATCCGCTTCAGTACGGCTTCATGGTGCGAGCCCTCATCGGCTCGATCCTTGTGGGCGTGATGTGTCCGCTGGTCGGCGCCTACGTCGTCACCCGGAACCTCGCCTTCCTCGGGGACGCGCTCGCCCACGCCGTGCTGCCGGGCATGGTGCTGGGGTTCCTCGTCGGCATCAACCCGGCCATCGCCGCCGTCCCCACGGGGGTGACCGTGGCCACGCTGGTCCGGACGGTGAGCCGGCGGGCGGGCCTCAGCACGGATACGTCCATCGGCATTCTTTTCGCGGCCATGTTCGCCCTGGGACTGGTCATGCTGGCCACTTCCGCAACGATTCGCATCGATATGGAGGACCTACTCCTGGGGCAAGTCCTGGCCCTGACGCCGACCGGCATCTACATCTCCCTCGGGATCACCGTGCTGGTCATCCTGGGGCTCTTCACGCTGCACCACTGGCTGCTGTTCACGAGCTTTGATCCGGTGGGGTCGCAGGTGTTCGACCGGCGCACCAGCTTCGTCGACTACGTGCTGCTGGTCATGCTCGCCCTTGTGATCGTGATCGGGATTCAGGCGGCGGGCATCGTTCTCGTCATGGCGATGCTGGTCACGCCCGCCGCCACGGCCTACCTGCTGGTCAGACGGTTCGTCCCGATGATGGTGGCGGCCGCCGTGATGGGGACCGCGGCCGCCGTGACGGGCCTCTATGTCTCCTACTACTTCAACCTGCCCGCCGGTCCCGCCATGACCCTGATCGCAAGCGGGATATTCGTCCTGGTCGCCTTGTTTAGGCGCAGAGCCCACGCCTGAGAATCCTCTTCTCGAAAGCGGCTCGTCGTCCGCGTCCCATGCGTCGGCAAGGACCTGACCCGCAGTCGCCGCTTGACGATCTTGCGATACGGCATCTTCAGGGCGTCGCCATCGTCCACTGTAGCCATATGGGGATCCGGTGCCTTAGGAGAATCTCAGTCGTACGCCATGACGGGGGAATTCGAGTCCCCGCAGGCCTTAGCTATGAACTGGTGGGCGATGGGGGACTCGAACCTCCGACCTTCCGGGTGTAAACCGGATGCTCTTGCCATCTGAGCTAATCGCCCGAGCTTCCTCGGCCCGCTTCGCGTTACGAGCCGGGATCATCGTGGCACGCCGGGGCGCGTTCGAGAAGAGCGGCCCAGCGTGCCGGCGGGTCACCGGCCGGGGCCGAGGACCGCAAGCAGGGTAGCGGCAGCGTCATTGAAAGCGGGGAGCGCCTGCTCGAAGAGGGCGATCCCTCGCGCGATCCGCCCGGCGTCGCCCGCGTCGATCGCGGCCTCGAAGAGGGCGGCCGCCGTCTCGATCGGCAGCAGGGAATCGACGAGGTCCCGATGCGCCGCCGCCGCGGTCCCGGATGGGGCGAGCGCTTGGAGGGCGCGCAGATTGACGAGCCAGGCGCGCGCCTGCCCGATGACGTTGCGCTGCCAGACCACGTCGCCGTCCAGCCCCGGCTCGATCGCGAAGCGGGCGAAGAGGTCGCCGGCCACGGCGTGGTTGGCGCGCTGGGAGTCGATCAGGTCGCGGACGCGCTCGCCGTAGCCCGCGTCCACGGGCGTGTCGGCCGCCAACCGCTCGCCGGTAATGCGCTCGACGGATTCACGGATCTGATCGAAAGTCGTGAAGCCGATCCGCATCTCCGCGACCCGTCCGTCGGTGCCGATGTAGAGCGTGGTCGGCATGCCGATCACGCGGTAGACGCCGCCCAGCTCGTCCTCGGTATCGAGCACCAGCGCGTATGTGGCGCCCGTCTCGTCGGCGAAGCGCCGCACGACGGGCAGCGGCTCCGCCCGGTTGATGCCGATGATGGTGACGTCGTCGCCCGCGAGCGCGTGCACGCGCTGGAAGTCCGGCATCTCCTCAATGCAGAACGTGCACCAGGAAGCCCAGAAGTTCACAACCGCGGGAGTGCCAACCTCGCGAAGCCGGACCGGGATGCCGTCGAGATCCAGGAGCCGGAAGTCGGGCGCGAGGGCGCCGACCTGGGGGGCGTCGCCCTCGCGCGGCAGGTAGCCCAGCTGGGTCCGCTCGGTCAGCTCGGCGGCACGTGCTTCCAAGGTCGCCCGCTCCCGGCCGGCGGCGGCATCGTCTTTGAGAGCCGCGATCTGTTCCGTGAGAGTGTCGAGCTCTTCCAGGTCGGCGAGAAACTGCTCGCCGGCGATCGCGCGGACGTCGGCGCCGTCGGGTTCCAAGAGGAGAATGGGAACGAGGACTGCCGCGACGATGGCGGCGACGGTCGCGAGTCTGACCGCCGCCTGCCCCGGGCCGGCGGGCCGCTTGAGGATCGTGAACTCGAACCCGGCGAGAAAGCGCCAGAGCTTCGATGGGAGAGATGCGGGGAAGGACATTCGGATCGCACTCGTCGTCAGCGGGACGGAATCGCGGAGTCCGGGCCCGCCCAGTCCCAAGTCATAGCGTCCTCCGCCCCTCCCGCGCTGCCAAGCCGGCTCCGCCGCCGGGGCCACTGCTTGAGTTACGCGCGGCGGGTATACTTTGGATCGTTAGGGGTTCCCCGCAGCGTCCCGGGGGCGTCGTCTCGTTGACCGCCTTTTTGCGCGAACTTAGCATCGCTCACGGGTCGCTGCCGGAGGCGGGGCAGCGTAGCTCAGTTGGCAGAGCAGGGGACTCATAAGCCCCGTGTCGCAGGTTCGAGTCCTGCCGCTGCTACCACACCCCCCACACAACCGAAGAGGGTCCGTCTCGGGCGATTAGCTCAGCTGGCCAGAGCGTCCGGTTCACATCCGGAAGGTCGGAGGTTCAAGTCCTCCATCGCCCACCAGGGTTCGCGCCGAAGTGGCGGAATGGCAGACGCGCTGCGTTCAGGACGCAGTGCCCGCAAGGGCGTGGGAGTTCAAATCTCCCCTTCGGCACCACCCTCTTTTTTCAAGGGTGCAAGGGCCGGCGGTAGCCCGCCGCGTCCGCATCTGCGACGATCGTACCGCGCGCTCGTAGCTCAGTGGATTAGAGCGCTGCCCTGCGGAGGCAGAGGTCGTGGGTTCGAATCCCGCCGAGCGCGCCATCTCCTGGACTCACGCCGTTCTGACTCCCACAGGCCCGACCGGGACGGATCGCAGGCGCCCTCGTCCGGGTTTGCAGGGCTGTTCTTCGCCGGCAGCGGACAAGGTCCGCCGATAACCAGTGGCAATCCCGCACGGCTTCGCGGACGGACTGCGGACCCGTGCGCCAAAGCGCCTGCGCCGCGAATAAACGGAGTATCTTGAAACCGGGATGTCCGAAGATCTAGCGACGCGTGGGCGGGCCTTGCCCGATAGACCGGGCGTCTACATCTTCCGCAACGCGCGCGGGGAGATCCTCTACGTCGGCAAGGCGGCGAGCCTACGGGCGCGGGTGCGCTCGTACTTCGGCTCGCCGCGCGCCCTGGAGGGCAAGACGCGGAACCTCGTCAGGCGCATCGCCGACTTCGAGTACATCATCACCAGCACGGAGCAAGAGGCGCTGCATCTGGAGGCGACGCTGGTCAAGCGGCACCAGCCCTTTTACAACGTGCGTCTCAAGGACGATAAACACTATCCCTATCTCAAGATCGACGTGCACGAGCCCTGGCCACGGGTGTACATCACGCGCCGCGTCGAGAGCGACGGCGCGCGCTACTTTGGGCCCTACGCCAGCGCCGGATCGGTGCGGACGACGCTGGCCTTGGTGAAGAAGCTGTTCCCCTGGCGCTCCTGCACGAAGACCATCACCGGAACCGACCCGCGGCCCTGCTTGGACTATTACATCCAGCGCTGCATCGCACCGTGCACCTCGTACTGCACGGCGGAAGAGTACCGAGCGGTCATCGACCAAGTGATCCTCTTTCTCGAAGGGCGCACGACGGCCGTCGAACGGGCGCTGGAGCAAGAGATGCGCGCTGCGGCAGCGAGCCTGGAATATGAGCGGGCAGCCCAGCTGCGCGACCAGCTCGCGTCCGTCCGCCGGGTGACGGAGGCGCAGCTCACCGCGACGACCACACAGGCCGATATCGATGTCTTCGGTCTGGCCCAGGATGGGAACGACGCGGTGGCGCAAGTGTTCTTCGTGCGGGGCACGAAGATGACGGGCCGCGACCACTACGCCCTAGCCGGAGCAACGGACGAGGCGCCTGCGGAGGTCTTGCAGTCGTTCCTCAAGCAGTTCTACGAGAGCGCTCCCCGGGTCCCCAGGCTGGTGCTGCTCCCTGTGCCGATCGAGGAGACGGATCTGCTGGCCGGCTGGCTGAGCGCCAAACGGGAGGGCCCCGTGGAGCTGCGGGTACCGAAGCGCGGCGAGAAGCGCCGGCTGGTGGCGATGGCCAACTACAACGCGCAAGAAGCGCTCACCATGTTGCGCGTGAAGTGGATGACGGATCGCGGCAAAACGACGGCCGCGATGGAGGAGCTGGAGGAGGCGTTGAGCCTTCCTCGCACGCCCCATCGGATCGAATGCTACGACATCTCGAACATTCGCGGATCGGATCCTGCGGCGAGCATGGTGGTGTTCCTGGACGGTAACCCCGCAAAGTCGGAGTATCGCCGCTTCAAGATCAAGACGGCCGCGGGCGGCGACGACTTTGCCTCGATGGCGGAGGTGCTGCGGCGGCGCTTCAAGCGCTTGGCGACAACCCGCGAGCCAAGCGAAGCCGGTGCCTCCCCGCAGCCCGACGCAGGCTGGGGAAGCCGCCCAGACCTCGTGGTGGTCGACGGCGGCAAGGGACAGCTGTCGGCGGCGCTCGACGTGCTGAGAGACCTCGGTTTGCCCGAGCTGCCGGCGGTAGGGCTGGCCAAGCGCGAAGAGGAGATCTTCGTCGCCGACATGGGAGAGCCGATCCGCTTGGATCGGCGATCACAGGGGCTGTACCTGCTTCAGCGGGTGCGCGATGAGGCGCATCGATTCGCCATCACGTACCATCGCGGTTTGCGAAAGAGTCGAGCCCGAGCCAGCGCACTCGACGCCGTGCCGGGCGTGGGGCCCAAGCGCAAGAAGGCTTTGTTGCGGAAATTCGGCACGATCCAGGCGATACGAGAGGCCGACGCCGGCGAGATCGCCGATACGGACGGGATGACGCGGCGTCTTGCGGAGAAAGTGAAGGAGCGCCTGTGAGGCGTTTTCCGGCGGTGATCGGCGCTCTCCGCCGACGAAGCGGCCGCCGCCGCCTCCCAGCGCTACTCGGCCGGAGAGAGCCCGCTGCCTTCACGCTGCCTTCGCGGCCGTCGAACGGACGATTGCGGCGGACTCCGCCCCCGCCGTACGAAAGGGTTGGTCCCAAGTAACAATCGATTTCCGGGGAAACGAATTTTCGGGGAAAAATAGTGGATGGGCGGTGCACATCGCCTTGAAGAGGCTTGAAGCGGCGGCGGGCCTCTTTCTATCATCCCGCTATCGTCTTCCCAACCCCACTGATGATGGTGAGCTGACATGACCGACCGCAGCGCAGTGATGGACCATGATGTCCACCAGTTCCTCAGCTTCATGTCCGTGGAAAAGGGCGCGTCCGCCAACACCATCTCGGCCTATCGCAACGACCTTCAGCAGTTCGGCAGCTACCTGCACGACGTGCGGCCCAACGGCAAATCGACGGCGCTCTGGGGATCCGTGAACGCCGACCTCCTGCAGGACTACATCCGGGAGATGCGCGCCAAGGACTACGCGGATGCTACCGTCGCTCGGAAAGTGGCGGCGGTGAAGAGCTTCTTTAACTACTTGACGGCTGAAGGCGTCGTGGACAGCGATCCGACGGAGACGCTGTCGTCGCCCCGCGTAGGCAGATCCTTGCCGAAAGCGCTTTCCGTGCGGGAGGTTGACGAGCTGCTGGAGCAGCCGAGCAAGCGCTCCACTCCGGAAGCCCAGCGTGACAAGGCGATGATCGAGCTCCTCTACGCGACGGGCATGCGGGTCAGCGAGTTGGTGGCGCTCAATCTGGAATCGATCGAGCTCCACAACAACCGGGCCACGGTGCGCTGCATCGGTAAGAGTAGCAAGGAGCGCCTGATCCCGATTCACGAGCAGGCCGTCATCGCCCTGCGGATCTACCTCGAGGAGGCCCGCCCCGATCTCGTCCGCGTTCGCAAGGAACGGGCGCTGTTCATTAACCGCCGCGGCGAGCGACTCACGCGCCAGGGCTTTTGGCTGATCCTCAAGAACTACGCCAAGGCGGCCAAGATCACCAGCGATGTGACTCCGCACACGCTGCGCCACTCCTTCGCGACGCACATGCTCCGAGGCGGGGCTCCGCTGCGGAACGTTCAGGAGATGCTTGGGCATGCCAACATCTCCACAACCCAGGTCTACACGCAGCTTACGGATGCTCACGTACGTGAGGTGTACGACAAGGCGCATCCCCGAGCGCACTGATCAGGTATCAGGACGACCTGTGTTCCGAGGCTGCTCTTGTGATGGGCGGCCTTTCTGGTCCCCGCATCTGGGAGGAATAGCGGCGCCATGATGGAGATCGTCAGCGTGACCGGCCGGGAGGTCATCGACTCTCGCGGCAACCCCACCGTTGAAGCGGAGATCCGGTTGAAAGGCGGGGCGCAGGGGCGTGCGATCGCACCGTCCGGAGCGAGCACGGGCAGTCACGAAGCCGTCGAACGGCGCGACGGCGATCCTCACCGGTACAACGGGATGGGCACGCTCGGCGCGGCTGCGGCGGTCAACAGTGAGATCCGCAGCGCATTGCTGCACGCCGACGCGGCGGATCAGGTAGCGATCGACCGCCGACTCATTGAGCTAGACGGCACGGCGAACAAAGGTCGGCTGGGCGCCAATGCGATCCTGGCGGTGTCGTTGGCGACGGCACAGGCCGCCGCCGCCGCCGTCGGCCTGCCACTCTACCGTTGGATCGGAGGAGGGAACGCGGTCACGCTCCCCGTACCGATGGCCAACATCCTCAACGGAGGCAAGCATGCCGCGGATAGCACGGACTTCCAGGAGTTCATGGTCATGCCCGTCGCCGCACCGACTTTCACGGAGGCGGTTCGTACGATCAGCGAGATCTACCATCAGCTCAAGTGCCTGCTTGCCGTACGCGGTCTGGGAACGGGCGTTGGTGACGAGGGCGGCTTTGCCCCACCCCTCAGGAGCAACGAAGCAGCGGTCGAAGTGGTGCTGGAGGCCGTTACGGCCGCTGGCTACCGGCCCGGTGACGACGTGATGCTCGCGCTGGACCCCGCGACGACGGAATTGTTCGAGAACGGGTGGTACGTCCTGGCGAAAGAAGAGCGCCGAGTGAGTTCCGCGGAATTCGTCGATTGGTGGCGCGGTTGGGTAGAGCGCTACCCCATCGCCTCCATTGAAGACGGTATGGCAGAGGACGATTGGGAAGGATGGGCGGCTCTGACTGCCGCGATCGGCGACCAGGTCCAGACGGTCGGCGACGACCTGCTCGTCACGAACCGAGAGCGCTTGCAGCGAGCGATCGACAGTCGCGCCGCGAACAGCATCCTCATCAAGCCGAACCAGATCGGGACACTGACCGAGGTGCTCGAGACGGTCGAGCTCGCGCAACGATCGGGCTGGACGACCGTGCTGAGCCACCGCTCCGGTGAGAGCGAAGACACCACGATCGCCGATCTCGCAGTCGCTACGAACGCTGGCCTGATCAAAACAGGGGCGCCCGCCCGCTCCGAGCGCACCGCGAAATACAACCGCCTATTGCGGATCGAGGCGGAATTGGGGTCACATGCCCGTTACGCGGGGCGGGCAGCCATCCCGCAGATCCGGGTCGCGTAAAGGTCACCCCACGCACATAAAGGAGTGGCATGGACGCATGCATCCACGATGAGCGCCGAGGCCGTCGAGACCAACTGCGCGATGTTCGAGCCGCCGCTCCCGGCCAGTAGGCTGGCATGGAGCGCGTGCCGGCCGTCGCAGAGCGCTTGCACTCGTGCCGCACGCATGATCGAATCGCCGTCGGCCAAGACGGAAGTGCGTCGCGGGGAGGCAATACCAATGCTCCCCTTCCTGTCCGAGAGCGCGAGCGGGCGGATGCTTTCGTGTCCAAGCGATCGTTGGTCTGCGAGAGCACAGTTCCCAGCTGGCTCCGGCGACAGGTCTGGAGCCCCTGGGGCGTGATGCATGCGCATGACATCCTCCGAGCGATCGCTCACCCGGCTTTGAATTCTGGCCCCAAGGGCTGGGGCTGGTGGATGGATGATCCCCTGATCGCGGCAACGGACGGATCGAGGTCGTGAGCGGCTCCGATCTCGATCCGCCTCCACAGCGGGTCGCTCCGATCTCCGTTCCGGATCCGCCCCTCCTTCCCATCCCAGACGACTCGCAGCCGGCGGCGGTGCGGGATGCGTTTCGGCAATGCGGCTTCGCGCTCCGCGAGGAGATCGCCTGGATCCAAGAGGCACTCGCTCTCGAGCACGCCGTCGTCGCGGCCAGCACCGGCAGCAGGCTGCGCAACCACCGATACGGCGCCGCGCTGCTTCTCTGGTCACGCGTGTACACGGCCGGACAGGAGCTGTTGCGCGCAACGACGTGGGGTGCCTATCCCGTCTGCCCGCCGTTGACGAGAGCGTCGCTCGAGTGGCTCGCAGCGGAGCAGGCAGTAGTGGGGCGTGAGCAGCGCGAGTATGCAGCTTGGCTGCGGGACGGTTTCCTGGCCGATGCGGAAGGGGCGGCTACAGCGGTGGGGATGGGGCAGTACATGGCGGGCCAACAGCTCGCGATGTCTGAATCGCTGGGGAGCGTCTACCGCGCGGCAGCGGAGCTGGCCCGGCCCCACTTCGGTGCGTCGGCGCTTGCGGTGGCGCCGGAATCGAACCGGCAGCGGATCGCCGTTCACTGGGGTGACCAATCCTTCCACTTCGGCTGGGCACAGCTGCTGAGCGGATGGCAGATCACGATCCGGGAGCATCAGTTACGGTTCGCGATCGGCCGTGAGTTGTTCGCGGTGGAGTCCGAGGATCGCGAGCAGTACCATCGGCTCGCTCGCAAAGGAGAGATGCTGCTGAACCGTCGCGACCGCTGTCGCGGGAGTTGGATCCAAAAACAAGGACGGCAGCATCTCTTAATCGAGAACTTCCGCCGTCAGCCGGGCGGCGCACCGAAGCGGCTGTTGTTGTGACACAGGGAGGTGCCATGGCGACCAAGATCGGGATCAATGGCTTCGGCCGCATCGGTCGACAGGTGCTCAAGGGCATCCTGGAGCGGCACGGCTCGGCGCTCGAGGTCGTAGCGCTCAACGATCTAACGGACACCGCCACCAACGCGCACCTCTTGAAGTACGACACCAACTACGGTCGTTACGGAGACGCAGTCGAGGCAACCGTGGACGGCCTGTCCGTCAACGGACGCGAAATCCGTGTACTGAGCGAGCGGGATCCCGGCCAGATTCCCTGGGGAGACTACGGCGTAGAGATCGTCATCGAGTCGACCGGGATTTTCACGAACGCCGAGCGGGCGAGGGGACACCTGAATCACGGCCCCAAAAAGGTGGTGATCTCCGCACCGGCTCGGGGTGACGACCTGACCGTGGTACTCGGGGTCAACCACGACGCTTATGATCCCGATCGCCACCACGTGATCTCGAACGCGTCTTGCACGACAAACTGCCTTGCCCCGGTGGCGAAGGTCTTGGACGACGCAGTCGGGATCAAGTCGGGCGTCATGTCGACGATCCACGCCTACACCAACGACCAAGTCATCCTGGACACCGTCCATAAGGATCTGCGCCGTGCACGCGCTGCCGGGATGAACATCATTCCGACTTCCACGGGAGCCGCCAAGGCAGTGGGCCTGGTGCTTCCCCACCTCGCCGGCCGTCTCAATGGGATGGCTTACCGTGTTCCGACGAGCACGGTCTCCGTAGTGGATCTGACTGTTGAGGCCGAGCGCGCGACGTCGGTGGAAGAGGTCAACGAGGCGTTCCGCACCGCCGCCACGGACAGGGAGTCGCCCCTCTACGGCATCCTGACCTACGAAGACAAGCCGCTGGTGAGTTCGGACTTCCAAGCACACCAGAGCAGCGCCATCGTCGACGCGCTGAGCACGTTGGTCATCGAGGGCACGCTCGTGAAGACGGTCGCTTGGTATGACAACGAGTGGGCCTACAGCCTGCGCGTCGGCGATCTCTGCGCCCTGATGGCGGCGCGCGGCCTGTAACCCGCAGCCGGCGCACCATCCCCGTCCCGCGCCTACACTAGGCGCGATGTTTGAGTCGCTCACCGACAAGCTCCAGGGCGTCTTTCAGCAATTGGGCCGCCGCGGGACGGTCAGCGAATCCGATCTGGACGAGGCACTGCGGGAAGTCCGCTTGGCGTTGCTCGAGGCGGACGTCAATTTCAAGGTCGTCAAGAAGTTTGTAACGGCCGTCCGTGAGCGAGCCGCTGGGGAAGCGGTGCTCAAAAGTGTCACGCCAGTCCAGCAGATCATTGCGATCGTTAATGATGAGCTCGTGCGGCTGTTGGGCGGCAAAGCGGTGGCCCTGGGGCGATCGCCTCATCAGCCGACCGTCATCTTGCTCGTCGGTCTCCAGGGAACCGGCAAGACGACGACTGCAGCCAAGCTCGCGGTACGCCTGCGTAACCGGGGCGATAAACCGCTGCTCGTGGCCGCGGATATCTACCGGCCAGCCGCGGTCGAACAACTGCAGCAGCTCGGTCAGCAGGCTGCGATCGAGGTCTATGCGGAGGGGACTGCTGTGCCGCCGGCCACGATCGTCGAGAACGGTATCAAGCAGGCGCGCAAGATAGGCGCCTCGGTCGTGATCGTCGACACGGCGGGGCGCCTCCATGTCGACGAGGAGATGATGGCGGAGGTCGCCGATCTCAAGAAGCGCTTCGAGCCGGCCGAAACGCTGCTGGTCGTCGACGCGATGGCGGGCCAGGACGCGGTCACGTCCGCCCAAGCGTTCCACAAGGCCGTCTCGGTCAGCGGCCTGATCCTCACCAAGATGGACGGCGACGCCCGAGGCGGCGCCGCACTCTCTATCCGAGTGATGACGGATGCCCCGGTGAAGTTCCTGGGAACCGGCGAGCGGATCGACGCCTTGGAGGTCTGCCATCCAGACCGGCTGGCGGCGCGGATCCTCGGCATGGGCGATGTCGTCACTCTGGTGGAAAAGGCGAAAGAGCAGATCAGCGAGTCGGACGTCAAATCGCTGCGGAAGCGGATGCAGGATGGGACCTTCGGCCTCGACGACTTTCTGGAGCAATTCCGCCAACTGGAGCGTATGGGCCCTATGAGCCAAGTCCTCGGCATGCTGCCCGGGATGGGCGCCGTGAAGGGCAAGCTCGACCTTGAGGAGCTCGACGGCAGAGCGACGGGCCAGATCGAGGCGATTATCAACTCCATGACTCCGCAAGAGCGGCGTCACCCGGATATCATCAACGCCAGCCGCCGGCTGCGGATCGCAAGAGGCAGCGGCACGACCATCCAAGACGTGAATCAGTTATTGAACCAGTACAAGGAAGCCAAGAAGATTATGAAAGCCGTCGCCAGTGGTAAAGTGCCGAAGCTGGCGATCCCGGCCCTGCGGCGGTAGAAGGAAACGGGCCCTCGCGCCCGCTTTGAAGGAGCATCAGGACCCGTGTTAAAAGTTCGCCTCACAAGAACGGGCCGCAGAAAGCGCCCCTCGTATCGCGTTGTGGTCGCGGAAGACTCGTCGCCGCGGGACGGTCGCGTCGTGGAACGGATCGGTTACTACGATCCGCTGGCCGACCCCAAAGTCTTTCACGTGGATGAAGACCGCGTGAAGCACTGGCTGGGGCAAGGCGCGCAACCATCTCGCACGGTCCAGGGACTGCTGCACAAGCAAGGGTTGATGGAAGCCTGGCAGCCCAAGCCACTGAGCAAGCGCGCGCTGGCAAAGCGCCAAGCCACTGCCGGGGAGGCGTCGTCCACAGATGCTTCTTCCGGCTAAGGGCCTCGCGGAGGAGCCGACCGTGGAGCGCCCAGTGAACGTGGAGGCACCCAAGTAACCGATGCTGCGCGACCTGATCGAATACATCGCGCTCCAACTCGTGGACGATGTCGACGCCGTCTCGGTGAGTGAGCGTGTGCGCGGCGACCGGACGGTGATTACCCTGCACGTCCACGAGAGCGACATGGGGCGCGTGATCGGGCGCGAGGGCCGGATCGCCAACGCCATGCGCACGCTGCTGCGCTCGGTCGGCGCCTCCAGCGACCGCCACGTGGTGCTCGAAGTTCGCTGATGCCGCTCCGTGCTGCGGCGCGTCGCAAGGCGATCCCCACGGCCCGCACGGGATACCGCGCGGTGGGGCGTGTGGAGCGGCCCTGGGGGCTGCACGGCAATCTGAAGGTCGAGCCTCTGACGGATTTCCCCGAGCGCTTCGCTTGCGGCGCGCGCGTGTTTTTGGACAGCACGGAGCGAACGATCGTGGCCAGCCGCTGGCAGAAGGGCCGCGTTTACGTGCATCTGGAGGGTCTCGATACACCTGAAGCCGGGGAGCGATTTCGGGACACGCTGCTGGAGGTGCCGGTAGACGACTGCCCCGTGCTCGGGGAGAACGAGTACTACATTGATGAGGTCGTGGGCAGCCGCGTCGAGGCGGCGACGGGGGAGATCCTCGGTATCGTCCGCGAAGTGCTCCGCCCGGGCGCGAACGACGTATTCGTGGTCGGACGCGAAGGACAGCGGGATCTGCTGGTGCCCGCCATTCGCGACGTCGTGTGCAGCGTCGACACCGAGATGAAGCGCGTGCAGGTGGACCTGCCCGACGGGCTCGACTAGGAACCGCATTTCATTGACACGTTCGAGGCTGGGTTTATAGCCTCGATACGAGCGGTTACCGGCCGCTCCCTCGCGGGGATATAGCTCAATTGGGAGAGCGCAGCGTTCGCAACGCTGAGGTCGGGGGTTCGAATCCCCCTATCTCCACCACTGCTTCTCCTTCGGCTGCTGGGGGAGGATTGTCGAGCGTGAGCGAATCACTCCACGAATGGCTGAGCGGCGCTTACCGTGCCGCCGTTGAAAGGAACCCGGAGCGGCGCGACACTTTCCGTCGCTCGAGTGGCGACCCGGTACAGCCGCTCTACACTGGTCTCAACGGCCGCGCGGACACCCTGGGCTTCCCCGGCGAGTTTCCCTTTACCCGCGGCATCCAGCCCACGATGTACCGCGGCCGCCTCTGGACGATGCGTCAATACGCCGGGCAGGGGGACGCGGAAACCAGCAACGAGCGCTACCGCTTCCTACTGGATCAAGGACAAACGGGACTCTCCGTCGCCTTCGACCTGCCTACGCAGATCGGCTACGACTCGGATCACCCCATGGCCACGGGCGAGGTCGGTAAGGTGGGCGTGGCGATCGACTCGATCGAGGACATGCGGACGCTGTTCCGCGAGATCCCACTCGACAAGGTCACCACTTCGATGACGATCAACTCCACCGCCTCCATTCTGCTCGCGCTCTACATCGCCGTCGGCGAAGAGCAGGGCGTTGCGCGCTCCCAGCTCGGCGGCACCGTGCAGAACGACATCCTCAAGGAATACGTCGCCCGCGGAACCTACATCTACCCGCCGGGCCCCTCGATCCGGCTCATCACCGACATTTTCGACTTCTGCGCCCGGGAGGTGCCTCGCTGGAACACGATCTCCGTCAGCGGTTACCACATGCGCGAGGCCGGCTGCACCGCCGCGCAGGAGGTCGGATTCACGCTCGCACACGCGATCGGCTACATCGAGGCGGCGCTCGCGACGGGTCAAGAGTTCGACCGCATCGGCCAGCAGGTCTCGTTTTTCTTCGCGTGCCACTCGAATTTCCTGGAAGAGGTGGCCAAGTTCCGCGCCGCCCGGCGGCTCTGGGCGCGGATCACGCGCGATCGCTTCCACTCCAACAACCCCCGCGCCCAGACCCTGCGCTTTCACACGCAGACGGGCGGCGTGACACTCACCGCTCAGCAGCCCGATAACAACGTGATCCGCACCACCCTGCAAGCGCTGGCGGCGGTCTTTGGGGGCACGCAGTCGCTCCACACGAACTCGCTCGACGAGGCGTTGGGGCTCCCCAGCCAGCACGCGGTCGAAGTGGCGCTGCGTACGCAGCAGATCGTCGCCTTTGAGAGCGGGGCCGCCGACGTGGTGGATCCGTTGGGCGGCTCCTTCTACGTCGAGGAGCTCACCGACGCGATCGAGGCCGAAGCCGCGCGATACATCGAGAAGATCGACGCCTTGGGCGGCGCCGTCACTGCGATCGAAGCGAGCTACCAACAGCGTGAGATCACCGATGCCGCCTACCGCCTGCAGATGGAGTATGAGAAGGAAGCGGAAGCGGCGGAGCGCGCGGCCCCGCCGGGTGCCGCCGGACGCGTTAAAGTTGGGGTCAATCGCTTCATCACGGACGAGGAGGCTGACGCGGAGATCGTCCGTGTCGATCCGGCGGTCGGCGTCCGCCAGAGCGAGAAACTGGAGCGCCTCCGTGCCGATCGCGATGGCGTTGCCGCGCAGGCTGCCGTAGATCGCATCCAGCAGGCGGCGGCGGGTGCGGAGAACCTCATGCCCCTCATCATTGAAGCTGTTAAGGCGCAAGTTACACTGGGCGAGATCGCCGACAGTCTCCGGACTGTCTGGGGTGAACAGCGCGAGGCCGTCGTCGTCTAGCGGCCGTTCGGCCCGCTACCATGACCGGGTTCGGATCCAATCCACCGTGGGTTTCATGACGGACGGGAGTAATCCCATGGCACTTCAGCTCAAGCGGATCGACCACGTGGCGTTCATTACGCCGGATATCGAGAAGGCGCTGCCGCTCTGGCGTGACGTCTTGGGTATGCGTGTGGTGAAGGAGGGCGTGGTTGAAGATCAGGGGATCCGCGGCGTTTTGCTCGACGCCGGCGACGGGGAGGTCGAGATTATCCAGCCCATCCGTGGCGATACCGGCGTGGCCCGGTTTCTCGATCAACGCGGCGAAGACCTGCACCATGTCGCCTTCGAGACCGACGATGTCGCGGCCGAGCTCCAGCGCGCCCGCGAGCTCGGCATCGAAGTGATCGACGACGAGCCGCGCCAAGGCCTCTCCGGCCTGGTCGGGTTTCTCCACCCGAAGTCCAACTACGGCGTGCTTGTTGAGTTAGTACAGAAGACCGCCGCCTCGCCCCCACTCCAGTCCGGCGGTCCAGAGCAGCCCTTCTCGATCACGGGTATCGATCACGTCGGGATTGCCGCCCGAGACATCCACGGCTGCTCGGATCACTTCGTCGAGAAGTACGACATGCCGGTGTTCAAGGAATGGGGTCCGGAGAAAGAGACGGGCCTGGAGTCGGTCAGTGTCGAGATCGGGGCTGGTTGGCTGGAGATCGTGACGTCGCACAACCCAGAGGATGCGTCGGTCTACGTGGAGCGCGCGCTGCGGAAGCAAGGCGATGGCATGGTGATGATGGCACTGAAGGTGCGCGACTTCGCCGCGGCGATGGAGGCCATTCCCGAGCAGGGCGTGACGCTCACGGAAGTGCTCTACCTCGATCATAAAATGGCGATAGACCGGCCACTGATGCACGTACCTCGCAGGGAGGCGAACGGGGTCCGGCTGCAACTGATCGCCGAAGCGCCGGTCCAAGTCTGACCCCGCACCCCGCCTCGTCCATTCATGTCATAGCTGCAACGCGAAGGAACTGATGGCCGACCGAAAGATCCGCGTGCTGGTTGCGAAACCGGGCCTTGATGGACATGACCGTGGGGCCAAGGTTGTCGCGCGGGCGTTACGCGACGCCGGCATGGAGGTCATCTACACGGGCATTCGCCAGACGCCCGACATGATCGGCGAGGCGGCGCTGCAAGAAGATGTCGACGTGATTGGTCTCAGTATTCTCTCCGGCGCGCACTTGGAGCTCTTTCCAGCTGTGATCGAGGCCTGCCGCGACCGTGGTGTCGCCCCCGAGGACACGCTCTTCTTCTGCGGAGGCATTATTCCCGAGGACGACATCCCCGCGCTGAGTGGTCTGGGCTTTCGCGCCGTCTTTGGCCCTGGCGCCAGCACCAACGACATCGTCAAGTTCGTGCGGGAGCACGTGAAGGCGCCCGTCTAGCTCATGCCCCCCAGCGGCAGCTTGCAGGCGCGTTTCCTTGAAGGCGACCGACGCGCTCTGGCCCGTCTGATCACCGAGGTCGAAAACGGCACCGAGGTCGGGCGCGCGGCACTCCACGCCCTCTACCGGCGCGCCGGACGAGCGCGCACGATCGGCATCACCGGTCCTCCCGGTGCCGGCAAGAGCACGCTCACCAACCAGTTCGCCAAGGCGCTGCGGGCCCGGGGGCAGACCGTCGGCATCATCGCCGTCGATCCCTCCAGCCCCTACACCCAAGGCGCCATCTTGGGCGACCGCGTCCGCATGCAAGAGCTCAGCTCCGATCCAGAGATCTTCATGCGCAGCCTCGCCAGCCGCGGTGCGTTAGGCGGCCTTTCCGCCGCCACCCTCGACGTGATCGCCGTACTCGATGCGTTCGGCAAGGACACGATCTTGATCGAGACGGTGGGTGCCGGCCAGGACGAGGTCGAGATCGCAGGCGCCGCGCAAACCACCGTCCTCGTCAATACGCCCGGGAGCGGCGACGACATTCAAGCGATGAAGGCCGGCATCATGGAGATCGCCGACATCTTGGCAGTCAATAAGGCGGACTTGCCCGGTGCCGATCTCCTCGTCAGTCAGCTTCGCGCGCTGCTGTCGCTGCTGCCGGACCGCGCTTGGACCCCGCCTATCGTCAAGCTGATCGCGACCGAAGAGGTGGGGATCGACGATCTCGTCACCGCTTGCGACGACCACTGGGAATTTCTCACGAGCAGCGGGCGCCTGCGCGAGCAGCGAGAGGAACGCGCCCGGCGCCAGATCCTCACGCTCGCCCGCTCCCAACTGCTCGCTGGTCTCATGGACGATGAAGGGGGCGGTGGACGCTTAGATCATCTGATACGTGCTGTTGCCGACGGCGAGCTCGATCCGCACACGGCTGCACGCGAGTGGGTCGGCCAGGAAGCGCTAGCCTGACAGCGCTCCTTGAGTCACGCGATCCTCCGGAGGCAAGCGCGCGGATGAAGATGCAGCGCATCACCATCACCTTCGCGCGTGACGAAGAGCAAAGGTACATCACGCACCTTGACTTGATGCGCGCCTGGGAGCGCATCCTCAGACGCGCCAGGCTGCCGGTCGCACGCTCGCAAGGATTCTCTCCCCGACCGCGGATCGCATTGGCTGCCCCGCTGGCGGTGGGCGTCACCTCGAATTGCGAGCTCCTGGATGTTCTGCTGGAGGAACGCCGCACCGTTGAGGAGGTTGCCGAGGCCATCGCTCTCCAGCTCCCCGTTGGTTTGCGGCTGATCGCATTGGAAGAGACACCGCTCGGACGGTCCTCCCTGCAGTCACTGCTCCGCGCGGCCGAATACGTTGTGGAAGTTGAGGAGCCGCGCCCGACCGAGGATCTGCAGGCTGCGATCGCGGAGCTGCTGGCTCGGGACGAACTGCTTTGGGAGCATCAGCGCGGGGATGAGTTGCGCCGCTATGACCTTCGCGCGCTGATCTTCGACTTGGCCGCTCTGTCCCTTGATCCGGGCCGCGCTCGGATCACGATGCGTCTGCGCGCGGACGAGCGAGGCTCCGGTCGGCCGGAGCAAGTGACGGCTGCTCTCGGCATCGCCGCGCCGCCGCGCCGCATCCACCGCACTCGTCTCGACCTCGAGCAACCCAAGACCGCCGGCGCCGTTCGTCAGGCGGCCGGTCGCGGTGCGGACGGGTAATGACTCGCCTGATCCTCGTGCGGCACGCGGAGTCGGTGGCGAATCGCGATCGGCGTGCTCTTGGGCGCGACGATTCGGTTCTCACAGGTCACGGCCGGCAACAAGCCAGGGCCGTGGCCGATCTTCTTCGCGGAGAGGGCTTCTGCCGTGTTGTCAGCAGTCCCCTGCAGCGCGCGCGCCGCACCGCCGAAGCCATCGCCGCCCCGCGCGGTATCGTCGTGCAAAGGGAGGAGGCCTTGATCGAGCTGGACATCGGTGCGATGGAAGGCTTGCCCTACAGTGAGGCACGGGAGCGGTTTCCCGAAGTCATCGCTGGCTGGTGGGGCGATGCTGGCGCCGACGTGCGCATGCCTGATGGCGAGTCGCTGAGCGATGTGCACGCGCGCGCCTGGCCCTTCGTCGAGGGCCTTTTTCGGGCGCCCGCACCAGGGCCGATCGTTGTCGTGACGCACAACTGGGTGATCCGCGCGATTCTCTGCGGCGCCCTCCAGCACAGCCTGCACGAATTCCGGCGCTTTGAGGTGGGATTGGCCGCACACACCATCTTGACGCTCCGTGTTGGACGCTGGCAGCTGCACCGCTTTAACGTCAGCTGCGGGTTTCCCCCAACCGCCCGGCGTATT
>CAXXRD010000001.1:0-55000 GCA_963663895.2 Dehalococcoidia bacterium | reverse complement strand
GATCCGTAGCGGAGGTAGATGCCGTCCGTCTGTCGACGCACTACTTCAATACCAAGGCGGAGCTTGATCGCGCGGTTGCGGCAGTCCGCCGCATCGCGCGCGAGGGCATTCCGAGTGAGATCACGGGCGCGTCGCCGTGGAGCCGTTCGCGGCAACACTCTGCTGGACCAGCGCCGGGGTCCCCGTGATAAACTTTCGCCCACGTCATGGATAGGCATGGAGTTTCGGTCGCACTTCGTCGGTCGCCCCTCCTGCAGAAGCAACGCGCTTGACTGATCACCCACCCCAGAACGACATGTCAATGGATGATCTCCTCGCCGTGGAGGAGACAAGCATCAAGCAATTGAGCCGCGGCGATGTGATCGACGGCACGATCGTCAGTGCGGCCCCTGAAGCGCTCGTGGTCGATGTCGGGGCCAAGTCGGAGGGCGTCGTCCCGCCCAGCGAGATGCAGTCCCTCACTGCCGATCAGCGCGCCGCCTTGCGGACTGGCGATTCCGTGCTGGTATACGTGCTCCAGCCAGAAGCGGAGGACGGGCAGGTCACGCTCTCCGTCGACCGCGCTCGCGGAGAGCAGGGCTGGCGCGTCCTCCAAGATCGCTACGAGCTGGGGGAAGTCTTCGATGCGAGCGTGAGCGGCTTCAACAAGGGCGGGCTGCTGGTCAACGTGGAAGGCGTAAACGCTTTCATCCCGCTCAGCCAAGTCGTCGGCGCGAGTCCCGACCGCAGTAGCGACGGGAGCGGCCTTGCTGAGTACGTCGGCCGCAGCCTGCGTCTCAAAGTGATCGAGATGAACCGGCGGCGGAACCGCGTCATCCTCTCGGAGCGTGCAGCGCTGCAGAAGTGGCGCGCCGAACAGAAAGACCGGCTACTCGCCGAGCTTAATGAAGGTGAGATCCGCCAGGGCACGGTCACCTCGATCCGAAGCTTCGGAGTCTTTGTCGACCTCGGCGGTGCGGACGGTCTCGTCCATCTCTCTGAACTTTCCTGGGACCGGGACGTTGATCCCGAAGAGATGTTCAAGATCAATGATCCGGTCAGCGTGTACGTGATGAAGATCGATCAGGAGAGCAAGAAGATCGGGCTTTCCATTCGCCGAGCGCGCCCCGAAGAATGGGATGGTGTCGTTTCGAGCTACACCATTGGCCAGATCGTGCCGGGCGAAGTGACGAAGCTGGTCACCTTCGGCGCCTTCGCTCGCCTTGATGGTCCGGTTGAGGGCCTGATCCATGTCTCCGAACTCGTTGATCGCCGGATCACACATCCCAAAGAAGTCGTCTCCGAAGGGGATGTGGTGCCTGTCAAGATCGTACGGATCGAGCGCGATCGCCACCGGCTCGGGCTGAGCTTGCGACAGGCGCGCGCCGAAGCGGAGCAGAAGGGTTGGGTTTTCAACCAGAAGGGCGGCATTCACGAGTTGCCTGCTGATGTCGCCGAGAAGTACGGACGGCCTGCGGTCAGCACCGATCCAGAGAGCACCCCCGTTAGGGCGGCGCAATCGGTGGCCGAGACGTCCGGGGAAGATGCAACGGAATCCGGAGCGGCCGATACGACGCCTGCGCCACAGCCTACGCCGGCCACGGCTATGGAAGCGGCGATGCAACGTGCTGGGCTGTCCGAGCAAGCCCTCCGGTCCGATGACGGCGACTAACTGCGTCTTTTCTTTGCTCTAGCTTTGTCGACTCGCGGCGGATGAGAGAGTCGTGCTTCCGTGCGCTGCGCTGCTTGAGGGAAACGGCGCCTTGGACTGCGAGATCCGCAATGCGCGGCGGCCGAGCGTTTTCTAGACGCTGTTTCAAGACGCGTGATACGCTCGGTTCGAAGCGGCAACACGATAATGGCCGATCGATTTGACAAATTCACGGAGCGGGCGCGACGCGTACTGACGCTTGCGCAGGAAGAGGCGCAGCGCTTTAACCACAACTACATCGGGACAGAGCACCTTCTCCTTGGTCTCGTGCGCGAAGGTGACGGGATCGCTGCCAAAGTGCTGGCGAACCTCGGCGTCGAGACAGGAAAGGTGCGGTCTGCCGTCGAATTCATCATCGGCCGTGGCGACCGCGCCGTGCTTGGCGAAATCGGACTCACCCCTCGCGCCAAGAAGGTCATTGAGCTCTCGGTTGATGAAGCGCGTCGCCTGAACCACCACTACATCGGTACGGAGCACTTGCTTCTGGGCCTCGTGCGCGAAGGGGAAGGCATCGCTGCTGGGGTCTTGGAGAGCCTCGGCGTGAACCTTGAGCGTGTTCGTGCCGAGACGACGCGCGTCCTTTCCCAAACGACCCCACAGACCGCCGCGACCCCTGGTGCCAGATCGTCCACGCGCACGCCTACGATCGATCAACTCGGTATCGACCTTACCGCCGCCGCCCGCAGCGAGTCGCTGGATCCCGTCATCGGCCGTGAGAATGAGATCCAACGAGTCGTGCAGATCCTCTCGCGCCGCACCAAGAACAACCCTGTCCTCATCGGTGAGCCTGGCGTCGGCAAGACCGCCGTCGCGGAGGCGCTGGCGCAGCGAATGGTCAGCGGCGACGTGCCCGAAACCTTGCAAGGCAAGCGCTTGCTCACACTCGACATCGGCTCGCTGGTAGCGGGCACGAAGTACCGCGGCGAGTTCGAGGAACGGCTCAAGAAAGTCATTGAGGAGATCAAAGGGGCGGGGAATTGCATCCTCTTCATCGACGAGCTCCACATGCTCGTTGGTGCCGGTGCGGCCGAGGGCGCGGTCGATGCCGCCAATATCCTCAAGCCATCCTTGGCTCGCGGCGAGCTACAGACGATCGGTGCGACCACCCTTGACGACTACCGCAAGCACATCGAGCGTGACGCTGCGCTTGAGCGGCGCTTTCAAACCGTGATCGTCGAAGAGCCCTCGATCGAAGAGACCGTCGAGATCTTGCGGGGCATCAAGCACAAATACGAGGAGCACCACAAGCTTGAGATCGAGGATGAGGCGCTCGTCTCTGCTGCGGAGTTGGCCGCACGCTACATCTCCGACCGCGCGCTCCCTGACAAGGCTATCGATCTCGTGGACGAATCCGCCTCTCGCGTCCGGATTCGGCGCTCCTATACGCCTCCCGGCCTCAAGGAGGCCATGGTCGGCTTGGACGGTCTTCGCAAAGAGAAAGATGCCGCCATCAACTCGCAGCAGTACGAGCACGCCGCGGAGCTCCGCGACCGTGAGCTCAAGCTGCAAAACCGCATCGCGGAGCTTGAGCAAGAGATGGAGTCCAGCCGCACCAGCGAAGAGGTCAGCGTGACCTCCGAGGACATCGCGGACGTGGTCTCCATGTGGACCGGCATTCCCCTCGTGCAGATCGCACAGGAAGAGTCGCAGCGGTTGCTGAAGATGGAAGAGTCGCTGCACGGCCGGGTGGTCGGCCAGGACGAACCCGTCCGGGCGCTCGCCAAGGCCGTCCGGCGCGCGCGCGCCGGCCTCAAGGACCCCAAGCGCCCGATCGGCGTATTCATGTTCTTGGGGCCCACGGGGGTGGGGAAGACCGAACTCGCGCGGGCACTCGCTGAATTCATGTTCGGGAGCGACGAGAACATGATTAAGCTCGACATGTCCGAATTCATGGAGCGGCACACCGTCGCGCGGCTCGTCGGCGCGCCTCCGGGCTACGTCGGCTATGACGACGGCGGCCAGCTTACCGATACCGTCCGCCGCAAGTCCTACTGCCTCATCCTGCTGGATGAGATCGAGAAGGCCCATCCAGAGGTCTTCAACATGCTGTTGCAGGTCTTCGACGATGGGCACCTCACAGACGCCAAGGGCCGTCGCGTCGACTTTCGCAACACCGTCATGATCATGACCTCCAACGTCGGCTCGGACCTCATTCGACGGGAGTCGACTCTCGGCTTCAGTGCGAAGACGGATGCGGCACAGACGGAAGCGCAGATCTACGAGCGCATGAAAACCAAGGTGCTGGAGGCAATGAAGAAAGCTTTCCGGCCCGAGTTCCTCAACCGGATCGATGCCAAGGTCGTCTTCCATCCGCTCAGCAAGCCGCAGATCCGCGAGATCGTCGACATGATGCTGCGCGACATTGAGAAGCAAGTCCTGTTGCAGGGCTTCAAGCTCGAGGTGACCCCGGCGGCGCGCGACTGGCTGGGCGAGAAGGGCTACGATCCCGAATTCGGCGCCCGCCCGCTGCGCCGCGTGATTCAGGAGCGAATGGAGGACTCGCTTTCCGAGGCTCTCCTGCGCGGCGAGTTCCAGGCGGGTGACACGATCCGAGTTGACATCGTCGAGGAGTCGAACGAACAGGGCATGACCGAGTCCAAGCTCAACTACGAGCACATTCCGGCTCCCTCGCCGCCCGCGAACGAGGAAGCGGATGCTTCCACGGAAGAAGAGAAGCCAGCGGTCGCGACGAGCTAGCCTCGCTTCACCTAGCGTAGGAACCGGGGCGCGCGTGAGCCGGCTCGCTCTTCGTCCCTCGCGCGTCATGCTCCCCTCAATGCTGCTAGCGTTCATCCTGTCGCAGCAGAACGCTCTGGACGATTCCTAGCGCCACGAATAGGACCAGCAGGGCCGAGTTCCCCACGCTGATGAATGGCAGCGGCACCCCAGTCACTGGGACCAGCCGAATGTTCACGCCCACGGCGACGAACGTTTGCACTGTGACCATGGTTGCAATACCCGCGACGATGAGTTGTCCCAGCGTATCTGGGGCCTTCAAGATCGCGCGCAGCAAACGGAAGATCAGGAGCAGGAACAAGGCAAACAACACCATTGCCCCCACGAAACCGAGTTCTTCGCCCAGCACACTGAAGATGAAATCCGTCTGCTGTGTTTGCAGGAAATCCAGCTGCGTCTGGGTGCCCTCCGTCAGCCCCTTGCCGAATATCCCCCCTGCACCGACGGATGTCTCCGCCTGTAGAACGTTGAACCCGGTTCCGAGTTCATCCCGCGAGGGATCGATGAAGATCCGCACCCGGTCGCGTTGATACTCGCTCACCCCTGTGATCAGTCCGAAGGGCACGAGGGCGAGGACCGCCGTGGCTAGAACGGCGAACGCGCGTAACCGCGCGCCGGCGAAGGCCGCCATTACGGCCCAGATCACGAAAAACATGACCGCGCCTCCTAAGTCGGGCTCGATGAATACGAGTGCTGCCGGTAGCGCTGCGAGTCCCAATGATTGAAGGAAGACCCGGGCCGTGTGCATCTGATCTCGCCGGTCCGACATGAACTTTGCCAGGGCCACGATGGTCAGAACCTTCGCCATCTCGGAGGCTTGTACGGTCACGAACCCTAGGTCGAACCAACGGTTCGCAGAGAAGCGATCCGACCCCAAGAAGAACACGGCCACTAAGAGGATGATCCCAAAGCCGTAGGCGAACCAACTAAAGGTGTCGAGCAGGCGGTAATTTGTCCGAGCGGCGAACAGCATCGCGATAACGCCGGCTCCGGCGACGGCGATGTGACGAATCACCGGCTCGCTGATCACTACCCCCGTTGCGTCGCGCGGGAGCGTCGCACTGTAGATCACCAGCGCCCCGTAGCCAGTGAGCGCTAACGCTGCCACCAAAATGACGGGATCGAAGCGTCGCCAGCTATACGAGCGTATGGTCGGTCTGAACGTCGTCATTCCGTCGTCTCGGAGCTGCCGTCGTCGGTGCCGCTCCCGTCTGTAGTGGACGTATCGACGTCGACGAATCGCTCGCCGAGCGTCGCGCGCTGGGGCGGGGCCGGGTTCGCTGGGTCGATAGAGCCACTCAGTTCCGCCCATGTCTTGAGAATGAGGCCACCGGTCTCTGCCGTGAGAAACCCCGCTCCGAGCTCGTGGAAGGCGACGACGGCCACTCGCGGCTCGTTGTACGGGGCGAAGCCGATGAACCAGCCATGCGTCGGAAGAAGATCACGGAACGTGGGCTCCGTGCCGAACTCGGCCGTGCCA
The DNA here is from genome assembly GCA_963663895.2 of Dehalococcoidia bacterium. GTDB lineage: Bacteria > Chloroflexota > Dehalococcoidia > Bin125 > Bin125 > JAPOXK01. Next base: position 49,094 of record CAXXRD010000001.1, on the reverse strand, counting down.
GTCTTCCCCGCGACTTGCATCTCCGCGAAGTAGGCGTTCCCGGAGGTGCCAGCCAGTACCGATTGCGCCATCCCCTCGCGTACCAGCGCGAGATTGGCCGGGTCGATCTCCAGGCGACGGCGTACTGTCGGTCCGATCGTTCGGCCCACGTTGCCTTCGCTGTCGAGGACCGATCGCACAACGTGGGGCTCCAAGAGATTGCCCCCATTGGCGATGGCCGCTGTCACCATGAGCATCTGTAGCGGCGTCACCGCGATGAAGCCTTGTCCGATTCCGAAGTTGTACGAATCTCCCTGTCCCCACCCCTCTCCGAACGTATCGATCTTCCATTGCGAGTCCGGGATGAAGCCCGAGGCTTCGCCTCCCAGATCGATGCCGGTCGCCTCGTCTTGTCCGAAGGCCCGCGCCCAGAACGCGAGTCGGTCGATCCCCAGCCCCTCGAAATCTTGCTCGCCACTGATCACGCCTGCCTCAAGCAGCGCCTTCTGTTCCGCCCGCTGCTCTGGCGTAAGCAGTTCCTCCGCGATCGCGCGCCGGAAGGGAGAGCCCCCGGCCAGATACCAGAAGTAGACATTGCTCGATTCAGCCAGTCCTGTTACGAAATCAAAATCTCCGGCAGTCGTGTCGCGGAAGATGTAGGTGATGCGCGGATCGAGGACGTTCTGCACCTCAATGGCTCCCAAGGATCGAATGCGCTGCCGTGCGTCGATCACGCCCTCTTCCAGCGCGGCGGCGCCGGTCACGACCTTCTGAATCGATCCGGGCGGGAACTGGTCGGCTACCGCGTGATTGACCAGCGGGCGTGCCTCATCTTCGAAGATTGCCTGGAGATCTTCCTCGGCGATCTCTTCCGAAAAGATGTTGTTGTCGTATGTCGGGAGGGACACCAGCGCGAGGATCTCCCCGGTGTGGATATCGACGACCGCGGCGGCGGCAAAGAGGGACCCGCCCATGCTGTCCGCCAAGATCGCCTCCACTTGTCGCTGTAACTCGAGATCAATGGTCAATACCAAGCTTTGTCCGGGAGTTGGAGGCTCCGAGTCCAAAGCCCGAAGCACGCGGCCGCTGGCGTTCACCTCCACCTGCTCCCGGCCCGGCACGCCGCGCAGCAGCGTCTCGTACGACGCTTCTACGCCGGTCTGCCCGATGCTGTCGGCTAACCGGTAGCGATCGGCACGCAGTTGCTCGAACTCCTCCTCGGTGATTGGACCGACATGCCCCAATAGGTGTGCGAGCAGCGAACCGAGTGGATAATGCCGCTCCGGAATCGACCCCACCCGCACACCTGGCAGATCGACCTGCAGCGTCTCCAACTCAAACACCAAGTCCGGGTCCAAATGGCGCTGCAGAACAACCGGCTGAAATGGATCGATGCTGCGCTTGCCTTCCAGGATCCGCGTCTCGATCTCGAAGGCCTGGATCTCCAGTGTCGGCGAGAGTATCTCGGCGATCGTCCGCACGGACTCCTCCGGCACGTCGGCCGGGACGATAGTCGCGGCGAACCCGGGTACGTTCTCGGCGAGCAGGGTGCCGTTGCGCGAAAAGATCAGCCCTCGCTCTGCTGGAACATCGATCAAGCGTAGCCGGTTGGTCGCCGCACGCAGCTCGAACTCGTCGTGCCGCAAGATCTGCAGGCGGATGAGTTGGATCGTGAGCGCTGCGAACAGCACCACGATGCCGACAGCAAACACCAGAACCTTGAGTTGCAGCGTTCCCTTGCTTTCAGGCGGCGCCTTGATGATGACCGGCTTGCCGCTCCGCCTCAGCCGATCGATCCCGTACGACACGGTTCACGTGCCCATCAGCGGCCGCGGTCGCGGCAGGGACCACCGGATCAGCCAATACAAAGGAATGGCGAGGACGAAGTTCACGAGGACCCTCGGCAGCAGCACATCCAAGATCTCGCGGATCCAATTGATGCTGCTTCCATCCAACTCCAGCGCGAGCGCGGTGATGATGAAGTGCGCGAGTGTCGCCGCTACCACCACGGCGAGCGTCCAGCCGAACGTACTGTGCACACTGAAGTGCGGGCGCAAGGCTGCGATCACGATGATCGGCAGGAATGCCGCGACGGATGTCGCGAGTTCCTGTAAGGAGAGTAGCCCTACCAGCAGCCCCGCGAGCGGCACCAAAATCATCCCTTCCTCAGTTCCCCTCACGATTACCCAGCAGCACAGCACTACCAACAGCAGGTTGGAGCCGACGCCGAGCACCTGGAATGCCGGCACGGCCGATGTCTGCAGCAACGTCAGGCCGAGAGTCCCTGCGATTAGAAACGGCCATTTCACGTTGTGCTCGCCTCCCCGGTCGTCCCTTTCGGTTCGGCCTCTTCTGCGAGACGCTAAGGTGCGGCGATCGGTTCCGGAGTAAACGTAATCTGCACCAGCACATCCTCCAGTTCCGCCAGCGGGGCAAGCGGTCTCAGCCGGATCTGTCGAAAGACGTCCTGCACTGCTCCTTCCGCTGATGTGACCGCTCCCACCGGCACGCCGGCCGGCAGCAGTCCGCCTAGTCCTGACGTCACAAAGGTATGCCCGGGCTGCACATCCGCCGCTTGCGGTATGAACTCCACGTGTAAATCGTCGGCCGGACCGCCGTTGATGATCCCCTCGGTGCGGGAAAGTTGGTGCAGGCCGCGAATGCTCATCTTGGGATCTGTGATCAATCTGATGAGCGCGACATGATCACGCGTCTCGACGATCACGCCAACCAGCGCGCCGCCCCCGGCCAGCACGGGCATCCCGTTCTCGATGCCGTCGCTGGCGCCGCGGTTGATCCGGATGATGTCGCTCAATCCTGTCAAGTCACGCGTGATCACATCCGCCACGATGAAGATCTCATCGGCGTTCGCCTCCTGCACGGCGATGAGCGCTTCGCGGCCGCGTACTTCGATCTGCTCCTCACGCAGGCGGGCGTTCTCCGCTTCCAGTTGCGCTACACGGTTCCGCAGTGCGCGGTTCTCGTCATCGGCGGCGTTGAAATCGTCGATGTTGTTGATCAGGCTGGCGACCGGCTCGGCCGCGTGCCGCAGCGTGCGCTGCACGGGGCCGAACACTGTGAGGGCGGCATCTTCCACTTGCGCGACCGCGCCGAACACCGCCAACGCGGCGAGCAGGGCAATGAGTAGGGCCATGAGGATGAGCCACTGGCCGAGCTTGCTTGAAAGAAGCGCCATCGCTGTCGCCTAACGGCGGCCTCGCATCGACGCAATATCCGCCTGGACGCGGCTTAAAATCTGTGCTTCCTCTAGGACCTCGGCGCAGCCGCGCACAACGCAGGTCAATGGGTCCTCCACCACGTACACCGGGAACTTCGTCTCTTGGGAGATACGCCGGTCCAAGCCCTGCAAGAGTGCTCCCCCACCTGCCAGCGCGATGCCTTTATTCATCAGGTCGGAAACGATCTCCGCGGGCGTCGCCTCAATCGTCTGGCGGACTGCCTCGACGATCGCACGGATAGAGTCGCCGAGGGCGTCACGGATCTCGACGCTGCTCACCTCCACGCTCTTCGGCAGCCCGCTCGCGATATCGCGGCCGCGGAGCACCACGGGCCGCTCCCGCTCCAGCGGGAAGGCGGAACCGGCTTCGATTTTCGTCTCTTCGGCGCTTGAGGATCCAATCACCATGTTGTGCACGTTGCGCGCGTAGGCAATGATGTCCTCGTCCACCTCGTCCCCCGCCACGCGAATCGATGTACTGACAACGGTGCCGCCGAGCGCGAAGACCGCCACCTCTGTCGTTCCGCCTCCCACATCCACGATCATCGTGCCGGCGGGGTCCTGCGCGGGCAGCCCGGCCCCGATCGCCGCGGCGAGTGGCTCCTCGATCAAGAAGGCATCGCGCGCGCCGCCGTTGATCGCGGCATCGTAGATGGCGCGCTTCTCCACCTCGGTCGCGCCACCTGGGATCCCGACCGCGACCCGAGGCCGCGGCGTTCCCAGCAGCGTGCGGTCGTGGACTGCCCGGATAAAGTGCTGCAGCATGCGCTCGGTCACGTCGAAATCGTGGATCACGCCGTCCTTGAGCGGCCGCATCGCGACGATGTTGGCGGGTGTCCTGCCTACCATACGCTTCGCTTCTGCTCCAATCGCAAGCACCGCTTTGGCGTTGCGATCGATCGCCACGACCGATGGCTCGTTGATCACGATCCCGCGCCCCCGCACCGCCACGAGCGTGTTGGCCGTGCCTAAGTCGATAGCGATATCGTGCGAGAACTGCCCGAAGAGCCAGGACAGCGGATTGAAGCGCATCTTCCCCCGGAGTCGAAAATGACCCGTGCAGCGGATGCCGGGCCAGTGCAGACACTATATCTGAGGCTGCCGTTATATCTAGTATGTCCGCCGCTCTGCCGTCGCTTAGGGTACTGAGCTGCCCGTTGCCGCCGTTCCTGCCTCTTGCTGGCGCAGGAATGTGCGGAGCTGCTCCTCGTCCCAGATAGCGATATCGAGCGCTTGCGCCTGTTCCAGCTTGCTTCCGGGTGCTTCGCCTGCGATCAGCACGGCGGTTTTCTTCGTGACTCGGCTTCCAATCGACGCTCCAAGCTGCTTTAGGTTCCCCTCCACTTGGTTACGGGTCATCGACTCCAGCCGTCCTGTTACGACGAACTGCTGTCCGGCGAGTGGTCCCCCTCGACTCGCGCGTCGGCGCGCCGTCATCTGCACTTCTGCCTGCGCAAGCTTCTTGATCAGTTGGTGGTTACGCTCGGCTTGAAACCAGGCCGCCACGCTCGCCGCGATCATCGGGCCTACGCCGTCGGCGGCCGCCAGCTCTTCCTCGCTCGCCGCCGCCAAGCTCGCCATGTCTCCGAAGTGTTGGGTGAGAAGATCCGCCACCTCCGCTCCGACGTGCCGGATCCCCAATGCGAAAACCAGTGCCGCCAACGGGCGCTGCTTGCTCGCTTCGATCGCTGCAAGCAGGTTTTCCGCGCTCGTCTTACCCATCTTCGGCAGCGCCTCGATCGCCGCTTGCTTCGGTGCGAGGGCGTATAGGTCACCGGCATCGGCGATCAGATTTTCCTCGAGAAGCTTCGTGATCCAACGCTTGCCTAGCCCCTCGATATCCATCCCGCCGCGGCTGACGAAGTGTTCGATCCCACGCTGCCGCTGGGCTGGGCACCCGGCGTTCACGCAGTACGCCAGCGCTTCCCCTTCGGGCCGTACCACGGACGTTTCGCAAGAGGGACAGATCTTGGGCATGCGGAAGCGACGGGCACCCTTTTTCCGTCGGCTCAGCACCGGCCCGACTACCTGCGGGATCACTTCGCCCGCGCGTCGTACGACCACTGTGTCGCCTTTGCGGATGTCCTTGCGATGGATGTCCTCCTCGTTGTGGAGCGTCGCCTTCTGCACGATTGCGCCGCCCACACGGACCGGCTCGAGGATCGCGAAGGGGTTCAGGCTGCCGGTGCGCCCCACGTTCACGTCGATCTTCCGCAGCCGCGTCGTGGCCTCCGCCGGGGGGAATTTGTACGCAACCGCCCAGCGCGGCTCCCGCCCGACCGTCCCAAGCTGCCGTTGCAGTCCCAGATCGTCGATCTTGACGACGATCCCGTCCATGTCGAATGGCCAGGCCTCTCGCCGTGGGACCCAGGCTTCGCAGTCGGCAACCGTCCCATTGAGCGTTGTCTGCCGCGATGCATCTGGGGTTGTCGGGAAACCGAGCGCAGCGAGCCACTGCAGGACCTCCCAATGGCTGCCGGGAATAGCTCCGTCTGACCAGCCCAGCTGGTAGATCGCGATCTCGATCGGACGTTTGGCGCTTTCACTCGGATCTTTCTGTCGTACGGCGCCGGCTGCGGCGTTGCGGGGATTCGCGAAGGGTGGCTTGGGCCGCTTGCCTTCCTTCTCTCGCTCGGCGTTGGCGCGTTCCCGATCGGCGTTCATGCGCTTGAATCTCGACTTTGACACGTAGACCTCCCCGCGCACCTCGAAGCGCGTGGGTGGTGATCCCGTCAGGTGCTGGGGGAGCGCTTCGATAGTCCGGATATTGGGGGTGACGTCTTCCCCGTGGCGGCCGTCGCCTCGCGTCGCCGCCTGGACCAAACGGCCTTCCTCGTACACCAGCGCGATGGCCAGGCCGTCGATCTTGGGCTCCGTTACCATGGCGAAGTCGTTCCGGTCGATCAGAGCCGCAGCTCGGCGATGCCAATCCCGTAACCCCTGTCCGTTGAAGACGTTGCCGAGGCTTAGCATCGGCTCGCGGTGCTCGACCACTGCGAATGTTGTCTTTTCCGGCGGCGCCCCGACTTTCTGGGTCGGGGAGTCTTGCGAGGAGAACTCGGGATACTGTTTCTCCAACGACTTCAACTCGTGGAAGAGCCGATCCCAGTCGGCATCAGAGATCTCGGGGGTGTGCTCTATGTAGTAACGCCGGTTGTGGTAGCGGATGCTATGGCGCAGCTCCTCAATACGCGCTCGAGCGCTGTAGTGTGCTGATTCTTCGTTTGGGCTGCGCGCGGCGGGTGAGCTGGTGACGGCCCCTGCAAGCGATTCCGAGACGGCATCTCCAGGAGATTCTGCCTGCATACGCAGCAGTATAAGAGTGCTGCGCATGCTACGAGCCGTGCGGCCCGCGTGTTACGCTGCCGCTCCATGCGATCCCGTTCAGAGCGACCCGTGGTTGTGCTGGACTACGGAGCAGGCAATCTGCGTTCGGTCGCACGCGCAGTGGAGTACGCAGGCTTCCACGCACGGGTTACGGACGCACCCGCCGCCCTCGACAGCGCGGGCATCGTCGTTTTACCAGGGGTTGGTGCTGCTGCCGACACGATGCGTAACCTCGCGCGCCGCGGCCTGGTTGAGCCCTTGCGGCGTTACCTCCAGGCCGACCGTCCCTTCCTCGGGGTATGCATGGGGCTGCAGGCGCTCATGACTGTCTCGGAGGAAGGTGGGGAGCACCTCGGTCTGGACGTGCTCCCCGGCCGTGTACTGCGCTTACCGGACGGGCAGATCGTTCCTCATATGGGTTGGAACGTCGTGCGCCAGATGCGTGCGAGCGACGTGCTGTGCGGTATTCCTGATGGGAGCCACTTCTATTTCGTCCACACCTATTACTGCGCGCCCGACGACCGTTCGGTGACACTCGCCACTACGAACTACGGGATCACCTTTCCTGCGATCGTGCAGCAGGGCAACCTCGTCGCAACGCAGTTCCATCCGGAGAAGAGCGGCGCCTATGGATTGCGCCTCTACCGTAACGTCATCGCCGCCGCCTTGGCGGCAGAGCCAGCTGCCTGATTGCGCCGATCCATGGAAGTGATCCCAGCCGTTGATATCCGCGGCGGGCTCTGCGTTCGTCTCCACCAAGGTGACTATGCCGCCGAGACCGTCTTTGCGGAGAGCCCCGTGGCCGCCGCCCAACGTTGGATTGACGCAGGCGCCACACGGATACATGTCGTTGACCTGGACGGTGCCCGCGAGGGCAAACCCTGTAACTTCGACGCGATCGTTGCGATCGCGAGCTTGGGCGTCCCCACGCAAGTCGGTGGCGGTATCCGCACGACGGAATCCGTCGCGCGATACCTTGAGGCGGGTCTGCAGCGCGTGGTGTTGGGCACCGCCGTGATCCGCGACCGTTCCTTGCTGGACCACGTGAGCCGCGAGCGGCCTGAGCAGATCATCGTTTCCCTCGACGCTCGGGACGGCCGACTGGCCACGGACGGCTGGACCCGGATGACGGAGCGCCCGGTATTGGAGGCGGCCGGGGAGCTTGTAGCCCGAGGGGTCGGCCGCTTCATCTATACGGACATCATCCGCGACGGCACCCTCACAGAGCCAAACTACGCTGCTCTGACCGAGCTCATCGCGGCTTTGGACTGCCCCCTCATCGCGGCGGGCGGCGTCGCGACTCTGGATCAGATCCCGCGTCTTGCCCGTATAGGGGTCGAGGGCGTCATTATCGGGCGGGCTCTCTACGATGGCCGCATTGCGCTCGCCGATGCACGCACGGCGGCTGCGGCGTCCTGCGGAGACTGAGCACCATGCTCACCAAGCGGGTCATCGCTTGCTTCGATGTCGACCGGGGGCGTGTCGTCAAGGGCATTTCCTTCGTGGACCTGCGCGATGCGGGCGACCCGGTGGAGATGGCCGCTGTTTACGATCGCGAAGGCATCGACGAACTCGTCTTTCTGGACATCACCGCCTCACACGAAAAGCGCGAAACCGTCATGGAGATGGTGCGCCGCACGGCCGACCGCGTCTTCATCCCCTTCACTGTCGGTGGCGGGTTGCGGAGCCCTGAGGATATGCGTGCCGTTTTGGAGGCCGGTGCCGACAAAATCGCGATCAATACCGCGGCAGTTGCTGATCCGGGCTTGATCGGAGCAGGCGCCGACCGCTTCGGCAGCCAATGCGTTGTTGTTGCGATCGATGCCAGGAGGCGCCGGAACGGCGGCTTCGAGGTCTACACGCACGGAGGACGCCGCTCGACCGACCGAGACGCGGTCGCTTGGGCACGCGAGGCGGCGGAGCGCGGTGCAGGTGAGATCCTGCTTACTTCCATGGACACCGATGGCCACCAGGATGGCTACGATCTGCCGCTCCTGCGTGCCGTGACCAGCGCCGTCTCAATCCCCGTGATCGCAAGCGGCGGCGCGGGGAGCGCCCGACACATGATCGACGCGGTAACGAAAGGCGGTGCCTCTGCAGTCCTCGCTGCGAGCATCTTCCACTTCGGTACTTGCAAGGTCGCGGATGTCAAATCCGAAATGGCCGCTGCCAATGTTCCCGTGCGCCTCGATCATCCGCGCTATACTGCCGCCTCCGACAGGCCTGTAACCGTGAGGAAAAGACCGATCTCGCCGTGAACGCGCTGCCTCCGCTCTCCTACGATGCCAACGGTCTCATTCCAGCCATCGTCCAAGACGATGCGACCGGCGGCGTGTTGATGCTCGGCTACATGGACGAAGAAGCCGTCCGGCGCACGCTGGAGAAAGGGCTGGTCACGTTCTGGAGTCGCAGTCGTCAAGAATACTGGACGAAAGGCGAGACGAGCGGCAACGTGCTGCGTCTCAAGGAGATCCGCAAGGACTGTGACGCCGACGCACTGCTCGTGCGTGCCGACCCTGCCGGCCCCACTTGTCACACCGGCGAGCGCTCTTGCTTCTACCGCGATCTGGGGGCTTCGGAGTAGCTCGGGCTAACGAGCCGGCGTCGGGTCCTGCACGCTCCGGCCTTCCTCCGCGGCGAGCGCCTGCTCCATGGCGGTGATGGCGACCGCGATCTGATCATCCGATGGCTCCCGCGTCGTCAGCGCTTGCAGCCAAAGGTTCGGTGCGAACAGCCACCCTACGACCCGCTTGTGACGGTAGGCGCCGCCTAGTCGGATCGCCTCGTAGGCGATCCCGGCGATGACAGGCACCAAGACGATCCGGCTTGTGATGCGCCACCACATCGGTGGCGTACCGAGCGCTGTGAAGACGATGATCGCTACCACGGCCACCACGAGCAAGAACGATGTGCCGCACCGTGGATGCGCGCGGCTGAAAGGTCGCACCGCTGCCACGGATAGGTCACTCATCGCCTCCCAGGCGGCGATCGTTTTGTGTTCTGCGCCGTGATAGGCGAAGACGCGGCGCATCTCGCTCCACTGGCCGATCAGAAATAGATAGCCCAGCAGAAGCGCGAGCCGGATCACGCCTTCTAGGATCACGCCGATGATGTCTGGGTCGATCTGATCCTCGATCCAACGGCCGGCGAAGACGGGTGCCAAGAAGAACAGACCGATCGCGATCGCGAGCGTCAGTAGGATGATGAGCGCGCCCGTTATCCCCGCGCCCTCTCCCTGGGTACCGTCGTCGCCTCCTTCCTCCTCCAGCGCCACGTTCGATGAATAGATCAGCGCCCAGAACCCCAGATGCAGCGTCTCCGCCAGCGCGATGACCCCACGTACGAACGGGATCCGTTGCGTACGGCTCGTGTAGGCCGTGGCGAGCTTCTTGCTCTGGCTGGCAATGGTTCCGTCCGGGCGGCGGCAGACGACCGTTGCGTGCCGTGGTCCGCGGATCATGACGCCCTCAAGCACCGCCTGGCCGCCGTAGCCACGCCGCTTGGAATGGGCCTGCTTACGGAGCGTCATACGCCGAGGGTAGCGAGGGCCTGGGCAGGAGAAGCGACAGGGGGCTGTTAGCCTTCTTCTTTCATCCCATAGCGGCGCTTGAAACGCTCCACGCGCCCTGCCGTATCGACAATGCGTTGCTCGCCCGTGAAAAACGGGTGACAGACGCTGCAGATCTCAATGTGCATTTCGGCCTTCGTCGATCGAGTTTCCCAACTAGTGCCACAGCCACAGACGATCCGTGCCGGTCCGTATTCGGGGTGGATCTTGGCTTTCATGGGCTTTCCTGCTTCGTGGCCTCAGCGCGTGTCGCGGTCACGCTCACTTTCTTGCGGCGGCCTTTGGCGTACGGCTCGAAGCGAACGTAACCGTCTCGGAGTGCGAACAACGTATGATCCCGGCCGATGCCCACGTTGTCGCCCGCATGGATGCGCGTGCCGCGCTGTCGCACGATGATCGCGCCCTTTCCGACCTGCGCGCCGCTGTAGACCTTCACGCCTAGGCGCTTGGCGTTGCTGTCGCGTCCGTTCTTTGAGGAGCCCACACCCTTCTTGTGCGCCATCGCTAGTCCTCCCTGCCCGTCTCTGCGTCCTTGGCCGGACCTTTGTCTGTTGGCGCTTTCGTGGCGGCCGAAGTCCTCGTCGCCTTCTTCGCAGCGCGGGATCGTTGCGTCGCGCCCGTCGATGCCCTCTTGGCAGATCCTTTCTTGGCCGCTTTCTCCTCCGCTGCTTTGCTCGCTGGCGCGTCGGTGGATCTCTTCGCTCGGCGCCGCCGTGTCTTAGGCGCCGTGATCCCAGGTCCGCTGAGTTCTTTGATCAGGAGCACGGTATAGGGCTGTCGGTGGCCCACCAGCCGCCGGTAACGTGTCTTTGACTTGTACTTGAACACCGACAGCTTGCGGTCCCGCCCCTGGGAGGCGACTTCCGCTACAACTCGCGCTTGCGCGACCGTAGGGTCGCCCACGGTCGCTCCCTCGTCCGTGGCGAGAAGCAACACGTCGGTCAGCTCGACGGTGTCGCCCACCGCGTTGGGCATCTTCTCCACCTTGAGCCGCTGGCCGGGCTCGACGCGATACTGCTTTCCGCCGGTGCGGATCACTGCGTACATCTGAGCGGCACCTGCCTCGGGAAACTTAGAAACGCACCCGGTAGAGGGCGCTACTTCTCAGTGGTATGCCTCAAACCGTACGAGCGAGGTTCTGGGACGGTCAAGCAAGTCGGATACCGCTGCATCGCTCGCGGCGGCTTACTCGCCCAGCGTGGCGTCCGCCTGCCCACCCCAGGCGAGCCCCGGTTTCGGCGGCATGACGGGGGCAGGCCGTTGCTCGCCCTCGCTCGACGCAGGCTCTTCCTTGCGCGCTGGCGGCTCTGCCAGGCAGCCTCTCACCGCGTAGCGCCCGCCTGCAGTTCCTTGCCCTCGATCGTTTCTTTCTCCATCAAAGTGTTCGCCAACACGTCCAGCTTATCGCGGTTGGCAGAGAGGATCGCGCGAGCGGAGTCTCGCGCTCGGTCGATTAGCTCCCGTACCTCGTCATCGATCATCTCGGCAATCCGCTCGGAGTAATCGCGCTGCTCGCTGATATCGCGTCCCAGAAAAACCAGTGACTCGCGTTTCCCGAACGTCCGCGGACCGAGCTTTTGACTCATCCCCCACTGGGTCACCATATTTCGCGCGATCGACGTGACCTTCGACAGGTCGTCCGAAGCGCCGGTGGTCATCTCGCCGTACACCAACTCCTCGGCTTGGTGTCCGCCCAACGCGGAGGCGAGGAAGCCTTCGTAGTACGACTTGCCAGCCAACCGCTGCTCGTTCTCCGGCAGGTACCGTGTGTAACCGCCCGCCATCCCGCGTGGGACGATGGTGATCTTGTGCACCGGATCATGCCCGGGGATCATCGCGGCCACGAGAGCGTGCCCTGCCTCGTGGTAAGCCACGATCTCCTTCTCGCGCGGCGTGATCACGCGGCTCTTGCGCTCCGGCCCGGCGATCACGCGGTCCACCCGCCTCTTCGAGCTCCGGTCTGCCGATCTTCTTCTTGTTGCGGCGTGCGGCCAGGATCGCTGCTTCATTCAGGAGGTTGGCCAGATCGGCGCCCGAGAAGCCGGGCGTCTCTTTCGCGAGCACACCGAGGTCCGCGTCGTTGGTCCATCGGGCTTGCCCTTGGCGTGGACGCCCAGAATCGCCTCGCGGCCCTGTACATCCGGGGCGTCGAGGACCACTTGACGGTCGAAGCGGCCCGGCCCGCAGCAGCGCGGGGTCCGAGGATATCGGGCCGGTTGGTCGCCGCGATCACGATCACGTTCGTGTTGGTGTCGAAGCCATCCATCTCGACCAAGATCTGGTTCAGTGTCTGTTCCCGCTCATCGTGACTGCCGCCGAGGCCGGCGCCACGCTGGCGTCCCACCGCGTCGATCTCATCGACGAAGACGATGCAAGGGGCGTTGCGCTTCGCTTGTTCGAAGAGGTCGCGGACGCGGCTGGCCCCCACGCCGACAAACATCTCCACGAACTCCGAACCGCTGATACTGAAGAAGGGGACGCCGGCTTCCCCGGCTACTGGCGCGGGATAGCAGGGTCTTCCCTGTGCCCGGCGGGCCGACGAGCAGGACGCCCCGTGGAATCCGCGCCCCGAGCGAAGCGAATTTCTCGGGGAACTTCAGAAACTCGACCACCTCATGCAACTCGTCTTTGGCTTCTGTCGCGCCGGCAACATCGTTGAAGGTGACGTTAGGCCGGTTGGCTGTGACCACTCGCGCCTTGCTCTTGCCGAACGACATCGCCTGACTGTTCGAGCCCTGCGCTTGGCGCAGCATAAAGATCAGAATCGCGCCGATGATGATCAAGGGCAGAAACTGGAACAGAATCCCCAGGATGTTGCCCAAGCCGCCGCCGCCCTTGATCTCCGTGTTCGGGAATCCCGCCGCGCCGAAATCGATCCCCTCGCGATCCAAGAACTCGAAGAGGTCGATCTCCTCGGGCACCCGGCCCTCGAAGGATCGGCCATCGTTGTAGAAGAGACGCACCTTGGGTTCATCGACCTCAATGCGCTCCATCTGAGCCAGTTCCGTCGTGCTGGACAGTCTGCCTAGGAGCGTCTCGGGGCCGCCCAAGAAATCGATCTTCTCCGTTCCTCCCCCGCGCGGAATCAGGCTCACTCCCGCGACGATCAGAATGATCAGGATCAGCAAGTACACGAAGGAGCTTCGAGCCCAGCGCGAGCCGCCCATAGCTACTTCCTTCCAGCTTGCTCAGCGATACGGTTGGCCGGCACGCGTCACCGCTGCCGCCCCACGCCGCTCCTCATCAATATAACAGTGACCCGCTTCGACTGGCTCTCGAATGAGCCAGCCGGCTTGCGGTAGCTGCATCGTTTGGGAACGGGACGCCGCTCGGCCATGTCGGGCGCCGGTTCACCTCGCTACGATAGTTGGGGGCTCGACATGAGCGAGCATCCGGCTCGTCTTTCGAGCGCTGCTTTGCCGCTCCCAGCGTCCACCGCCGCTCTGGAGGAACGATCTGCCGAACGCGTCTGGAGCCCTTGCGACACCCGCTTGCAAGCCCACGCGCGCTCAGGAGGCGGCGCTCTGGCGCGCCGGTTTCTCAGCCGTCGCTGGCCTTGATGAGGTCGGCCGGGGTGCCCTGGCCGGCCCCGTGGCGGCAGGCGCCGTTATCTTGCCCCCGGCGCGCCGGCTCGCTTGGCTTTCCGGTCTGCGTGATAGCAAGCAGCTCACCTCCCAGCGCCGGGAGGAGCTTGCGCCATGGATCAAGCAGACGGCGCTGGCGTGGGGAATCGGATGGGCCGACGCGCAAGAGATCGATGCCCTGGGGATTCTGCCCGCTACCCGTCTCGCGATGCGGCGTGCGCTCGCTGCTTGTGGTATCTCCCCTGACTACGTCTTGATCGATGGCCGCGACCGCCACGATTCGGTCTGCCTCAGCGCGTCCTGACCCGTGGCGACGAGCGCGTCGCGAGTATCGCTGCTGCTTCGGTGATCGCCAAGGTTTTCCGCGACGGTTGGATGCGTGATCTTGACGTTCTGCATCACGGCTACCGCTTCGCCGACAACAAGGGCTACGCCACCCGTGCTCACCGTGCCGCGCTCCGGCATATCGGCCCTTCTCTTCACCATCGCTTCTCATACGAGCCCGTTCGTTCCGCTGCGGATGCCACGCTTCACTGGCGCCGGTCCACGCGCAGCGCGACCGGTCTGACCGTGCCGTGACCAGCGCGCGGCGCGCACTCGGCCAGGTCGGAGAACGTGCAGCGGTGGCGCATCTCGAAGCGCGTGGCTACACGGTGGTGGAGCGCAACGTGCGCAGACGGGAGGGTGAGATCGACATCGTGGCGCGCGCCCCTGGCGGTGTCCTTGTCTTCGTCGAGGTGCGCAGTCGCCGCGCGCCGGCCGGCCTCGCCGCGGCGGCGGAATCGGTGGGCGAGCGGAAGCAACAGCGGCTCGCGGCGCTGGCCAGTGCCTACCTCGCCGACGCGGATCTCGATGCGCCCGCGCGCATCGACGTGATCACGGTCGCGGTCGACGGCCATGATCGCGTCGCTGCCCTAGAGCACATTGAGAATGCCGTCGAAGCCTAGTGGAGCGCCAGACACACCTTGGACGTGGCCCCGCGTGTTAACCTCGCCAGGCGCGCTATAACCATCTCTGGCGCGCCGACAACGCTGCGATGCCTGTCTACGAATATCGCTGTGCCCGCTGTAGCGCCGTGACGAGCGTCCTTCGGCGCTCGATCAGTAGCGCTGATTCCTCTCCAGCCTGTAAATCTTGCGGCGCGCTCGAGACTGAGCGCGCCCTCTCCGTGTTCGCGACGCCCAAAACAGAGCAGCAAGTCTTGGAGAACTACGGTACGCCCCCCCTCGGTGCGGGGCCGGACGCCTACCGCGATCCGCGGCAGATCGGCCGTTGGGTCGAGCGACAGTTCGCGGATATGGGCGTTGACATGCCCGAGCAGACGCGCAAGATGATCGACGAGGCACGCGAAGGAGAGCTGCCCGATCCCGTGAAGGATCTCTGATCAGATGTCCCATGTGGCCGACTCCGGCAGCCTGCACCTTGACGGCCTCATGGAAGCGATCCGCCATGAGCTTGACGCGATGCACCGCGCGCGTGAGGAAGGCCTTGCCGCCTCACGCCAGTTGATCCGGCAGGCCTCCCTCGCCATCCGCGCCATCCATCGGCATGAATTCGAACGCGCAGCGGAAAGCGTGCAGGATCTTCGCCGGCAGGCTGCCGCTGCTAGCGAAGCCATGAAGGATCAACCGGCGGTCTATCACGCCCGGCTTCCTGCATGATGCCCTTAAGGAATACGCGGAGGCAGCGCTCACTTTAGCGCTTGTTTCGAGGAAGCCACTCCCCACGTCTGACGACCTCGGGGTTTTCCGCCGCCGCCTACCTCCACGGTCTAGCAGAGGCGGTTGGCGAACTCCGCCGCTTCGTCCTCGATTCTCTGCGCCGCGAAGGTCAGGCGCCCCCCGACGATCTTCTGGCGGCGATGGATGAGATCTACGCGCAGCTAGTGACGATGGACTACCCGGAGGCGATCACGCACGGTCTTCGTAGGAGTACGGACATGGTGCGCGGCGTGACGGAGCGCACCCGGGGTGACCTGACGGTCGCCGCGCTCCAACGTCGTCTCGATACCCAGATCACTGCCTTGCGTGACCAGCTCACGGCCGCCGCTCCGCCGCTCCCGTAACGCCGCACTCCGTTCTCTACTGCGTTGATCGTCCGGATCGCCTCTCTTAGGATCTGCGCTCGTGTTGGCGGCCGCGAACGGCAGTCGTGTCGGTGGCGGAGCAGCCGAACGGCCAAGCGGCTCACGTCGGATACAACATCTCGGGAGGTCTCATGGAAATCCTGATCGTTGCCCTCATCGGCGGCAGCGTCGCACTCGCCTTCGCCGCTCTCCGTGTCCGCGACGTTCTCGCCCTTGATGAAGGCAACGAGCGCATGCGCGCCATCGCCACCGCCATCCAAGAAGGGGCGGCCGCTTTCCTGCAACGCGAGTACCTCTTCCTTGCTGCCTTCGTGGCGGCGGTCTTTGCGATCCTGCTGCTCTTCATCGATCTCAACATCCTCAGCAAGGCGGCGTTGGAAGATGGCACATACGTGCCGGAAACCGCGCTCAGCTACCTCGTGGGCGCGATTCTCTCCGCCGCCGCCGGCTACCTCGGCATGACCATTGCCGTGCGAGCCAATGTCCGCACGGCGCATCAGGCGCGCACCGGCCTCAACTCCGCCCTACGCGCAGCCTTCAACTCCGGAACAGTGATGGGCATGACTGTTGTCGGACTCGGCATCCTCGGTGTCTCGATCCTCTACATCATTTGGCAAGAGCCCCGCCCGCTCACCGGCTTCGCCTTCGGCGCCTCATCCATCGCCCTCTTCGCTCGCGTCGGTGGCGGCATCTTCACGAAGGCGGCGGATGTCGGTGCAGATCTCGTGGGGAAGGTCGAAGCTGGCATTCCGGAGGACGATCCGCGTAACCCCGCCACCATCGCCGACAACGTTGGCGACAATGTGGGCGACGTCGCTGGGATGGGCGCGGACCTGTTCGAGTCCTACGTGGGGTCGATCGTCGCGACGATCTCGCTGGCCGTCGTCGCCGTCCCGACTGCCGTCGCTGCGGGCATGATCGGCTCGAATGCCGTTTTCGGCGAGAGCGCGGTCGCCAACTTCGACTCAGAGGCGTATGTTCTCCCGATTTTGATCGCGGTGATCGGTATCTTCGGCTCCGTGATCGGCAGTTTCCTCGTGCGGACCGGTGAGCGTGCCGACCAAGGCCGCTTGCTTTGGGCACTCCGTGCCGGTGTCTTCAGCGGTAGCGGGTTGGTGCTCCTCGGCTCGGGCATTGCCGTCGCGGTGATGGGCCTGGACCTCAATATCTTCCTGGCGATCCTGGTTGGACTGCTGGCGGGACAGATTATTGCGACGGTGACCGAGGGATTCACCTCATCGGAGGGATTCGCCGTGGGTCCCTTCCGCTACCGCCCGACGATCAGCCTCTCGAATCAGGCGCAATCTGGCACGGGGCCGGTGATTATCGGCGGCCTCAGCTTGGGCATGCTGTCCACTGCTGTGCCATTGGTCACCATCGTCTTGGCTCTCTGGCTGACCCACGAGCTGGCGGGGCTCTACGGCATCGCCTTGGCGGCGGTCGGCATGCTGGCGCCGCTCGGCATCACCCTGGCAACCGACGCCTACGGCCCCGTGGCCGACAACGCCGGCGGTATTGCCGAGCAAGCCGGTTTGCCTGCAGAGGTCCGCGAGCGCACCGATGCTCTCGACCAACTCGGCAATACGACCGCCGCCACCGGCAAGGGCTTCGCGATCGGCTCCGCCACGCTCACGGCTCTGGCGCTGCTCGCGACCTACTCCATCACCACTGGTGTCCAGGAGTTCAACCTCCTCAACTTCGAGGTCATGATCGGTATCCTGCTTGGCGCGCTGATGCCCTTCCTTTTCAGCGCTCTCAGCATGGGCGCGGTAGGCCGCGCAGCCATGGCCATGGTCGAGGAGGTGCGGCGTCAGTTTCGCGAGCGTCCCGGCATCATGGACGGCTCAGAGCAACCTGAGTACGCGCGCGCGGTCGCCATCTCGACCAATGGTGCGCTACGCCAGATGGTCATTCCCGGCGTCATTGCGGTAGCCGTGCCGATCTTCGTGGGAGCGGTGATCGGGGCGGAATCCCTTGGGGGTCTGCTTATCGGCTCCATTGCGGCCGGCTCCATGCTCGCCATCATGATGGCCAACGCCGGAGGCGCTTGGGACAATGCCAAGAAATACATTGAAGAGGGCAACCTCGGGGGCAAGGGTTCCGAAGCGCATAAAGCCGCCGTCGTCGGCGACACCGTGGGTGATCCTTTCAAGGACACTTCCGGTCCGTCGTTGAACATCCTTTTGAAGCTGATGGCGATCGTTGCAGTCGTTTTCGGTCCCCTTTTCCTCTAGCGCGCTCATGCCCATCCTGGGATAGACGCGTGGGGATCAAGGGGCGATTGGCAGGCGCCGTCCGCTTCAAGGCGATGGCGGATGACTCCCGCCTTGGCCAGCACAACTGCTCTCCAGGGCACGTTCCGTGAAGCGCCTCAGCGGTCGCACCCAAGCGCGGGAGGCGATGCACCGGCGGCAGCTCCGCCCGCGCCTCGCTTGTGTCCCGTGCCAAAGATCGGTGATGGCCTTGGCATGCCCACGCCTTATACGGCGGTAAAGATCGTCCGGTGCCGGGCGGGGAAAGCCGCTTGTGCTGCTCGATTCCTAGCAGGCGGGCCATTGAGGCGTGCCGCTCGCAGCGGGGGCGCAGTTCTCAACCACGATGACGGGCGTCAGGATTCGTCGAACAGCGCCCATTCCGCGCGCTGCTGCGCGAGCTGTGCGCGCAACAGGGCGCCTGCTTGCCCCGTCGCCAGTGTCACGACCACAGCGCCGAGTGCCACCCCGAGCACGAATCCGATCAGGAACCGCATCTGCTCTCCGTTCACGCCGCGCCTCGCAACCTACTCAGGGTCGCCATCCCGGTCAACGCCCCCGCTGCCTCTCGAATAATTGCCCGGACGATCGGGCCGCTGATAGCGTGGAGTGAGCACCGAGCGGAGGCCGTTACGGGTGACCACTGATACGCCTGCTCCCGTCAAGATGGAGGCGATCGTCTCGCTAGCCAAGCGCCGGGGCTTCATCTTCCCGAGCAGCGAGATCTACGGGGGCTTCGGATCCACTTGGGATTACGGCCCCGTGGGCGTTGAACTCAAGCGCAATGTGAAGGATGCCTGGTGGCGCAGCATGGTCCGCCAGCGTGATGACATCGTCGGCTTGGATGCGGCCATTCTGATGTCGCCAAGCGTCTGGGAGACCAGCGGCCACGTCGCGAGTTTCAGTGATCCCTTGGTCGACTGCCTGATCTGTAAGCAACGCTTTCGTGAAGACGAACTACAGCAAGACGTTTGTCCGGCCTGTGGTTCGAACGAAGGCTTCACCAGTGCCCGGCAGTTCAACCTGATGTTCAAGACACATGTTGGCCCTGTGGAGGACGAGGGTGCGTTGGCCTATCTGCGTCCTGAGACGGCCCAGGGGATCTTCGTCAACTTTGGCAATGTGCTGACGGCGACTCGTCGGCGGCTCCCCTTCGGCATCGCGCAGCAAGGTAAGGCTTTCCGAAACGAGATCACGCCCGGAAACTTCATCTTTCGTACGCGCGAGTTCGAGCAGATGGAGATCGAGTTCTTCGTCTATCCGGATACGGCTGCCGAGTGGTACGCGCGCTGGATCGAGATTCGCGAGCAGTGGTACGTGGAGCTTGGTCTGCGCGCCGAGAACCTCCGTCGGCGCGCCCATCCCCAGGAAGAGCTTTCTCACTACTCCGCCGGCACCACGGACCTGGAATACCGCTTCCCCCAAGGATGGGCCGAGCTCGAAGGGATCGCCAACCGCACCGACTTCGATCTCAAGGCCCATGCCGAAGCCAGCGGCCAGCGGCTCTCCTACTTCGATCAAGAGAGCGGTCGGCATGTCGTCCCCTACGTGATCGAGCCATCCGCCGGTGCCGATCGAGCCTTGCTCGCCTTTCTGGTCGACGCTTACACGGTCGAACCAGATGAAAACGGCAATGATCGCGTCGTCCTCAAACTTCACCCGCGACTGGCGCCTTACAAAGTTGCGGTGCTGCCGCTTAGCCGTAAGCAGCCCTTAGTCGAGATGGCACACGACGTCTGGGGTCACGTGCGCTCCCACTGGGCTACGCAGTATGACGACAGCCAGAGCATCGGCCGCCGCTACCGGCGTCAGGACGAGCTCGGCACCCCTTGCTGCGTCACGGTCGACTTTGATTCCCTTGATGACCACGCAGTCACGATCCGTGATCGCGATGATCAGGTACAGGAGCGCGTGCGGGTAGAGGATCTGGTCGATGCGCTGCGTACGCGCTTGGAGTGCTAGCTTCTCTCATGCCGCAGCGGCCACTCCGCTTCGTCCATACTTCCGACCTGCACATCGACGCCTATGTCGGCGTCGATGATCCCATCTGGGTCGATCGGCGCGCGCAAATCCGTGCGGGTTTCGAAGCCGTCCTGTCCCTGACGCAAGGTGCGAAGGCAGACGCGCTGCTCATCGCTGGAGACATCTTCGACTCCAACCGTGCCCAGGCCGAAACGGTGGAGTGGTTTTTTGATCGCTGCGCTGCCATTGCGCCAACGGCGGTGGTCGCGATCAACGGCAACCACGATGCCTTGGGAGATGGTTCCGTTTATACGCGCCACGATCCGGCGGGCGTCGAAAATCTCACGTTCCTCTTGGAAGAAGAAGGTGAGACGTGCATCTTGCCAGAGCTGGGGTTGGTTTGCTGGGGCCGAGGATTCCACGAGTCGGATCTGGACTTCCGTCCCCTGGACGGCCTGCCCGTCCGTGAGGATTCGGCCTCATGGCATGTTGTGCTTGCGCACGGCCACCTCGTTCGCGGTCCGGGCGATGCCCACCGTTCCATGCTGATCGAGCCGAGGCAGATCGATAGGAGTGGCTGGGACTACGTCGCGCTCGGACACTGGGAACACCATGCCGACGTGGCTAGTGAGCCGGTGGTCGCGGTGTATTCGGGCGCACCGGTACCGCTCGCTCGGCGAGAGTTCGAGACGGCGGCTATCGTCGTGGACTGCGATCCAGAAACCGGCGTCCGCTGGGTGCGGGCGCCGTTGGGGAGTAGCGGAACGCCGCTAAGAAAGCGGGTCGGAGGTTAGCGTAGAGGGGTGGATTGCTAAGGGGCGATCTCCACGACCTTGGCGCGGGCACCGTCCTTGTCCTCGTACCAATCAGCATTGATCGCCGTGTAGGCGGCCCATTCTTCGGGGACGTCATCCTCAGCGAAGATCGCCGTCACGGGGCAAGCGGGCTCGCAAGCGCCGCAGTCGATGCACTCATCCGGATGGATGTAGAGGATCCGATCGTCGTCGCCATCGTCGTGGATGCAGTCAACGGGGCATACCTCTACGCAGGACTGGTCCTTCACATCGATACATGGCTCGGTGATGACGTACGTCATAGTTTCTCCCCGCTCCCGAACGTCGCTCCCGTCCGGGGTTTGACCGGCTCCGTTCCCTCTTATATACCCGGGCCATTGTCTAGGCAACTGTCGTAGTGTGGTCTCCTCGAATGTTAAATTCGGCGGCGGCGCGTGGGCGATCAGCGCTGCTCGGGCGCATGGGAAACGGAGATGGCGCCTCCGCTCTCCGCCACGAAAAGCGCAGGGGTTTGGAGGCCTTCCTCGTTCCTGGCCGCGCACGACGAGCTTGGATCGTCGGGTAGATGCTCGCGGCGCCGGGCGTTCACTCCTTAGTCGCTCGCCGGCTTAGGTCGCTCGGACTCGCTGCTTGGGCTCACGCTTCTCGCCTTGCTGCCGTCCTTGGCGCACCCGCGAATGGCCGTTCCCGCGCTCGGATAACCGGTCGTCCAGCGCGGCGCCGCTCGCTTCCATCGTTGCGTCTCCTCCCGACCTTCCCAGCTTCGCTGCTAAGAATCGCCCGGTGTGGCTGTTTGGGTTTGCTGCGATCGCTTCGGGTGTACCCGTCGCGACCAAGCGCCCGCCGTTCGCTCCTCCGCCCGGCCCGAGATCAATGATGTAGTCGGCGTTCTTGATCACGTCCAAGTGGTGCTCAATGACCACGACGGTGTTTCCCCCGTCGGCTAACTCTTGCAGGACTCGCAAAAGCGCCGCCGTGTCGTGGAACGACAGTCCGGTCGTGGGCTCGTCCAGCAAGTAGAGGGTCCTGCCGGTGTTGCGCTTCGAGAGCTCCGTGCTGAGCTTGACCCGCTGCGCTTCACCTCCGGACAACGTGGTCGCCGGTTGCCCCAGTCTGATATAGCCGAGCCCCACGGCCTGGATCGTCCTTAACCGACGCCGGATTGCCGGCAGTGCGTCAAAGAACTCCGCCGCCTCGTCGACGGTCATGTCGAGGATGTCGGCGATCGACTTGCCCTTGTACAGGATCTCCAGCGCCTCGCGGTTATAGCGCTTCCCCCGGCAGATCTCGCACGGCACGCTCACATCGGGGAGGAACTGCATCTCGATCGTGTTGTAGCCATCCCCCCGGCAGGCTTCGCAGCGCCCGCCCTTGACATTGAACGAGAAGCGCCCCGGCTTGTAGCCGCGCGCCCGCGACTCCGGGACCGATGCGAACAGCTCTCGCACCGGCGTGAACACGCCTGTGTAGGTCGCTGGATTCGACCTCGGCGTCCGTCCGATCGGCGATTGGTCGATATCGATGATCTTGTCGATATGCCGCAGACCTTCGATCTTGCGGACCTTGCCGGGACGCAGCTTGGAGTTGTGCAGGTATTGCGCCACCTTCCGATACAAGATCGCCTCGACGAGCGTGCTCTTGCCCGATCCGCTCACACCAGTCACACAGATGAACGTGCCCAATGGGAGCGTCACGTCGATCTCTTGGAGGTTGTGCTCCGCTGCCCCGAGCACTTTCAGTGTTTGGCCGTTGCCCTGCCGGCGCGATGCCGGTAAGGGGATCTGCTCACGTTGCGCCAGGTAGGCACCCGTCAGCGACTGGGGGTGCGCCATGATCTGATCGGGCGTGCCCTCCGCGACGATTTCGCCCCCATGCTCCCCAGCGCCCGGGCCCATGTCGATGATATGGTCCGCGGCCAGCATCGTTGCCTCGTCGTGTTCGACGATCAGCACCGTGTTGCCGACGTCACGCAGGCGTTGGAGTGTGCGAATTAATCGGTCGTCGTCCAGCGGGTGCAGGCCGATCGACGGTTCGTCGCAGACGTAGAGCACTCCCAACAGCGATGATCCAATCTGCGTCGCCAGCCGGATACGCTGCGACTCGCCGCCGCTCAGTGTGCCGGCGGCGCGGTCGAGCGTTAGGTAATCTAGCCCCACGTCGACGAGAAACGTCAGTCGCTCGCGAATCTCTTTGAGGATCTGCCGTGCGATCAGTTGTTCGCGCGCGTTGAGCGGGGTGTCTGCACTCGCCATCCGCTCCGCCCAGGCTTGCGACTGACGGACGGACAGCGCCGTCACGTCCGTGATGTTGATCCCGTCAATGAGAACTGCGAGCGTCTCGGGCCGCAGACGCGCTCCCTGGCAGGCCGGGCACGGCACTGCGGTCATGTAGCGCTCGATCTCGCTCCGCTGCCACTCGGAATCGGTCCCCCCATACCGGCGCATGAGGTTGGGCACCACGCCCTCGTAGGCCGTCTTATAGCGATGGCTGCGGCCCGCCTGACTTCGGTAGCGCACCTCGATCTCTTCGTCGGAGCCGTACAGGATTATATCGAGCGCGTCGGCGGACAGCTCGGCGATCGGGGTCTTCGAGTCGAAGCCGTACGCCTCGCCGACCGCCTCCAACAGTCGGCTGTACCAAGCTGTGGTCGTTGCTGCCCGCGTCCAGGGCACGATCGCACCCTCGCTGAGCGAGAGGTCGGGGTTCGGGATGACCAGTTCGGGGTCAACCTCCATCTTTTGCCCCAGACCGGTGCAATCGCGACAAGCGCCGTGCGGGCTATTGAAGGAGAAATTCCGCGGCGCGATCTCGCCGAGCGAGTAGCCATCCTCGGGGCAGGCGAGCGCCTCCGAAAAGAGCTGCTCCGTACCTCCCACCGCTGCGACCTGCAGCGAGCCGCCCCCCAGCTTCAATGCCTGCTCGACGCTGTCCGTCAAGCGTCCGGCGAGCGCCGTACGCGCTTCCTCGTTCTCCACCACCGGTAGCACGACACGATCGACCACGATATCGATCGTGTGGCGGCGGTTCTTCGCCAGGGAGATCTCCTCGTCTAGCGATCGCACCTCCCCGTCGACCCGCACACGGACGAACCCGCTTTGGCGAGCGCTTGTGAAGACCTGAGCATGCTCCCCCTTGCGGTCTTTGATGACGGGGGCGAGCACCAAGAGGCGACTGCCGGGCGTCAGATCCAGGATGCTGTCGACCATCTGCTGGACCGTCTGGCGGGTGATCGGCTTACCGCACTTGGGGCAGTGCGGTTGCCCGGCACGTGCGAACAGCAGCCGTAAGTAGTCATAAATCTCTGTGACGGTGCCGACCGTGGAGCGGGGATTGTGACTGCGCGACTTCTGGTCGATCGAGATCGCGGGGGACAACCCTTCAATGTAGTCGACGTCGGGCTTCTCCATCTGTCCCAGGAACTGCCGCGCGTACGCCGAGAGCGACTCGACGTAGCGCCGTTGCCCTTCCGCGTAGATCGTGTCGAATGCCAGCGAGGACTTACCAGATCCCGAGACGCCCGTGATCACCACGAGTTGGTTGCGCGGGATCGTGACATCAATGTTCTTGAGATTGTGCTCGCGCGCGCCGCGAACGACGATCCGGTCCAGCGGCACAGACACTCCTTCACCCGGCGAATGCCGTCTCAGAACACGAGCCTACCATTGCCTTGCGGTCGGCCTCTGTCGCGCTCGGCCGAATACAGGCGCGCGACGCGGGCCTCCCGCCTGCCCGTATACTTCGCGCGTGACCTCCGTCAAGCCCGCGACAGCGCGTACCACCACGGCGAAGGCCTTCCGCCGCAAGCCACCAGCCTTCCATGGGCGGCAATGCGGCCTCGAAAGAGTCGGCGGCGATGGTGCTGGCTTCTAAGAAGCCGAACGCGGACAGGCTTGTCATCCTGGATGGCCACGGCATCATCTACCGGGCCTACTTCGCCGTCCGCGAGCCACTGATCGTCCAGCGTACGGGGGAAACCGTTACGGCGGTCTACGGCTTTACCAACACACTCCTGCGCGTCATTGATGAGCTCCACCCGACGCACATCGCCGTGGCCATGGACCCGCCGGGCCCCACCTTCCGCCACGAAGCCGACGCGACCTATAAGGCGCACCGCGAAGAGACCCCAGACGATCTCCCCCCCCAGATCGAGCGGACCATCGACGTTATCAAGGCGTTCAACATTCCGATCTACGAGGTCCCTGGTTTCGAGGCGGACGACGTGCTCGCCACCCTCGCCGATCAGAGCGTGGCGGCCGGTATCGAGACCTGGATCGCCACCCTCGACAGTGATCTCCTCCAACTCGTCCGCCCCGGTATCAATGTGTTCATGTATCGGCCGTACCAACGCGACACGGTGCTCTACGACAGTGCGGAGCGTGTCCGTGATCGCTACGGCATCGACCCGCCGCAAATGATCGACTTCAAGGGCCTCAAGGGCGATGCTTCGGACAACATCCCCGGCGTTCCGGGTATCGGCGAGAAGACCGCCGTCAAACTTTTGAATCAGTACCCCACGATCGAAGCGATCTACGACCACCTCGACGAAGTGACGCCGGCGCGGGCGCAGAAAGCCCTGACCGAAAATCGCGCTGCCGCCTTCCACTCGAAAGAGATGGCGACCATCCGCCACGACGTGCCCGTAGAGATCGACATCGATGGCGCCGAGCTGCAGGACTACGACCGCGGCACCGTCGTCGAGCTCTTCCGCAACCTCGAATTCCGCAGCCTCATCAATCGCCTGCCAGAGGCCGGTCCCCGAAAAGGCGCCGCACCGCGTAGCGGCGAGGAAGCCGCCATCGACCACGACTACGAGGTGCTTCGCACAGCTGAGGAGCTGCGGGCTTGGCTCGATGCCACCGCCAGCGCGCCCCTGATCGCCGTGAGTGTCGCCGCGGCCGGCGAGGATGTGATGCGGGCCGAAGTCGCCGGCTTTGCGCTGGCGGATCGGCCCGGCAAAGCCGTCTACGTCCCCGTCGCCCACGCTCCTGACGGTGAGCCCCAGCTCGCCCCGGGGGACGCACTCGATCTCCTCAGGCCGTTATTCGAGGACGCGTCGCGCCCTAAGGTGCTGCACAACGCCAAATTCGCTACCAAGCTCCTGCAACGGCGCGGTGTCACGCTGCGGGGCGTCCAGGACGACACCATGCTGGGCGCCTACCTCTTAGGGGAGCCCTCGGTGACCCTGCGCGCGCTGGTGCTGGAGCGTTTCGCGCACGAGATTCCCCCGCTGACGAACCTTCTCGGCACCGGCCAGAAGCAGATCTCCCTCTGCGACGCGCCTGCAGAGGCGGCGGCGGAGTACGGCTGCAGGGACGCCGATTTCATCCTCCGTCTTCAAGCGGACTGCGCCTCGCGCTTCGACGAGGAGCCGCAGATTCGTCGGCTTTATACCGAGATCGAGCTGCCGCTCAGCGCCGTGTTGGCGGAGATGGAGCTGCTGGGCGTTGCCCTGGATAGCGACGCGATCAGAGCGATGGCTGCGGAGCTGGAGAAAGAGATCGACCAGTACCAGCGGGCCATATACCAATCCGCTGGCCACGAGTTCAACATCGGATCGCCCAAGCAGCTCAGTCAGATCCTCTTCAAGGAGCTGGGGCTGCCGAAGAGCCGAAAGGTTACGCATGGCTACAGCACCGACGCGCGTGCCCTCGAACGGCTGATCGGCCTCCATCCAATCGTCGAACAGATCCTGCAATACCGCGAGGTCAGCAAACTCAAGTCGACCTACATTGATACGCTCCCCGCACTTGTTCACCCCATCACCGCCCGCATCCACACCGACTACAACCAGGCGGTCGCTGCCACGGGGCGGCTCTCGTCGGAGAATCCCAACCTCCAGAACATTCCCGTTCGCACGGAGACCGGCCGCGCCATCCGTCGCGCCTTTGTCCCTCGAAATAGCGATGATGCGATCTTTCTCGCCGCCGATTACTCCCAGATCGAGCTGCGCGTGCTCGCCCATCTCTCTGAGGACGCGCACCTGATCGAAGCCTTCCGTCGCGACGAGGACATCCACGCTGCGACTGCCGCTGCCACGTACGGTGTCGACCCGGCAGCCGTCACTCCGGAGATGCGCCGGATCGCCAAGATGATGAACTTCGGCGTGATCTACGGTCTCACCGACTTCGGCCTTGCCCAGCGTTCTGGCATGGGTCGCAAGGAGGCCCGCGGCTTCATCGACGCGTATTTCGGCCGCTTCGCGCGCGTGGCCGAATGGCTGGAGGAGACCAAGATTTCTACCAGAGCGCGCGGCTACGCTGAGACCCTGCTTGGCCGGCGACGTTACGTCCCCGAGATCCGCTCACCCAACTTTCAAGTCCGTGCCGCTGCCGAGCGCGTCGCCGTCAATATGCCCGTGCAGGGCACCGGCGCCGATGTCATCAAGCGCGCCATGCTCCAGATCGCTGCTGCCCTCGCCGAGCGCAGAGCGTCCTGCCGCATGATCCTGTCCGTCCATGACGAACTGATCTTTGAGCTCCCCGAGGCTGAAGTGCCTGAGATCGCCGCGCTGCTGCAAGCGATCATGCCCAGCGCGATCGAGATGATCGTCCCGCTCAAGATCGATCTCAAGAGCGGCTCCAACTGGGGCGACATGCAGCCCTATCGTTTGGCCTAACCGTTTGCGTGCTACGATTTGGGCATCGTGTTTCGCACCTTCGGCAACACTTGGAGCCTCATCAAGATCTCCTGGGGTGTCCTGCAGAAGGACAAGGAGCTGCTCTTTTTTCCGATCATGTCGGCGATCGGCGTCGCCATCATCGCCGGGGTAACGGCCGGCATCTTCTCGCAGATCGGCACATTCGATCGCTTGGACAGCTCGGGCCAGGCTGAGATTAACGCGGGCGACCTCATCATCGGCTTCGCCGCGCTCTATCTCGGTTTCTTCATCGTCATGTACAACAACGGCGCCTTGATCGCGGCCGCTCGGCATCGCCTGCGCGGGGGCGACCCCAACGTCTGGACGGGGTTCGCCGCCGTCAACCGCCGCCTCCCGCAGCTGCTCGCTTGGACTTTGATCGCCGCCATCGTCTGGCTGCTGCTGCAGTACGCGCGCAGCCAGAGCCGCAGCTTCATCACGGACATTTTGATCGGCTTGGTCGGCGCTGCTTGGGGCTACCTGACCTTCTTCGTGCTGCCCGTCTTGATCGTCGAAGGAGTGGGGCCGATCGAGGCCATCAAGCGCTCGGGCGGCTATTTCAAACGCACCTGGGGGGAGCAGCTCGTCGCCAGCTTCGGCTTCGGGATCATCTACATCCTTGCCGGCATCCTCGCGGCGATCCCGATCGTGGCTCTGGCCGCCATCTCGCCGGTCGCCGCGATCGTCGCCGGCGTCGCGCTGATCGGGCTCGTCTTCGCGATCGTCTCGACGCTCGAGGGCATCTTTAAGGCGGCCCTGTACGAGCACGTTGCCGAAGACGTGCCCCCCGACTTCTTCCCCGAAGAGACTCTTCGCGACGCTTACGCTCCTGGCCCCACCGCCTACCGCGGCATCGAGCCTTAACCTGCCGGCATGCCCGAGCTCCCTGAGGTCGAGACTATTCGCCGCGACCTCGGTCCACAGGTCATCGGTCGGCGTATCACCGGTCTCCACGTCAAACGTGGGGCCAGCCGCCTTCTCTTGGGCGTGCCCCAAAAGCAATTGCGCGACCGGCTCAGCGGTCGCCGTATCGACGCCGTGGGCCGCGCGGGAAAATATCTGCTCTTCCATCTCGACGACGGCGCTAGCTGGGTCGTGCATCTGCGCATGACGGGCTCGCTGCGCCACCGCGCCCAGGACGCCCCGCCCGATGACTTCCTCCGCGCCGTCGTCCCCCTTGATGATGGCGCCGAGCTGCGCTTTACGGACATCCGCAAGTTCGGCACCTTCGAAGTCGTCGACGACGTCGCCGCCGTCACCAACAGGCTCGGCCCGGAGCCGCTCACGCCCGCTTTCACCGAGGACATGCTCGCCACCGTGGTGGCGGGGCGGCAAGCGCCTCTCAAGTCCGTCCTCCTCGATCAGCGCCGTGTCGCCGGCCTCGGAAACATCTACGTGGACGAGTCGCTCTTTCTCGCCGGGCTCCACCCCTCCGTTCCCGCGGGATCGCTGCGCGCCGAGGAGTGCGCCCGCCTTCACGCCGCTATTGAGCAGACGCTGCGCGAGGGGATTGCCCACCGGGGCGCCTCGTTTCGCGACTACACGGACGCCGATGGCAAGGACGGCAACCAGCAGCACTTCGTGCGCGTTTTTCGTCGCACCGGCCAGCCCTGCGACTGCTGCGGCGACACGATTCAACGCACCGTCGTCGGCGGGCGCGCCTCGCACTGGTGTCCCCGATGCCAGCCCGCGCGCCAAGCGAGGCGCAAGCCAAGACGGAGGATTCGCAAAGACGCGCGGGCAACCGCCCGCGCCTGACGCCGCCCGCGCGGCCTACACTGCGGCGTGAGGGAGCGCGCATGATGGCCAACCCCCACGCGCCCAACGCTTCCCAGTCCCCGCTCGTCGATCCCAGCGTCGAGACCGCGCTCGACCGCGAGTTCCGCGCCTACCTTGATGGTCTCGAGCTTCCCTTTTTGGAGAACTACGCTCGCTTTGGTGCCACTGCGGCACGCGTCGTCTCTGAAGCGCTCTTCCGTGAGTTGGTTCTCGCACCGCCCGACCACCGCAAGATCCTCGGCATACGCATCGTTGAGGAGTATCTCGACGCTGTGGCCAGCCTCATCGCGCTGTTCACGGCCCTCCGCGCGCGGCACAGGACCCCCGTCCTCGCGAGCTTCATGGCTCACCGCCTCACGACGCGCTCCGTCGCCGCCTTCAATCGCGCCATCCTGGGCCGTTCCCCCGATCAGATCCTGCGCGACATCGGCCTCCCCACCCGCACTGACATCGATGCCGCTCGGGATGGTCTCTCCGAGAGCGACTATCGCCAGCTCTGCGCTGCACTGGCGTCCGTCGTGAAGGGGCTGCAGCGCGCTACCAAGGCGGAGCAAGAAGCGGTGCTTCTGCTCGCCGATGGCTTGGAGCGATCCTCGACCGTGACCAACACGCTGGAATGGCTGCCAGACCGCTCCATGAATCCCGATCAAGTGGCGCTAATGGTGCTGGAAGAGAAGCGGCACCGCATCGCGACGCACGCTCTCACTATCGACGAGAAGCAGATCGAACAATTCGCGCTTGCCGTGGGAGCGATCAGCCAAGCCTCGCGCGACTTGATCTGGCTCTACTCGCGCCTCCGCGGCGGCGAGCGCGGCGGATCGCGACCCTAATCTCCGTCTATGAAAGCACGCTGCCATACACTGCTTCTCGATGCCTGAGAATCCGTTTTCCCTGGAAGGCCAGATCGTATTGGTCAGCGGCGCCGGCCGCGGGATCGGCTTCGAGTGCGCCAAGCTGATCGCAGCGGCGGGCGCGACGGTTGCGCTCACTGCTCGCACCGCGGAGCAAGTCGAGACGGCAGCAGAGACGATCAACGCCGCCGGCGGGTGCGCCTTTGCCTACCCGGCTGATGCCGGTGCCATTGAGGATCACGACGATCTCCTGAACCGTGTGGAAGCAGAGGCGGGTGTCCTCACCGGATTTGTCAGTGTCGCCGGTATCAGCCCCAGCTTCGCCCGCGCTGAAACGCTGACGCCCGCGCACTTCGATGAGATGGTCCGTATCAACCAACGCGGCACGTTCTTCCTCACCACCGCTGTCGCGCGGCGCTGGCTGGAGCGTGGAACGGGCGGGGCGATCGTCATCGTTTCCTCGGTGCTCGCCCATACCGGCGCGGCACGGCTGTCCGCCTACGCGATGACACGCGGCGCGGTCGAGGCGATGGCTAAGAGCTTCGCTGCGGAATGGGCCCATGCGCCTGCCCAGCCCATTCGCGTCAACTGCGTGGCGCCCGGTTGGGTGGCGAGCGATTTCACAAGCCAGCTCCCTGCCTGGTACGTGGAGCGCAACGAGATGCACACGGCGATGCGCCGCTTCGCCCAGCCGGATGAAACCGCGGGCGCCGTCGTCTATTTGCTCTCGGATGCCGCATGCAACGTTACCGGCGCCTCGCTCGAAGTCTCCGGCGGTTGGGCCAAGTGGTCCCTCGATGCACCTCCTTCCTCGCATGCTTAGCCCCGCCAACCCTGATGCCATCACCGCTGTTCCCGGCATTCGCGTCGGGCATTGGAGCGACACTGCCGGCATCACGGGCTGCACGGTGGTGCGGTGCGATCGGGGAGCCGTCCCGGGCTACTGCTCCTTAGGGGGCGCACCCGGATCGATCGAGACGGAACTCCTCAAGCCGGAGAACACCATCGCGCGTGCCCACGCCGTGCTCCTCACGGGAGGCAGTGCCTTCGGACTCGCCGCCGCCACGGGGGTGCGTGAGGTGCTACGCGACCGTGGGATTGGACAGGCGCTCGCTATCGGCGTGCCACGCATCCCGATCGTGCTTGGAGCCGTTCTCTTCGATCTGCGTATCGGTTCTGCCGAGGCTTTTCCGGACGCTGCTGCTGGACGCCGTGCCACGGAGAGGGCACAGGACGGCGCCGTGCCTCAGGGGAGCGTCGGTGCAGGCGTCGGCTGCACGGTCGCTAAGACGGGCGGATTGCAGACGGCGCTCAAGGGGGGGATCGGGAGCGCTGCCTTGGCTCACGGGTCTGGACTCGTTGTGGGAGCGCTCGCCGCTGTGAACGGCATCGGCGATGTCTACGACACCGGCGGCAAGCTGATCGCGGCCCCTCGCGGCCAGCGGCCGGGCGAGATGTGCGTTGCCGCAGATCTCGTGGCCCAGAGCGCGGTTCGCGATGCTGATGCGACCGGCGTCGACCTGGACTCGGCCAGCAGTGCCCCGGCGTCTGAAGGGCCCACGAACACGACTATCGCCGTCGTTGCGACCAATGCTCGCCTCGACAAGGCGCAGGCGACGCGTCTTGCGATCATGGCCGACGATGGTCTCGGCCGCGCCATCCGTCCCGCGCACACGCCACTGGATGGGGACAGCATTTTCGTGCTGGCGACCGGCGACGACCGTACGCCGATGACCCTCAACCGTATCGCGCTCCTGGGCGTGATGGCCGCTGAGACGATTTCGCTGGCGATTCAGCGGGGCGTCACTGCCGCTACTGCGCTGGGTGACGTTCCCACTGCCCACGAGTGGACCCGCCGTACTTGACGGCACGGATCGTTGACAGTCCGCGCGTATGCTTCCTAGCCTGGAGTCGCAGCCGACCGCCGCGCGCGGCGGTGAGCGCTCATGGGAGACGCCACCTCCACCTGCGGGCATCGTGTGCTGCCAGGGCTAACATTCCAACGCTGCGACCTTGAGCGGGCGCAGACGAAAGGAAGCTGCCATGGGTCGGCGCTCCGTGCATTCTGTCAAAGCCATGAAGCAGCGTGGGGAGCGCTTTGCCCTCGTCACTTGCTACGACTATCCCTCGGCCCGGTTAATCGATGAAGTCGGTATCCCTGGCGTGCTGGTCGGCGACTCGCTGGGCACAACCGTGCTTGGCTACCAGAGCACGGTGCCGGTCACGCTAGAGGAGATCATCCACCATACGAAGCCGGTTGTGCGCGGCACCGAGCGTGCTTTCGTCGTGGCGGACTTGCCGTTCGGCTCCTACCAAGCGAGCCCAGACGATGCGATCCGCAGCGCCACTCGCCTTATGCAGGAGGGGGAGGCGACGGCTGTGAAACTCGAGGGGGGTGCGCACATCGCCTCGACGGCGACTCGCCTGGTCGAGGTCGGCATCCCAGTCATGGGTCACATTGGTCTCACTCCCCAATCCGTGAACCAACTCGGCGGCCACAGAATTCAGGGCAAGACCGCGGCCGCTGCGGTCAAGCTTCTCAATGACGGCTTGGCGTTGGAGGCCGCTGGCTGCTTCAGTATCGTCTTGGAGGGCATTCCCGCGCCCGTCGCCGCCCTCATCAGCGAACGCCTGGCCATCCCCACCATCGGCATCGGTGCCGGGCCCGGCTGCGATGGTCAGATCCAGGTTTGGCACGACATGCTCGGCTTGCTGCCGGATTTCCTGCCGCGGCACACGAAGCACTATGCGGAGCTTGCTGAAGGTGCCCGCAACGCCCTGGCCAGCTACCAGCGTGAGGTGGTCGACGGTTCCTTTCCCACGCTCGACCATGCCTTCGAGCTCGACCAAGATGCCCTTGAGGAGCTCCGTCACCTGACGGGCGAAGCCACAGGCGTTACCGGGGTCGGTCCCTTCGATTGGTAGGTTGCGCACTCGTTACAGAGACCGCTGATTCACGATAACGGCATCTGTGCAGATACTGACGACGGTCGCGGATGTACGCGCCTGGCGGCGCGGTCTTCAAGGGTCTCTTGGCCTCGTCCCCACCATGGGCGCGCTGCACGAGGGTCATCTGACCCTCGCGCGCCGGGCCCGCGCCGAGAACGATCATGTCGCCGCCTCCATCTTCGTAAATCCACTCCAGTTCGGCGCCAACGAAGACCTCGATCGCTATCCCCGAGACTTGGAAAGCGACAGCGCCAAGCTCGCGAAGGTCGGGATCGATGCCATTTTCTTCCCGCAAGTCGACGAGATCTATCCGGAGGGATTCGCCACCAAAGTCGAGGTGGACGGGCCGCTCACTGCCGTACTGGAGGGTGCCGCCCGTCCCGGCCACTTCGCTGGCGTTACCACCGTGGTGAGCAAATTATTTTTCATTCTGCAGCCGACCCGCGCCTACTTCGGCATGAAGGATGCGCAACAGCTCCTCGTCATCGCCAAATGCGTGCGCGACTTGGATATCGATGTCCAGATCGTTCCTGTCGCTACGGTACGCGAGGCGGACGGGATGGCGATGAGCAGCCGCAATCAGTACCTCGCACCGGAAGAGCGGGAAGCCGCGCGGGCCATTTCCCGTGGCCTTCGACAGGCGGAGGCACGCTTCGCGGGCGGGGAGCGTGCTGCCGCCGCGCTGCGCGCTGCTGTCGCTGCGGCCTTGGAGCGGGAGCCCTTGCTGCGCGCTGAGTACGTCTCCTGCGCCGAACTTCCCGCGTTGCGCGAGATCGAGCGCGTGCAAACGACGGCACTGCTGTCGCTGGCCGTACGAGTTGGCGGCGCACGCCTGATCGATAACGTGTGGCTGGGCGTGCAGGAAGACGCCGTCCCTCTCGCGTAACGCCCCGAGATGGTCCAAGCCTGCGTGGTACTATCCGAACGTTCGTGCGACTGTGTGCAGAGGCGAAGGCGTGGCCGGTCATTCTAAGTGGTCCCAGATCAAGCGCCAGAAGGGCGTCGCAGACGCGAAACGCGGCCAGCTCTTTACCAAAATCGGCCGGGAGATCCAAGCAACGGCCCGTCGAGGTGGCCCGAATCCCAACGACAACCCTTCACTGCGGCTCGCCCTCGCGCGTGCCAAGCAAGCCAACATGCCCAAGGGCACCATCGAGCGGGCGCTGGCGCGTGCCGCAGGTGCAGGGAGCGGCGAAGACTGGGAGGAGATTCGCTACGAGGCCTACGGTCCCGGCGGCGTCGCTCTCCTGATCGACGCACTCACCGACAACCGCAACCGGACGGCCGCTGACGTTCGGGCGGCGCTGACCAAGTACAACGGCAATTTGGGTGCAACCGGCAGCGTCGCTTGGGCCTTCGAGCCCTGTGGCATCGTTGTCGTCGATCTCATTGATCTCGCGGAAGGTGTCGATCCCGATAGCGTGGCGCTTGAGGCGATCGATGCTGGCGCGGCCGACGTCACGATCGACGAGACGCTGGTCGAAGTCCGTACCGCTCCCGCCGATCTTGAATCCGTCCGTCACGGCATGAGCGAGGCCGGGGTTGCGATCGCGTCCGCTGAGACCGTCATGCGACCGCTCAACCAGATCGCCCTGGAAGAGGCGGACGCGCGCGTGCTTTTTCGCTTGGTCGAGCAGTTGGAGGAGCTTGACGATATCCAGTCCGTTCACAGCAACGCCGACCTTCCCGAGTCTGTGTTGACCGAACTCTGAGCAACGCGGCGTGCGCTCCCCTCATTCGCGCGCTCGCCCCGATCGCTATGGGTAGATGCTGGCTCGATGGATTGACGGCGGCGTGAAGGAGGGGAGGCTGTGAATAATTCCGAGCTGGCGGCGCGGTGTACCGTGCACGGGATGACTGCCTGGGTTAAAAAGAGCTCCCTGGATTTTCCTGGAGCGCGTTTCAGTCCGGCAAGATCGTGGAGAGTGATAGAGGGGTGACATGATTGGATTCCGTAGTTTCCTCTACCTGCTTGCCGCACTACTGGGGGATGTCCAGGCCGTTCGGCGAGGTCGGGTGGGCCGGCGGCTGAGACGGCGCGCCGCGGGACGGCTCACAGGGCGCGGGTTAGGACGGCTCTTTCGGTGAGTTCGATCCTGCGGGTGTTTGGAGTAGACCCCGGCTTGCAGGCCACTGGCTGGGCCCTCGTTGCACAAGAGGGACAGCGATTTGAGGCACGGTGGGGGCTGATTAAACCGAGGCGGAGCGGGTCGGTGGCGCAGCGGCTCGGGGAGCTCTTGGAAGGTCTCAGCACGGCTATCCAGTCGCAGCGGCCACATGTCGTTGCCGTGGAGCGCCCCTTCGTCAAAGAAGATGTCCGGGCGGCGATGGCGCTGGGCCAGGCACAAGCAGCGGCCTTCATCGCCGCTGCCCGTCACGGGCTGGAGGTAGCGGAATACGCGCCTCGAGAGATCAAGCACCGCGTGGCTGGCGACGGCGGCGCGGAGAAAGCGGCGATGGCGCAACTGCTGTATATGGAATTGGCACTCCCGGAGCTTCCTGAACCGTCTGATGCGGCGGATGCACTCGCCGTCGCCTACTGTCACCTGCTGAGCCAGCGGCTCGCTGTGACCGCAGCGCCGCAACCATGACTGACCGATCGTGATATCGCGAATTCGCGGGCGCGCCCGCTCCTGGGACCCAAACGCGCAAAGTGTCGAGATCGACGTCGGTGGCATCTCCTATGAGGTCCAACTACCTGCCTACGCTTGGCGGGCGCTGGATCCACATCCAGATACGCTCGAACTCTTCATCTACTATCACGTGCCCGATCGCAATCCGACGCCGGTGCTGGTGGGCTTTCTACGCCCTACGGAACGCGAGTTCTTTCGAAAGTTCATGCGCGTCCGCGGGATGGGGCCGACCACGGCGCGCCGCGCGCTGGCGACTTCCATCTCGACCATCGCTCGCTGGATCGAAGATGAGGACAAAGCGGCGCTGCGCCGGCTGCCTGGCATCGGCGCACGACAGGCCGAGCAGATCGTCGCCGAGCTCAAGGGGAAAGTGCTCGAAGAGGCCCTGCTTGTCGATGAGCACTACCCCGGCCTTGCTGAGTCCCCCACTCCCGAACGCGAGCGTGCGCTCAGCGACGCGATCGAAGCTCTCGTGGCGCTCGGTTACGGACGCCGGGAGGCCAAGGCTTGGGTCGGTGAGGTCGCAGGTACTCTGTCGGATCCTGACTCGGAGGTGCCGGCGGCCGACACCGAAGCGGTTCTGCGCTCTGTCTTCGATCTCCTTGCCGACAGAACCTGAGCCGATTGGGTGGCTGCAAGTGGCTGCTCCTCCTGCAAGCGACGAACAGAAGCGTCGGTGATCGAGGGAAGGCCCGTAGCCACGGCACAGGCTCTGCGGTGGGCCCTATCCCGGTTGGGGGCAACCATGCTTCCCCGACGCACCCTCCGATGCGCGCTTGGCCCGGGTACGGTGACGGAAGAGATGCGGATGGCTGATGGAGCCCTTTATGCTGCCGAGACGACAGCTCGCACCTGCAGCGTCGCTGTCGACGGCTGATACGGGCAGCGACGAGCCGTCATCTGACCGGCCGCCGCTGCGATGTTCCTCCACTCAGGAGTTCGTGCTGCAGCGTTTTGAAATCGGCGGCGACCACGTGCCCACCGGTGATCAGCCGGAGGCGATCGCGGCGCTCGTAGAGAGTATCCAGCGTGGCGATCGCGCTCAGACGTTGCTGGGCGTTACCGGATCTGGGAAGACCTTCACCATGGCGAACGTGATCGCGGCTATGAACCGCCCCACGCTGGTGCTTGCGCCGAACAAAACGCTGGCCGCACAGCTCGCCACCGAGTTCAAGGAGTACTTGCCCGGCAATGCGGTCGAGTACTTCGTCTCCTATTACGATTACTATCAGCCCGAGGCCTACATTCCCCGCACAGACACCTACATCGCGAAAGACGCGGCGATCAACGACGAGATCGACAAGCTGCGTCACGCCGCCACTCGCGCCCTCTTCGAGCGCCGAGACGTCGTCATCGTTGCTTCGGTCTCCTGCATCTACGGCCTCGGCGAACCAGAGGAGTACCAATCGCTTGTGTTGACGCTGAAAGTCGGCGAAAGCATCGAGCGGCGGCGCATCCTCCGCCATCTCGTCGATGTCCAGTATCAACGCGACGAGATGACCATTAGCCGGAACAAGTTCCGCATCCGTGGCGACTCCCTCACTATCCAGCCTTCATATGAGGAACTGGCGGTGCGCGTGGACTTTTGGGACGATCAGGTGGAGCGCATCATGGAGCTCGACCCTCTTACGGGGGAAGTCCTGGCCGAGCGCGACCGGGTCGACATCTACCCTGCCAAGCACTTCGTCACCTCCGCCGCGCGGCTCGAAGCCTCACTGCGTGATATCGAGACGGAGTTAGCCCGGTGCCTGGAGACGCTGCGCGGCGAGGGCCGCATTCTCGAGGCAGCGCGACTTGAGGAGCGCACCCGCTTCGACATCGAGACGTTGCGTGAGACCGGCTATTGCTCCGGTATCGAGAACTACTCGCGGCACCTCGCCCGGCGCGCTGCCGGCAGCCCGCCCTGGACCCTGCTCGATTACTTCCCGGACCGCTGGTTGCTCTTTATTGACGAGAGCCACATGGCGCTGCCGCAGGTGCGCGGGATGTACTTCGGCGATGTCAGCCGCAAGCAGACGCTCATCGACCATGGCTTCCGCCTCCCTTCCGCCGTCGACAACCGGCCACTCAGCTTCGAGGAATTCAACGCTCACCTTGATCAAGTGATCTATGTCTCCGCTACGCCGGGAGACTACGAGCGCGGCGATTCCACCCAGATTGTGGAGCAAGTGATCCGTCCCACCGGCCTCCTCGATCCTGCGGTGGAGGTGCGTAAGACGGAAGGCCAGATCGATGACTTGCTCGACGAGGTTCATCGGCGCGTCGAGCGTGGCGAGCGTGCCTTGGTCACTACGTTGACCAAGAAGATGGCCGAAGACTTAGCCGACTATCTGCGTGAACTCGGCATCAAGACGCATCACCTCCACAGTGAGCAAGATACGTTCCAGCGTGTCGAGATCCTTCGGGACCTCCGGCTCGGTGTTTTTGACTGCGTGGTCGGGATCAATCTCCTGCGGGAGGGGTTAGATCTCCCCGAAGTGAGCTTGGTCGCGATCTTGGACGCCGACAAGGAGGGATACCTCCGCAACGAGAGCTCGCTGATCCAGACCATCGGCCGTGCCGCTCGCCACGTGAACGGGCACGTGATCATGTACGCCGACACCGTCACGGACTCGATGCGCGCTGCAATCGGTGAGACCGATCGACGCCGCAGCATTCAGCGCGCCTATAACGAGAAGCACGGCATCTCACCGGTCAGCATCAGCAAGGCCATACGGGACATAACAGATCAAGTGAAGCAAGTTGCGGAAGAGCGCGCGACCTACGACGTCAGCGCGCCTGTCGACACAGCCAACATTCCCAGAGACGAGGTCGCCCGGCTGGTCAAAGACCTTGAGAAGCAGATGAAGCGTGCCTCGAAAGCCCTTGAGTTCGAGCGTGCGGCGCTTCTGCGCGATCAGATCATTGAGTTGCGTCGCGAACTGCTGGGAGATGAGGGCGATCTCACCGAGTGGGTTGCGGATTCTTATGGTCGGCGCGGCCGGCGCTTGATCAAACGCGGGGGAATAAACAGGCGCACGGGAAGTTGACAGAATACCCAGGTGAGTCGGGGATGCCTAGACGCTGGCTCGCCGCGGTGAGATTCGTAGAGTGATGCGATTGGGCAGTACCTGCGCGCCGAGACGAGTGGCACGGACCGGTCGAGGACCTTCGTGAGTACTGTGGACGACACTCGGCCGCGGCGACCTCGCACGCCTGGCTGGCTCCTCCCGGACGAGCAGGAGCACGCGCTCCACAGCTGCCCTTTCTGCGGTGAAGAAGCGCCGGCGGGATCAGCCTTCTGTCCTAGGGACGGCTCGGCCCTCAGCGCAACTCTCGTCCCTGCCGGAGGCCGCTCGCTTACCGTTCTCTTCACTGACATCGAAGACTCGGTTCGCTTGAACGAGCGCCTCGGCGACGCGTTCTGGGCCCAGCTTGTTGATGAGCATAATCGCCTCATTCGCACTGCCATTGACCGCTACGCTGGCTTCGAGGTCAAAAGCACCGGCGATGGCTTCCTCGTCGCTTTCGCGGAGGCGCTAGATGCCGTGCTCTGCGCCGTTAGCGTGCAGCGTGACGTCAGCACGCGGGCCAGTCGGCGTTCCGATTGGCCCGTACGCGTGCGCATCGGGATGCACACGGGCGATGTGATGCTGCGCTGGGGCGGTGACATTCTCGGCCGTACCGTGAACGTTGCAGAGCGGATCTTGGGCAAGAGCTTGGGTGAGGAGATCTGGCTCTCCGCCCGAGTGCACGAAGAAGTCGCCGCGCTCGTGCCGGAGGACCGCTGGGTAGACCGCGGGATGAGGCGTCTACGTGGACTTCCCGGGCGGGAGCACCTCTACCAACTCGAGTGGACCGACGATACCCGCTTTACGCCCTTCACACTTCCGCAAACGCCGCAGGCCAATACCGTGATCGGCTAGCTCGGCCTCCAGCCCTCCGTCCCCCGTTGCGTTTAATCGAAAGCGATGCCGGGCGCCTCTCCGTCCCGGTTGCGTGGGCCACGCGTTCCCCTGCGAAAGGCTTGAGAGAATCGCTCGCGCATATCGTCCTGCAAGTCGGCGAGATTGCGGCGCAGGCTGACTTGGAAAAAGCTCTGATAGATTCCGACCTTGCGGTAGCGCTGGTAGCGTTGCCGCACCAGTTTGCGCACGGACACGTTGCTCACGTCCCCGAGCGCCTCCCGGATAGCCGAGGCGAGCTGTGCCGCCGCCGCATCGTGATCCTCATGCGCTCCTCCCCGCGGCTCACGGACAACCTGGTCCACGACACCCAACTCCAGCGCATCAGCAGCGGTGAGGCGGAGCGCTTTGGCCAGCCGCTCCGCCCGGCTCTGATCGCGGTAGAGGATCGCCGCCGCGCGTTCTGGGGACGCAACCGAGAAGATGGAGTGCTCCAGCATCAAGACGCGGTCTGCAATTGCGAATGCAAGCGCCCCGGAGCCGCCTCCTTCGCCGATGATCGTCGCGATCACCGGTGTTCGCAGTCCTGCCTGCATGGCGAGATTTTCCGCGATCGCATGGCCTAACCCATGCTCTTCGGCCTCGCGGCTTGGATCGGCTCCTTGGCTATCGACTAGCGTGACGAGAGGTAGCTGGAACTTCTGCGCCAGCCGCATGGCGCGGAGACTCTTGCGAAAGCCCTCCGGCCGGATGAGCGGTGGCTGGCGCTTCTCGGAGCGGGAGCGCTCTTGTCCGATCAGCATCACGGGTTGCCCGCCCAGGTCGGCTAGGCCCGTGATGACGCTTGGGTCGTCGCCCGCTTCGCGATCGCCGCGCAGCTCGACGAACGTGTCCGCGATCCGCCCGATGTAATCCAATGCACCGGGGCGGCCCTCGTGTCGAGCGAGCTGTACCTCCTGCCAGGGATTGATCGCGCGTGAGGGGTGCCAGTCGAGCAGTTTCAGCCCGCGCTTGATCCTGAGGCGTGGCCGGGGCGCCGTCAGATCCAAGAGCGACGCCAACAGGTCCGGCTGCCGTCCGCGCGCGACCACTTGGTCGATCAACCCATGTGCCAGGTGTGACTCTGCGGTGTGCGTCTCTGGTGGGAGTTCTCCGCGCTCGGCCTCTTCCACGTCACGCAAGGTGGCGTGTCCCACGAGGGCGCCCGGTTCACCGACGATCACGTCGGCCAGATTCGCGAACGATGCAAAGACTCCGCCGGTCGATGGGTTTCCAAGGATCGTCACGTGCGTCAGCCGACGGCGACTGTGCTGGCCGGCGGCGGCGGCCGTCTTAGCCATCTGCATCAGCGCCAGCACCCCCTCCTGTACGCGAGTACCACTGCTGGTAATCACGGACACGACGGGCAACCCTCGGTTGCTGGCGTACTCGAAGGCTTGGGCCACGCGCTCTCCCACCACCACGCCCATGCTGCCGCCCAGGAAGCCGAAGTCGAGGATGATGAGGACGGTCGGTCGCCCTTGGATCTTGCATACGCCCGTGATCGCTGCTTCGCGGAGCCGCGTCCGGCGGAACGCCTCACGCAAGCTATCCCGATAGTCGCCACCCTCCGGGAACGAGAGCGGGTCGATCGAAGTGGTAGACGCGTGGATCTCGCGGAAGCTATTGCCGTCCGCCAAGATCTTGATCCGCTGCCAGGCCGAGATCGCGTGGTGGTAGTTGCAGGCAGAGCACACGCCCAGCGTCGCGTAGCTCTGCATGGCGGACGTGTCGGATCCACAGAGGACGCAGAGCGTTTCCCCTTCCCCCCGCCGTGGTGGCTGGGGTTTCGGGGTGCGCCAGCGCGCAACCGCGTCGGCAAGCGCACGCATCACTACCGGGGCTCAGTCAGACGAATTCGCGGCATCGGACGCTCCCATCCCATCTTAGCCAGATAGGTAGCGTCCCTGTTGAACTTCAGCGTGCCTCGCCCTCCGCGGCCGCCAGCACCTCCCGCGACTGTCCGCCTGTGGCTGCTCCGACGACCCCTTCCGCTTCGAGCGTGTCGATCAGGCGGGCCGCCCTTGGATAGCCGATCCGCAGCCGACGCTGCAGCAATGACGCTGAGACACGCGAGTGCTCCGCTGCAAGCGCTCGGGCCTGCTCGTAGAGAGCGTCGCGCGCATCGCTGTCAGCGGCCTCTTCAGTGCCTGCGCTCGCTTGAGCGGCGGCGGTTTCCAGTTGCTCGTCCAGATCGGGAGGGGTACTGGCTCGGTGGCGGCCTTGTGTCCAGAACTTGACCAGCCGCTCGATCTCCTCATCAGAGACATAAGTTCCTTGAATACGGCGCGGTTTGAGCGAATCCGTGGCGAGGAACAACATATCGCCTCTTCCCACCAGCTTCTCCGCGCCGCCTTGGTCGATGATCACGCGGGAATCCGTTTGTGACGTGGTCGCGAATGCCATCCGCGTGGGGAAATTGGCTTTGATCAACCCGGTGACCACGTCTACCGATGGTCGCTGCGTCGCGATCACCAGGAAGATGCCCGTCGCGCGGGCGAGTTGGGCCAGTCGCACCAGCTGCTGCTCCACCTCGACGGGTGCCGCCATCATCAGATCGGCCAGCTCATCGATCACTACGACCCAGTAGGGCAGCGGCCCATCTGATAGGCCGCTGGCGTTGTAGGACGCGATGTTGCGCTCGCGCGTCTGCTCGAAACGGCGGTAGCGGCGTTCCATCTCGGTGATGACTACTCGCAGGGCACCCACCATCTCATCCGGTTCGGTCACCACGTGCGAAAACGCTAAATGGGGAATGGCCGCATAGTTCGTCAGCTCCACGCGCTTGGGGTCAACCAACACCAAGCGCAATTGGGCAGGGGAGAATTGCATCAATAGGCCGCAGATGATGCTGTTGATCGCTACGCTCTTCCCGGCCCCGGTGGCACCCGCGATGAGGAGATGTGGC
The DNA here is from genome assembly GCA_963663895.2 of Dehalococcoidia bacterium. Lineage (GTDB taxonomy): Bacteria > Chloroflexota > Dehalococcoidia > Bin125 > Bin125 > JAPOXK01. The sequence goes on along the minus strand of CAXXRD010000001.1, from coordinate 6,624 downwards.
ATCCGTGCGAGGTCTTGGACCTCGGCCTTGCCCGTGACAGTGCGCCCCAACGCGATCGGCACTGCCGCTTCCCGCACCGCCTGTGCATACTCTTCCGACTCCAGCACCCCCCGTAGTGCCACCAGGCGCGTCTTCGCGTTGGGCACCTCAATGCCGACGACGGGCTTGCCGGGAATCGGAGCCTCGACACGGATGGACGGCGCTGCGAGCGCAAGCGCTAAATCGTTGGCGAGCCGCGTAATTTTGCTCACACGCACCCGCGTCCGCGAGACTTCTTCCTCGTGGGTCTGCGGCTGTCCGTTCGCGGCATTCACGGTTCGACCGTGCGCGTCTCGCTCCAAGACGGTCCGCGTTTTCACCTCCCAGCCGGGTTCGATGCCAAATTGCGTGACGGACGGGCCTTCGTTGATATGCACGACCTTGGCATCGACGCCGAACGACTCCAAGGTCTGCATGATCCGTTTCGCTTGCTCCTGCGATTGGGCGCTCCGCTTCGCTGCTGCTTCGGTACGGAGCAGCGTGAGAGGCGGCAGCTGCCAACCGTCTTCACTCCGCCGCCGCTGTCGCCCGTTGGCGCGGACCCCGTCGTCCACCTTCGACAGCGCCTTGCCGGGAAGGTCGGTGGCTGGCTCTTTTCTGGAGGCGGCTCTGCTGCTGCCTCCGCTTCGTCTGGAGCGGCCTGAAGGTCGATCGCTGTGTCATTGGCCTCGGTCGCCGCTTCGGAGACCGGCACGGCGCGGGTCGTGATGAAGCCGCGCCGCCACGCCCTGAGAGAGAGTCGCAGTGGCTGAGTCGCGGCAATCACTGCGAGTGCCTGGGCGATCCATAGCCCGCCCTGCACACTGGGCCGTGGGGCCAAGATCAGCGCGGCTGCGAGCGCCAATGCCAGCATGACGAAGGCGCCGCCGGGAGACGTCAACGCATCGCCCAGGGTGCCACCGGCGGTGACCCGGCTTAAGTCCACGGTTCCTAAAGTCCAATCGGGCCGGATCAAGCCGCCCGTACCGCAGGCGAAGAGGGCGAGTGCGCAGATCCCTGCGATGCGGCGAATCCCATCCAGGCCCGGCTGCCAGCGGGCACCCGTGATCAGCCACAACCCGACGATCATCACCAGGGCGATCACCAAGAAAGTGCCCGCGCCGATCGCCTCAATGGCGCTCTCGCGGACTGCGCCGACCACGCCCGACGGAGCTACGATCCAGTTGATGAGCGCTGCTGCGCCGAGGATGCAGATCGCGCCCAGTATCGGTAGAAACGCCAGCCGCTGCCGCGGGAGTCGCAGTGCGAAGCGATAACGCGAAGGAGAGCGGCGGCGACGAGCCTCCGCACGTGCCATGGGGAGCGGGCTCCTTAGAGAGGTCCGATCACCCCGCCACGGGTCAGACTTCCACGACCACGGGTAGCATCATAGGACGCTGGCGCGTTTCGCGATACAAGAACTGCGACATGCTGCTCTTCAGCAACTCTTGGACCACGGTCCACTCCACGGGGTGATCCTTTCCCAGGAGGGTCTCTCGCACCCGCTCCACCGCCCGCTGGCGTAACGCTTCGGAGTCTTGGCTACCGGCAAAGCCGCGGAACACCACGTCGATCTGCCCCGCGATCTGCCCGGTTCGGTGGTCCACCGGCACAACCACGACCACCATGCCTTCGGTCGCGAGATGCTGCCGGTCGCGCAAGACCGTGTGATCCACCCCGCCCACGCTCAGTCCGTCGACGGACACGTACGATGCCGGCACGGTATCGACGACTGCGTGCGCTTCGTTGGTCAACTCGAGCACATCGCCATCTAGCAGGAGATGGCAGTTCTCTGCCGGCACACCCAAACTCTGCGCGAGGTCCACGTGCATCGCGAGGTGCCGGAAGGCGCCGTGCACCGGGACGAAGAGTTCGGGGCGGGTAAGATTGAGCACTGTTTTGAGCTCTTCGTGTGCCGCGTGACCGCGTACATGTACGTTGGGATCACCGGTTCCCACGGACCGCACGACCGCGCCCTGGCGGAAGATGTTGTCCATGGTCCGGTTCACGGCGGCTTCGTTTCCTGGAATCGGACTGGACGATAACACCACTGTGTCTCCGGCCTTGATCACCACCTCGCGATGGTCGCCCGTTGCCATCCGTGCCAGCGCCGACATCGGCTCACCCTGGGCGCCGGTGCAGACAATCACGACCTCGTCATCGGGGAAGCCGTCGTGCTCGTTGATGTTGCGAACCCCGCCGTGCGAGGTGGTGATGTAGCCCAGATCGCGTGCCATTCGTACGTTGTTCACCATTGACCGACCAGTCACAAACACCGTACGGCCTGCCGCCTCCGCTCCGTCGATGATCTGCTGCAGGCGCGCGATCTGCGAGGCGAACGTGGCGATGATCACTCGCCCCGGCGTGCTGAACATGATCTGCTGCAGCGCGTCGCCCACGACCTGTTCGGACGGTGTGTGTCCAGGGTGGTCGGCGTAGGTGGAGTCACTCATCAACACGCGTACGCCTTCGCTGCCGTAAGCGGCGAGGCGCGGCAGGTCTGTAGGAGAGCTCAGCACAGGGGTGTGATCGATCTTGAAGTCACCCGTGTGCACCAAGAGCCCGGCCGGGGTCCGTAAGGCAATGCCTACCGCGTCCGGGATCGAGTGCGCCACGGGGAAATACTCGGCCTGGATGCTGCCGAGTTCGCTCGTCGACTGCTCGTCGATTGTGACGCGAACGGCGCTGTCCAGCCCCGCCTCCTTGAGCTTTAAACCCAAGAGGCCCTGGGCCAGCCGCGTCGCGTAGATCGGCGCGGGGAGTTCGGGCAGCAGGTACGGCAGCGCGCCGATGTGATCCTCGTGGCCATGCGTGATCAGATACGCGCGCAGCTTCGCTGCCCGATCGCGCAGATAGGAGACGTCCGGAATGATGAAGTCGACCCCCAGCAGTTCTTCCGGAGGAACATGATGCCGGCGTCCACGACCACGAGATCGTCGGCCGTTTCCACCACCATCATGTTGCGACCGATATCGCCCAGGCCGCCCAGCGGGATCAGGCGAACGCCATCGTTGGGGATGTCGTCATGCAACGGGCGGTCCTTAGAGAAGCTGCAATTGGGTGGCGCTGTCCTCTTTTTGGGCGACCGCTGCGGACGGAGTCGCGTGGACACTGGGACGCTCCGCACCCGCGACGATCTGCGGGATGCGTTGGAAGTCGTCCCGCAGCACCTGGAAAAGCCGGCTCTGTCGCAGCGCGGCGGCGGGGTGGTACAGCGGGTAGAGGAGGTAAGGATCGTTGCGGATCACTTTCCCTCTGGATCGAGAAATGGAGGCGCCGGGGAGGAAGTACTGCAAGGCGAACCTTCCTAGGGTCACGATGAGCTTGGGACGGATCCCCCTGATCTGCATCGTGAGGAACGGTTCACACGTTGCGATCTCTTCGGGCAATGGATCGCGATTGTTTGGGGGACGGCACTTGATCACATTGGCGACAAAGACATCCGCGCGCGTGAGGCCGATCTCCAGCAAGAGTTGATCGAGGACCCGTCCTGCTTGCCCGACAAAGGGACTGCCCTGCTGATCTTCATGGAAACCGGGCGCTTCACCAATGAACAGCACCTCGGCGTTCGGATCGCCGTCGCCCGGGACGGTCTGCGTCCGACCCTGGTGCAGGGCGCAGGCAGTGCAAGCAGCGATGCGCGCATTCAACTCGGCGAGGACGTCCGAGTTCATCGTGGCGAGTCGCCAGCGGATCCTAGGGGCGTCGCTGCCTCGTTCGTTGCGCGCCAAGTACGGGCCGTCTGGTACACCATTCGTGCTGAGACTACCAGCAGCATGCCGCCAAAAATGCGGCGCAATATGTCTCCGTCGATCTCATTAGCCACCAGCGCACCCGCCACCGCCAGCGCGACCGCTGGCACAACCGTCCAGCTCGCAACGTGGTAGTTGATCGTGCGGTTGTGCCGATGCCGGAACGCGGCTACTGCCGCTGTCACGATGATCACTGTTAGTGAAACCCCCTGCGCCACTATCTGCTCTGTACCGATCAGGATCACTAAGCCCGGCACGAAGACGGCGCCGCCGCCGATACCCAGCAGGCCTGCCGCGAGTCCTCCCACCAAACCGATCACAAGGGCGATCAACACGTCTTCCATCGAATGCCTTTACGTAATCAAGAGCCGGATTCCTGCGGCAACGAGCACTGCGGCGAAGATCAGCCGCAGTTCGCGGGCGCGGAGGCGCATGATCAACGCGGCGCCGACATAGGCGCCGATGATCGATCCACCTAGCAAGGCTCCCACCAAGTCCCACTCGATATCCCCGCGCCAGATGTAACTCGCGGCGGCGGCGGCGGCGATCGGCACTACGATCAGTACGCTCGTGCCGTGGGCGGTATGTTGGGGCAGGCGGACGTAGCCGGCGAGCAGCGGCACCATGAGAGTGCCGCCTCCTATACCGGTGAGCCCGCTGAAGAACCCGCCGATCAGGCCCGTGCTGAAAGCGCGGCCGCGGAGGGAACGGAAGAGCGCCAGCCCCTGTGCGGGAACGATCACGCCTCGACCGGTGCCGTTGCTTCTAGCTCACCGCGGTGACGTTCCACTAGCTTCACCAGCAAGATTCCCAGGCCATACAGGGCCATCAGTGGCAGCGCCACCGCCGCCTGCGTCACCGGGTCCACGGATGGCGTGATGATCGCCGCCATGACGAACGATCCAATGATCGACCACCGCCAAGCACGTTTGAGGGCGTGCGAACTGACGATTCCCAGAAAGCCCAGCCCCATCAGCACCAGCGGCGTCTCGAATACGATGCCCGTCCAGAACATGAACCGCGTTAATTTGTTGACGTAGTCGTTGATGGTGACCTGGGCGTCGACGACATCCTGTCCGAAATTCAACAGGAAGTTCAGCGCGGGCGGCCAGGCGACGTAGAACGCGAACGCCGCGCCGCCGGCGAACGAAACGGTGGCTAAGAGGATGAGCGGTATGGTCCAACGCCGTTCACCGGACGTGAGCGCTGGATTCAGATACATCACGCCCTGGTACAGGATCATTGGCATGGCGAACGCGAGGCCGATCAGCAACGAAACCTTGAGGTACGATCCGAAAAAGCCCAACAGCTCTGTGAAGATCGGCCGGAAGTTTGGGTCGGCGCGACGGCCGGGCTCTAGCAAGTAGTCGATCACGTCCTGGGCGAACACGAGCGCCAGTACTGTCGTTAGGACGAGGGTGAGCGTTGCGACCGTGATCCGGTTGCGCAACTCCAGCAGATGCTCGCCCACCGAGACGATCTTATCGCCGCGCTTGGCTGCCTCGATCTGTTCTGGAGAAGGCTCTTCAACCGGCGCGGCGCGCGAAGCCATCGCGGGTTAGGACTCCTTCCCGCGCCGCCGGTGCAGCGAGATCACATTGCTCGGCCGCGCTACCGGAGCCTGCTGCGTCCGGCGGCGGACGGTTCGACCGCGGCGTCCCACTCCACTACGGGTCGGCTCCCGAGCGGTCGTCGCCGCTTCCTCTTGCGCGCGCACTACCCGCTCCGCCTTGCTGTCCGTGCGCGCGCTATCCTTTGCTTCCCCGCGCTTCGCCTCGGTGATCGCTTGCTGCGTATCGCCTTCGATCTCCTTCAGGCTGGCGCGAATATCGGAATCCGCCGCCTCCAGCTCGGCCTGAATTCCTGGCCCTCCGTCTGGAGTTCGTGCCGGATCTCGAGGTATTCCTCCTTTACCTCTTCGAAGTCCACCAGGTACTCGTCACGGAAGTCGCGCGCATACTCACGCAATTCACGCACCGCGCGTCCCATCTGGCCTGCCAACTCCGGCAAGCGGTGCGGGCCGAAGATGATCGCGGCCAGCAGCAGCACTGCTACGATTTCGAAGAAGCCAATGCCGAAGATCTCCACGGATCAGGCCTCCCCTGGGTTCACGATATGGCAGTTAAACGATAAAGGGGCCCCATCGCCCTCTCAAGGCGATGTCTGGGGTGGTGATACTTGGCAGATCCCGGTCCTCGAGCTAGTCCTCGGGGACACCTTTGCTCTTGAGGAACTCGATCGCGTCGTCGACTGTGGCGATTCCCTCCGCCTCCTCATCCGAGATCTCGAGAGAAGGGACTTCCTCCTTGAACTCGTCCTCAAAAGCCATGATGAGTTCGACCAAGTCCAGGGAGTCCGCCCCTAAGTCGTCGATGAACGATGCCTCAAGCGTCACATCATCTGCGTCCACGCCCAACTGGTTCTCAATAATGCCGCGTACGCGCTCAAACAGGGCCACCGGTCTCCTCCGTCTCTGTTGTGCTCGCGCTGCGGTGAGTGATCCGCTCGCGACTCACGGTTCCCAGCACTCCGTTCACAAACCGGCGGCTCGCATCGCTCCCGTAGCGCTTTGCGATCTCCACCGCCTCGTTGATGACGGCGGCGCTCGGAACGGCGGCATTATTGAACAGCAATTCGTAGAGCGCAACGCGCAGGATCGTTCGATCGACAGCTGAAACGTCCGCCAGAGGCCAGTCCGGGGCGACTTTTTGCAGGCAGGTATCGATCTCGGCGCGGTGAGCGGCGACGCCGCGGATGAGCCCTTCCGCGAAGGCGGCGTCTCCCGATCCCAGCGGCTCGCCTGCTTGACGCCGTTGGAGAACCGTCGCTGCTGCTGCCAACGCGAACTCTGCTT